>NZ_VZPL01000007.1 GCF_008801575.1 Xanthomonas cissicola | reverse complement strand
TAGTTTTGCTTGGCTGGAGAAGAACCGAAGGCTATGGAAGAACTGCGAGCGCAAACTCAACACCAGCCTGCAGTTCATCCATTTGGCCTTCTTGGCGCTATTACTCAGAAGATCGTGAACAGGTTCTAAGCTTCATCACCGACAGTGCTGCGGATCTCGGACTGGCCCTGCGCACGGCAGAACACCTATGCATCTGCTCCTCGTCGAAGACGACACCATGCTGGCCAACGCCATCTGCGACGGTGTGCGTCAGCAGTCATGGACCATCGATCATGTCGGTCATGCCAATGCCGCCAAGACGGTGCTGGTGGACCATCGCTACAGTGCGGTGTTGCTGGATATCGGCCTGCCGGGCGAGTCCGGGCTGAGCGTGATCCGTTTCATGCGCAGCCACTACGATGCCACCCCGGTAATCGCGCTGACCGCGCGTGGCCAGCTCACCGACCGCATCCGCGGTCTGGATGCCGGCGCCGACGATTATCTGGTCAAGCCGTTTCAGTTCGACGAGCTGATGGCGCGGCTGCGGGCGGTCACCCGGCGCAGCCAGGGCCGCGTGGTGCCCCTGCTCAGCCACGGCGACGTCTGTATGGATCCGAGCAGCCGCAAGGTCACCAAGGACGGCAAATGGGTGGCGCTGAGCGCACACGAATACCGCCTGCTGCTGGCGTTGATGGAACGTGCCGGACGCGTGGTCACCAAGGATCAGCTGGAAGAAGGCATCTATGGCGGCCCATCCGAAGGGGGCAGCAACATGATCGCGGTGTATGTGCACCAGTTGCGGCGCAAGCTGGGCGATGCGCTGATCTCCACCGTCTATGGCCAGGGCTACATGGTCGGAAAGACCCCGGAATGAAGTCGCTGCAGGCACGCATGCTGGCGGCGCTGGCCGCGATCGTTCTGCTGAGCTGGTCCACCTCTCTGTGGATCCTGGTCGCACTGGTCACCCAGGGTCATCACAGCGTGTTCGAGCAGGAACTCAACCTGCTCGGCGATCAACTGCTCGCCACCTTGCCCGACGCGCTCCAGCACCGCTTCGATACGCAGACAGAGCCGCCCGACGCGGCAACCACGCCGACCCCGATCGGCAACCCATCCTCGCGCATGAGCGTGAAGCAGACCCTGATCGCAGTGGTGCTCAACACCGTGCAATTGGGCATCCTGGGGCTATTGATGTGGTGGGCCGTGCGGACCTCGCTGGGGCCGCTGCGCGCCCTGTCCGGCGCCATCGCGCAACGCACCGGCCTGGATACCGAGCCGGTGCCGCTGGCACAGGCGCCCGACGAAATTCGCCCGCTGATCGCCTCCTTCAACACCTTGCTGGCGCGGGTGGAACAAGCCGTCCAGGCCGAACGCGATTTCGTCGCCGATGCCGCGCACGAACTGCGCACGCCGCTCTCGGCACTGCATGCCTACGCCGAGGTCGCATTGCGCGCGCCCACACTGGACGCCAAGGACGCCGCGCTGCGCCAACTGCTGGAAACCGCGCGTCGCAGTAATCGGCTGGCCGAACAATTGCTGGATCTGGCACGACTGGATGCCGGCATCAGTTCAGCCGCCTATCATCAAGTCGAAATGGGCGAGCTAATCTCGCATGTGCTGGACGAATTCAGCGTGCAGGCCGATGCGCGCCAGATGCAGTTGCAGGTTGAGGCATCGCCCTGCCTGGTGCGTTGCGATGTGGATGCAGTGGGCATTCTGATCCGCAACCTGGTCGACAACGCCATCCGCTATGGCCGCCTGCATGGCAAGGTGGAAGTGAGCTGCGGCTATTGTTTGCGCGCTGACGTCCTGCACCCCTTCTTGCAGGTCAGCGATGACGGCCCCGGCGTACCCGAAAGCGCGCAGGCCGCTATTTTCGAGCGGTTTTATCGCGTGCCCGGCAGCGCAGTACAGGGCAGTGGAATCGGGTTGTCGCTGGTCGCCGGCATTGCGCGCCTGCACGGAGCCACGATCGAAGCCGGCGACGGCAACGATGGACGCGGGCTGTGCGTACGCGTGGTGTTTGCCGGCGACCACCCCGCCAGCGCGGCCTGAATCTGCCTGCGCGGCAGTGCGAGGGCACTACGAAACGCGGCTAACCAAACGACTGCGCAACCACGGGCTGGCGCGGCCAGTGCTCGGTGGGGCATGTACCAGCGGCGGCACGTGGAAGCCGCGAGTGCGCACCACGCACAGGCCCAGTGCGACCAACGCGATACGGCCTATCTGATGCGTACAGTGGGGCGCGCGAGCGCCATCCACACCCACCTGATCGCTGCTCGCTCTGTTTTGGTAGTCGCTCTCATGCGGACACCATTGCGTGGTGCACGGCGTATCGCGCTTTCGCCAAGGTGCGCGGTCGTCGCGGTGATCCAATAAGTTCCCAAACTCGCTTGCCTACAGTGCACTCATCGCACGCATCAAGGATGCCTGGTGATGCCTCACTCGATCCGTTCCACCCAACGCCTCCCCAACGCGCTGTCGCTGCCGGTCGTGCAGCGCGCCGCCAACGACCCCGTCGCTGCGCATCCGCTGCCACTGCCTGTCGCATCGGAATTTCGCTGCGGCTTTACCGGCACGCGTAACCGCGACATCTGGTGCGCGTTGCCGGATATCCGCAGCGCGCGCGACACCCGCCGCCTGCAGCACTTGGCCAAGAGCGGCGTGTTGTTCGCCGCCGCAGCGGCCGTGTTCGGGCTAGCGGCTGCCAGCTTTCTGATGCACTGAGCATCAGGTCACGCCAGCGCGCTGCAACTGCATCCATCCGCCTCCCTCCTTCAGGTAGTTCCCCATGTCGGCTTGTTCATTCGTTCGATACTGCGCACTCGCCGTTGTCAGCGTCATCCTGATCGGCTGCGCCAGCACCCGCCCCATGCCCTATCGACAATTGCCATCTTCGAGCTACCTGCGGCCGCACGATGGCAGCCGCGGCGACCGCATGCCGTACGCGTATCACGGCGACGTGGATTGGTCGCGATATCGCACCGCACTGATCGAGCCCGTGAGCATTTACCGCGGCCCCGATGCGCAATTCGAAAACGTGCCCGAGCAGGACAAACGCATGCTTGCCGAGCTCATGCAACGCGAGTTCGGCGAGGCAATCGGCGAGCGCTGGCAACCCGCCACCGCCATCAGGCCCGACACCTTGCGTGTGCGGCTCACCTTGACCGGCGCCAAACCCAGCAAGCGGGTGCTCGGCACCTTCATGAAGGTCGATATCGGCGGCGGCTCCTACAACGCCGTGCAGGCCGCGCGTGGCAGGGAAGGCGCATTCTCCGGCTCGGTCAGCTATGCGGTGGAAATCTTCGACGCGTCAAGCGATCGCTTGCTGGCGGCCTATGTCGAAAAGCAATACCCCAATGCAATGAACATCAAGGCCAGCCTCGGTGCTTATGACGCGGCCAAGGCCGGGATCGGCCTGGGTGCGAAACAGTTTGTCGATGGCATGCGCTAGGCCTTGCTCCTTTTACTGCGTGCGCGATGCCTGTGCGTATCGGAGTGCTCGCACGCGATACTTTCGGGCAGTCCTCTCGCCCAGTGCAGAGTCATCACCGTGTTGGGCGCTTTGTGCAGTGGCATTGCCTTCTTTTACCGGGCCATTGTTCTCCTCGTGGAGGAGAAGGTGCCCCGCGAGGGTAGATGAGGCTCCCTGACAAGCCTCGTCTGGTTGGTGTGGATTGGTGGCAAAGCCTCGTATTGTTCGATAACACGTATGGCGTCGCTCCGTACCCTCAGCCCAATCCCTGTCCCGCAGGAGAGGGGCGTTAGTCAAAGCCGCTGCAACAAAAAAGCCGACGCCGTGAAAACAGCGCCGGCTTTTTCGACATTGCACATGGTTCATGGCGCATGCGCTGCACGCGTCTCACGCTAAGCGGCCCAGGCAACTCACCCTGCGCCGCAGCGTGACAACCTCAACGCGTGACGCGCTTTGCCGCTTTCTTGCCCACTGCCTTGCGCGCGGCGGTGGTCTTTGCCACGGCACGCGTGGCCGGGGTCTTGGTCACCTTGGCGGCTTTCTTCAACGCGGTCTTGGTCACGGCCTTCTTGAGCGGGGCCTTTTTCACTGCGGCCTGCCTGGTCGCGGTTTGCTTGGCGACCGGCGCCTTCTTGGCTGCAGGCTTGACCAACGTCTTCTTCGCTACCGCCGGCTTGGCTGCTGCCTTCTTGGCTGCCTTCTTCGCCGCCGTGCGCGCGTTCACCGTTGCAACGGCGGTCTTGCGTGCGGCGCGCTTGGCGGCGGTCTTGGCATTCAGTGCGGCCGCTTCGGCCCTGGCATTGGCCTTGGCGGTTTCCAGCTTGCGCTTGGTAGTGGCCTTGGTGTCGGTGAGCTTCTGCTTGGCCGCGGCGCTGGTGCTGCTCAACTTCTGCTTGGCGGCCTGCGTGGTCGAGGTCAACGTTTGCTTGGCCGCGTCCTTGGTGGCGGTGAGCTTCTGCTTGGCGGCCTCCTTGGTGGCCGCCAGCGAGCGCTTGGTCTTGGCCACGCTGCGTTTCACTGCGCTGGCCGCAGTGCCGGCGTTTCTGGCCACGTTCTTTTCGACCTTGACCACCGCCTTGCGCGCTTTGGCCACCTGCGTCTTGACCTCTTCCACCGCCGTGCCTGCAGCCTCCTGCACGCTGGCAGCCGCCTCGCTGGCGGTGCTGGCGATGGTCTCGGTCAACTCGGTGGCGGTGCTTTTTACGCTATCGACGGCGTCGGACAGGGTTGCCGTTACACCATTGCCGTTGCTCATAGACCCTCCTTAAGGGCGTCAGTGCGGGAAACTTAGGCGATGCGCGACGGCACGCAACATGCTGAACAGGCATCGGATCAAGCGGACGCTACGCCCGGCCTGCCGGGCTGTCAACGCAATAAGGGCAAGGGATGTGCGGCACTTTCACCGGCAGTTAAATTGCATGCGGGCACTCTCGTTCAGCTTGATTTACGTAGTCAGACGCCCTATTCCTTATCCACCGCGTAACCCGGAATCCGTTCCATGCGACCGCTGCCTACCTTGCTGACTCTTTCGCTGGCCGCTGCCTTCGGCGGCTTTGCCGCCACCGGCATCAACGCCTGGCTCGACAATCGCGCCGAAGCCACACCCCCCAGCAATGCCGCCTTTACCCTGCCGACGGCCGCCGCATTGCCGGCGGCGGTGGCCGGCCAACCTGTGCCGTCGCTGGCGCCGATGCTGCAGCAGGCCATGCCCGCGGTGGTGAGCGTGAACACCAAACAGGTGGTGCGCGTCCGCAACCCGTTCTTCAACGACCCGATCCTGCGCCGGCTGTTTCCGCAGGTTCCGCAGGACCGCATCAACGAGTCGCTGGGTTCGGGCGTGATCATCGATGCGCAAAAAGGGTATGTGCTGACCAATCACCACGTCATCGAAAACGCCGACGACGTGCAGGTGACGCTCGGCGACGGACGCACGGTCAAGGCCGAGTTCATCGGTTCCGATGCCGATACCGATATTGCGCTGATCCGCATCAAGGCCGACAACCTCACCGATATCAAACTGGCCGACAGCAACGCGCTACGCGTGGGCGATTTTGTGGTGGCCATCGGCAACCCGTTCGGCTTCACCCAGACCGTCACCTCCGGCATCGTCTCGGCAGTGGGGCGCAGCGGGATTCGCGGCTTGGGCTATCAGAACTTCATCCAGACCGATGCCTCGATCAACCCCGGCAACTCGGGCGGCGCGCTGGTCAACCTGCAAGGCCAGTTGGTTGGCATCAACACCGCCAGCTTCAATCCGCAGGGCAGCATGGCCGGCAATATCGGCCTGGGGCTGGCGATTCCGTCCAACCTGGCGCGCAATGTCGTCGAGCAATTGGTGACCAAGGGCGTGGTGGTGCGCGGCACGCTCGGCCTGGAGACCCAGAACCTCACCCAACAGATGCTGCAGGGCCTGGGGGTGGATTCGTTGCGCGGCGCATTGGTGACACGGGTGTTGCCGGGCTCCGCAGCGGCGGCGGCAGGCGTGCAACCGGGCGATGTCGTGGTGGCGGCCAACGACCAGCGGGTGGACAGCGCCGAAGCGCTGCACAACTACGAAGGCCTGCAGGCGGTTGGCAGTGCGGTGACCCTGGATATCCGTCGCGATGGCAAGCCGCTCAAACTCAAGGCCACGCTGAAAGAGCAGGACCGCGCCGTCACCGGCGACATGCTGGACCCGCGCCTGACCGGCGCGACCTTCGTCGATCTCCCCGAATCGCTGCGTCAGTCGGGCATCACCGGGGTGATGGTGAGCGAGGTCAAACGCGGCGGTCGCGCTGCCGCCAACGGCCTGGTCGCCGGCGATGTGATCGTGGCCGGCAGCGTGGGCGAGTTCGCCGACCTTGCCAGCTGGCGGGCCAATTTCCAACGTAAACCGCAGCAGCTTGTCGTGCGTATCCTGCGTGGCAATGCGCAGTACGACGCGCTGATGCGTTGACGCACTGTCTACCGAAAGTTGGTTGCACTAACGCCTCCTACACCCCCCCGGTGCTATTGCTACCGCTCGACCGCACGTGAGTGGCGGCTGCCATCAATGACCGAAGGAGATATCGCATGAGCCCCACCAATACCGATCAGCTGAAGGAAAACCTGAGCGAAGCCGGCACCCACCTGAAGTCGGCCGCAAGCGCCGCCGGCGAAGCCGTCAGGGGTGCGACCAGCGCCGCCGGCGATGAGCTCAAGCTCGGTCGCGCCAACGTCAAGGCCGAACTGTCCGACACCGCGCTGGCCGGCATGGCCGCTGCCGAGTTCGGCGGTGCCGCTGCCAAGGAGCAGATCGACGTCCTGGTTGCCAAGGGCAACGATCTGCTGGAAAGCGCCACCGATCTGATCCGCGAGCGTCCGCTGGCCGCCTTCGGCGTTGCATTCGCCGCTGGCTGGGTCATCGCCAAGCTGGCACGCAGCAACGACAACTAAGTCGTGAGCGATCAGGCCTCTCCCGCTGCCGGAACCGGCGCGCCAGACGCGCGCGCGCAAACGCCAGGACTGGACGAAAGCGTACGTGCGGTCGGCGCCGCCGGCCGTGCCACGCTGGGCTCGGCCAAGGACACCAATCGCGCCTTGCGCCGGCTGGTGTCGGCTGATCTGCAACTGGCACGCAGCGCATTCGGGCGAGGCCTGGCCTGGGCCTGCGTGGCCGTGGTGTTCGGTGCCTCGTCATGGTTATTGCTGGCTGGCGCCATCATCGCCCTGCTGCAGCGTGCCGGGCTGTCGTGGTTCCAGGCGATGTTTTTCACTGCGTTGGCGAGTCTGTTGGTGACCGGCATTGCGGCATGGCGTGTGTTCTTCTACTTCGACCATACCGGCATGAATGCGACGCGCCGTCAGCTCATCAAGCTTGGGATTTTCGATGACCCCGGCAAAGACGATGAGGCGGCGACCTCTGCCAGTGGAGCACGTCCATGAAATTTGGAACCTTGCGTCAACGCGTCGAACGCGCCGAATATCTGGTCGAAGGACGTGCGCAGGAAACGCGCCTGCATTGGAGCGAACTCCGCCAGACCTGGCGCGCCGGGTGGTCGCCGCTGCGCATTATGACGGTGGGCTTCGGGCTGGGGTTTGTCACCGGCCGTAATGAACCGCAGGCGGCATTGGGGAGCATCGCCAGCAAGCTTGGCGGTATTCCCAAGCTTCTGCAGATGATCAGTACCATCTCCGCACTGTTCACCGCGCACCGTGCGCAGGAAGCTTCCGAGCAGGCCGAACGTGCGGCAGACAATGCCGAGGAAGTGGCAGCCGACCCGCCGGTGACCGTGGTGCAGGTCCCGGCCGATCGTGCCGCCTGAGCGCGGAGGATATTCACGGCGGCCAGCGCTCTGCGAGGCCGCTGTCGTTGGCGACCGCACATCGGCCTATGCAAGTCATTGATGCACCGGAGCAACCGAGAATCCGTACCACGGCGGATGAACATGTTCGGCTCCGGCGCAGCACGCACGTACTACGCTTGGGGATTGGTCGAAGGAATGACTGCACCACGAACCCGCGGATATGGGCGTCTGCGCCTTCCATTTCTGCAGATGACTGCTCGCCGTGGTTGCTGGCCGATAGCAGCTCTGACATGCGGAGATCGCGCGCCACATGTGGCGACTTAGCTTCGCCGATCGCTGCAATGTCTGGCGGCCATTCGCGCAGCATGCGTGCCATCGCGGTTGGCAGCTTGCGGCATCATCGTGGGGGCAGTGGCAATCTCACATCGACGACCGACACTGCGCACCGCGACCTGCACAAGGGCACATGCGGCCGAGTTCGCCAGACTAGCCTTCGCTCGCTGACATCCTGCCCACAGGCCCTGTGCGCGCCGTTGACGCATTGCGCCGATAATGGCGCACCGCTGGCAGCACGCCAGTCTGCTGTCAGGGCGCGCATGTCTCTTCCCGTCGACTCACCGGATGCCGCCACCGCGGCAGATTCGCTTCCGCCCGCACCGGCGCCCCGCCCACGCGCGCCGGCCTCGCTAGTGGTGCTGGCCACGCTCGCCGTTGGTTACACGCTATGGGCGGCGCAGACGATCATCCTGCCGATCATGCTGGCCGCGTTTTTCGCGCTGATCGGCAACCCCATCCTGCGGGGTCTGCGCAAGCTGTATATCCCGCGGTTTCTCGGTGCCTTGCTCATCCTGTGCCTTGGCCTGGCCGGTACCGTCACGCTGGCCACGCAATTGGCCGGCCCTGCCGCCGAATGGGTACAACAGGCACCACGGCAGATGCGCCAGATTGCGCGCGATGTGCGCGATCTGACCAAGCCGGTGATGCAAGCCAACCAGGCAGCGGAAAATTTTGCACGCGCGGCCGGTGGCGAAGGCCAGCGCGGCGTGCAGATCGTGCGCACGCAGATGGACGACCCTTACAAGGCACTGGTCCGCACCCCAAAGCTGGCGGCCTCGGTGCTGGCGGTAGTGCTGCTGACGTTCTTCTTCATGGTGTATGGCGAAAGCCTGCAGCGGCATGCGATCGCCTTGCTACCGAACCGTCAGCAGCAACGGTTCACCACCGAGATCATGCTGGACATCGAACGCGAGGTCTCGCGCTACGTGCTTACCATCAGCGTGATCAACACGCTGGTCGGACTGGTGTTTGCCGGTATTTTGTATGTCCTGCAGATTCCGCTACCCGAAGCGATCCTATGGGGGACGGTGGTCGCATTGCTGAATTTCGCACCGTATGTCGGCCCGTTGATCGGCGTGATGCTGATGCTGTTGATGGGTTTTGTGGAATTCCGCACCACCTTGTCCTCGCTGCTACCGGCGATCCTGTACCTGGCGCTGCATACCATCGAAGGCCAGGTGGTGACACCGATCGTGCTGGGCCGACGCATGGCGATCTCACCGCTGATGCTGATCCTGGCGCTGATGCTGTTCGGCTGGCTGTGGGGCATGGTCGGCCTGCTGCTGGCGGTGCCGTTGCTGGTCTGCATCAAGATGGTGTTGAGCCGGGTGGACGGGATGCAGCGCTGGGCCCGGCTACTGGAGTAGCCGCGAATGGGGAATCGGGAGTTGGGAATCGCAACAGCAGAGGCGCCGCTCTACCCATTCTCGATTCCCGACTCTCCATCCCCGGCATTACAATCAGGCGATGAGCTTCCACATCCGCGCCATCACCCTCGACCTCGACGATACGTTGTGGCCCTTTGCGCCGATCGGGGCGCGGATCGATCAGGTGCTGTACGACTGGATGCGCGAGCACAGCCCGGTCACTGCCGAGCGCTTTCCGGTGGAGGCGATGCGCGAGCTGCGTGAGCGCAGCTTTGTCGACAACCCGCACCTGCATCACGACCTCAGCGCGCTGCGCCGGTTGACGTTGGAAATGGCGTTGCGCGAGAGCGGCGGCGATCTGGCGTTGCTGGAGCCGGCCTACGAGGTGTTCTATGCGGCGCGTAACCAGGTGGAATGCTACCCGGATGCGCTCGACGCGCTGACGCGCATTGCCGCCCATGTGCCGGTGGCCGCGCTCAGCAACGGCAATGCCGATCTGCAGCGCATCGGGCTGATGCACCACTTCGCGTTTCAATTGGGCTCGCGCGAACACGGCAGCGCAAAGCCCGACCCGAGCATCTTCCTGGCCGCGTGCGCCCGGCTCGAGGTGCCTCCCGCGCAGGTGCTGCATGTGGGCGACCACGTGCGCATGGACGTGCTGGGCGCACTGGATGCCGGCCTTCGCGCTTGCTGGATCAATCGCGAAGGCGCGGTGTGGTCGCACCCCACCCAGCAGCCGGATCTGCAATTCGACAGCATGACCGGGCTGGCCGATTGGCTGGACGCACAGCAGCCGCATCATCCGGGCCCTATGAACGCCGGCATCACCCTTCCCGCCTGAGCCACTGCGCGCGGCGCACGGCGCTGCACTTGAGGATTTCCATGTCGCATCTCACCGGTTTCATCGATCCCAACGCCGCAGCCTTGCCGCTGTATGTGCTCGACCGCGAGGGCTTTACGCGCTGGTGCGCGGAGCAGCCCACCCGCGTGCTGTCGTGGGCGCAGGCGCAGCGTTTCGATGCCGCGCCGGGCAGCGTGCTGTTGTTGCCGGGCGACAACGGGCTGGCCGGGGCGATCCTGGGTATCGGCGACCGGGCCGATGCCTACGCCTACGCGCATGCGCCGATGGCCTTACCGCCGGCCACCCGCTGGATGCTGGCCAACCCGCTGAGCGATGCCGAGCAGGCGTTGCTGCATCTGGGCTGGGGATTGGGCGCCTATCGCTTTTCGCGTTATCGCAAGGTGCCGCGCGCGCCGGCCGAACTGGCTGCAACGCCATCGGCACAGACGCGTGCGCTGATCGAGGCGTGCCTGCAGGTACGCGACTGGGTCAACACGCCCACCGAAGACATGGGCCCGCAGCATCTGGAAGAGGCCACACGCACGCTGGGACAAGCGCATGGTGCACAGGTCGATGCGATCGTCGGCGACGCGTTGCTGGCGCAGAACTTCCCCACCATCCATGCCGTGGGGCGCGCCTCGCATCGCGCGCCGCGACTGATCCAGTTGCAATGGGGTGACACGGCGCATCCGCATCTGGTGCTGGTCGGCAAGGGCGTGTGCTTTGACACCGGCGGGCTGGATCTGAAGCCAGCCGATGGCATGCGCAACATGAAAAAGGACATGGGCGGCGCGGCGCATGCCTTGGCGCTGGCCGGATTGGTGATGGCGCAGCAGTTGCCGGTGCGGCTGACGCTGCTGATTGCGGCAGTGGAGAACGCGGTGGGCCCGGATGCATTCCGCCCTGGCGAAGTGATCACCACCCGCGCCGGCGTGTCGGTGGAAGTGGACAACACCGATGCCGAAGGGCGCCTGGTGCTGTGCGATGCGCTGAGCTATGCGACCGAGCAGCACCCGGATCTGATCCTGGATTTCGCCACGCTCACCGGCGCGGCACGCATCGCGCTGGGCCCGGACCTGCCGGCGCTCTTCGCCAACGACGATGCGCTGGCGCAGGCCTGGATCAGTGCCGGCGAACTGACCCGCGACCCGGTGTGGCGCATGCCGCTCTGGCGCCCTTACCTGCGTTATCTCAATAGCCATGTGGCCGACATGGCCAACGCCGGCTCGCGCATGGCCGGCGCCGTCACCGCCGCGCTGTATCTGGAACGCTTCGTGGCACCCGGACAGCCGTGGGCGCATCTGGACGTCTACGCCTGGAACGACAGCGACCGCCCTGGCCGCCCTGCCGGCGGCGAAGCGCTGGCACTGCGCTCGGCGTTCGCGATGCTGCAGCAACGCTACGGCGGTTGAGCGTGGCGAGCGCTGCAATCAGGCGTTCGCTCGCCCGGCAACTAGGATCGAATGGCATTGTCTAGGCTGCCTCGCGCCCCAGGCATCACATCCAAACGCACGCCAGGCATTGCCCGATCTCATCATGGCCTCACTACGGCGAGCTGCTTCAATCAAGGCAACAGACACGCATATACCCAATCGGACATCTGGAAGGCGGGCAATGGCGCGCTCATTCGCCTCCGGCGGTGTTGAATCTACAGACCGCACCGTGGCAGTTCCCGGCGGAAACCGTGCAATATTCGAGCGCCTGAACGCATGCATGGAGCCGCCGTACTACTTGCTGTATCTCTTCTACATGTCGCGGGGCGAGGCAGAACCAGGCCGCTACCAAAGTCCTGCGCTGGAACGCTTCGACGTCAAAGCGTTCTGATCATGGTTTGGCGCATTTCTTTCCGCAGATGCGCGCTATGACCTATGGGCGCATTTGCCGACTAGCCAAGCGACGGTGGTATGGGACCGCCATAACCAGTTGTTTGCCTACAGCCCTCTCGCACAGTTTTAAGCTGCATTGCAGGCGATGGGTTTCACCCGAGCGACAACCGTGGTCCCCACACCGCACGAACATCATTATCGCCCTGAGTTTGATCAGTTGGTCAAGTAACCACTGACGATGTTCGATTGATCGTTTTCGCCGCTTCGCAGCGAAAATACGCAATGAAGAGAGGCGGATGAGCGAAACTCTGTCGCCCGCAGCATCGCTTGACTGATCAAGGCATCCGATCTCGATGAGTGACTTACCTATTACAACGGCCGATATACATGGACGGGGGCGCGTCTTCGCCATGGCGCCTGACGACCCTGATGGCGCTGCCATGATCGCTCGAAAAATCAAGCATCCCTGGTACCGGTGCCAGGCGCTGTCGCGTGCCGCTGAATTCTCCTCTGGCGCCAAACGCACTGCCCTTCTCAAAGCAGCGATTGAGGCTGCGCACGAACAAAGCGAACCGAATCGCATCGTGACGGTTGCCTCCTGGCCGGTCGCCGTGATGGCCGAAGGATCGCTGGCGCAGGCTGCAGATGTGATTCGTCAGCTACTTGGCATTGCAGAAACTGAGCCACACAATCTTCGACGAGCGCATGCTCTGCAGGCACTTGCGCGCCGCGTTTCCCATCTTCCGGAGCTGCTTGAATTGATCGTCCCGGCGCTAGCTGCGGCCATCCTTGGTGGAGGCGGCCCGCGCATTGACCGCGTCATCCGTGACACCTTCGGACTGGTGAGAACCACCAACCCAGAACTGCTCTACAGCTTGGCTCTCCATCACAAGGCCAACCAGCAACAACAAAAACTCCTGGCATCTATTTGAGAGCCTCCAGGCCTGTGCGCTGGTGTGGACTAGCACCACATCGATTGCGCTTCGTTCATAGCTGCAGCGGTATGTGTGCGTCGCGCTGACGCCTCCCCACCTCCGCGTTCCGTCACACGCCCAAGGCAGCCTCTTCCGGATGATGCGGCACCGGCGTGCTTGGCTGCGGCGACCAAGCCGTCGCCATGCGACAGTACGTACGCCGTTCCAGACCCAAGACCGGAGCCAGCCATGACGTTGCCACCTCCTTCGCCCCCGCGCGCACGCAGCCCCGTACTGCCGTTGTTGGGGATTGCCGCCATTGCCGGCGGCATTGCGCTGGCGTTTGCCTGGACGGCCGGCTGGATCGGTGGCGACCGGCTCACTGCCGCACGCATGACCGACACCATCGAATCCAGCGGGCCGCCGCATCCTGGCTTCCGCCGTGCGCATACCAAGGGCGTGTGCGTGAGCGGGCAATTCCAGTCCAGCGGCAAGGCCACCTGGCTGTCGTCGGCACGCATCTTCAGCCAGCCCAGCACGCCGGTGCTGGGGCGCATGTCGATCGGCGGCGGCGATCCGCACGGGCCCGACGGGCAGGCGCGCGTGCGCAGCATGGCGCTGCTGTTGCGCAGCGACGATGGGCAGGAATGGCGCACGGCGATGAACAGTTTTCCGTTCTTCGTGGTCGCCACGCCGGCTGGCTTTCAGGCGCTCAACGTGGCCTCCAGGCCGGACCCGGCCACCGGCAAGCCGGACCCCGAAAAACTGGCGGCGTTCGGCAAGCAGTATCCGGAAGCGGCCAAGTTCCAGCAGTGGGCCAAGACCGCGCCGTGGTCGGACAGCTGGGCCAATACGCAGTACAACGGCGTCAATGCGTTCCGCGCGATTGCCGCCGATGGGCGCGAACGCTACATCCGCTGGTCGATGCGCCCGCATACGCCATTCAAGGAATTGAACGCCGAACAACGCAAGCAGGCCGATGGCGATTTTCTCGCCACCGACCTGGACGCGCGGCTGGCGCAGGGGCCGTTGCGTTGGGACATGGTGCTGACCATTGCCGAGCCCGGCGATGCGGTGGATGATCCGTCGCAGCCGTGGCCGGACAGCCGCAAGCAGATCGTGGCCGGTACGCTCTCGATCGAGCGTGCGCAGCCGCAGGCCACCGGCCCGTGTCGCGATCTCAATTACGACCCGTTGATCTTGCCCAAGGGTCTGGCCGCATCGAATGACCCGATACTGGCGGCGCGCTCGTCGGTGTATTCGCAATCGTTCAATCGCCGCGAACACGAGATCGCCAATGGCACGGGCAGCGCCGCCACTGGCCAGGGAGCACGCCAATGAACCGCCGCACCCACTTCAATCTGCCGGCGCGCGTGCTGCATTGGCTGATGGCCGCGATGATCCTGACCATGCTGTTCGTCGGTGTCGGCATGGTGGCCTCGGTGACGCAGCGGCCGTGGCTGATCGATCTGCATCGCCCGCTGGGCATCGCGATCCTGATCCTGGCGGTGCTGCGCTTGATCAACCGTTTGCGCAACCAGCCTCCGCCGCTGCCGGCCGACCTGCCGGCATGGCAGAAGGCCGCGGCGATCGCCTCGCACTGGCTGCTGTATGCGTTGATGCTGGGCATGCCGCTGATCGGCTGGGCGATGTTGTCGGCCGGCGGCTACCCGATCGTGCTGTGGCCGGGCGCGAACCTGCCGCCGATCGCACCGCACGACCCTGCGCTGTATGCCTGGCTGCGCAGCGCGCACGGTTGGCTGGCGTATCTGTTATTTACCACCGTGTTGGGGCATCTGAGCGCGGCGTTGTTCCATGCCTGGGTGCGCCGCGACGGGGTGTTTTCCAGCATGGCGCGTGGGGAGCGGTCTGCGCGGTGATGGGTGGGTGTTGGCACCCTCTCCCGCCGGGACATTGTCCTCCTTTATGGGGGAGAAGGCGCCCCGCAGGGGCGGATGAGGGTGCGGGCAAAGCATCGGGTTAACCGCCATCTGGAGTGGCGTTGCCCCGTAGCCTCACCCCAACCCATCTCCCGGCAGGAGAGGGGCTTTGAGTTCCCTTCTCCCCTCGGGAGAAGGTACCCCGCAGGGGCGGATGAGGGTGCGGACGAAACATCGGGTTAACTGCCGTCTGGAGTGGCTTTGCCTCATACCCTCCCCCCTCTCCCGAGGGGGGAGGGCTAGTGCTGGCGTTTTGTTTTGGCCGCTGGCGCAGATGATTCGATGCCCTTGCCGGTGGCGGCCCAATAGATCCCACCGTACAAATGCTCCAGGTAGCGTGGGTCGTTATAGGCTTCGGCCAGATGGCCTAGTGCAGTGGCGAAGACGCGGCCACCTTCGAAATGGTGGTACCACGCCACCGGGTGCTGTTGGCCCATGCCCTTGGCGACCTGGCCCGGCCAGATCAGGGTGGGGTCGTAACTGCGTTCGTCGACGGTGAGCAGCGTGACCAGATCGTCGCTGTAGGGCGGATCGTATTCGTACCATTCGTCGCTCCACACCCAGCGCTTGGGCAGGCCGGCAGTGGCCGGGAAATTGGCGTCGGCCACATCCACCATCGCCGTTTGCATGTAAGGGTGCGTGCGGAACGAGCGGCCGATCATGTGGTCGTACCACTCCCAGTCCCCGCGTTTGATCGCAAAGGCCTTGTGCACCGCAACCACGCCGCCGCCGTTACGCACGTATTTTTGAAAGTTGGCCCGCTGCGTCGGGTCCAGATCGGTGGCCGGCGTATTGAGCAATACGATGGCCGCGTATTGCGACAGGTCGCCATCGAACGCCTTGGCGTTCCACGCCCATACCATCTCGACATAATGCTTGCGCGCCATCGCTTCGAATTGCGGCTTGGCCACGGGGATATAGTCGTGGTGATACTGGTTGGGAATGGCAGCCACCAATATCTTGTATTGCTCGGCGGAAGCGTTGAAGGCGCACACCAGCAGCAGGCCCGACAGCCACAGACATTTCATGCATCGCTCGCCGTGTTTTCGATGCTGTGCAGTGTACCTGCGCGCGGCTGGCATGCTTTGGCCGGCATTTGGAATCGCTGTGGATCGCTTGCCGATGTAACGGATGCCACCGCTTCAGTGGCTGCAGCCTGGTGCGATCGCATCGCTTCTGCGAGCAACGCCGCACCCGGCAACGCAAGGCCCACGCGCGCAGACGCGATCCGTCGAACGGTCGCGCTACAACCAGCCCTTCTGCCGCGCTAGGCGATAGGCTTCGATGCGATTGGCCACGCCCAGTTTGCCGATGCATTCGGACAAGTAATTGCGCACCGTGCCGTGCGAGAGCTGCAACTGTTGGGCAATCTCGCTGGCGGAGCGGCCTTCGCCAGCCAGCCGCAGCACGGTTCGTTCGCGTTCGCTCAAGGGGTCTGCTTCCACCCACGCATCGATGGCCAGCTGCGGGTCGATCACTCGCCCGCCGCGATGCACCTGCCGTAACGCATCGACCAGTTGTTCGGCGGGCGCATCCTTGAGCAGATACCCGGCCACGCCGGCATCCAGCGCACGGCGCAAAAATCCCGGACGCGCGAACGTGGTGACGATCATGACCCGTACCGGCAGCGCCTGCCGCTGGATCCGCTGCGCCAGTTCCAGCCCGGTCAGGCCGGGCATCTCGATATCGGTGACCAGCACGTCCGGCTGCAGGCGCTGCAGCTCGCGCCATGCGCTTTCGCCATCGCCGGCGCTGCCGACCACCGCGATATCGTCCTCCAGCCCGAGCAAGGCCACCAGCGCGCCACGCAGCAAGGCTTGGTCTTCCGCCAACAACACCCGGATCATCGGTCGCGCTCGTATGCATGCAACGGTTGCGCACAATAACAGCGCCGACGCATGCCGTGCACTTGGCAGCGCAACCAGGGCGCGTTAAAGCGACTGCGGCATCACCGGCGGCGACGGCGTTGCGGCAACGACCGCAGGCCGCGGCAACGGCAGACTGGCGCGCAATCGCATGCCGCGTGGCAAGGCCTGCACATCCAACGCGCCACCCAGGCTGTGCAGGCGTGCGCGCATGCCGTCCAGGCCGTTGCCAGGCACGATCACGCCACCGCGGCCGTCATCGGTGATCTCCAGCACCGCCTGCTCGCCGTGCGCGTGCAGCTGCACACGCACGCGTTTTGCCTGGGCGTGGCGCTGCACATTGGTGGCCGCCTCGCGCACGACCAACGCAAGCGCGGTTTCGTGCTCGGGCGGCAACGCCAGTGGCTCCAGTTGTTGCTCCAGCGCAATGCCGTCCAGGTCCAGCAGCACGCGCGCCGATGCCAGTTCGGCAACCAGGCCGGCAGAACGGATGCCGGTGACCGCGCGTCGTACCTGCGCCAGCGCCTCGCGCGAGACCTGCGCCACCGCATCGATCTCGTTGCGTGCGGCCTGCGGGTCGCGCTCGATCAGGCGCGCGGCCAGATCGGATTTGAGCGCCACCAGCGACAAGGTGTGGCCAAGCAGATCGTGCAGGTCGCGGCCGATGCGCTCACGTTCGGCGGTGGCCGCCAGCCGACGGACTTCGTCCTGCGACAGGCGCAGCAACGCGTCCTTGCGTTCGTTGATGCTGTACACCGCGCCCACGGCCGCCATGCCCAGCACCGTCACCGGCATCCACACCAGCGCCTGCATGCTCAACCCGAGCCAGCGCGCCCAGCTCAGGTACAAGGCGTTCATCAGCAGCAACATCGCAAAGTGCCGCCACAACGCATGCCGCGTGGAGGGGCGCAAGGTCAGGCAGGCGAAGACGAAATAGCTGAGCCCCGCCGAGTACACCGGCAGCAAGGCAGCACTCAGCGCCGCCATCGCCCAGGCATAGCGGTACAAGGTGCCGCGCGGCGCCAGCAACATGCGTGCGTAGAGCAGCACAAACACCGGATAAGACGCCAGCGTGCACAACAGCCAGGTGCTATCGTAGCCACGCGCAGAAAACGCCGGCACCACGAACACCCAGGCCGACCAAAACAGGTGCACGCTATCCATCCACGGCGATTGCCCCTGCGCCAGCCGCGCGGCAACCTGCGAACTGGCGGCGGGACGAAGCCATGCGGGAAACCGGAGGTGCATCAGCGAAGATCCGTGTGGGTGAGCGGATTCTGCCACTGCCGGGCCCGTCTGCGTGCGGCTGCGCGCAGGACGATAGGGGTGAGCGGCCTCATGCATGCTGCTGGTAACTGCTGCGATGCGATCGCCCACCGAGGCTGCAATTCGCCTGCGCAGGCGCAAGCCAGACACGCGCGGTTCGCATATGCAAGGAAAGCATGCCGGTCACGGGTTGCCGAGGAGCCTCCAGCATGGCCGCCCGCAGCATTGGCGCACTAGTCGCCGATGTCATGATTTGCAGATGACAGCTGTCACTGGTGAGCGCGCCGCGCTGACCGCATGCTGCGCACCATCTGGCGGCGGCATCGGCGCATCGACCGTTCGTCGCCCCACCGCAGTTGGTGACTTCCGGCAGCTTGCGGCGTCGCCCGCAGACCGGTCACATTTCGCGCAGCCTTCCGTCCTGGTCATCGATGAACACTTCCGCCGATCTGCTCAAGCAACTCCGCATCGACCGCCAGCGCTCCGCCACGCCGCCGCCCGCCCGCCGTACCGGCTGGATCCTCGCCGCAGTGATCGTCGTCATCGTATTGGCCGCCGCCGCGTGGTGGTTCACGCGCCGCCCGATGGTGAAGGTGCAGACCGCGCCGGTGGTGGCGATCAGCGCCGGCAGCAGCAGCGCATCGGTGCTGGACGCCTCCGGCTATGTGGTGGCACGACGCATGGCAACCGTGTCGGCGCAGGTCACCGGCAAGGTGCGCGAGGTGATGATCGAGGAAGGCATGCGCGTCGAACAAGGCCAGGTGATGGCCACGCTCGACCCGCTCGATGCCGATGCGCAGCGTAGTTTGTCGGCCTCGCAGTTGTCGGCCGCACGCAGCCAGGTCGACAACATGCAGGCGCAGCTGGCGGTGGCCAATGCCGATGCCACGCGCCTGCAATCGTTGGTGGGTGCGCAGCTGGTGTCGCGTTCGCAATACGACCAGGCCATTGCGCAGCGCGATGCCTTGCGCGCGCAGCTGCAGAACGCCCAGCGCAACGTGCAGGTCGCCTCCGACCAGCTGGCCATTGCCGGTATCCGCTCGGACTTCAATGTGGTGCGCGCGCCGTTTGCCGGCGTGGTGACGGCCAAAGCAGCGCAGCCTGGCGAAGTCGTCTCGCCGTTGTCGGCCGGTGGCGGCTTCACCCGCACCGGTATCGGCACCATCGTGGACATGGAATCGCTGGAAATCGAGGTGGAAGTGGGTGAGTCCTACATCGGCCGCGTGCAACCCAAGATGCCGGTGGAAGCGGTGCTCAATGCCTACCCGGAGTGGAAGATTCCAGGCGAGGTCATCGCCATCATCCCCACCGCAGACCGCGGCAAGGCCACGGTGAAAGTGCGCGTGGCGCTCAAGGTCAAGGACCCGCGCATCGTGCCGGAAATGGGTGTGCGGGTCAGCTTTCTGGAGCAGGCCAAACCGCAGCAGGCAGCCAGGCCGCAAGGCGTGCGCATCCCGGCCACCGCACTGGTGGAGCGCGACACGCGTACGGTCGCGTTCGTGGTCGGCGAGCACAACACCGTCAGCGCGCATGCCGTCACCACCGGGATGGTGATGGGCGAAGACAGGCAGGTGCTCTCCGGCCTGGCCGCGGGCGACAGCGTGGTACTGGATCCGCCGCAAGCCTTGAAGGATGGCGACAAGGTGACCGAAGCAGAGCCGAACGCGACCGAGTAACGCACACCCAAAGACAGCGCACGCAGCAACCGCTCAACGGGCACGGAAAAGGGCGTTGATGGAAACGGCAGCGGTGCAGGCGCCTGCGCCGCGCTGCGACAGACGCCGTTGAAATCCAGTCACGCGGTGGCGACTGTGTGCTTGCGCATCTGCGGTTGCGATGTTCGTCAACATTTTCAGCCAATGTCGCCGCACGCACGTTTCAGGCATCGGCAACGTGCGCCGTACATGGGTCGTCACAGCAGTCGATGCCTTGCCTGCACCCGCCACATCGCTTCATCGCATTTCAGCTCGCCGTGTCACTGCAGTGCCGCATCACATCCGCAGTCGCTCTGCGCACTGCTTCATCTCTTCCATCGCACCGCCAGGAGTTGCCATGTCCGCTCTCGTCAGTTTGCGCAACATCACCAAGACCTACCAACGCGGGCCCGAGCAGGTGCAGGTGCTGCACGGCATCGATCTGGAAATCGCCAGCGGCGACTTCGTTGCGTTGATGGGCCCGTCCGGGTCGGGCAAGACCACCTTGCTCAACCTGATCGGCGGGCTGGACAACCCCAGCGGGGGTGAGATCGAGATCGAAGGCGAGCGCATCGACCGCATGAGCGGCGGTCAGCTGGCGACCTGGCGCAGTCACCACGTCGGTTTCGTATTCCAATTTTACAACCTGATGCCGATGCTCACCGCGCAGAAGAACGTGGAGCTGCCGTTGCTGCTCACTTCGCTCAATGCCGCCCAACGCAAGCGCAATGCCGAGATCGCATTGACCCTGGTCGGCCTGCAGGAGCGCCGCAACCATAAGCCCAGCGAATTGTCTGGCGGACAGCAGCAACGCGTGGCGATTGCGCGCGCAATCGTCTCTGATCCCACCTTCCTGATCTGCGACGAGCCCACCGGCGATCTGGACCGCCACAACGCCGAAGAAATCCTGCGCCTGCTGCAGGAGCTCAACCGCGAACACGGCAAGACCATCGTGATGGTCACCCACGACCCCAAGGCCGCCGAATACGCCACCCACACCATCCATCTGGACAAGGGCGAGCTGGCCGACGCGCCGCTTGCACTGTAAGGGAGCGCTGCCATGAAGTATCTCTCGCTGGTATGGGCGCAATTGTTCCGCAGCAGGACCCGCACCTTGCTGACCTTGCTCTCGGTGGTCGCGGCGTTTTTATTGTTCGGCATGCTCGATTCGGTGCGCGTGGCCTTCACCTCCGGTGGCAGCGTCAGCGGCGTGGACCGGCTGGTGGTGGCATCGCGCCTGTCGATCACCCAATCGTTGCCGATCACTCTGGAAAACCAGATCCGCAGCGTGCCGGGCGTGCGCGATGTGACCTCGGCAATGTGGTTCGGCGGCATCTACCGCGACCCGAAGAACTTCTTCCCGAATTTTTCGGTGGCGCCCAATTTCTTCGATGTGTACAGCGAATATCAGTTGCCCAAGGATCAGCTCAAAGCCTTCCAGAGCACACGCACCGGCGCGATCGTTGGTGAAAGCCTGGCCAAGGAAAATGGCTGGAAGATCGGCGACACCATCCCGCTGCAGGCCACCATCTTTCCGCGCGGCGGCAGCAACGACTGGCCGCTGCAACTGGTCGGCATCTTCCGCATGAAAGACCGCACGGTGGCCGCCAACCAGGAACGCCAGTTGATGATGAACTGGAAGTACTTCGACGAGTCCAACGACTACATCAAAAGCAGGGTGAGTTGGTACACGGTGACGCTGCGCAATGCCGACCAGGCATCGCGCGTGGCGCAGGCCATCGATGCGTTGTCGGCCAACTCCGACCATGAAACCAAGTCGCAGACCGAGTCGGCGTTCCAGCAGGCCTTCGTCAAACAGTTCGCCGATATCGGCCTGATCGTCACCTCGATCATGGCCGCGGTGTTTTTCACCTTGCTGTTGCTGACCGGCAACACTATGGCGCAGGCCGTGCGCGAGCGGATTCCGGAGCTGGCCACGCTCAAGACGCTGGGCTTTCAGGACCGCACCGTGCTGAGCCTGGTGATGGTGGAGTCGATGTTGCTGATCGGCCTGGGCGGTTTGATCGGCATGGGGCTGGCGGCGCTGGTGATCCCGGCGGTTGCCGCGCGCAGCGGTGGCCTGATGCCGACCCAGAGCGTGCCGCTGCAGACCTGGTTGGTCGCGGTCGGGCTGATGGCCGGTATCGGCATCGTGGTGGGTGTGCTGCCGGCATTACGCGCGCAGCGCTTGAAGATCGTCGATGCACTCGCCGGCCGCTGACAGGAGCATGCACATGCAACGCAAATGGAAAGATCGTGGGGTCAACGCGCTGTCGGTCGTGCTGCTGGCAATCGGGCTGGCTGCCTGGATCGCACTGCCGTGGTTGGTGCTGCTGCCGATCGGTGGATTGCTGGCGGTGTGGCTGGTGGTCACACGCAGCGGGCGGCTCTCGCTGGCTGCCGCACGCATCGGCATCGCCACGTTGCCGCAGCGCTGGGGGTCCAGCTCGGTGATCGTGGTCGGCATCGCCGGCGTGGTCGGCGTGCTGGTGGCGATGCTGGCGATGGGCCAAGGCTTCCAGGCCACGCTCAACAGCACCGGCGACGAGACCACCGCGATCGTCCTGCGCGGCGGTTCGCAGGCGGAGACCAACTCGGTGATCACCCGCGACCTGGTGCCGCTGATCGGCAGCCTGCCCGGCATCACCGCCGATGCCAACGGCCGCCCGATGCTGTCGCCGGAACTCTCGCAAGTGGTGAACATCGCCTCCCGCTCCGACGGCACCGACGTCAACGCACAACTGCGTGGCGTGGGCGAACAGGCCTGGGCCGTGCATGACAAGGTCAAGATCGTGCAAGGCCGCCGCTTCAACACCGGCCTGCGCGAAATGGTGGTGGGCAAGGGCGCGTTGAACCAGTTCCGCGGACTGGAGCTGGGCAAGACACTCACGCTTGGCAGCCAGCAATGGACCGTGGTGGGCGTGTTCGCCTCCGGCGATGCGCACGATTCGGAGCTGTGGACCGACGCGCAGACGCTGGCCACCACCTACAACCGGAGCGCCTATCAGTCGATCAGCGTGCGCACCAACGGCAAGGCAGGCTTCAGCGCGTTCAAGACCGCCATGGCCGCCGATCCGCGGCTCAAGCTGGATGTGGAAACCACCCGCGCCTACTACGGCAAGCAGGGCGGCGGCTTGAACAAGTTGATCAACATCCTGGGCACGGTGATCGGGGCGATCATGGCAGTGGGCGCGGTATTCGGCGCGCTCAACACGATGTATGCGGCGGTGGCCACGCGCGCGCGCGAGATCGCCACCATGCGTGCGATCGGCTTCCGTGGCACGCCGGTGATCATGGCGCTGATGCTGGAAACCATGCTGCTGGCACTGCTGGGCGGGCTGCTGGGCGGCGCGATTGCCTGGGCGGTGTTCAACGGCTACACCGTCTCCACGCTGGGCAGCAACTTCAGCCAGGTGGTGTTCCAGTTCAAGGTCTCGCCGGAGCTGCTATGGAGCGGGCTGAAATGGGCGCTGGGCATCGGCCTGGTGGGCGGGCTGTTTCCCGCGCTGCGTGCCGCGCGTCTGCCGATTACCACGGCGTTGCGTGAGGTGTAGGCGGGTGTTGGCCCGCCGCGAATCGGGAATCGGGAATGGTGACAGCCGCGGCAGACCCGCGGCTGCGGCTGCGGCGGCGGCTGAACGTATTGCAGGCTGTCATGGTTTTGTCACCGCAGTGCGGTAGATGCGCGGGCTGGGCAGGCCGTAGCCTGCTCGGCCGTTTGCTCCAACGATCGATCGCCATGACGCGCCTGCTTGTGCTGGTCTGCGCCTGCCTGTGGCTGGCCGGCTGCTCCTCTTCTTCGAGCTCGCTCAGCGAGCGCCTGGTTGCGCCCGGTGGCACCTCGCCGCTGCTGGACGAAGAACGCATCGCCGCCACCATCGCCACGGTGCCCAACCGCAGCGGGCATGTGGTGACGCGCGATGGCGTGCCGATCTTCTGGCGCGCGATCGACCCCGGCCAGTACGCCATGCACTATCGCTACATGGGGCAGCGCACCGACCCGGCGCATGCGCTGGATGTGGATTTCAGTTTCAAGGCACCGACTGCCAAGCCGCCAGCGCCGCGCGGCACGGTGGTGCTGCTGCACGGCTGGATGATGGATGGCGACTCACTGCTGCCCTGGTCGCTGCAGCTTGCGCAGGCCGGCTACCGCGTGGTCACCATCGACCTGCGCAACCATGGCCATTCCGGCGGCGGGCCGTCCGGCTACGGCACGCGCGAGTCCGACGACGTCATCGATGTGCTCGACGCCCTGCAGCCGCGCGGCGAAATCCGCGGCCCGCTGTATCTGTTCGGCATTTCCTACGGTGCCGCCACCGCGCTGTTCACGGCCGACAAACTCGGCCCGCGCGTAACCGGCGTGGTGGCGATGGAGTCCTTCGCCAATGCCGGGCGCGGCATCCGCGACATGGTGCCGCACCTGCTCGCCAGCCAGCCGCACGGGTGGCGTGGGCGGGCGGTGGCGGCGTATGCACGCTGGCGCTATGCCGACCAGAATATCGACGCGGTGATTGCAGCGGCCGACACCCAGCTCAAGCTGGACCTGGACCGTGTCGACGTCGCGCACGCCCTGGCCGACACGCGCAGCTGCGTGCTGCTGTTGCACGGCGATGCCGATCAGCACATTCCAGTGGCGCATGGCCGTGCATTGGCCGTGGCCAGCGCGCGTGCGCATTACCTCGAACTGCCTGGCGAAAACCATTTGAGCCTGCCACTACGGCTGGACTTGCTCGGTGGGCCCGTCGACCAATGGCTGGAACAGGTGCAACAAGACCCCAGCCATTGCCCTGCACCGCAGGCGCTGCCCGCGTCCACGCTGGCAGTGGCCAGCCCGTTGGCGCCGCCGCGCAGTTGAGCGCGGCAATCGCGCACGCTGACGCGAAGCAATCGCCCCGATGAATGCCACACGCACTGCGTGCGGTGTCGCGCTGACTCAGCGCCTCACCACCGGCTGCCGCGAACGCACCACGCTGTCGCCGACAAACACCAGCAAACCCACCCAGATCGCGGCGAAGCCGATCGCGCGTCCCTGATCGAACGGCTCGTGGAAGAACCACACGCCCAGCAGCAACTGCAGGCTCGGCGCGATGTATTGCAGGATGCCCACCAACGACAGCGGAATGCGCCGCACACCGTAGGCGAAACCGATCAACGGCAACGCCGTCACCACGCCGCCGAAGATCAGCATCGCATCGGTCCGCAGGCTCCAGCCGCTCAGGAACGCGCCGCCGTTGCCCTGCTCGCCCCACGCCGCCAGCAGCAACGCCGGCACGAACAGGTACACGCTTTCCACGCCCAGCCCGGCCACCGGATCCACTGCCACCAATTTGCGCAGCAGCCCGTAAATACCGAAGGACACCGCCAGTCCCAAGGCAATCCACGGCGGCGCGCCGGCATCGATGGTCAGCCACAGCACGCCCGCTGCGGCGCAGGCCACCGCTACCCACTGGACGCGGCGCAGGCGCTCTTTCAACACCAGCACGCCCAGCAAGACGCTCAGCAGCGGGTTGATGAAGTACCCCAGGCTGGCCTCGATCACATGCCCGGCGTTGATCGCCCAGATGTACAGGCCCCAATTGAACGCGATCGCCACGCTGCTGCCGGCCAGCATGCGCAGCGCGCGGGGCTGCGCAGCGATGCTGCGCCACCAGCGCAGGCCCGAGCTCGCCAGCAGCCAGGCCACCACCAGCACCGTGCTCCACACGATGCGGTGGGCGATGATCTGCAGCGACGGCACCGCCTTGAGCAGATGCCAGTACACCGGCACCAGCCCCCACAGCACGAAGGTGGAGGCGGTGATCAACAATCCGCGGCGCGCTTCCTGCGACGACACCGCGCTCATCGCCGCGCCTTGGCGAAGGTGACCACCAGCACGCCGGCCAGGATCACCGCCATCGCACCGATGTCCTGCGCGCTGAAGCGCTCGTGGCCGAGCCAGGCGCCCAGGCTGACCGCAATCACCGGGTTGACGTAGGCGTAGCTACCGGCAAGCGCAGGGCGCACGTGATGCAGCAGCCACACGTAGGCGGTAAACGCCACGATCGAGCCGAACACGCACAGGTACGCCACCGCCAGCAGTCCTTGCGGACTCGGCCACACCTGCGGGCGCTCGCCGATCAGCAGGCCGGTACTGACCAGCAACACGCCGCCGCACAGCATCTGTCCGGCGGCGGTCATGAACGGCGAAGGCAGATCGCGCCCGCGTGACCACACCGACCCGAATGCCCAGCCGATCGGTGCGATCAGCAACAACACCAGGCCGCCCGGCGTCGCGGTCAGGCTGCTGCCGGCGTTGAGCCACACCACGCCCAGAAAGCCGATCACGATGCCCAGCCATTCGCCGCCGCTGGCATGCTGCCCGCGCAAGGCGCCAAACAAGGCCATCCACAACGGCACCGAGGCCACCGCGGTCGCGGCCAGCCCGGACGACACGCTGCGCTCGGCCAGCACCACCATGCCGTTGCCGAGCAGCAGCAACGCCGCCCCCATCAGCGCCACGTTCTTCCACTGCGCACGCGTTGGCGCCGCCACGCCGCGCCAGCGCAGCACGCTGTAGAGCACGCTACCAGCAACGATGAAACGCGCGCCGGACACCATCGTCAGCGGCTGCGCGCCACCTTCCAGCGCGAATCGGATCGCCAGATAGGTCGAGCCCCACACCACGTAGACCAGCAACAAGGCGAGAACGACTAACCCGCTGCGCGCAGGCGCGGCAGCATCGTGAGAGGAAGACATCGGAACAGTGCCAGTGCAGCGGAACCTTCAATTCTAGAGCACATGCCAAAGCCCACGCCGCACCTCGGTCGCGCTATGGTGCACTTCCCACCGCATCCGAGCGTGCATATGCAGTGCCCTCTTCGCTGGCTGGCCCTGGCCGCCTTGTTTGCAACGTCCGCCACGGCATTGGCGCGCGCACCCGAGCCGTGGGAACTCAGCGGCCGCAAGCTGATCGAAGCCGGACTGGACGGATCGCTTGCGCCAGAAATCACCGCGCCAGAGCAACGCGAGTTCAAGGTGCTTGTCTCGGCCAGCCGCGCCGGTGCGTATCTGCTCGGCGTCGCCAGCGCCAGCTATCGCACCGGCTGGTGCATGCCTGCAGGCAACACCGGCTCGCCCGATCTGCAGGCGGTCATCGCCGATATCGGCGCGCTGCCCGATACACGCCAGGACCAAGCCGCACCTGACTTGATCGTCCAGGCGCTGGCAAGGCGCTATCCGTGCAGCGGCGGCGACAAGAGCACGCGTGCCGGCGGCGGCAATTCAGCCAATGCCGCCAAGCTGTAGGGCACGCCTATACGCAGTCGTTCAATGCCATGGCGTTGACCACAACGCCAGCATTTGTACCGCGCGACGACAAACGTCCCGAGCAGCTGCCTGATGAGCGTGGACGGCGCGCACGCACAAGCAAGTGCATGCCACCGAGCAACGGTTGCGTTCGCTTGGCGTAGCGCGCAGTCATTCGATACGCATGGACAGCGTGCAGGATCCCAAGTGTACGAGCGCACACGCCGCATGGAGTCCAGCTGCGCTCTTCTGGCGATCAGCGCAGTCGTCTTGGACGCTGCTCTCAGCCCGTGATCGAGCGCGCGGTCCCCTCTCGCTCCTGCGCGCTTACTTGCGCACCGCATCGCTCTTGGCACGGATCGCCTTGAATTCAGAGCCATCCTGCCAGCTCGGCCACTGCCGGCCATTGGCCAGCGCCACGCCCACGTCGTAGACCAGCGTGGTGTCGGCGGCATGGCCGCTGGCATCCCATTGCGGGGTCCAGCGATCGCACGGCTGGTGATAGCAATCGGCGAAATACGTCTCGCGCAGTGCCTTGCCTGCCGCGACGCCGCCGTCGAGCATGTCCAGGCCGGGGCCGGCGGTGATCGCCGGCACACCCATGCGCGCGAACGCAAAATGATCGGCGCGGTAGAAGAAGCCTGCTTCCAGATTCGGGTCCGGCGAATAGCTGCGACCACGCGCCTTGGCGGCGGTTTCCAGGTCGCCTTCCAGCGACACCCGCCCACGTCCCCACGAGGCGATGTCGCGGGTCGGACCATCGGGGCTGAACATTTCCATGTTGAGCACGGCCACGGTCTTGTCCAACGGCGCCAGCGGGTGCGCGGCGTAGTAGTTGGCGCCGAGCAGGCCCTTTTCTTCGGCAGTCAAGGCAATGAAATACAACGTGCGCTGCGGCTTGGGGCCGGCTGCGAAAACGCGCGCCAGTTCCAGCACGCTGGCCACGCCGGTGGCGTTGTCCACGGCGCCGCGTCGAATCGCATCGCCACTGGCATCGGCCTTGCCGATCCCGAACGCATCCCAGTGCGCGGAGAAGATCACCGTCTCATCCGGATGCTGACTGCCGGTGAGTTTGGCCACCACGTTATGCGTCACCACACGCTCGCGCTTGAGCTTGAAATCCACCGACAACGTCGCATCGCCCAGGGCCACAGGCGCGAAGTCGCGCTGCTGCGCACGTGCCTTGGCCTGTTCGAAATCCAGGCCGGCCTGCTTGAACAACGACACCGCCAGCGCACGCTGCATCCAGCCACGCACCGGCACGTGCTGCGCGCGGGCATCGGCATCGCTGCGCTCGATGTCGAACAACGGCGACATGCCCGAGCTCTGCACCGTGCCCCAGCCATACGCCGCCGGCGCTGTCTCGTGCACGATCAACACCCCGGCCGCACCGCGCCGCGCCGCCTCTTCGTACTTGTAGGTCCATCGGCCGTAATAGGTCACGGCCTTGCCGTCGAATGCGCCCGGCTGCGGCGATTCGAAATCGGCATCGTTGATCAGCACCACCGCAATCTTGCCGCGCAGGTCCACGCCCTTGTAGTCGTCCCATTGGCGCTCTGGCGCACTGATGCCGTAACCGATGAAGACCAGTGGCGCGTTCTTCAACGCGACCGCCTGCTGCGGACGCAGGCTTTGCAGGGTCACATCGCTGCCATTGACCAGCGCCTGGGTCTTGCCGCCGACGCGCAGGCTTGCGCGCACCGGGCCATCCACCTGCGCGCGCACCAGCGGCACGGCCTGGGTCCAGCCGCCCTGCTCGCCACCTGGCTCCAGGTCGGCCGCCTTGAACTGCTCGACCAGGTAATCGACCGTGCGCTGCTCACCGGCGCTGGCCGGCGCGCGCCCTTCGAATTCGTCCGACGCCAGCAAGCGCACGTGACGCGACAATGCCTCGGCATCGATGCCGCCGCCCGGCAGATCGTTGGCGGCCTGCGCCACACCTCCCACAAACAGGCAGGCAGACAACAGCAGGATACGCATCGGATTCACGGTGAGGCCTTGCAACGGTAGATGACACATAGTTTACAAGCGTGCAGCCAACGCCGGAGCGCCACGATGCGAAATTGCGTTCGATCGGATGGACTGCACGCGTGGCGACGCGTGGACGATCTTCGGTTGAGCGGTAATGCACCCCATCCACGCACCATCGCAGGACACGCCGTAAAGACGGCATGCCGCAGAAGGTCCCTCGTTCGGCGGCCAAGGTTGTACTAACCCGTACGCGCCGCACGATCCAGCCAACAGCCCAGCCCTTGCGCGTTGAGCTCGATATCTGTTGTCAGCAGTCGCTCCACGGCGGCATCGTCCAACCGACATCCATGTTGGCGTGCGCGCTCCAGATACAACGCGGTCAATGCCGCCACCATGCAGCGATGCCGGTCCGGACGCTGCGCGCAGCCCAGCGCAATGTCGGTCATCGCATGAATCTGCTCGTCCAGCGCCTGCGCCAACGGTTCTGGCGAGGTGACACGGCCGTAATGGGTCAGATACATCGCCTGCGGTGCGGCTTCCATCAGGCGCGCGATCGACTGCAGCATGGCCTCGGGTTCGAACTGCACCGGCGAAGACGTCGGCAGAATGAACGCGCCGCGCGCGCTGTCCAATTGGCGATACGACAGGCCGAAGGTGTCGCCGGTGAACCAGCTGCGGCTGCGCGCATCCCACACGCATAGATGATGGCGTGCATGTCCAGGCGTCTCGATGATGCGCAGCACGCGCTCGCCCAGCATCACGGTATGACCCTCGTCCGCCGCGACCACACGCTCGGCCGGCACCGGCTCGATGATGCCGTAGTTGCGCGCCATGTCCGCCTCGCCATACACCGCGGTGGCACCGGCAATCAGCCGCGTGGGGTCGACCAGATGCGGCGCACCGCGCGGATGCACCAGCACCTGCGCATGGGGCAAATGCCGCAATAACGCTCCTGCCCCGCCGGCATGATCCAGATGCACATGGGTCAGGATCAACCACTCCACCTGCGCTGGCGACAACCCGGCCGCCTGCACGGCGGCCAGCATCTGCGGTACCGACAGCGAGGTACCGCAATCGATCAGGGCAGCCCGCTGCGCTTGGACGACCAGATACGCCACATCGAATTGCACGCCACCAAAGCCGGTATCGATGGTGTGGATGTTGAACTCGGCTGTCGCTGTCATTCGCACCCCGCGGCGGCTGTAAGAACTGCAGTGTAGGCCCAGGCCTGGCGTCGCTGTCGTGCATGTCGCCACAGGCACGAGCTTACGCACCGCGATCGTCCACCTCTACGCCTGCTGCGCAGCGCAGGTCACGCCTCGCGCAAGGCGTCCATCGCAGCAAGAACCACGTCGGCATCCACTTGCGCATGCACGCCCGGCAGCTGCAAATCGCTGGCCTGCGCGGCCTGTTTCAGCCGCGCGATCACCTGTCCGGCATCGCGTGGCGACGCGAAGCCATCGCTCTGCAGCAGCAATGCACCCGCGCCATCGTTCAACTTGAAGTAGAACTGGCCATCGCTTTCACGATATTGCTTGAACACCGGCAGTGCGATCTTTTCGCTGGCCTGCACCGCCGCGGTGGCGGCCTGGCTGGACAGATCGCGCAGGCCCACCGCGTCGCGCAACTCGGCCAGCAGCGGGGTGGCGTAGCGCGCGCGCAGACGTGCACCACCGGCGCGCAGAATCGCTTCGATCCTGGCTGGCTCTGCAATCAAGCCCTCGTAGCGCGTACGCAGCGGCGCGATCTCTTGATCGATCCGCTCGAACACCTGCTGCTTGGCATCGCCCCAACCGATGCCGTCGGCAAACGCCTGCGCAAAGGCGGCAGATTCCTGCGGCGTGGCAAATGCTTGATACAGCTGAAACAACGCCGACCCCTGCGTGTCCTTCGCTTGGCCCGGGGCGCGCGAATCGGTGAGGATGGAAAACACCAGCTTGCGCAATTCCTCGCGCGGTGCGAACAGTGGAATGGTATTGCCATAGCTCTTGCTCATCTTGCGGCCATCCAGGCCCGGCAAGGTGGACACCTGCTCGTCGATCACCGCTTCGGGCAGGGTGAAAAAGTCGCGCCCATAGACATGATTGAAACGCTGCGCGAAATCGCGTGCCATTTCGATGTGCTGGATCTGGTCGCGCCCCACCGGCACCTGGTGCGCGTTGAAGATCAAGATATCGGCCGCCATCAACACCGGATACATGAACAAGCCTGCGGTAACGCCGGCATCCTCGTCCTCGCCATCGGCGCGGTTCCTGTCCACCGCCGCCTTGTAGGCATGCGCGCGATTGAGGATGCCCTTGCTGGCCACGCAGGTCAGCAACCACATCAACTCGGTGGTCTCGGGCACATCGGACTGCCGGTAGAACCACACCTTGTCCGGGTCCAGGCCGCAGGCCAGCCAGGTGGCGGCGATTTCCAGTGTCGAACGCTGCGTGCGTGCCGGGTCCTGCGCCTTGATCAGGCTATGCAGATCGGCCAGGAAATAGAAGCTCTCCGCATCGGCGCCTGCACTGGCCTGGATGGCCGGGCGGATTGCACCCACGTAATTGCCCAGATGCGGGGTGCCGGAGGTGGTGATGCCGGTAAGGACACGGGTGGTCATCGACGTCATGCCAGGATGGGGTAGCCCCCAAGTTTAGCGGTTCCGCACTTTTGCCACCGCTGCAGAGGCCGGGGAGTTGGTTCGACGCTCCAACGCAGAACGGGCCGCACCAGGCGGCCCGTCGTCTGCGAGCTGCTCGCCTCAACCGGCGGCAGACTGGTGCACCATCAGGTGTCGTCGCGCAGCGACTTTTCGAATGCGCGCACTTCCGTCTGGGCGCGGTCGCGATCCCAGCCGTAGCGTTCCTGGAGCTTGCCCTGCAGATATTCGGCATTGCCTTCGGCAACCTTGAAATCGTCGTCGGTAAGATCGCCCCACTTCGCCTGGGCCTTGCCCTTCAACTGGGTCCACTTGCCGGAAATGATGTCACTGTTCATGCGCTGACTCCGCTGGTGCGGTCGCGATTGACCGTGGCGCCAGCGTGCCCACGCGGGCGTTGGCACTGGATCAAAAGGTGTCAAACCGCCGATCACCGCACTGAACCGTTGCCCACCCCCATCGAGGGTCTTACTCGCACGCCGTGCATGTGTCGCGCCGCGCCTTCCACGTAAGCGCGCACAAAAAACGGGCCTTGCGGCCCGTCTTTTTGCATGCAGCGTCGGATTACTTACGCGCTGCGTCTTCCACCTTCTCGCCAGCGCCCTGCACGTCCTTGCCGGCACCTGCGACGGTGTTGCAACCCGCCAGCATTCCCACCGACAACATCAACAGCACCAGCAGCACAATTGCACGCTTCATAACACACTCCTCATGGGTAAAGCGGCGCGTTGCCGCAGATCGATCAATTCAACAAGACCACGCGATGTGACGGATCAGCACTTACCGTCGCTGCATTTTTCGGCCGTTTTCTCGACCTTGTTGCCCGCACCCTGCATGTCCTTGCCGGCGCCGGCCACGGTGTTGCAGCCCGTCATCACGCCGGCCGAAAACAGGCCCAGCACCATCAGTGTCAGCAGTCGCTTCATCGCTCGTCCTCGTTCAATACGGTGCCAGCGCACCTGGCTTGGCGCCAAATCTGACTGCGCGGCCGTTGATTTGATGTGAACGCGTCGCGGTGCGCTCGGTACGGCATCAATCCCGCATCAGCGTCGACTTGCCGAACAGGCTTTCGACCAGATCCACCGCCAGTTCGGCGGTCGCGTTGCGGTTGTCCAGCACCGGGTTGAGTTCGACGATATCCAACGACCCCATGCGCCCGGTGTCGGCAATCATCTCCATCACCAGTTGCGCCTCGCGGTAGTTGGGGCCACCGGGCACCGTGGTGCCCACGCCCGGCGCGATGCTGGGGTCGAGGAAATCCACATCGAAACTCACGTGCAGGTGCGTATCGGCGCTCATGTCCTGCAATGCAGCTTCCATGGTGCGCTTCATCCCGGCTTCGTCGATGTAGCGCATGTCGTACACATCGATGCGGTGCTGCTTGATCAGCCGCTTCTCCTCCGGGTCCACCGAGCGGATGCCGATCTGCCGCACCTGCTCGGTCAACAACGCCGGCGCACTGCCGCCCAGATGCGTCAGCGCCTCGGGGCCCAGCCCGCACAGGCAGGCCACCGGCATGCCGTGCACGTTGCCCGAAGGGGTCACCTCACTGGTGTTGAAATCCGAATGCGCATCCAGCCACAGCACCCGCAATGGCCTGCCCTGCTCGCGGCAGTACTTGGCCACCGCCGTGATCGAGCCGATGCCCAGGCAATGGTCGCCACCGAGCATGATCGGCATGCGCCCGGCACGCAGTTCGGCGTAGCTAGCGTCCATCAGCGCCTGGTTCCACGCCACCACTTCGTCCAGATGCCGGTAGCCGGCCTGCGGCGCCTGCCAGGGATTGCGCGGACCATCCAGATTGCCCAGATCGCGCACCTCCACGCCGCGGCCGACCAGCGCCTCCTGCAGGCCGGCGATGCGTAGCGCCTCCGGCCCCATGCGCGCACCGCGGTGGCCCGCGCCGATGTCGGTGGGGACGCCAATCAGGGAAACCGGCACGTACTGCGTTGCCATGCGTTGCTCCAGTCACGATAAGGCCGTGCAGTCTAGTTGCCCGCCCGCACAGTGACGCGCGGCAGCGCAGCACACATGTCGCCCGTACTGAACAGTGCGAGCAAACGCGAGGTTTAGATCTGCCTCCTCGCGCCGCTATCGTGACGTGCCAGGGCACTTTGTGGCGCACCGGACTTTGCCGATTCTGCCTGTCTGACCGCCCAGTTAAGCATCACGGGCGAGCGTGACAGCCTGCTCGGATCCGGGTGGTATGGTGCGCCGCCCGGCGCGGCACACCACGCACGTACGCGCTCGGGCCATCACGCAACAGGGGGAGTTTCATGCCGCACAACGCCGTCAACCAGGTCGTCAAGGCTGCCGTAGGCGAAGTCCCGCGGGCATTGCATTTCTACGATCTGCAGCGCATCGGTCACGAATTTGCGCAGACCATCGAACGTGAGCCGGGCATCCGTCTGTTGATGCTCTCCACTGCCGACGGGCGTGCGATTACCGAGCGTTCCAGCCTGGATGTGGACAGTCGCCGGCTCGCCGCGATGGCCAATTCGTTCCTGACCCTGGGCGAGACCCTGGCGCGCGAATCCAGCCTGAAAGAGGCCGATTACGCCACCATCAGCACGCGCGTCGGGCAGCTGGTGCTGATCCGCATCCGCGCCGACAAGCCGCTGACGCTCACCGCAGTGGGCAGTAGCGACATCAATGCCGCTGCGCTGTTGTTCAATGCCCGCGATTGCGCCGGCCGCCTCGCCACCGTGTTGACGCCGACGCAAGGCTGAGCACTTGGCACTGTTCGTGCATGCCGCAAGGCACCCATTCCTCATCGTTTGTAAGGACCACACGTGTCAAAACTCAATCTGGAACACCTGCATTCGCTGGCTGGCTTCGTCGGCGCGGCGCTGGTCGATAGCGACAGCGGCATGGCGCTGGGCATGACCGGCGGTGCCGAGCTCAACCTGGAATTGGCGGCGGCCGGCAATACCGAAGTGGTGCGCGCCAAGCGCCGTATCGCCGAACAGCTCGGCCTGAACGACACCATCGAAGACATCCTGATCACGCTTGCACGCCAGTACCATTTGCTGCGCCCACTTGAAAGCAACAGCACGCTGTTCCTGTATGTGGTGCTGGACCGCGCCAAGGCCAACCTGGCCATGGCCCGCCACGAGCTCAAGGCGTTCGAAAAGACCCTCGATTTCGGTTGATGCCGACGGCGCGCTGCCAGCGCATCGCCTGATCCAGCCTGCCGGTGCTGACCGGCAGGCATCTCGTCATCCAATGCGCCGCCACCGCGCCAGCTCATGACCACACCCATCAACGCCATGCGGGTCGCCACGGCCGGCCTGGACCTGCTGCACACCACACGCCTGAAACTGGCGTGCTCGCTGCTGCTCGCCGAACGCATCGACGTGCAGTTGGGCCAATGGCCGCAGCACGCAGCCGATGTGGTGGTACTGGGCCTGGACAGCGCCGATGGCTTGGCCGCCTGGCAGGCATTGCAGGGGCAACCGGTGCGTGTGCTGGTGGTGTCGCGCACGCCCATGGCCGGCGCGTGGATCAAGCACGGCGCCACCGTGCGCGAACTCAACGAACACATGCGCCTGCTGTTGTCCTCGCCGCACGCCACCCCGGTCGCGGAGCCGGCATTGCTGCTGCGGTATTGCCGCGGCGAATTCGGTGCCGGCGCAGTGACGCTGCAGCATGCGCAGTTGCACGTGCGTGTGGACCCGAGCAATGGTTGCGTGCAGTTGCCGGCTGGCGTGGCGCTGGCGGAGGTGATCGCCGCGCTGGACCGCTCGGGCTGGCACGTCGTGCCCGACCTTGCCGCGACCGCGTTACCCCAACGCATTTCCTTCGAAGCGCTGTTTTTCGCCCTGCCCGAGCATCTGCGCCAGGCGCTGCCGGCAGTGGAACCCGGGCATGCGCTGCAATTGCGCCAGTGGCCGGAGTTGACTGCAGAAACCAGTTCGCCAGCCCAGTTGCTGGCCATTGCCCACCTGCATGCACGCCCCTGGCGCCCGCAGGCGCTGGCCAATGCTTGCAAGCTGCCGCTGCAAACGGTGGAATGCCTGTTCGCCGCTGCACTTGCCAGCGGCCTCGCCCAGACTGCGGAGATTCCCGTGCCTGCAACGCAGCGTCGCCCAGACGGCGGAAACACGCGGTTCTTTTCCTGGGTCGCACGTCGGTTCGGCCTTTCCCTCTTCCAGGGGCAGTCATGAGTCTTCCAGCCAACAAGCTGGTGTTCGTCGGCGGCATGGGCGCCGGCAAGACCACCGCAGTGCGCTCCATCTCCGATGTGGAGCCGGTCAGCACCGAAATGCCGCTCAGCCAGGACGCGTACGGCGACAAGACCTACACCACCGTCGCGCTGGACTACAGCTCGATCGAGCTGGAAGACGGCGAGCTGCTGCATGTCTACGGTGTGCCAGGCCAGAAATACCTGGATTTCATGTGGCCGCTGGTGTGCGACGGTGCGCTGGGTGTGATCGTGCTGACCAACGCACGCGACCCGCAGATGCTCACAGCCACGCTGGAGTTGTTGCGCGAGTTTTCGCAGATCGCACCCGAGGCCAGCTTGGCGGTGGGCATCACCATGACCGATGAAGTCGAGGATTTCCTGGTGCCGCCCTTTCGCGAAGCCCTGGTGGCCGAAGGCTTCCGCGTGCCGGTCATGCGCGTGGATGCGCGCTCGGCCACCCAGATCACCTTCCTGGTGAAATCGCTGCTGTCCTACCGCTACACCTCGGCGACCAGCTGATCGAAAGCGCGCCTGGCGCGGGCGCTGGGCACGGCAAGCAAGACAAGGAATCTGGTCACGACGGTGCCTGAGAGGGCGTCACGCGGGGGATGCCGCCTCTAGGGTGGCGGCGACGCGTCCGTTTTCCTTGAAGCCAAAAACACGACTCAGTCGCGATGTGCGTGTGCAGTGTGTCTGACTTGTTCAGTATGGCCCGCGGCTAGAAGCCAGGATATCGGGACATTTCCGACATCGCGCAGGACATACCGGCGATAAGAGTTAGGCAATATCCGCCACGGCGCGCCTCAGATCTTTCGGCTTCACCCCCGTCGCGTTGCCGTCGCGTATCCCACATGCTCCTGCGGCTGATTTTCGCCAGCGCAGGTGTCGCGAAGACTGCATGCTCGCCATTGCTGCTGGCGGTAGGGTCCATCGCCACGATCAGATAAAGTAGCGCGATGACAATCGAACTGAAGCCCGGCGGCTTGCTGATCGCCATCGAAGGCATCGACGGCGCTGGCAAGACTACACTCGCCCGCCGCCTGGCCGCCACCCTGGACGCCGCCGGCGCGCGCGTCGTGCTGAGCAAGGAGCCCACCAACGGCCCATGGGGCACCCAATTGCGCCAGTCCGCCGCCACCGGCCGCCTGAGTGCAGAGGAAGAAGCCGAACTGCTCATCCGCGACCGCCGCGAACACGTGGACACGTTGATCGCGCCCGCGCTGGCACGCGGCGACATCGTCATCCTGGACCGCTATTTCCCGTCGATGGTGGCCTATCAGGGCGCAGCCGGTCTGCCGCTGGACGAACTCCTGGAGCGCAACGCCTTCGCGCCGCGCCCGGACGTCCTGCTGCTGCTCGACCTTCCCCCGCCCACCGGCCTGGCCCGTATCCGCGCCCGCGGCGATGCGCCCAACCACTTCGAAACCCAGGACAACCTGGAACGCTGCCGCACGATTTTTGCCGCGCTGGAATTGCCCGGCAAACACGTGGTGGACGCCAGCGCCGATGCCGACAGCGTGCTGCGCCAGGCCCACGCCATCATCGTGACCGCATTGGCCGACCGACTGAGCGGCGATGCAGCACATACAGACACCGGAAAGGCCGCGCTGGAACTGCTCTCGGCCGGCCGCCCGGCCTGATGCTGCACCTCGCATCGCGCGATCAACATCGCGCGATGTACGTGACATGGTGCGAGCCACTTGAAGCGGCTACCAAAACGATGCGAGCAGCCTTCAGGCGAGCATGGGTAGCGCGCTCGGAATCGGAGTGCGACGCATACGCCCGCTCACACAACGCTGAGCACGCTACCGTCTGTTGGGACAGATGGCGGCAAGCAACGCGCCATCGTGCTTGGCAATGAGTTGATGCAAATCCCACACCGCATCGCGTGCTCGGGCTGCAGCAACGTCGACCGTGATTGCCACGTCTGCATGGATCGAAGATGGTGCCGACACCCGGATTCGAACTGGGGACCTAATGCTTACAAGTCGGCATGCGGACAGCGTGCCATGATTTGAAATCGGATGGTCTGAGGCCGCTTACACTGAGGAAAAACCGCGACTTAATGAGGCTTCAGGTGCACAAACGGCATGTCTGAACACGGCACCTTGTGGTGCGAAATCGTGTCCGAGCCGTGGCCCCGTTACCTGGAGCCAACATGAAGTCGAAGATCACCCAGTCCCTCGTCGAGAGGGCAACCCGGCCCGAGCCGGGCAAGTCGGTCCTGTACGCCGACACCGAGATGAGGGGGTTTTATCTCATAGTCACCCCCACCAAGCGCAGCTTCTACGTCCAGTCCCTCGTCAACGGGCGTCAACTCAAGACGAAGCTTGGCGACCATCCAGCGATGGACGCCAAGCAGGCCCGCGATGCCGCCCGGCAGACGCTGGTCGGCATGCGGGGCGGCACCAACCCGAACCAGGAGCGACGCAAGGCCCGGGCGCGAGGCATCACCCTGCGTGAGGGGTTAGATCTGCATCTGAACTCTCGGCGGCTGGCCGACAAGACCCGCAGCGGTTACGAGTACCACGTCACCTACTACCTCAAAGGCTGGCTCGACAAGCCACTGGCCGAAATCGGTGCTGATCGTCAGGGCGTGCGCGAACGTCACCGTCGGATCACCGAGAGGAGTGGCGCCACCTCGGGCGACAACACCATGCGGGTGCTGCGTTCAGTCTACAACCGTGCCCTGCGGCAGTTCCCGGACCTGCCACCCAACCCCATAGGCAACGTGGACATGAACGGGATACGCCGACGCGAGGTAGACGCCAGTCCCGAGAAGCTCAGAGCTTGGGGCAAGGCGGTGCTGTCGCTGGGCAACCCTGTTCGCCGTGACCTGCAACTTTTCATGCTGCTGTCGGGCATGCGCCGGACGGCCTCATGCGAGGCGAAGCGCGCGAACCTCGGCGAGGATTGTCTTCACGTCCCGAACCCCAAGGGCGGCAGCGCCAAGAAGTTCGACCTGCCGCTGTCGTCGGCGCTCTCCGACCTACTGGCGCACCGCGAGACGAACGCCGACGACGTGAGACGCAAGACGCCCTACCTGATGAACTTATTAAGGCCGAACAAGTCAGGAACAACGACTACTTACGGCCACGGCAGCGATGGCTCCCTCTAGAGCGAGCCAGTGACTAGAGATACAGTGAGTTCGTCAAGGAGGGGCGATGGGGCGAAATGTCTGCTGGCGATTCGTAAGGGTGCTGGGCCTGTGCCTGGCGCTCATGGCTGCATCAGCCTGGGCGACCACGTCCACTCCCCAGGAAACAACGCTACGCCTCCTGCTGCTGCAGCCAGAAGGTTCTATCGATTTGGCAAGCGCCAAGGTCGCGATCGACCGAATGATTGATCCTTCCATCGACCCTGACGCTACGTTGCGCGAGGTCGATCAGTGGGCAGCGAAGGCGCGGGCCAGGTTTCCAGCCGGTGCGTCGAACAAGGTCAAGATGAACCTGCTCATTTCGACACTCTACGAGCCGGGTCCTTGGAATGACCATCGACCATTCGGCTACGACTACACCGACCCGTTCGGCCAAGACGTAAAGAAGGGCTTGCTGTCGCACTACTTCGCCACCCGCAAGGGCCAGTGCGTCATCATGCCGATCGCCTTCTTGGTCATCGGCCAGCGGCTGGGCTTGCCATTGACCATGACCACGGCGCCGTATCACTTGATCGTCAAATACGGCGACGAAGAACAGGGCCAGTGGACGAATTTCGAGGCCACCAGTGCCTTGTTCCATCCGGATAGTGGCTACGAACAGGCCATGAGCATTCCACCCGAGGCGACGCGCAACGACACGTTCCTCCGCCCTTTCTCGCAACGGGAAACGGTGGCCCTGTTTGCAACCGCTTCCCTATTGCCCCACTACCGGGAGATGAAGCAGGCCGAACGCATGTTTGCGGCGAGCGACCTGGTCCTTGCAGTCAACCCTAAGGATGTCAACGCAATGACATTTCGTGGGGATGCGTACTACCTGCTCATCGAACAGCGGTTCAAGGCTAAGTATCCGAAGGCAGAACAGATACCTTTGGAGCTTCGCGCCGAGTATCTGGATTACAGTAAGCAAAACTTGGCCTGGTACGAAAAGGCCGAGTCCTTGGGCTGGCGTCAGTGGGGACCGGCGGAAAGGCAGCGCTACTTGCACCACTTCAACAACATGAAAGACAAGGGCCAAGCGGGATCGTGATGCGCGCAATTCTGACGGGTAGTGTGCTGTCGATAGCATTGGTGGCTACCACCGCTCATGCCTCGACCGATCCCGTGAAGGCTAATCCGAACACGGGTGCCAGCTTCAATCGCTACTCCTACGCAGCGAACAACCCCTACAAGTTCGTTGACCCCGATGGCCGCGATATTAAGTGCGCCGGCAACACCTGCCAGTTGGTGCCGATTGGCGGCGGCTTGCCCACCGTGAACTTCCCGAGGCCAGAAGGTTTTCCCGCGAGTATCAGCCCGCAGGATTCCACCTTCCACCACGTCTACCGTTTCTCTGATTCGGCCGGTAGTGGTGATGCCCCTTATGGCCAGCGGTTGAACAATCAGTTAGTCAACAACCCAACCCCCATGCAGAACCAGCCCGCCACTTTGCAGGGCAACAAGATCGACGTGAACGCTAACAACGCGATCAGCAGGTTCACGGGACAGGACAACGTGATGTCGTACCAAGTACCGCTCCAAAACGGCGGCAATGCAGTGTTGAATGTCACGACCGGCGACCATGCCGCGACCTGGGGCATCGTGCTGCGAACGACGGAGTCCGGAGCTGGCGGTGCCCAGAACATCATTACGTATGGCGAGGGTGACTCTTTCCTGCAACGCGCCTTTGACCCCAAGAACAACCAGTCCAGGGAAGTGTGGTCTCAGAGTGCGGAAGAGATCACGCGGAGGACCCAGCAGCCATGAAAGCGCTGGCTCCCATCGCTCTATTGCTATCCCTGGCGCTCTACCTCGCCCAGATCTTCCTTTACACGAAGGATCAAGAAATCCTCGTGTATGGCGTGTTCGGCGCATTGTGGTTCCTGGCCATGTACCTCAATGCGTTCAGTGCCCAAGTCAGAACCACACTTACTGGCATTGTCGTTCTTTCCGGTCTGGCCGCATGTGGCTTGGGGTTCGTTCCCCATCGCCTGCGTCTTGGTCCAGGGGCCGACATCTACGTGACCCTGTTCCCGGTGATCCACTTCTTGGCGACGTTCACTTTTCTGTCAGTCCGACGAAAGGCTGCTAACTAAAGCCGCCTCTACATTTTCGCTTGGCCATGGCTACCGACCTGAAAGCCTACCCTCACGAGTGGTTACAACTGCTGCAACGCGAATTGCAAAGCCCCCTAACGCCGCTCTGGCCAGGGAACGAATGCCTGGAGCAGCGCGCGGCCGGGCTCCAGCCGAAGTCCAGAAAGAGCAGCGCGAAGGGGCGCTGACTACGAGGGATGGTGCCGCTTGTCCGAATCGAACGGACGACCTACTGATTACAAATCAGTTGCTCTACCGACTGAGCTAAAGCGGCGATGTCGTACTTCTCTTGCTCAAACCGTGTCCGGCTTGTCCCACAGTTTACGCGCTGGGTTTACGCGCTGGCGAGCCTAAAGCCTTGCCGCGCTTAGCCTTCTGGCTCGTCACCACAACAACCGCGTCCGAGTTACAAGGCGGTTGCTCTACCAACTGAGCTATGCCGGCGAAGGCAGGCGCGTTGCGCGCCGGTGCGCATTCTAGCGCAGCGCGGCGCAATCTAGCGAACGCTGACGCGTGGCACCGGCAGCCCCTTGCAGGGCGCTGGTGGCCGCACTGGTGCGGACATCGATCCACCACCGCGATTGGCCGTTGCCGCTGGGCACCAGTTGCGCCGGAAATCCTGCGCCGACCAGGCTGGCCTGGCGCCGCTCGGCGCGCTCGCGGCTCTGGTACTGGCCCAGCGCCACGGTGTTGTCCTCGCCCTGCGCGATCACGTAGTAGTCGCCCATCCCGGCCGCGGCAATGCGCTTGACCAAGGCCTGCGCAGCCGCGCGATCGCCCACATTGGGCAACATCACCCGAAATGTGCTGATGCCGGCGTCCTTGTCCTCGCGCACGCTGGCGCGGCTGGCCTGCCCACGTACGCGCGCCAGCGCGGCATCGGCATCGGCGCGTGCCGCAAAGGGTCCCAGGCTGGCGCAGCGCTCTGCGGCAGGCGGGGATGGCGCGGGCGATGATTGTGCAGCCGTCGTGGCGACGCCATTGACTGGTTTCGCAGCAGCTTCCGATGCGCTGCGCGGCGCTTCCGCTGCAGCAGTGGTGGCCGGTGTCGGCGCTGCAGAAGTGGGCGTGGAGGGACCCGCAACTGCCGACGTGGCCGGCGTGGGTACGGATGCAAGCCCGGATGCTGTCGATGTCGATGGCGCCGGTGCTGTCGACGCACTCTCTGCCGCAGACCCCGATCCCGTATGCGCTGCAGCCGGCAGCACAGCCCCGCCAGCACCGGTCGCTGTTGGCAGCAACTCCAGCCGCGCCACACCGCTCGGCTGCGGCGGCGCCGACGGTGGTGCCGGTGGCGGCTGCAAGGCCCACCACAACGCCACCCCGGCGTTGAGGACGATCAAAACGACGATGAGGGCACGCACATACATGCCCCGATTCTACGGCGACGACGCGGCGGTCGCCCACGTCGCCAGACCGTCCAGTACCAGGGCCGCGCGGAACGTGGCATCGGGCAGCAGCGGCAGCAACGGCGGCGCGCCACCGCCATGCACCAGCAGCCGTACCGGAACGCCCAGGCTGCGTTGGGCGTGCTGCAGGCTGCGCTCGATCAGCGCCACCGCCGCGCCATCGCAGCCGGAGGTCAAGGCATCGTCGGTGTCGATGGCTAGCTCGACGTAATCGCCGCCGCTGGCCGGCAGTTGCACCGCGCGCGCATGCAGTGCTTCGCGCATGGTGGTGGGCGAGGCGGCGATGCGGCCACCGTGATGCAGGCCATCGGCGCCGAGCACGTCGATGGTCAATGCGGTGCCCACGCCGGCCACCAGCACCGGCGCGTCGCTACGCGCACCCAGCAACGCCAGGAAGCGATCCACGCCGAAGCGGCTCGGGTCGGCATAGGCGATGCGGATGCCGGCGCATTCGGCGGTGGTCCGCACGATGCGCACCTGCGTAAAGCGCTCCTGCAGGCAGGCGATCATGCGTTGCGTCAATGCCGGCGCGGCCACGCTGGCGACATACGCAATACGCCCGGATGGCAGCGCCGCCAGCGCCGCCGCGTCCATCGCCTCGGCGCCATGCGCCCATGCCTGCACCTGGCCGGCACGGTTGCCGTGCAGCGGCGCGTACTTGAAGCGCGAATTTCCCAGGTCGAACAACCACTCGCTCATGCAGGTCTCACGCTCACTTCTCCGGAGTGGAACAGGCGCACCGTCTCGCCCAGCTGCACCCGCAACGCACCATCGGCCGCCAGGCCGAGCGCGACTCCAGTATGTCGGTTGCCGGCTTCTTCGACCTGCACCGCTCGCCCGCTCAAGACATCCAGGTCTGCATAGCGTCCCAGAAACGGCGCCAGCCCCTGCGCCTCGAACAGGTCCAGTGCCGGCAGCAACCCGGACAGCACCGCTGCCGTCACCCGGTCGCGCGACACCGGGCTGCCAGCCAGGGTATCCAGGTCGACCCACGGCTGGTCGATGCTGGCCGCTGCGGTCGCCGGCATGTGTACGTTCAAGCCCAGCCCGATCACTGCACGCGCGTTGCCGGCCATCTCGCCGCCGCCTTCGATCAACAGGCCGCCCAGCTTGCGCTGCCGCGCCAGCAGATCGTTGGGCCACTTCAGCCCGACATCGGCGAACCCGCAACCGCGCAAGGCTTCGGCCACTGCCACACCCACAGCCAAGCTCAGGCCTGCGAGTTGGCCCAGCCCGCCATTGAAACGGCGCGACGCCGACAGATAAATGTGCGCGCCCAGCGGCGAGGTCCATTGACGGCCGCGCCGGCCGCGGCCGCCGGTCTGGCGCTCCGCCAGCAGCACCGCCACACCCTGTTCGGGCGCCGGCTGCGCCAGCAAGGTGGTGTTGGTGGAGTCCAGCGTCCAGGCCACATCCAGTGCCGCCAGCCCAGCTGCCGCACCGGGTGCCATGCCGGCACGGATGCGCGTCGCGTCCAGCAGATCCAACGGCGTGGCCAGGCGGTACCCGTCACCAGCCCGTCCCTCGATGTCGACGCCGGCCGCTCGCAGATTCTGGATGCGCTTCCACACCGCCGCGCGGGTCAGCCCGGCATCGCGCGCCAAGGCATCGCCAGACAGCCGGCCACCGGCAAGTTTGGCCAGCAACGCACGGTCATCCACGGCTGCGGCGGGCGATGGGGCGTGACGTGGCGACGGCGCGGGCTGCAGCACCCGGAAGCAATGCCTGCGCTGCGCAGCCGGTGTGCCGCCGGGGCAACGCGCGTGACGCAGCATCGACGGGCCAGACCAGGCGTGCGGTCGGTTCTGCGACCGACAGCACCGAGCATGCACCCTGCGACTGACCGATGCGCGCGCCAGACCCATCTCCCGCAGCGCCTGCGCCGTACCGCCGGCCACCGGCGCGTTTCATCTCACAGTGCATTGCGCGCGAAGTCCCCGAATCCATCCGCCAAAGTATGCGCCAAGCCCTCCCGGGCGCCCAGCGCGGCTTGCGTGAGGAAGTGAAAAGCGCGTTATGATCGGCGACTCACGCCGCTTGCCCTGGATGTGGACGATGCGCCGAATCACGGTTTGCCTGCTGCTGTTGTTGGCTCCGCTTGCCGCCCTGGCATCGGACCAGCTGATCGACGGCGATCATGACAGCTGCATCAGCACCAACTCGGCCGCACGCGGCAGAACACCGGCGCCCGAGGCGGCACCGGCGCGCAACAGCCCGCACAAAGCCACGCCGTCCACCGGCGGCGGCGGCAGCGATGGCGATTCGTTGTTCCCGCGCATGCGCACGATGCCGCGCTGGCACAGTTTCCTGCCGGGCATGTTCCGCTGATCCAGTGGTTGACGCGCCGGCTGCGCCGGCCGCCCCCCGACATTGCTGATGCGCTGTGGCAGCCGCTGTGCGGCAGTTGCGCCTGGGTCGCCGCGCTCGATCCGCCCCGCCAGCACCGTCTGCGCGCATTGACCGCGCAGTTCCTGCAGCAAAAGACCATTTCGCCCGTCGACGGATTGCAGCTGCAACCGAACGATCAGCTTGTGCTGGCCGCGACCTGCTGCCTGCCGCTGCTGGAAATCGGCGCCGCCGGCTGGCGCGGCTGGTCGCAGCTGATCGTGTATCCGGATGCGTTCCGCGTGCAGCGCACCCACATGGATGCGGCCGGGGTGATGCATGCCTGGGACGACACCCTGATCGGCGAAGCCTGGGAGCAAGGTCCGTTGATCGTCAGCTGGGCCGATGTGCAAGCCGACCTGGACGACCCGCAGGCAGGCTTCAACGTGATCGTGCATGAGATGGCGCACAAGCTCGATGCACTGGATGGCGCGCTCGACGGCACGCCGCCCCTGCCGCGCGATGCGCAACGCGCCTGGGCGCGCGATTTCCAGCACGCCTACGATCTGTTTTGCCAACGCGTCGATGCCGGTCAAGACACCGAGATCGATCCCTATGCCGCCGAAGCCCCGGAGGAATTCTTCGCAGTGGTCAGCGAATATCACTTCTCCGCACCGCGCGTGCTTTTGCGCAGCATGCCGCAGGTCGCCCTGCACCTGGAACGGTTTTACGGGCCCTCGCCGTTTGCAGATTCAGTGCAACGGTGATGTGCCGCGTCGCGGAGCGGCGTGCGATATCGCCGTTGGCAGAGGCAACCTGCAGCCGTCGCTTGAAGCAGATGCCGCAGGATCGACGCAAACCCGCGGTCGACATCACGCACATGGCCTCGCCTGTGCGATCGTTCACCAAGCAGATTCACACCAATCCAAGATCGCGTGGCTTGGCACCCGGGAACACCCGCTCCAACTGCGCTGGCGACAGCCCCCACAGACGGCTGAGCATCCCGCCGAACAGGCTGCGGTAATTGTTGAGCACTGGGTAATCGCGATTCTGCAGCAGCTGCGCCTGTTCGACCGCCACCTGTTCGCCAGCGATGCGACCGCCGCGCAAGCCACCTCCCAGCACCCAGTACGTGGTGCCGTGCCCGTGATCGGTGCCCTTGCTGCCGTTCTCGCGGAAGGTGCGGCCGAATTCGGAGATGACGACCACCACGGTGTCGTTCCAGGCCGGGCCCAACGCATCGGCATAGGCAGCCAGCCCTTCGCCGAGATTGCGCAGGTTGTTGGCCAGGCCACCTTCCACGCTACCCTGGTTGGCATGCGTGTCCCAGCCACCGACATCGACGAAGCCCAGGCGATAGCGCTCGCGCATCAAGGTGGCCATGCGCCGGGTTTCATCGGCGAAGGTGCGTGCACTGGCGGCGCCACGGCCAGCCTGCTCCATCTCTTCGCGCAACTGCGCGGTGACCTGCTGACGCAGCGCCAAGCCCTCGCGCGCAGCGGCCGCCAGCGGCGTACTGTCGTACATCTGCGACAGGATCTGTGCCTGCCGCGCATCCAGCCCGCCTTTGCCAATACTCCGCAACGACACATTGGGTAAATCGCCACCACACTGGAACGTCAGCGGCAACGAATCGGTGAACGCGATGGCCGGCACGCCACTGAGCACCCCCGACAGGCGCGCCATGAACCCGGAGCGGTAATCGCGGTGCTTGCCGGCCTGGCCGGATTCGATATCGTCCTGGGTTTCGAAGTGACTGCGCGACAGGTCGTCGGTGCCGGCAAACGGCACGAAGGCCACTTGCTTGCGTTCCCATAGTGGCAGCAGCGTCTCGCGCACCACCGGGTTGAGACCCCACTGCGCGTTCAGCGCTACAGCACTGTTTGGATTGGCCGGATCCGGCCGCGCAATGGCCAGGCTCGGCCGCGACTGATAATAAAAATCGCTGCCATGCGGCACCAGCAGATTATTGCTGTCGTAGCCGCCACGCAGAAACACCACCAGCATGCGTGCGCTATCGCGTGGCGCAGCGAACAGACGACCGGCCCACGGCATGCTTGCAGCGGCTGCAGAGGCAAGCAGAAATTGACGTCGTTGCATGGTGTACTCCCGCGGCATTGACCGCCTGGCATTCGTTAAATCGCTGGATCGGTTGTTTTTGATTCTGCGAACGTGAATCGTGGGCCTTGAATCGGCGAATCCGAATCGGCGCCATGCCCTCAGCGATAGTTGAAGTCTGGCGACGACAGCAAAAACCCATTCCATTCGGCAGGCGAGCGCGCCTGATCCAGCGCCTGCCGTGTGGCAGCCGACAGCGATGGCGCCAACCAGCGGTACGACGGGCGCGTCTCGATCTGCACCAGCGCAGGAATCGGCGTCTGGTTGTCGCCCTCCAGACGAAACAACTGCTTCGGTCCGCCGCCGATCAAACGCGCCACCTCGAACCTGCGTGCCAACTGCCCGGAACTGGTCCAGGCCTGCGATTGCAGCGACCAACCATCGGGCGTGATGCGACCAAACAACGGTTCACCCAGCTGCTGCACCCAACTGGCCATTGGCGCGGCATTGATCACCGGTTGCCCCTCGTACGCCACCCGCATCGCCGACACCACGAAGCGGTTCGGGTCCTTGAACTTGCGCGGTTGCGCCTGCGCGAACTCCGGCGACGCCAGCATGGTCTGCATGACCTTGGCGATATCGCCATCGCTGTGCTGGAAGGTATTGGCCATGCGCGTCACCAGCGCAGTGGGCGGCGTGTCGCTGACGAAGTACTCGGCCAGGCGCTGCGAAATGAAATGCGCACAGGCCGGCTGCCGCACCAACAGCTGCACGGCGCGTTCGATCTCATCCAGCCCACCGCCGACAATGCGTTGGCCAAGCAGCATCTTGTCGCCGGGTTGGTGACGCGCCGGATTGAATTCGAACAGACCCTTGCGCACGACCTGCGCCTGCCCTGGCGCTGCGGGCGCCAACGGCGGTGCGCCGGTGGCCTTGATCGGTACCAGGCCCGCGCCGGTGAGGATCAGCGCCAGTTGCTGCACATCCTGCTGGCTGTAGCCGCCGTGCACGCCCAGCGTGTGCAGTTCCATCAACTCGCGTGCGTAGTTTTCGTTGACCTTGCCCTTGGCGTTCTTGGCGTTGTCCAGGTACTCCAGCATTGCCGGGCTTTCCAGCGTGGCCATCACCAGGTCGGCGAACTTGCCGGTGGCATTGGGGCGGATCGCGTTTTCCATGTAGTCGGCCGCCATCCACTTCACCCGGGCCTTGTCGGCATACACGCTGAAATGATTGAGCCAGAACCACACCAGTTGCTCGCGCAGTTGATCCGGCGCGTACACCGCGCGCAACAGTTGCGCCTGCCGCGCCTGCACCAGCATCTGACCACCGCGCGCCTGCCACTGCTTGCGCAAGGCAACCTTCTCATCGCCATCGGGCATGGACTGCAGGCGAACCTTGTCGGCTTCGTACTGGGTCAGCAGATCCACCAGCGGGGTATGCAGCGCGTCGAAGCGCTGCAGCTGCGCGCGTACCGGCGCGGGCAACGCAGCGTCGTCGCTGGGCTGCAACAACAGCGCACCAAAGCGCTTGGGGCCCAGCCGTGTCAGCTGGGTCGCGCTGCTGGCATCAACACCGTAGGTGGCCCGCTGCAGCCAGCGCATCTGCGATGGTGTCAGCGGCGCTTGCGCAGCCGTGCAAGTGAGCGCGTACAGGCTGCCGATCAACAGCGGCAGCACCCGCCATCCTCGCGTGTGTTGCGCGCGCGCGACGCGCGCGTGCACCCACACGGCCTGGCCAGCTTGCTCGAACATGCAGCCCCTCCATCGCAACGGCTTGCCACCCAGTATGGGTAAGCCAACGCGTGAGGCGTTAAACGGTTGTCGGAACGCCAGCGCACATTGGCCACGGGTTCATCGGCCCTGCGGCGGTCACAGTCCCGGCGGCAGGGTCACATCGAAGCGGGCGCCGCCCAGTTCCTGCGAGCGCACCACCTGCAGCTCGCCGCGATAGCCCTTGATCAGGTCCTGCACGATCGACATGCCGATGCCGTGCCCTTGCACGCGCTCGTCGCCACGCACGCCGCGCTGCAGGATCTTGGCCACATCTTCCGGCGCGATGCCGGGGCCGTCGTCTTCCACCGACAGAATCAGGCCGGCACGACGGCTACCGGTGGTGGGCCCCGGTTTCGCGGTCAGCAGCACGCGGCTGCGCGCCCACTTGAAGCCGTTTTCCAGCAGGTTGCCGAGCAGTTCCTGCAAATCGCCCGGCTCGCCATGAAAGCGGGCCTCGGGGGAAATATCGAATTCGCACAAGACGCCTTTGACCGAATACACCTTCTCAAGACCGCGCACGATTTCTTCGGCGGTCGACTCGATCGGCAATGGTGCCGCGAACAATTTGTGCCCACTGGAAGCCGCACGTGCCAGCTGATACGACACCAGGTCGTTCATGCGGCGCAGCTGCACATCCATTTCTTCGTGCAGATCGCGCTCGGACGCACCGCTATCCAATTGCGTGCGCAAGACGGCGATCGGCGTCTTGAGGCTATGCGCAAGATCGGCCAGCGTATTGCGCTGACGCTCCAGGTTGTCGCGTTCGCTCTCGATGAAGGCATTGATGCTGTCGGTCAGCGGCTCCAGTTCGCGCGGATGCTGCTCGCTCATGCGCTGGATCTCGCCGCGCTGCACCTTGGTCAACTCGTTGATGACCCGCCGCAGCGGACGCAGGCTCCATTGCAGAATGAAGGCCTGCAACACCAGCAACACCACACCGGCGCTGCCAAGGTAGAACCAAACCGCACCACGGAACACACGCAGTTGCGCGCCCATCGAGCGCGCGTCCTCCATCACGTAGATGGTGTACGGAATCTCGCCGCCGTGTTCGCGTTCGACATAGCTCACGCCCAGCCCGTAGCGATACAGCTGGCCCAGGCTGCCGTCGATCTGGGTCATTTCCAGTGGGCCGATGAATTCTTCCTGGCGCGGCTCCAGCATGCGGCCGTGCGGAATGTTCGGGCCTTCGGCCGACATCGAGGTCCAGCTTTCGTCCGGACGCACCACTTCCACATACAGGCCGCCACCAGGCACATCGAAACGCGGGTCGGGCGGTTGCCCGCCGATATACAGCGACCCGTCGCGCACGAAATCAATATTGGCCGCATACGCGGAGGCGTAGTTCTTCAACCGCTCGCGCAGGTTCTTCTCGGCGGTGTCGGCAAACGCCACATCCAGCGCGTAACCCGCCAGCGCCAGGAAGGCCACCAGGCTGAGGCTGGCGGCCAGCAGCTGGCGGGCCTGCAATGAGCGCGGCCGCCAGCGTCTATACCACTTGGAGCGGCCCGGCACTTGGTCTTCCTGCTCGTTGACGCGCTGACTCAGCCTTCGGTACGCGGAATGGCGAAGCGATAACCGCGGCCACGCACGGTTTCGATCGGCTTGAGTTCACCATCAGGATCGAGCTTCTTGCGCAGGCGACCGATGAACACTTCCAGCACGTTCGAATCGCGGTCGAAGTCCTGCTGGTAGATGTGCTCGGTGAGATCGGCCTTGGAGACCAGTTCGCCGGCATGCATCATCAGGTATTCGAGCACCTTGTACTCGTAGCTGGTCAGATCGACGTTGGCGCCGTTGACGCTCACCGTCTGCGCCGCCAGGTCCAGCGCGACCGGACCGCATTCCAGCGTGGGCTTGCTCCAGCCGGCAGCACGCCGCAGCAGCGCATTGACGCGCGCCAGCAACTCTTCGACGTGGAACGGCTTGACCAGATAATCGTCGGCGCCCTGCTTGAGGCCCTCGACCTTGTCCTGCCAGCTCGAGCGCGCGGTCAGGATCAGCACCGGAAACTTCTTGCCTTCATCGCGCAAGGCCTTGATCAGCTCCATCCCCGACATCTTGGGCAAGCCAAGGTCGATGATACCGACATCGAATGGCACTTCACGGCCCATGTAGAGGCCTTCTTCGCCGTCCTGTGCAGCGTCGACCGCAAAGCCTTCGCGCTTCAGACGCGCCGCAAGGGTTTCGCGCAGCGGAGCTTCGTCTTCGACCAAAAGGATACGCATGCACTCTCCCTAGTTACGTTGTCGGCCAGTGGCCGGGGAATTTATAAGACTGAACGCAGAACTATCTACGTTCAGTGGTTATCGTCGCGTGGTGGCGCGTCGGGGGGCGGCAAGTTGCGCGCAGGCGCGGCCTGCGTCTGCTCCGGCTCATACACGGTGTGCACGCGCCCGTCTTTCATGTACTTGACCCGATTGAGATTGCCGCCATCGAACGGCACACGCTCGGCACCCAGAATCTGTCCACCGGTAGACCGTTGCACATGCCGAATGGTGTCCGACAGTGTGCGGCTATTGCCGCGCGCCGAGGGCGGCAATGCCTCGCGCCCACTCTGCACCATCGGATAGCCCTGGCCCCAGGCCGACGGCGCGGCCATGGCAACCCAGAGGGCGACCAGAGCGACTTGGCGAGCGCGGCAGAGCGATTGGGTCACAAACAGATCCTAGCGGGTTGTTCAGGAACATTCAAAATTCGTGAAATCGACCAGGCACAATTGAAGGTCGAGCATCGGAATCGAGGCAAATTCTTGATTTTTCGGGGTGAATCCGATCTGAACTTTTTAGCTTCACGTTAACGGCGTTCAGTGAAATGAATACCGATCAGATCCGCGCGCACGACCAGCGCGCGTTGTTGCGGACGCGCCTGCTGCAGAAGCGGCCGGAAATACTCGGATATGCCGGCAGCCTGTTCAGGAATGCAAGCGGTGGGCCAAAGTCAGGCAACGACTCGCCAGGACCGCGTATCGGTGCGCTCCAATGCCTGCTCGACCAATTCCCAGCCGGCGCCCGGACGATGGGCGCCCTCGCTCAGGACCTGCCGGAACGCCCTGCCTCCAGGCTGGCCGTGGAACAGGCCCAGCACGTGCCGGGTCATGTGCTTCAAGCCCAACCCCTGTGCCAGCTGTGATTCCACATACGGCTGATAGGCGCGCAGCAAGGACTCACGCGGTTGCTCGGGCCGCTGGTTCAGGGCTGCATCCAGACAGTGCAGGACGTACGGATCGTGGTAGGCGGCGCGGCCGAGCATGACGCCGTCGGCGTGCTGCAGATGCGCTATCGCCGGCTCAACGGCCACAATGCCGCCGTTGAGCACGACCGGCAGACCGGGCCGCTCCTGCTTGAGCCGATAGGCCCAGTCGTACCGCAGCGGCGGCACTTCGCGATTTTCCTTCGGCGACAAGCCCTTGAGCCAGGCATTACGGGCGTGCACCACCACCATGGCGGCGCCGGCCGCGACCACCTGGTCGACAAAGCGGGCGAACAGCGCGTAGTCGTCATCGTCGTCCACGCCCAGGCGGCACTTGACCGTGATCGGCAAGTGGGTGGCCGCGCACATAGCCGTAACGCACTCGGCCACCAGCGCCGGCTCACGCATCAGGCAGGCGCCAAAACGCCCGGCCTGCACGCGGTCGGACGGGCAACCGCAATTGAGATTGATCTCATCAAAGCCCCATTCCTGCGCGATTGCCGCCGCCTGCGCGAGCAAGGCAGGATCGCTGCCGCCCAGTTGCAGCGCCAGCGGATGTTCCACCGCATCGAAGCCGATCAAGCGCGCGCGATCGCCGTGGATCACCGCGTTGGCGTGCACCATCTCGGTGTAGAGGCGTGCCGACGGCGCCAACAGGCGGTGGAAGACCCGGCAATGGCGGTCGGTCCAATCCATCATCGGGGCAACGGACAGGCGCAGGGAGGCGGCGTAACGATCGGTGGAAGCGGTCATCGACGAGGTAGCCGCAGCAAGCGGCCATGGGAATGCGAAGCAGGATCAACAGCTTACACGGGCCCCGATGAATCTGCGGCAGTGCGGCATGGGATGCGGGAACACCTGCGCTTCAGCCTGGCTGCAAGGTCGCTTGTTCGCGTGCCGGATGATCTAGGAGGACCGGTTGGTCGAACCCGACCGTTAGACGCAAATGCAAATGCCGCTGGTGCTGCATGGGCGGCCAGCATCACGGCTACGTTCGACCGTCGGAAGCGATGAACACCGACATTGGCACTGTTGTGGTTTTCCCTCGCTCGCCGAGGACCGGCGGGAGCGGAGGCATCGCCGCAGGATACGCGGTGCCTGTATGCGTTCGCTCTGCGGAGCGAACGCGTTGCATCGTCAGTGACGAGCGGAGCTTTCTCGGTCCAGTGCCGCAATCACTGCTGCGTCCGGACGGAAGCGAAATTTACGGGTTACGGACACCGACACGCTCTTCGGCGCTCAGCGGCTTGCCCAGCGCATGGTAGGAGGCAATCAGCGTGATCAGGGCCGTGCCCATGACCGTGTAGAAGCTCCACGACTTGGCCAGCACGTGTACCTGGCCGAACACCAGCGCAACGACGGCGGTGGCAGTGCACAGCACCATGGCCAGCAGCGACATCAGGAAAGGGATGGAGGGATCGAGCTTCATGGTCCGGGGGTTCCAAGGTGCGATGCGATAGCTGCAGCATCGGCGTTCCCGGCGCTTTCTTGAACTGTTTTGTGCGGTTTTTCCCAGGCGATTCAAAGCAAGTCAGCAAGCACTCAGTTTTCTGTCAAAGCCTTGGCGCACAAGGGTTTGCGCGTCAGAAAAATCCTGACGAAATGGCGAAAAAATCACCGCCACCGTCAGAGATCCAGCGCGGCCGTGGCGGAAAACCGACGGCGCTGCCAGGAGCGGTTTGGCGCTACCAGACAGTGGCTCGGAGTGCTGCGATGGATGCGGCGATGCCCCTCGACGGCGTCGACGTGGCAGGTGCAGCAAGAGCTGGAGGATGCGCAGCGACCAGATAGGCGGCGCGTCATGCACCCCCAGCCGTGGCGTGCTTCGCCAGAGCCGAGACGCGTTGCGACGAGCGCGCGTGCCTACTACCTGCCGCACAGCAGCCGTTGGCTACGAGCAGCCGCCCGCTGCTTCTAGCAGGTAAAGCGCAACCACATAGGCGCATCGCGGCCGATACGACACGCTGTGGGCAGCAGGCCTGGCAGGCAAGACTGGCGCGCTCAGCGCGCCGGCGTGGTGGCGAATTCGCCGCGCTGCAGCTTGGTCACATCGTTGCCCTGCCCGTCCTTGAGGCTGAGGTCCGCTCCCTTGGCGGCGAGGTCCTTGAGCACGTCGGTGCGTTGGAACAATGCCGCATACATCGCAGCGGTCTGGCCGGCGTTGTTGCGCTGGTCCGGCGCGCAATCGGCCTGCATCAAGCGCTTGGCGATCCCCAGCTCGCCCTTGAAGATGGCGCCCATCAGTGCGGTGTTGCCGCGCTTGTCCTGCGCGCAGGGGTCGGCGCCGGCGCTCAGCAACTGCTCCACCGCTGGCCGCTGGCCGTGGTACGCGGCCAGGATCAAGGCGGTATAGCCCTTCTCGTCGCGGGTATTGAGGTCGTAATGCGAGCGAATGAACTCGGCCAGCATGTCCTGGCGGCCCTCGCGCGCGGCGTCGAAGAAATACTCGCGCAGCTGCAGCTTGATCTGCTCAGGCGTGGCGGTGGCCGTCGCGCTGGCAGCGGATGCGGATGCGGATGCAGGTGACGCAGCGTTGGCAATCGCAGACACGCTGCCAAGCATCAGAAACAACAGGGTGCGCATAGGGATCTCCCGAAAAAAGACGACATCGCGGCGCAGCCGCGATGTCGTCGGGGCGGATCAGTCCTGCAGGCTGGAGGCCAGCTGCTTGACCCGTGCCAGGTCGCCCTTGGCCACGCGGGTGACGCCGGTGCCGTACTCGGGGTCGGCCTTGTACAGGAACGACAGCATCAGGTGCTTGCTTTCGGTATCGGTGGCGGCCAGCGACTCGCCGAAGCTCTGCACCAGGTCGGCACGGTCCTTCTTGCTGTAGGAACGATACAACTCGCCGGCCTGCTTGAAGTTCTGTTCGCGGGTGATCTTGGCCTGCTGGGTCGTACCCGACAGCGGCAGCTCGCTGTAGCGCGCAGCGGTGTCCTGCGGACGCGGCTCCAGGCGGCTCGGCTCGTAGTTCACGCCACTGGTGGTCTGACCGATGTTGCCCTGCCCATCCTGGTTGCCGTTGTTGACCGCCACACGCGGGCGATTGACCGGCAGGCTCAGCCCATTGGCACCGATGCGATACAGCTGCGTATCGGCGTACGAGAAAATACGGCCCTGCAACAGACGGTCTTCAGACGGCTCGATACCCGGCACCAGATTGGCCGGCGCCAAGGCCACCTGCTCGGTTTCCTGGAAGAAGTTGTCGACGTTCTTGTTCAACACCATCTGGCCGACCTTCTGCTCCGGCACGTCCGGCCAGATCTTGGTGGCGTCGAGCGGGTCGAAATCGAACTTGGCCAGGTCCTCCGGCTTGAGCACCTGCACGTACAAATCCCATTTCGGGTAATCGCCCTTCTTGATCGCACCGACCAGATCGTTGGTCAGGTGGCTGTAGTCCTTGGCCTGCACCGCAGCGACCTGCTTGGGATCGAGGTTCTTGATGCCCTGCAGCGTCTTCCAGTGGAACTTGACGTAGTGCACTTCGCCCTGCGCGTTGACCAGCTTGTAGGCATGTACGCCATTCCCGTCCATGAAGCGGTAGCCAGCAGGCGTGCCTTCATTGGAATACAGCAGGGTCAGCGTGCGCGTGGCTTCGGGCACGTGCGAGAAGAAATCGAAGCGACGCGAATCGTCATCCAGATTGGTGCGCGGATCCGGCTTGAACGCATGCACCATGTCGGGGAACTTGATCGCATCGCGAATGAAGAACGTGGGGAAGTTGTTGCCGACCAGATCCCAGTTGCCTTCGCTGGTGTAGAACTTGGTGGCGAAGCCATGCGGATCGCGCAGCGTCTCCGGCGAGTGGTTGCCATGCACCACCGACGAAAAACGCACGAACACCGGAGTTTTTTCGCCGGCGCTGAATACCTTGGCCTTGGTCAGATTGGAGAGATCGGCAGTGGCGGTGAACTCACCTTTGACGCCAGTGCCGCGTGCATGCACTACGCGCTCGGGAATGCGCTCGCGATCGAAACGCTGCAGCTTCTGTATCAGCTGCACGTCCTGCAGCAGCGTCGGGCCGGTGGCACCGGCTGTCTGCGAATTCTGGTTATCGCCGACCTTGGCGCCATTGTCGCGGGTCAGAACGGATTGGGCGAAGACCGGCGGAGCGATCAACGTCGGGGCTAGCAGGGCTAGCACCATGAGGTGTCCAGGGCGCATGGCGTCGGCTCGTTTGAGGAGGCTGAATCATCGCCAGCAGGCCGAAACGTGAGAAGTCGTTAGTTATGATCGCTTCGATAGGGGAACATGATGATGACCGCGTTGCGTGATATGCATCGCCAAACCCGCGAGCGGCGCATAGCAAATAACCGCATTACTGAGCGCTATGTGCGTCATTGCGTTTTTTGCGCGACCTGGATTCCAATCGCGCGCAGCCAATGTTGCGCTGCAAGGGTCGTTCGCAGTGTGGATGGTGCGAGTGGCCTATTGCGCATCGCGCGTATGCCGATGCGGTGCGACTGGCCATCTCCCCGTGTAGCTGCACAACGCGGCACCGGCTTGCATCGTGCAACACCCAAAACGGCGCGCTACATCCGTATCGGCATCGCCAGGCGATCTTCAACGCCCGATCACCCGCTTGAACGGCGGCAAGGCATCGATGATGCGTTTGCCGTAGCGACGGGTGAGCAGGCGCGAGTCGAGAATGATCACGCGGCCGTGGTCGCTGGAGCTGCGGATCAGGCGGCCGGCGAATTGGGTGAGCGTGCGCAACGCATGCGGGATGGCGATCAGGTTGAAGGCGTTATGGCCGCGGCTTTCCAGCCATTCGCTCAAGGTGGAGGTTTGCGGATCGGTGGGCACGGCGAACGGCACCTGGGTGATGACCACGGTGGTGCAGGCTTCGCCGGGCAGGTCCAATCCTTCGCCGAAGGAATTGAGGCCGAACAACACCGAGCCTTCGCCAGCGCCGATGCGGCGCAGATGTTCGGTGATCAGTTGCGACTTGTTGCCCTCGCCCTGCACCAGCACGCGGTTGCGCTGCGCCAGCGGCATCAGGTCGGCCACCTTTTCCATCTTCCAGCGCGAAGTGAACAGCACGATGCTGCCCTTGGCGTTCCAATCCAGTTCGCGTACGAGATACTTGGCCACTTCCTTGGGATGGCCTTCACGGTCATCGGGAGTCACCGGAAAATTGGGGACGATCAATTCGGCCTGGTTGGGTAGGTCGAACGGCGAGGCCAGCGATGCCATTTCGGCGTGATCGGGCAAGCCGTTGTCGATGGCGAAGGATTGGAAATCGCCGCCACCGGTCAGCGTGGCCGAGGTCATCACCACCGAATCCACCTCGTTCCAGATCATCGTGCGCAGCACCTGCGCGGCCGACACCGGCGAGCAATGGCAGATCAGGTCGCCATCGCGCGAGAGGGTGATCCAGCGCGCCATCGGCGGCTGACCTTCCTTGTCCTCGCGGCGCCACCCGCTCCACAGATTGTGTTGTTGCTCGGCCATTTCCAGCGCCAGGCCGAGGCTGCGCTGCAGCCGTTCGCGCGCGGAATCGTCCTGTTTTCCCTTGGCAATGGCGCTGTGTGCGGCATGCACCCAGTTGAACAGCGCGCGGGTTTCTTCGCCGAGCTCTTCGATGGCCGGGCCCCATTGCGGCGGCAACTTGCCATTGGCCGCGCGCCACAGCGGATCGCGCTCGCCGGGCTCCGGCTTCCACACGCGTTCGACCTCGGCGTGGAAGGCCTTGAGCAGTTTGGACACGCGCGCAGCCACCTCGATGGCTTCGTTGGGCAGCAAGTTGCCCAGCTTGTCCTTGTCCACTGCGCGATAAGCGGCCGCGATGAGGATCTGCATGCGCCCGGTGCGCCTGGCCATGTCGTCCAGCGGCAGGTTGGCTGCGCCCTGATCGATCGCTACGCCGGCGATGTGGTGGCCTTCGTCGAGTACCAGCAGCATGTCCGCTGGCGGGGCGATGAGTGGCTGGCCGTTTTCGGCATCGCCCAGCGACAGCGACGACAACAGCAAGGCATGGTTGGTGACCACGATCTGCGCTTCGCGCACATCGGTGCGTGCCCTGAGCACCGGACATTGCGCTGCGTAGCTGCAGCGGCGCCCCGCACAGCCGGACGCCGGCGTGGTGATGCGCATGCGCAGCGGCACGGAGATCTGTTCTGGCGCATCGTCCAGATCGCCATTCCAGGTGCGGGCGGCGTAGGCCTTGGCCAACCGTTTGGCCAGATCCGCATCGACCGGGCTGAGCGGGCGGTCGTAGAGCGCCTGCTCGTCTTCGAACATGGCGTTCTGACTGGTGTCGCCTTCCAGCTCGGCGGCATTGCGGGTGCACAGGTAGCGCGTGCGGCCCTTGGCCAACGCCACGGTGGCATCCAGCCCGGTGGCCTTGAGGAAGGCCGGGATGTCGCGTTCCACCAGCTGCGATTGCAGCGCAACGGTGCCGGTGCTGATGACCAGTTTTTTCTTGGTGGCCAACGCGATCGGCACGCCGGCGGTGAGATAGCCCAGGCTCTTGCCCACGCCGGTGGGCGCCTCGGCGATGCCGATGCCGCCAGAGGTGGCCAGTGCACGCGAGACCAGGCCGATCATCTGGCTTTGTGCGCGCCGCGTGGCAAAGCCCGGCGTATTGGCCTGCAGCTTGGCGTAGGCGTCGCGGATGCTGGCCTTGATCGGGTCGGTCAGGCTGCGCTGGGTGGGAACGGGCGCCGACGGCGCGGCCGGAGGGGCGACTTCACTCATCGCGCTATTTTCGCACGGACCGGCGCAGTGACTGCGACCGGCGCGCCGCACGGCTGAACAGGTTGCCTGCTTGCAGCGGCGACTCGGCGAATCCCGTGCCGATACGACTGCTGCGCGGCCGAGGGCATGGTTCGATTCCCCGATGGTTGCCTGCCAGCAGCGGCCGCCTGCAGGCACTCGCCGCCGGGGTAACCCGAAAGACGGCGCAGTGAATGCCGATGCAGGCAACGCCGCTGTCTTTAACGCGTAGGCAGTATCAATGCGCGTTCAGTTCCGCCGCCCGCGCGCCGGCCACGCATAGCGCGCCCACGCCAAGCCGATGGCCGCCATCGCAATACCCATCAGCAACATGCCGGCGCCCACGCCATTCGGGCCGAAGCGTTCGTACAACAGGCCACCGCGATTGACTGCCGCCAGTGCCTGCAGATGCAGCAGCGTCCACACGCCCTGCCCGGCGCAGACCAGCCCAACGATCACCAGCAAGATGGCTTTGAGCGGAATCACGGGCGCGGACCCGTGCCGGCGGGCAAACGCTGCAGGCTGGCCGCCAGCGTCCACACCAGCACGCCAATGCCAACGGCCTGTATGGCCATCAGCACGAAGTGGGCGACGCCGACCACCATGCTGATCTGGCGCACGTTGCCTTGCTGCAGCAACACCATCGGAATTGCCTGGACGGCCACCTCGGCGAACAGGCAGCCCAGCAGCAGCCAGAGCGCGGCCAGCCCGGCGCGCCGCAGCGGGCTATGCGGTGCGCGCCACACCAGGACCAGCCCGAGCAGCAGCGCAATCAACATCGGCACACGCGACAGCAGGCTGGTGACCAGGGTCAGCAGGATCGCGGTGGCATCGGCGCTGCCCACGTCAGTCGGCACTGATCAGCACGGCCTCGCGCGCGCGCAGCGCGGCGTAGACCGGGTCGGTATCTGGGCGCACGCCATGCCACAGCGCGAAGCTCTCGGCGGCTTGTTCCACCAGCATGCCCAGCCCGTCGATGGCATACCGGCAGTGCGCCGCGCGCGCCCAGGCCAGGAACGCAATGGCGGTGTCGCCGTAATTCAGGTCGACCGCGGCGGTCAGGCTGTTGACCAGGCCCAGTGGCAATGCGAACGCGCCGGCATCGCGATCGCGGCCAGCGGCAGTGGCATTGACGATCAGTTCGAAGTCGCCCAGCTCGCGCAGGTCTTCGATGTAGCGCGACGTCACCCGCGCCGGTTCGCCCAGCGCATCGCACAAGGCATCGGCGCGCTCGGGCGAGCGGTTCACCACCACCATTGCGGTGATGCCCGCCTCCAGCAGCGCCGGCGCCACGCCGCGCGCAGCGCCGCCGGCGCCCAGCAGCAGCACGCGGCGGCCACGCAGATCCAGGCCCTGGCGCTCGGTGAGATCGCGCACCAGGCCGGCGCCGTCGGTGTTGTCGCCCTGCCACTGGCCGTCGTTACGCACCAACGTGTTCACCGCCCCGGCCAGCCGCGCGCGATCGCTCAGGCTGCTGGCCAGCGCATAGGCGGCTTCCTTCAACGGCAGGGTGACGTTCGCGCCTTTGCCGCCTTCATCGGCGAAGCGTTGCAGCGCGGCGCTGAAGTCTTCCAGCGGCGCGTCGATGGCGGTGTAGTCCAGCGCAATGCCGGTCTGCTTCCCGAAGTCGGCATGGATGGCCGGCGACAGCGAATGGGCGACGGGGTGACCGAATACGGCATAACGGGAGACGGGCATGAAACGCTCTCTGGTTGACTAGACTGTGCGCGACTTAGAGCCGCTCTTGAGGCAGGAACACCGCATGCACTATCGATGGACGCTGCTCACGCTGGCGGCAAGTTTACTCTGCGTCCCGTCCGCTTCGGGGCTTGCTGAATTCGGCATCGAGGGCATGGGTGTGGTCTCCACGCCGGCCAACGAGGCACGCGCCACGCTCAGCCCGGACGGACAGCGCATCGTTTGGGCCAGCGACCGGACCGGTGGCACCGGCGGCTGGGATCTGTGGCAGGCGCAGCTGCGCGGCGGGCGCTGGCAGGACGCGCAGCCGCTGCCGATCAATACCGCGCAGGACGAGACCACCCCATTCTTCAGTGCCGATGGCCGCTGGCTGCTGTTCGCCTCCACCCGGCCAGGCGGCGCGGGCGGCAGCGACCTGTACCGTGCACCGGTGGATGCGCAAGGCGCCGTCGGCCCGGTGCAATCGCTGGGCGCAGCGATCGACAGCGCCGGCAACGAGCGCGCACCGACGCTGTCGCTGGACGGCACACGCCTGCTGTTCGCCAGCGACGGGCATGGCGGTGCTGGCGGCATGGATCTATTCGTCGCGCACTGGGATGGGCAGGCGTTCACTGCGCCGGTGGCCTTGGTCGACATCAACAGCGCAGCCGACGAGCTGGACGCCGCCTGGCTCGGCGACGGGCGCGCGCTGGTATGGGCGCGCGGGAAGACCGATGAACCCAGCCAGTTGCTGCTGGCCATCTGCAAGGACGGGCATTTTATACAGGGCTCGCCGCTGCCGCTGTCGTTCAACGGGCCGCAGGAGCGCACTTTCGGCGCGGTCGTGGATACGGCCAAGCCCGGCGAATTGCTGGTGACCGGCAGTGCTCGCGCGCCGCGCGCAGGGCAGTTGGACATTTACCGGATGAAGGCACCGGCAGCCGATGGCGATGCGAGTTGCCGTTGAGGTGGATGGGTGCATCGGTCAGATCGAGAAGATGTTATCTGGGCATTCGCCGCAGAGCTGCTGATCGCCTCCGATGAGGTGACTAGCAAGCCGTGCGACGCGAAGTCCTCATTCTTCAATAAACAACCAGCGAACTGACTGGCGTGTTGCCCTCGCCGATTGCGCGCCCGATGGCGGCACGGATGCCGCCATCCGGCGCGCAGGGATGGGTTCACGGCGTGTCCTGCAAGCGGCGAGGACACCGCACGCTCGACCGGCGAGGATTTATTGAAGCGTCCAACAGGTCGTAAACCGATACAACGCTGCACCAAGCCATGCAAACGTAGAACGCTCGCCACCCGAAGTGGGCGCGTATCCGTCGTCCACGGTGATCTGCGGTTCTACACTCTGCGCACCCGCACAGTGCTCACTCGCCAGGTTCTGCTAGCCGATGTAAAGCGGGGCTGGTGCCGTCATCGCCGCGCTCAGTACACATCGCGTCGATAACGCCCCGCCGCGGTCAATGAGTCCAGACGCGTGTCACCGAGTACTTCGCGCAATGCCGCATCGACCTCGCGCGCCATGCTGTCCAGACTGCCGCAGACGTAAATCACCGCACCTCGGTCGATCCAGTGTCGCAACGTGTCGGCGGCGTCGCGCAAGTGATGCTGCACGTAGCGTTTTTGTGGTTGATCGCGCGAAAACACCCATTCCAGCTGCTGTAGATGCCCACTCGCCTGCCAGAGCTGCAGCTCGTCGGCGAACAGGCGGTCGTGCGCCGCATGCCGTTCGCCAAACAACAACCAGTGCCCATGCACACCGGCCAACTCGGCCTCGCGTAGCAGCGCGCGCAGGCCCGCAATGCCGGTGCCGTTACCGATCAAGACCATCGGCATCGTTTCGAGCCGATGGAACCCGGGATTGGTGCGCAACCGTGCGCGCACCGGCGCGCCGATCGCCGCGTGGCAGATCAACCAGCCCGAACCCAGACCGGGACTGCCATCGGCACGCGCCGTCAGCCGCACCACCACCATCGCAGTGGCGTCAGCCGGTACGCTGGCGAGCGAATAATCGCGTGTGGGCAGCCAGGCGCATGCGTCCAGCCAGGTTTGCGGATCAGGGCGATGGGCAAGCGGCGTCGCGGGCGGCTCGGGCAGTACGCGCTCGGCGGCAGCCTGCTGCAATGGCAGCAGCTGCGCATCCACATGCACCAGTGCGTCCGGCGCCAGGCCCCATGCCGCCAGACAGGTGCGCACCTGTGCCTGGGCATGCGCAGGCTGCACTTCGAGGATGTCGCCGGCCTGCCACTGCGCATCGGCGGGTGGCTGCAGATCGATACGCCAGATCGGCGCCCCCTCGCTGCCCGGATTCAGATGCGTGCGCGAGGACAGGGTCCATTCGGTCAATCTGGGGCGTGCCAGCGGCGCCACGTTCATGGGTGCACCGGCGATCTGGCCCAGCTGCGCATGCCAGTGCGCCAGCGCCTGCGGGTCGACGTTGTCCAGTTCCACCGCAGGAAACAACGCGCGTGCACCTTGCGCATCCAGCCACTGTTCGACACGCCGCGAAAACCCGCAGAACTGCGCGTATTGGCGGTCTCCCAGCGCCAGCACCGCGTAGGCCAGGTGCGGCAATTCCAGGCGTTGCCGCAGCAGCCCACGCTCGAAGCCGCGTGCCGCATCCGGGGGTTCGCCATCGCCAAACGTGCTGATCACAAACAACGCATGCCCGGTGCGTTGCAGTGCCTGTGCATCCAGCTGCGCCAGCGAGCGCACCTGCACCGGCAAGCCGGCAGCCTGCAGATGCCCGGCGGCCTGCCACGCCAGGCGCTCGGCAAAACCGCTCTGGCTGGCAAACGCAATCAACCATGGTGCCGCCTGCGAGGCCGGTGCTGCGCCTTGCAACACCTTGCGCGCTGCGCGCAGCGCGCGTTTTTTGCGGCGCCGATCCAGATACAGCATCCAGCCGGTGACGAAGAATACCGACATGCCCAGGCTGGCCAGCATCACCACGAGGCGCCCGGGCAACCCGAAGAAACTGCCCGAATGCAGCGGGAACATGCTCACCGCCAATTGCTGCCCGCGCGGCAGCAGCGCGTAGTCCTGGCGCTGCAGCAGTGCTCCGCTGTCCGGCGCGATATCAAGACTGTTGTAGGCGCGATCGTGAGCCGGATTGTCGGGCAAGAACCGCACATTCAACGGCTGCCCGGCGCGCGTGGGAATGCGCAGATCCAGGGCGGCGCTGCGCGTGGCGGGAATGCCATCGAGCGTGCGCTGCACGCGTGCAAGATCGACGGTGGCCGGGCGGCTATCGCCTTTGTCGCCACGTATCGCAGGCGGGCCGCCGAGCAAGGCCACCATGCCATCGCGATACCAGGGGTAGGACCAGGTCAGCCCGGTCAGCGCGACCAGCAAATACACCAGCAAGCACCAGGTGCCGAACACCGCATGCAGGCTCCACAAAAAACTGCGCCCCTGCCGTCGCCATTCCACCGCCCACCAGGTGCGCGGGCTCCACCACCGTCGCGGCCAGCGCAGATACAGCCCCGATACGCAGAAGAACAGCAAGATGAGGGCGCTCGCACCGGTGACCGCCTGCCCGCGTTTGCCGGCCGTCAGGTTGCGGTGCAGGTCTTCGATGAAGGCAAACGCTGTACTCAGCCGCGGCGGCGCGACCCGCTCACCCGTATAGGGGTCGAAGTACACCCGGCCCGCGCCCTTGCCGGAAAGACGCCCGGCAGACGGGCGCGCACCGGTGGGGTCGATCAACAGGCGCGTTACCGCCTGTTTTTGCCCCACACCGGCTGGCGCCAGATCGAGCCGTTGCAGCAGCACATCCACCGGCAAGGCCCGCTCGCCCGCCGCATGCCGCTGCGCCAGTTGCGCAATGGCCGGATTGGCCATGCGCACGATCTCGTTTTCGAACGACATCGCCGCGCCGGTCAACCCCATCACCGACAGCACCAGCCCGGCAGTGATGCCGAGCAGCCAATGCAGCTGGAACAGGAGCGTCTTGATCAAGACCTGGCCACGAAACAGGACGGCCGGCCATTGTAGATGAGAATGAGTCTCGCATCCGATCTGCATCGATGCCGATGGCGGCCCGCGTCCCATTGCACGCCAAGCACCGGAAACGGTCCGTCTTGTCGGATGCGTTCTGCCTCGCCGTCATCTGCCGCACATGGCGCGGTCATCGTTCGGACATCGCGCATCGCCACCTTCCTCACTCCCCTTGGCAAGCGAGCTCTGCAATGTCCTTCTTCCTGCGCGGTTGTGTGGCCCTGGCAGTGTTGTGCACGACCTCCGTGGCGGTCGCCGCCACCCGTTGTCCCACTCTTTACGCGAACGGCACCCCGCCTAGCGTGAGCAGCGGCACGACCCGCACCACCGAGGTCTGCCACACCGAATACGTGCTGCTGGCCTCGGGCGTGACCAAGGACCCGGTGTATTCGGCCGAGCATCTCACCGACCAGCAGGTCGCCGGTGCCGAGGCGATCGGCCGGGTCGGCTCGTTTCACGATGAAACCGGCATTCCGGCCGCCGACCGCTCCAAAAGTTCCGACTACACCAACACCGGCTACGACCGCGGGCACATGACGCCGGCCGGCGATGCATCGACCGAAAGCTCGGAAAAAGAAAGCTTTTCCATGGCCAACGTCGTCCCGCAGGACCACAAGCTCAACACCGGAGAGTGGGCACACATCGAAGAGCAGGTGCGTCAGCTGGCCAAGCAACACGGCGAGTTGTACGTGGTGACCGGCCCAGCGTTCGACAGCGGCACTGCACCGACCATCGGCACCGACAAGGTCGCGTCCCGGCATATGTGTGGAAGGCGATCTACGAACCGGGCGTGGGCGCCGGCGCGTATCTGTGCGTCAACGACAGCAGCATCAATTGCGACGTGGTGTCGATCGACGACCTGGTCGTGATGACCAACGTCGACCCGTTCCCCTCGCTCAGCGCCAGCGTGAAGTCGCACGCGATCGCGCTGGTGCTGCCGTAAGGATGGCCAACTGTGCGTGCGGCAGTCGGCTGCATCGCGTCGCGCAGGCGGACATCGCACGCAAACGGCAAACGGACTCGTTGATCGCAGCGGCTGGATGCCACGCAGGGCGCAGGCACCCAGCCGCTGTCAGTTGCTGCCGAGGCCAGCGTCCGGCGCGGCGCAGTGCGCGGCCAATCCATCTGCCAGGGCCGCGAACACCGCACTGCAGGCAGCGCTGGCGCGCAGGTCTTGATGCATCGTGACCCAGACGTCCAGGGCAACGCCGACCTGCTGCGGCAACACCGGCAGCAGGCCCGGCGTTCGCCGTGCCAACATCGCCTGGCAGAAGCCAATGCCGCACCCGGCGCGGATCAGCGCCAGCTGTGCCAGATCGCTGTCGGCCCGTAGCGCGAAGGCCGCAGGTTCCCAAAACGGGAAGCCCTTGCGCGCGCCGCGCAGAAACGGCGTGTCCGTGTCGAAACCTACCAGCGCATGCTGGGCCAGATCCTCCGGGCGCTGCGGCAGGCCATGCCGGTCCACATAGTCCGGATGAGCGTGGAGCCCGATCGCGACCTTGCCGATGCGGCGCGCCACCAGCAGGTCCTGCTGCGGCCGGATCATGCGCACCGCCACATCGGCTTGGCGGTGCAGCAGATCCTGCACCCGATTGCTCAACACCAGTTCCATGCGCAGCTGCGGATGCGCAGCACGCAACGCAGCCAGGATCGGCGGCAGGATTTCCGCACCGACCACCTCGCTGGCCGAGATCCTGACCGTGCCCTGCACCGTCTCACCATGACGGCTGGCTGCGCGCTGCAACGCTGCGGCAATGTCGGCCATCGCCCGTGCATGGCTGCGCAACGCCTGTGCGGCGTCGGTCGGCAGTAGCCCGGTTTGCGAACGGACGAACAGCGGCACCGCCAGCAGGTCCTCCAACGCTACGACATGCCGCCCGATGGTGGGCTGGGTCAGACCCAACGCGCGTGCCGCTGCCGACAACGAGCCCTCCTCCAGCACCGCAAGGAAGGACCGGTAAAGCTCCCAGCTGATCGTGTCGGCCATACATAAATGTATAGCTGCACGCGCAGTTTCGGCAATTTATTCGTAGCCACGGCTTATCCACACTGGCCGCATCTCGATAGCGGAGCAGACCCATGACACAGACAGCAACCGCCCTGGTACTGGGCGCCAGTGGCGGCATCGGCGGCGAACTGGCGCGGCAACTGCGCGATGCAGGATGGCAGGTGCGTGCGTTGCAACGCGGGTTGGCGGCCACCGCCGAGCAGCACGATGGCATCGACTGGCGCCGCGGCGACGCCATGCAACGACACGATGTCCTGCAGGCAGCGCGCGGTTGTGCGGTGATCGTGCATGCGGTCAATCCGCCCGGCTACCGGCGCTGGTCAGAGCTGGTGCTGCCGATGCTCGACAACAGTATCGCCGCGGCTCGCGCCGAAGGCGCCACCCTCGTGCTGCCTGGCACCGTCTACAACTACGGCCCCAGCGCCTATCCATCGCCGGACGAGGAGGCGCCGCAGACGCCGACCAGCCGCAAAGGCGCGATCCGGGTCGAGATGGAGCGCCGCCTGCAGGCCGCCACCGCGCACGGTGCGCGGCCGCTGATCGTGCGCGCCGGCGACTACTTCGGCCCGCGCGCGCGCAACAGCTGGTTCGCGCAGGGGCTGGTCACCGCAGGGCGCCCGGTCGCCACGGTGACCCTGCCCGGCGCGCCGGGCGTTGGCCATCAATGGGCCTACCTGCCCGACGTTGCGCAATGCATGCTGCGGCTGCTGCAGCGCCGCGACACGCTGCCAGCGTTCTGCCGCCTGCACATGGCCGGGCACTGGGATGCAGACGGTACGCAGATGGCCGCGGCGATCGGCCGGGTGGTCGTGCGCCACAACGGCGCGCAACCAGCACTGCGCCGCTTTCCGTGGTGGGCACTGCCGCTGGCCAGCCCGTTCGTGCCGCTGGCACGCGAACTGCGCGAGATCCGCCCGCTGTGGCGCAACTCGCTGCGCCTGCGCAATACGCGCCTGCGCGAGGTACTGGGCGAGGAACCGCACACACCCCTGGACGACGCCGTCGAGGCGACGCTCGCCGGATTAGGCTGCCTGCCGACACCGTTGCTGGCACCAGCGCACTGACCAGGAGCAGCTAACAAACGACTGCGCAGCCGCCAGGCGGGCGCGGCCGGTGCTCGGAATCGGCATGTACCACCCGTACACTGCGGTTCTGAGCGCGCCGTCCGCACCCACCTGACGGCTGCTCGCTACGTTTTGTTGGCCGCTCTAAGATGCGCCTGCGGCGACGTGGCCGCAGGCGCTCGCGCTCAGCGTGTTTCGCGCAACCAACGCGCCACTTGCGGGGCGAAATAGGTCAGCACGCCATCGGCACCGGCACGCTTGAAGGCCATCAACGCCTCGAGCACGCACTTGCGCTCGTCCAGCCAGCCATTGGCCGCTGCCGCCTTGAGCATCGCGTACTCGCCGCTGACCTGGTACGCAAAGGTCGGCACCCGGAATTCCTCCTTCACCCGGCGCACCACATCTAGATACGGCATGCCTGGCTTGACCATCACCATGTCCGCGCCTTCTTCCAGATCCAGGGCGATCTCGCGCAAGGCTTCGTCGCCGTTGGCCGGGTCCATCTGGTAGGTGGTCTTGTCGGCCTTGCCCAGATTGCCGGCGCTGCCCACCGCATCGCGGAACGGGCCGTAGAACGCCGAGGCGTACTTGGCCGAGTACGCCATGATGCGCACGTTGAGATGATCGTCGGCATCGAGCGCGCGGCGGATCGCACCGATACGGCCATCCATCATGTCCGAAGGCGAAATGATGTCCACGCCCGCCTGCGCATGCGACAACGATTGCTTGACCAGTGCCTCGACCGTGATCTCGTTGAGCACATAACCCTTGGCGTCGATGATGCCGTCCTGGCCGTGGGTGGTGTACGGGTCCAGCGCCACGTCGGTCATGACGCCCAGCTCCGGAAAGCGCGACTTCAAGGCACGCACCGCGCGCTGCGCCAGGCCGTCCGGGTTCCAGGCCTCGGCCGCATCCAGGCTCTTGCCGGCCGGGTCGATCACCGGGAACAGGTCGATCACCGGGATGCCCAATTCCAGCGCGTTTTCCGCTTCGCGCAGCAACTCGTCCAGCGACAGGCGTTCCACGCCCGGCATCGACGCAATCGGCGCGCGGCCAGACAATTCGTGCACGAACACCGGCCAGATCAGGTCATCGGTGGTCAGCGTGTTTTCGCGCATCAACCGACGCGAAAACGCATCGTGGCGCATGCGGCGGGGGCGGTAGTGCGGGTGGGCCATGACAAGGCTCCTGGAGACAGCGCATCAGTTTACGCCCGCCATCACGCGCAGGACGCGCTGCGACGCAGTGTCGCAGCGCTGCAACGGCAACCGTGCTGGATGCGTGCGACTGACGGCACATCGGCAGCGAATCGCACGCTGGCGACACAGGCCCCACTCGCCTCGCGCACGCGACACGCGCCGGCGCGCACGTGCATCGCTGCCTCGTCGAGAGCCTCTTAGATAATCCCGCCACCCAGGCTCAAGCGGATCACCCCGACCACGATCACCAGGCCATTGAGCACCAGGCCGGTCTTGGCACGGCCGCGGTTGCCTGCCGAGGTGAACAACAGCGCGATGGCGGCGATCAGCGCGCCCACCGCCGCGAACGGAATCAGGAACCAGTTGCCCCACCCCAGCAGCGGGATGAAGGCCAACACCATCCAGAGCAGCGCCACGATGCCCCACAACAGGCTGATCAATCCCACGTGCCACCTCGTCTTGAAGAAAGCACGAGCTTACCGGCACGGCCGTCCTCACACCGTGGGCGAGTGGTCATCATGACCAATGGCGGTTTGGCGGCAGCCTCACACCGGCATGGCTAGGGTGCGCGAAAGTCCGGCGCGATTCAGTCCAGGCGCCGGATCATCGCCGGCCGCTACCCGGCTTTCATTACCCAGCTTTCATTACCCAAGGGGGGGTCCACCATGCACAAGCAATCGCTGATCAGGAACGTGGCCATCGCGGCGGCCACCGCCGCCTTGCTGGCCAGCTGCGCCAGCAGCTCCAAGGTGATGCTGGGCCAGGCGCGCGCGCCGATCGACCCGGCACAGGTGCAGGTGTATTCCAACGCACCGGTCGGCTCGGTGGAAATCGCCCAGCTCGAATCGACCAGCGCCGCCGGCTTCGGCACCCAGGGCCAGACCGACGCCGCCGTCCAACGCCTCAAGCGCGAAGCCGCCAAGCTCGGCGCCAACGGCGTGGTCATCGTCGGCGTGGGCTCCGAACGCTCCGGCGGCGGCCTGTCGGTCGGCGGTGGCAGCTATGGCGGCCACGTCGGCGGCGGCTTGGGGATCGGCATCCCCACCACCCAGAAGCGCGCAGCGGGTGTGGCGATCTGGGTGCCGGCAGGGGCGGAGCAGCGCCCGGCACCGGATGTTCCGCCGGCGACGCGGTAAAGCCCGCAAGATTCACCTGCATCAATGCACCAGGGCGCGATGGATGACTGTTTGCAGCCTTCCATCGCGCCCTGTGGTTTTGCATCCGCCGGAGCTGGTTAGCGCTTGGCTTGTTGCGCGGGAATGAACTGCGTCTCCACCGCCTTGGCCAGCTGGTCCGGTGGCAGCAGTCCCTGGTCGAGCAGGAAGTTGTTGAAGGCCAGGCGGTCGAACTTCTTGCCCAGGGCCAGTTCGGTGCGCATGCGCAGTTCGAGGATGCGGGTGTAGCCGTAGAAGTAACTGCCGGCCTGGCCGGGCGCGCGGACGGTGTAGCGGTCCAGTTCCTGGCGGGTCATGGCCGGCGACAGGCCGACGTCGTCTTCCAGTACTTGGCGCGCGCGTTCGCGGTCGATCAGGCCCAGGTTGAGCATCGGGTCGAGCATGGCGCGGGCGGCGCGCAACAGGCGGAACTGCAGGGCGATGAGCTGGCCGTCGAGCGGTTCGTACGGCACCATTTCCGCTTCGGCATACAGCGCCCAACCCTCGACGTTGACCGAGTTGAAGGCGAACATGCTGCGTGCCAGCGAGACGCCGCGTTCGACCATGGCGGTGAACTGCAGTTCGTGGCCAGGGCGGCCTTCGTGGGCGCTGAGCGTCCAGGCGGCCGAGCCGAAGTTGAAGTCGTCGTACTGCTCCTTCTTGGCGCCATCGGCGGTCGGGTTGCCCAGCGGCAACACGAACTGGCCCTGCTGGCCGGTATTGCCGATCAACGGGGCCGGCAGGAAGTGCGGGGCCGGTTGGGCCGCGCTTTCTGCGGCGCTGCCCAGGCGCATCTGCATCGGGCGGTTGGGCACATCGACGATGCGCTGCTGGCGGATGATCGGGTCGATCTGATCGATCACGCCGCGGTAGTGGGTTTCCAACTGGTCGTCGGCGATCTTGTTGCCCTTGAGGGCGCGGATCACCTGCACATAATCGCCGCCCTGCACGCCCTTGGCCTTGGCCACCAGCGGCGCCAGTTGGCGCATGGCCGAGCGCGTCTCCATGAACTCCAGTTGCGCGCGCTGGATCAACTGCTGCGGGGCGATATCGATCCCGACCTGCTTGAGCTGAAAGGCATACAGCGGCTCGGGCAGGCGGGTGTCCTTGCGCGCCTTGGGCAGCACGGTGCTGCGGGTCCAGGCGGCGTAGTCCTTGAGTTGCGTGGACATCGCCTTGAGCGCTTCGTCGGCGCCGGCGATCTTGTACTTGGCGAACAGCTCGCCAATACCGGCCACATACGTGTCCACATTGGCCAGTGCCTGCTCGACTTCGCGCTGGGTGGGCTGCAGCAACGCCTTGTTGCTCAGCTTCTCCTCGTAGCGCTGGCGCGCCAGCGTGGTGGTGGGCGTGCTTCCCGGTACCAGGCCGACGTAACGCTTGAGGCGATCCAGCGCCTTGGCGCGGCGCTCGGGCACGGTTTGGTCGGAGAGCAGACCGTTGAGGCCACTGAAGACCGCCTCGGGAGCATCGCTCCAGGGCAACAGATACCGCTCGTTGAGCTCGCTGCCTTCGATGTTCTGCTCGGCCGCGCCGATCATGATCTGCAGGTCCTGGCGCACGTTGGCATCGCGCTCGGTGGTCAACTTCGCTTGCAGCGTGGCGCGCGCCTTGCGCATGGCATCGCGATAGCGCGCGGCGTTGTCCGGACCGAGGTCGACGACCTGATCGTCGTAGCCGGGCACGCCGAAGAAGCTGGCGTATTCGGGTTGGAACGGCGCCTGCGCATTGAGCAGGATCTGCGCATAGCCGTTGCTGGTCTGCACCCAGGCCGGGCTGGCGGGTACCTTGGCAATGCTTTGGCTGGTCTGCGCCTGGAGCGGCAAACAGGTGCCTAGCGCCAGAGCGACGGTAATCACAAGAGGCTTCATCGAGAAGATTCCAACAGGGCGATGCGCGACCGTACGCGGAGCACGCGGCGCCGACAACCTGCCGAAGGTCATCGTGCCTGCTGCCACAGTCCACTTCCTCGCCGCACACAAAGAATCGATGCAAGGAGACAGGCGAAGCGATTCATGCATTAAGCGGGAAAAACAGAAAGACTGGCCCCCTCATGGATTTGGCACTGCGCACCTGCTTTCACACGCTTACTACAGAGGCCAGCTGCACGCATACCGACTTTGACTTACCATAGGTAGAACGTACACTTCAAGAATCAGCACTCAAGGAATTGTCATGAAACGCTGGATAGGGATGTTTGCAGTTCTTCTGTTCACTCAGGCGGCTAGCGCAGCGGGACAAAGTGTTTATCAAGAGCTGGCATGCCGCAGCAACGATCCCTTTGTTTTTTGTACCCAGGGGTGCAAAGACGAGGACAAAAACTGGACGCCGATTGATCCGATCTCCGGAACCTGGGTCGCTGTTCCAGGCTATTGTCCATGGCCAACGAGTACCGGACCATGTTGTGTTGGCAATGTTTGCTTCAACGTCTGGACACAGACCGCCGTCACCGCAGTGGGCCAGTACATGAGTATTTGTCCCCAGGCGAAGAAGCAGGGCCAGTGGAAAGGAAAGCAACGGCCTGAAAAAGTTCCGTTCGACCATTAAACGGCGCCTTCCGGATAACGCTTGGTTTGAAGTGCGGTAAGCACGGAGTGTCTTGCGAGCACTGCACTCTCTCCACGCTCAAGCCTGCATCCAGACGAGAGCCCTGCTTTCTGCAACGTTCACCCTGCTTCAACACTATGCATGAAGCCATCTATTTTTTTATTGAGTAGAAAGTTGGAATCTCTGACCAAGAAGTAGTGGTCACTCCCTGTTTTCCGCAGCTTTCGTCAGTCTCGAACAGACGTATTCAATCAGACGTCGGGGCCCCAAGATGATCCCAAGCAGCGTTCAATAAACGCTTCGGCAGTCTTGTAACGATGCAGCGCCGTGGCGCCCGACAACCCATGCTTCGCACCGGGATACGTCATCAATTCGAATGGGGTGCCGCTTTGCTGCAGCGCGCTCATCAGCGCGGTGGAATTGGTGAACAGCACATTGTCGTCGGCCATGCCGTGGATTAGCAGGAGCTTGGCGCGCAGGCCATCCAGATGCGTGGCGATGCGTGCGTCGCGGTAGCCTGCAGCGTTGCGAGCCGGCAGATCCATATAGCGCTCGGTGTAATGGGTGTCGTACAGGCCCCAATCGGTGACCGGCGCGCCGGCCACGCCGCAGGCATAGGCATCGCTGCGCTTGGCCAGCAGCATCAGGGTCATGTAGCCGCCATTGGACCAGCCCTGCACGCCGATGCGCTTGGCATCCACCCAGGACTGTTGCCTGAGCCAGGCCACGCCTTGCAGCTGGTCGTCCACTTCCACCGTGCCCTGCCTGCCGTACAGCGCGCCACCGAACTCGCGCCCGCGCCGCGGAGTGCCGCGGTTGTCCAGCGAAAACACCACGTACCCGCGCTGGGCCAGGTACTGGTCGAACAAGGCATCGCCGCGGCTGGGCCAGGCATCGAGCACGGTCTGCGCTGCCGGGCCACCGTACACGTAAACGATCACCGGGTAGCGCTTGGCCGGATCGAAGTGCTCCGGCTTGGTCAGCCGGTAGTGCAGCGGTGTCTTGCCGTCGGCGGCGGTGAGCGTGCCGAATGCGATCGGGCGCTGTGCATCGCGGTAGGTGGCGTACGGATGCTGCGGATCGCTCAGGTCGTTCTTCAGCAGTGTGGCGATCTTTTCGCCACTGGCGCGGAACAACTCGATCTGCGGAGGCGTGGTGGTGTTGGACCAGGTATCGACGTACACGCTGGCGTTGTTGGCAAAACTGGCCGCGTGCGTGCCGTTGGTGGCCGAACGCTTTTCGATCGCGCCACCGGCCAGCGGCACGGCGTAAAGATGCGTTTGCGTAGGCCCGTCCTTGCTTGCGGCGAAATACACCGTGCCGGCCTGCTCGTCGACGGCGAGCAGGGCATCGACCACCCAGTTGCCCGAGGTCAGCGGCGTCAGCGTGCGGCCGTCGTTGGATGCAAGATACAAATGCGCGTAGCCGCTGCGTTCGGAGTTCCAGAGAAAGCGGCCATCCTTGAGAAACCGCAGGTCGTTGCTGAGCGGCACCCAGGTGGGCGAGGTTTCGGTAATGAGCGTGCGCTGCGCACCGCTGGCCAGCGTGGTTTCGATCAGCTCGAGGGTTTTCTGGTCTCGCGACTGGCGCTGGAAGGTCAGGCGCTGTGCATCGCGCCAATCCACGCGCGCCAGATAGATGTCCGGGTTCTTGCCCAGGTCGATCCAGCGCGGGGTGGCCTTGGCGCGCGGTGCGATCACACCTAGCTGCACCGCTACATTCGGCTGGCCGGCCTGCGGATAGCGCTGGCTGATCACCTCGGTATGGTCGGCATACACTTCCGGGCGCTTTTGCACTGGCACCTGCGCTTCGTCGATGCGCGCGAAGGCGATCGCCGAATCGTCCGGCGCCCACCAATAGCCAGTGTGACGCTCCATTTCTTCGTCGGCGACGAATTCGGCCACGCCATTGCCGATGGTCTCGCTACCATCCTGGGTAAGCTGCAGCGCGTTGCCACTGGCCAACTCGATCACCCACAGATTGCGCTCACGCACGAAGCTGACGAAGCCGCCCTTGGGCGAGAGCTTGGCGTCGGTGGCGAAGCCTTCGCCGTGGGTGAGTTTGCGTACAAAGGCCGCGCCGGTCTTGCGCAGGTCGTACAGATACAACTCGCCACCGAGCGGGAACAGCAGCGCTTGCGCATCCGGCGCCCATTGGTAATCGACGATGCCGGTGAACGCGGCGATGCGCTGACGTTCACGGCGGGCTTTTTCGACATCGCTCAGGACCTCGGTGCCGGGCAGCACGACCTTGGAATCGACCAGCAGGCGCGTCTGGCCGCTGGCGATGTCGTATTCCCACAGATCCAGCTGGTTGCGATCGCTGTCCTTGCCGCGCAGGAAGGTCACGCGCGAGCCATCCGGCGCCACCTTGGGCTTCATCAACGTGGGACCGGAAAGCGGCAACGGGCCGGTGATGGCCTCCAGGGTGAGTTTTTCGGCGTGGGCCATGGGAATGGTGCTGAGCATGAGGGCGAGGGTGACCAGCAGGGCGCGCATCGATGGTCCTGTCTGACGGCTGCGCACAGGATGCGGGGGCACTAGGGATTTGAGAAGCGCAGCGATCCTGGCGTTGGCCGCTCAGGCGTGCGCGCGTTGGGATTGATGGTGCCCGGGATGCGCACGCATCGCGAGATGTCTGTGGGCGGTGGGGACTGACACGTCGCTACGCATGGCGAGGGAGCGCACTTGGGGGGGCGCTGTCAGTCTCCGGCGATGCCGTACCCTCACCCCTCTCCCGGGGGAGAGGGGCTCGTGCGGCCCCGTTGGTGTGTCGCGCGCGTTTGATGCGCGTGTCCTGTTACGCAACCGCTCCTACGACGTTGCTTCAACGCTTGCCGAACAGGTGCTTGCGCTCTTCATCGCTGAGCGGCTGGCCCGCATTGGGATTGACCTGCTCCTTGAGCGCGTAGGCGCGCTGGGTCGCCGGGCGCGCGGCGATGGCGTCGTGCCAGCGCTTCAGATGGGGGAAGGCGGCGTAGTCGGGTTTGAGGTCGCCATAGACTTCGATCCACGGATAGCTGGCCATGTCGGCAATGCCGTAGTCGTCGCCGGCCAGGAAGGCGTGGTCGGCCAGGCGCTTGTCGAGCACGCCATGCAAGCGGCGCACCTCGGCGTTGTAGCGCTCGATCGCGTACGCAATCTTTTCCGGTGCATAGACGTTGAAGTGACCCATCTGGCCGCTCATCGGGCCCAGCCCGCCCATCTGCCAGAACAGCCACTCCAGTGCAGCGATCCGGCCGCGGGCATCGCGCGGCAGGAAGCGGCCGGTCTTCTCGGCCAGATACAGCAGGATCGCGCCGGACTCGAACACGCTCTGCGCACCACCGCCATCGGCCGGTGCATGGTCGACGATGGCCGGCATCTTGTTGTTGGGCGAAATCTGCAGGAATGCCGGTTCGAATTGTTCGCCCTTGCCGATGTTGACCGGCTTGAGCGTGTACTGCAGCCCGGCCTCTTCCAGAAACAGCGTGACTTTGTGCCCGTTAGGCGTGGGCCACTAGTACAGATCGATCATCGTGCGCTCCAGTCAAAGGTGGGGTCGTTGCGGCAGACATGACGCACGGCGGCATGCCTAGCATGCAGGCGTCGGACCGGAAGCGCAGTAGCGCCTGACGAATCCGCTTGCCGGTCGCGCATTCAAGGCTTGCGTCCGCTACGTCGGTGCCATCGCATCTCGAGAGACGTTGCCATCGGAGCTCGATGGTAAGGCCAAGCGTTTGCACACGGATGCATGACACGCCTCGCTCGGTGGAACGATGTGTGACGCGCGATAGGGTCGCGGCCGATGCTGCAGTGCAAATTGACTTTGTTAAGGCCGCACTAACAAATGCTGGATTGTTCCATCGACCTTTGCCTGCCCCGCCTGGGGCCGGCCTTATCTTCTGTTTGGGGAAGCAACGACCGTGAGAGAGACTCGCACCCTGCCGCGCACGCGGCGCTTGACGTCTGCCCTGCTGTTCGCCTTGTCGACTCCGCTGGCCGCGCAGACCGCGCCGGCGCCGCAATCGGCATCCACTGTCCCGGGTTCCAGTCAGGCCGACCCCGCCACCCTCGATACCGTCCAGGTCAGCGGCATTCGCGGCAGCCTTACCTCGTCGATGAACGTCAAACGCGACGCGCAAGGCATTGTCGACGGCATCGTGGCCGAAGACATCGGCAAGTTCCCCGATACCAATCTGGCCGAATCGTTGCAGCGCATCAGCGGTGTGTCGATCGACCGTTCGCTGGGCGAGGGCTCGCGCGTCACCGTGCGTGGCGTCGGCCCGGACTTCAACCTGGTGCTGTTGAACGGACGGCAGATGCCGGGCGCCAGCATCGAAGAATCCAACGCCTCCAACTCGCGTGCGTTCGACTTCGCCAACCTGGCGTCCGAATCGATCTCCGGCATCGAGGTGTTCAAGACCAGCCGTGCCAGCACGCCCACCGGCGGGATCGGCGCGACCATCAACATCAAGACCGCGCGGCCGCTGGATAACCCCGGCATGCATGCCAATGTGGGCCTCAAGGGTGTGCACGACGCGTCCAACGAGAACCTGCCCGGCCGCCTGCAGGGCGATTCGCTGACGCCGGAAATCTCCGGCATCTTCAGCAACACCTCGGCCGATGGACGCTTCGGCGTGTCGCTGAGCGGCAGCTACCAGGAACGCGACTTCGGCTACAGCCAGGTCGGCGTCCCCAATGGCTGGCGCGCATTCCGTGGCGATTCCACCGCCTACGGCACCATTCCGCAGCCGGGCGCACCGGGTTCGGAAAACATCGTCAACCGCCCCGGTCCGAACGATATCTATTCGGTGCCGCAGAACCTCAACTACCGCGTGGTCGGCGTCGAACGCCAGCGCACCAACGGCCAGTTGACCCTGCAGTACAAGCCGCTGGACAACATCACCACCACGCTGGATTACACCTACTCGGAAAACAAGATCCAGCAGCAGCGCAACGAGATGTCGGTGTGGTTCAACTACGGACCGTCCGCCAGCGCCTGGACCAAGGGACCGGTCGCAGGTCCGATTACCTATTCGGAAATCGTCAATCCGCCCACCAGCGATCTGGCTACCGCCGGCTCCCAGGCGGCCACGCGCAACCAGAACAAGTCGCTGGGTTTCAATGTGGATTGGGCGGTGAACGATCAGTTCAAGCTCAACTTCGACATCCACCGCTCCACCGCCGAAGCCGGCGCGGACAGCCCGTACGGGTCGAGCAACTCGCTGGGCGTATCCGGCTTCTACCGCGGCACCTCGGTGGTGGATTTCAGCAAGGATTTCCCGGTGTTGCAGCAGCAGCTGGGCTTCGGGCTGAATGGCCTGGACCCGTCGCGCACCCTGGTCACCGGCTCGGCGTTTCGCAATAGCTACATGAAGTCGGAAATCGATCAGGCGCAGGTCAACGGCGACTTCACCTTCGAAAACTATTCGCAGTTGAAGTTCGGCATCGGCAGCACCGAGGTCAAGAACCGCTCGGCGTTTTCCAACGTGCAGCGCGACACCTGGGGCGGCAACGGCACCGCGGCCGATTATGCGGACGACCTGTGGATTCCCAGCACGTTCGCGCAGTACTTCGATGCGATCGACGGCAGCGGCAATCCGGCGCAGTTCAACCAGCTGTTCCTGTTCGACTTCGAGCGCGTGCGCCAGGCCGCTGCGCAAGCCGCTGGCGATGAGTCGCTGTACCGCATCTCGCCGGTGTTCACCACCGACCGCCGCGTGACCGAAAAATCCAAGAACGCCTACCTGCAGTGGGGCAATAGCTGGGACGATCTGCGCGTGCCGATCAGCTTGGCAGCCGGCGTGCGTTACGAAGAAACCAAGGTCCAGGCACAGGCGCTGGTGCCGGTGGCCGTGGGCATCGACTGGGTTGCCAACAACGAGCTGCCGATCCGGCTCGCCGACTCGGCGTTCTCCGGTGGCAGCGGCAAGTACGAATACTGGCTGCCCAGCCTGGACCTGAGCTTCAAGCTGCGCGAGGACCTGGTGCTGCGCGGCAGCTACGGCGAAACCATCGGCCGGCCCGGCTGGGGCGACATCCAGGGCGGGCAGACGCTCAACCAGATCGGCCGCATCGAAGGCGGCTCCGGCCAGGAAGGCAATCCCGGCCTCAAGCCATTGCTGTCGCACAACATCGACCTGTCGCTGGAGTGGTATTACGGCGAGGCGAGCTACGCCTCGGTGGGGTTCTTCCGCAAGAACATCGACAACTACGTCGGCGTGACCACCCGCAACGACACCTCGCTCGGCCTGCACACGCCGGTGGGCGGCGCCTACTGGAACCAGGCGCTGGCCAATGGCTGCGCCACCGCCGACCTGACCTGCATCCGCAACTACATCTTCCGCAACTTCGCCGGCCAGCCGGGCGTGGTCCGCGGAACCGACGACACCAATGGCAATGCCACCGGTACGATCAGCGGGCAGCCGGGCGACCCGGTCGCCAACTTCTCCATCACCGCGCCGGCCAACCAGCGGTCGGCCTCGCTGGACGGTTGGGAATTCAACGTGCAGCACATGTTCGGCCAGAGCGGCTTCGGCGTGTCGGCCAACTACACCAAGGTCGACTCCGGGCTGACCTACAACAACTATGTGATCGGCGAGCAGTTCGCGCTGGAAGGCTTGAGCGATTCGGCCAACCTGGTCGGCTTCTACGACAAGGGACAATGGCAGGTCCGTGCGGCCTACAACTGGCGCGACGAGTTCCTGGCTGCGCGCTTCGACGGCAGCGGCCTGCCCAACCCGGTCTATACCGAAGCCTATGGCCAGCTGGATCTGAACATCGGCTACAAGTGGACCGACAACCTGTCGCTGAGCCTGGAAGCGATCAACCTCACCAACGAAATACAGCGCCAGCATGGCCGGCAGAAGAACGAGATCATCTATGCCACCCAGACCGGCCCGCGCTACATGCTGGGTCTGCGCTACAAGTTCTGGTGATACCGCTGTAGCGATGCAGGACTGACTGCATCGCTACAGCAAGCCGCACGTTCCCCCTGCCGGGGGAACGTACACGGCCGTTGCACCCGCCCAAGGACATGAACGCATCCGGGGCTTGCCGTGCAGTGGCGATTCGTTGAAGCATGGGCCACGCGCCCCGCGTGCCGTGCCTATCCCCCATGACCAATGCTGTGTTGTTGAACAATCTCGATCACCGCGATCTGCGCGTGATCACCGCGCACGGCGCCGCCTATGGCGATGACGTGATGTCGGCTGCGACCTTTCCGCAGGAATTCCGCCAGTTGCAGGCGCAATACCCCATCGTGTTCCATCGCAGCGGCGAGCGCAGTTTCCAGCCGCTGGCATTGCTGGGATTACGCCTGGGCGAAAACCTGTTCCTGGATGGGGCGCGTTGGGATGCGCCCTATGTCCCGCTGGCGATCCAGCGCCAACCGTTCCTGATCGGCGAACAGCCCGATGGGCCGATGGTGCATGTGGACCTGGACAGCCCACGCGTCAGCACCACCGAGGGCCAGTTGCTGTTTCGCGAACACGGCGGCACCACCGAATTTCTCGACCACATCAGCCAGGTGCTGCGCACGCTGCACGATGGCCTGGTGGCCAGCACGGCATTCGTCGAACGTGCGCTGCGTTACGACCTGCTCGAACCATTCGTGTTCGAAGCCACCTTGAACAACGGCCTGGAATGCCGCCTGGCCGGGCTCTATGTCGTGCACGAAGAACGCCTGCGCGCACTCGACGACGCGGCGCTGCTCGAACTGCACCGGCATGGCGATCTGGAACCGCTGTACATGGCGGTGGCCTCGATTGCGCAATTGCGCCATCTGCTCGAACGCATGAACCGCCGTCATGCCGGCTGAGCCACGCGCCATCCAAGAGCGTCACGGCCTGGACCCGCAACAGCTGGACCCGGCCATCCTTCGCTCCACCACGCCGCTGGTGCTGCGGGGGCTGGTGCGCGACTGGCCGCTGGCCCGCGCCGGTGCCAGTTCTGCGCAGGCCGCTGCCGCCTACCTGCGTGGCTTCGACCGCGGCGAGGCGGTGGTGGCGCAGGTTGGACCACCGGAGATCGGTGGGCGCTTTTTCTACAACGCGGACATGAGCGGCTTCAACTTCCGCCCCGAACGCGTGCCGTTGGGCGTGGTGCTGGACACCTTGCTGCGCGACCTGCACGCCTCCCAGCCGCCGGCGATCTATGTCGGCTCCACCACGCTGGACACCTACCTGCCCGGGTTGCGTGCGCATAACCCGATCGCGCTGCCGCAGGGCGAGCCGCTGGCCAGCATCTGGATCGGCAACCGCACCCGCATCGCCGCCCATCAGGACCTGCCCGACAACCTGGCCTGTGTGGTCGCCGGGCGACGCCGTTTTACCCTGTTCCCGCCCGATCAGCTGGCCAATCTCTACATCGGTCCGCTGGATCTCACCCCGGCCGGGCAGCCGGTCAGCCTGGTGGATATCGCCGCACCGGACCTGCAGCGTTTTCCACGCTATGCGCAGGCGCTGGACCACGCCCTGGTCGCCGAGTTGGCGCCGGGCGATGCGCTGTTCATTCCCAGCATGTGGTGGCATCACGTCGAGGCACTGGAGAGCTTCAACGTCTTGGTCAATTTCTGGTGGCGGCAGGGCCCGGCCTATATGGATTCGCCGATGAACGCGCTGATGCTGGCGCTGCTGACCATTCGCGACCTGCCGGCCGAACAACGCGCCACCTGGCAGGAAGTGTTCCGTCACTATGTCTTCGAGTCCGACGACAGGACCGCCGCGCATCTGCCCGATGCCGCGCGCGGTGTGCTGGCGCCGATGGACGAGTCCAGCGCGCGCAGCCTGCGTGCGCGGCTGCTGCAACGCTTGAATCGCTGAGGATTTGACCATGCCCGACACCACGCCTTCGGACCCGCAGCAGCGCCCGGTACGCCGCGTCGTCATCGCCGGTGGCGGCACGGCCGGCTGGATGGCGGCTGCAGCGCTGTCGAAACTGCTGGGCCGGCACCTGCAGATCACCCTGGTGGAGTCCGACGAGATCGGCACGGTGGGGGTGGGCGAAGCCACCATCCCCAGCCTGGTCACCTTCCACCGCTTGCTGGAAATCGACGAAGCCGCCTTCATGGCCGCCACCCAGGCCACCATCAAGCTCGGCATCGCCTTCGAACACTGGCGCGATGTGGACCAGCATTACATCCATTCCTTCGGGCATGCCGGGACCGACCACTGGAGCGCCGGGTTCCAGCATTTCTGGTTGAAGGGGCGCCAGCGCGGGGTGGCGCGCGACTTCGGCGACTACTGCCTGGAACTGCGTGCGGCGCAGGAAGGCCGCTTCGCGCATCTGCCCAATGGCGGCATGAATTACGCCTACCACCTGGACGCCGGGCTGTACGCGCGCTTATTACGCCGCTTCAGCGAAGGCTTCGGCGTCTCCCGCGTCGAAGGCCGCATCGGCCAGGTGGAGACCGATGCGCAAAGCGGCTTTCTTACCGCACTGACCCTGCAGGACGGCACGCGGGTGGAAGGCGACCTGTTCCTGGATTGCACCGGCTTTGCGGGCCTGCTGATCGGCAAGACGCTGGGCGTGGGCAGCGAAGATTGGTCGCGCTGGTTGTTCGCCGACAGCGCGTTGGCGGTGCAGACCGAATCGGTGGGCCCGCCGGTGACCTACACCCGTTCGCGCGCCGATCAGGCCGGCTGGATGTGGCGCATTCCGCTGCAGCACCGGGTGGGGAACGGCATCGTGTATTCCAGCCGCTACATGGACCAGGATGGCGCCCGCGCGGTACTGGAACGCAACCTCACCGGGCGCGCGCTGACCGAACCGCGGCCGCTGCGCTTCACGCCCAACCAGCGCCACCGCGTGTGGGAAAAGAACTGCGTGGCGCTGGGCCTGGCAAGCGGGTTCCTGGAGCCGCTGGAATCGACCAATATCCATCTGATCCAGCGCGGCATCATCCGCCTGCTGCAGACCTTTCCGCAGGTGATCAACGCTGTCGACATCGCCGAGTACAACCATCAGGCGGCCCAGGAGATCACCCACATCCGGGATTTCGTGATCCTGCATTACCACGCCACCGATCGCCGCGACACGCCGTTCTGGCGCGACTGCGCGGCGATGGACATCCCCGATTCGCTGCGCCACCGGGTGGAGTTGTTCCGCCAGAGCGGGCGGGTCTTCCATCAGGCCAACGAGCTGTTCGCCGAGAACTCCTGGGTGCAGGTGATGCTGGGCCAGGGGGTGGTGCCGCAACAGCACCACCCGGTGGCCGACCTGATGGGCGATGCGGAGCTGAGCCGCTTTCTGGAAACCATCCGCACCCGGGTGGAGGCGGCGCTGGTGCGGTTGCCTGCGCACGCGGACTTCCTGCAGCGCTACTGCCCTGCCCCGCCGCTGCCCGAAGCGGCCGCACGCGTGCCGGCCCCGCCGGTCATGGCGACCCCGGCGGGATAAATTTCGGCGATCTGCGGCGCAACCCTTGGCTTAGACCGCCCCAGCAATGCTAGATTGCGGCATTGCCGTCCATTGCGGGAACAATGGCCGGCGCTCGCCGCAGCAACGTTATCTTTCGCACTCGGGGTAAGGGGGACGCATGTTGGATCTGACACAGGGCCGTATGGCACGCCGGATCGCGCCGGTCATTTTGCTGGTGGGCCTGGCCGCCTGCTCCAAGCAGGAAGACAAGGCCGCCACCACCACGCCGGCAACCGGCGCCACGCCGGCGGCAACGGCACCCACGCCGGCCACGGCGGTCTCGCCGCAGGTGCAGTCGATGGCTGCCGAACAGTTGCGCGAATCGGCCACCAAAGCGCTGCAGGACAACCGCATGTACGCCCCGGCCGGCGACAACGCGGTGGAGTACTACCTGGCCTTGCGCGAGAAGCAGCCGCAGGACGCCACCGTCAATAGCGCGCTGACCGATCTGCTTCCCTATACGCTGATCGCCGCCGAACAAGGCATCAGCCGCGAAGAGTTTCCCGAAGCGCAGCGTTTGATCGCGTTGATCGAGAAGGTCGACCCGCAGGCACCGGCACTGCCACGCCTGAAGAGCGGCCTGGAAACCGGCATGAAGACCGCTGCCAACCGCTCCGAGCAGGATGCCGAGCAGGCCAAGAAGCAGGTCGAGGACAAGGCCAAGCAGGCGGCCGAGCAGAAGCGCCTGGCCGAGCAACAGAGCCGCGAGGCCGCCGCTGCCCAGCAGATTGCCGCCCAGCAGGAAGCGGCCCGCCAGCAAACTGCCGAGGCCGAGCGCCAGGCGGCTGCGCGGCGTCAGGCCGAAGCGCCGGCACCCACACCGGCGGCCCCGCGTCCGGCGCCGGCAGCCGCCGCTGCAGCCGCACCGGCCGCGCAGTCGCTGCGGCCGATCAGCACCCCGGCACCGCGCTACCCGGCCGAAGCGCTGCGCTCGGGTACCTCGGGCGAAGTGCTGGTGGAACTCACGGTCGGTACCGACGGCTCGATCACCGCCTCGCGCGTGCTGCGCGCCAACCCGCCGCGCGTGTTCGACCGCGAAGCCCTCAACGCGGTCAAGCGCTGGCGCTTCGAACCGGTGGCCGCACCGGTGACCACGCGGCGTACGCTGTCCTTCAATCCGGGCGATTGATGCCTGCGTCGTCGATGACATGGAAACGCAAAAGCCCGCAGCGATGCGGGCTTTTGCGTTGTGGCGATGGTGCGTTGTGGCGATGGTGCAGCGTCGGTATTGCGCGTCGGAGGTGCCGCAGGGACTTGCAGCAAACAGCCACACGCAACAACTTCAGCCCGAAATCGCCAGACGCTCCTGGTGATACCGGCGCACTGCCGCATACCACAGCAATGCCGCCACACCGAAGCCAGCCAGCAGATACACCGCCCACGTCTGTAGGTTGATGGTCTCGTGGCGGATCACCTTCAACAGCATCTGGTTCTGCGCCAGAAACGGCACCGCAAAATGCCACAGCTGCGTCTTCAGCGGATAGGCCATCAAGGCGTAGCCTGGCAGCATCGGCAGCAGCAGCAACCAGGTCATGTGCGCCTGCGCTTCCTTCATGCTCTTGGCCGCGGCGGCCAGATAGGTCAGCAGCGAAGTGCCGACAAACAGCATCGGTACCAGGATGAAGAGCATCTGCAGCATCGGCACGAAACCGACATTGAGCTGGCGGCCCAGGTTCGAGGTGGAGAGCTGCGCGCTCAGCTTGAATGCCAGCAAGGTGAGCAACAGCGACACCATGCCGATCACGCAGGCCGCAGCGATCTTGCCGCTGACGATGGCGCTGCGCGGCGCAGGCGTGGCCAGCAACGGCTCCAGCGACTGGCGTTCGCGCTCGCCGGCGGTAGCGTCCAGAATCAACGACGCGCCGCCCAGAAACGAGGTGATCACCAGCAACACCGGCAACAGCATCGCCATCATCTGGCCGCGCTTGGCTTCGGCAGTGGCCAGATCTTGCGCGGCGACTTCCAGGGGCCTGGACACCTGCGCGTCGATACCGCGCGCCAGCAGCCGCAAGGCGCCGACCTGGTGGCTGTAGGCGGTGAGCGCGGCCTGCAAGCGCATGCTCGGCACATCGGCCTCGCGTCGGGTGCTGTCCTTGATGATCTCCACCAGCGCCGGCCGGCCTTCGCGCCAATCCTCGGCGTAGCTGTCGCTGATGCGCAGTGCCACATCCACATCCTGGTTGCGGATCGCCGCGGTCAGATCGGCTGGCGCATCCACGGCATTGAGCCCCTGCGCGGCCAGAAATCGCACCAGATTCGGTGCATTGCTGCGACCGAGCGTGGGGATGTCCAGCGGCTTGTCGATCTGCGTGCGTACCCGGCTTTCGCTCAGGGCGCCCATGCCCAGGATCAGAATCGGGTACAGCAGCGGCGACAACAGCAACGCCAATGCCAGGGTGCGCCGGTCGCGCGAGATGTCGCGCAATTCCTTGCGCAGCACGGTCCACAGCGTGGACAACAACGATGTGGTGCTCATGCGTGTAGCCCCTCGTCCGAGCCGATCGCCTTGACGAAGGCGTCTTCCAGATTGTGTTCACCGGTGGCAGCGCGCAATTCCTCGGCGCTGCCGGAGGCCACCACTTTGCCCTTGGCGATGATGACGATGCGGTCGCACAGCGCGGCGACCTCCTGCATGATGTGGCTGGAAAAAATCACGCAGCGCCCCTCCGCACGCAGCTGCTGCAAGAAGCCGCGCATGGCGCGGGTGGTCATCACATCCAGGCCGTTGGTGGGCTCGTCCAGGATCACGTTGCGCGGGTCGTGCACCAATGCGCGCGCAATCGCGGTCTTGGTGCGCTGGCCCTGGCTGAAGCCTTCGGTCTGGCGGTCGAGAATGTCGTCCATGTCCAACGCGCTGGCCAGCAGCTGCGTGCGCTGGGCGATCTGGCTGCGCGACATGCCATGCAACTGGCCGAAGTAGGCAATGTTCTCGCGTGCGGTCAAACGCTTGTAGACGCCGCGTGCGTCCGGCAACACCCCGAGTGCGCGGCGCACCGTCACCGGATCGCGGGCGGCATCCACGCCATCGACCGCGACGCTGCCCTGGTCGGGCCCCATCAACGTGTAGAGCATGCGCAAGGTGGTGGTCTTGCCGGCGCCGTTGGGGCCGAGCAGGCCGGTGATCTGGCCGTCGGCGGCACTGAAGCTGACCCCATCGACTGCCTTCACCAGCCCGGTCTTGGTCTTGAACGATTTGTGCAGGTTGTCGACGACAATCATGCGTGCGCCTCCGTGGCGTGGTCGGTGCGGCTCATGGTTCCCATCCGTTGAACGAGGTAAACGCAGGCACGTTGTTGAGATCGGCAACGCACTGCGCGTCCAGCCCACCGGCATTGGTGGTTTCCATGAACTGCGCCATCAGTTTGGGGATGCAGCCCAGCGCCATGACGCTGTGTCCCTGGCCGGGCGCAACCAGATGCCGCCCATTGGGCAGTCCCTTGAGTACAGTGTCGGCATAGCGTGGCGGCGTGACCGGGTCCAGCTGACCGGACAACAGCAAGGCCGGAACCTGCGAGCGCAGTGGCGCGGTGAAGTCGGCGGCACGTTTGCCGGTGGGCCACACAGGGCATGCGGCAAAGACGCTGCGTGGGACATCCTCGCCCAGCAGCAGCGCCTGGTGTTCGGGCGCCGGGCGATAACGATCCGCATCTTCAGCGCATACCACCGACCATTGCATGGGCTGGTTGATCTGCATGTCCATGTGCGACAACGCCATCAGCGACGCGTAGCGGCCCGCGGCGGCTTCATCCAGCACCAGCGGCAGCAGGGCAGCGCTCTGCGGTGCGTAGGAGAACGTAAACGCCAGGCCTATCACCGCATCGGCGGTCACCCGATCGTGCTTGATGGCGTTGGTGCGCAGATCGCGATACTCCACCTCCGGTGATTCGGTCTTCAACCGCTCCATGACGGTGCGCAGTTGCGTGCGCACATCGGTGGGAAAGCGCGCGCGACACGCGGCGATGGCATGGCACTGCTCGGACTGCAGGATCAGTGCATCCTCGAAGGTGCGTGCAAACTCACCACTGATCACCAGATCGCTGGGTGCAACGCCATCAAGCACGATGGCCCGCGTCTGTGCGGGATAGCGTTTGGCATAGTGCTGCGCCACGCGCGTGCCGTAAGACACACCGACCAGGTCGATACGTGGCACGCCCAGGGCGGCTCTGACTGCATCCAGATCGCCGATGGCTTCGGCGGTGGTGTAGTACCGCGGGTCGGCACGGCCTCGCAGGCCTTCGGCACACTGCCGGGCATGGGCCATCAATTCTTCCGGACTGGACGCCATGCCGGTCTGCAACGGCTTGCCATCGGCAGTCTCGCACCGCAGTGGGTGCGATCCCCCGGTGCCGCGTTGATCGACCAGAAAGATGTCGCGCTTTTTACGCACTTCGCGCAATGCAGCCGCTGCGATGGCGGCAGCCTCGGTCGCCGATTGCCCCGGCCCGCCGGCGATGAAGAACACCGGATCCGGCGTGCTGCCGGCGCCGGCATCGCTTTCCAGCCAGGCGATCTTCAGATCGATGCTGCGCCCGGTCGGCGCGGCCGGGTTTTCCGGCACGCGCAGGCTGGCGCACTGCGCCTCGATATTGCCGGCCGCGCTGCCGGAACTCAGCGTGCACGGTGCAAATTGCAGCGTGCCGTAGCAAGTGCCTGCGGCGGTGCCGGTCTGCGGCTTGGCCGCCTGCGGCTGCGCGGTGCCGGGCGTGGCTGCGCGCGCCTTGGTCGCGGCAGCCGTGTTTTCAGCCGGCTGGTCCGCACGCTGACATCCGGTTGCCAGCAATGCGATCAGCAGCGCCGCCACCAGTGTGGGTTGCTTCACCATGTTCACCATCTCTCCTGGTAGTTCCTGTCCCCTGATGCCGCATCCGGTCGGGCGTGACCGGCGCGGCTACTGCCCGTCTTCATAAAGAAAGACGTGCTCGATCGATTCCCCAAACAGACGCGCGATGCGAAACGCCAACGGCAGACTGGGATCGTACTTGCCGGTCTCTAGCGCATTGATGGTCTGCCGCGATACGCCCAGGCGTTCGCCCAACTCGCCTTGTGACCAGCCGCTGGCCTCGCGCAATTCGCGCACCCGGCTATTCATTCGAACCGTCGGGCATTGATGCTTTTGGTGACGCCGTAGGTGGCGCACAACATCGGAAATACCCACAACATCGCCACCGTCGCGGGGACGTCGATCAGCTCGGCGGCCTGCAGGAATCCGCCGGTCATGTACGCGCCGCTGACCAGGCCGGCGGCAATGGCGATCGACTCCAGTTCGATGCGCCGCTGCATTTCGTCCGAGTCGCGCACGTAGCGCGCCACCGCGCGGATCACCAGGGCGACCAGCACGGCCGGCAACAAGGCAATCAGCACGCGCGCCCAGCTCGGATCCACATGCGCAAGCAAGTATCTCCAGAACAGCATCACCACTACATACAAACCCATCGGCACGCCGAATTCGCGGTGATAGCGCCGCGCCAGTGCCGGCCGTGTGCTGTCGCGCAGGCTACCGCGCGACAGCAAGAGCAGCAGCGCCAGCACCAGGCAGGACACGCCCATGCCGGCACAGAGCCCGGCAAGGTGGGCACTCATCGGCAGCAGCTGCCAGCGACCGAGCGCGCTGACGGCGAGCAGGCCGGCTCCCAGACCGAGCGCCAGCAGCGCATTGCGTTTGCAGCGGCTCATGCGCGTGACCTCGCGCGCGCCGATGGGCGCACTGGCAGGCCAGCGCCCCCCATCCCGGTATCACTGCGCAGCGGCCGCTGCGCCGACCATGCCGGTGTGCATTCCCGTTGCCGATGCTGCTGACGCATTCCCTTCGCCTGTCAAGTCAACTTGACAGGCACGATGCGCCTGGCGCGGCCGGCTGTCAAGCACCCTTTACACACTCGGCCGCGTGCAATCCCTGCTCATCACCACGCAACGCTGGTAACAGGAAGACGCAAGCATCCCGGGTCCGCAGCACCGGGCCGGAGCTGGGTTACGCTCCGCGATCGAACATTGGCGGGAGCGGTGATGCGTCTGAAGATCTGGTGGGCAATTGCACTGAGCGGCTGCATGGCGAGCTCTGCCATGGCGCAGGCCGCCGCACCTCGCACGATCGAGCTGGATCTGGCCAGCGCCGCTGGGCCGGTCGACCGGTTCTACGACCTGTCGATCGGCTCGGACTTTCCCGGCACCTTGATCCGCAGCGACAGCCAGGCACAGCTGGTTCCGGCGGTGCAGGAGCTGGGGTTTCGCTATATCCGCTTCCACGACGTGTTCCATGACGTGCTCGGCACGGTGAAAGACGTCGACGGCACGCTCGTCTACGACTGGACCAAACTGGATCAGCTCTACGATGCGCTGCTGGCCAAACGCATCCGTCCGTTCGTGGAGTTGGGCTTTACGCCCGGCGCGATGAAGACCTCCGAGCAGACGCTCTTCTACTGGAAGGGCAATACCTCGCATCCGGACCCGGCCAAGTGGACGCAGCTGATCGATGCGTACGTGCGCCACATCCGTGCGCGCTACGGTGCCGACGAGGTGCGGCAGTGGTACTTCGAGGTGTGGAACGAGCCCAACCTCAAGGACTTCTGGGAGAACGCCGACCAGCAGGCCTACTTCGACCTGTATGCGAACACCGCGCGCACGATCAAGGCGATCGATCCGCAGCTGCGCGCGGTGGCCCCTCCACCGCCGCTGCGGACTGGGTGCCGGAACTGCTGGCCTTCGTTGCCAAGCACAAACTGCCGATCGACTTCGTCACCACGCATACCTATGGCGTGGATGGCGGGTTTCTCGATGAGAACGGCAAGCAGGACACCAAGCTGTCCGCATCTCTGGATGCCATCGTCGGCGATGTGCGACGCGTGCGCGCGCAGATCCAGGCCTCGCCATTTCCCAACCTGCCGCTGTACTTCACCCAGTGGAGCAGCAGCTATACGCCGCGCGATTTCGTCCACGACAGTTACATCAGCGCGCCGTACATCCTGACCAAGCTCAAGCAGGTGCAGGGCCTGGTGCAGGGCATGAGTTACTGGACCTATACCGATCTGTTCGAAGAACCCGGCCCACCGCCCACGCCCTTCCACGGCGGGTTTGGGCTGATGAATCGCGAAGGCATTCGCAAACCGGCCTGGTTCGCTTACAAGTACTTGCATGCGCTCAAGGGCCGCGATGTGCCGCTGAGCGACGCACATTCCCTCGCCGCAGTGGACGGCACGCGCGTCGCCGCACTGGTGTGGAATTGGCAGCAGCCCATGCAGGCGGTGAGCAATACGCCGTTCTACACCAAACAGGTGCCCGCCACCGACAGCGCGCCGCTGCGCATGCGCATGACCCATGTGCCTGCCGGCACGTACCAGCTGCAGGTGCGCAAGACCGGCTATCGGCGTAACGACCCGTTGTCGCTGTACATCGACATGGGCATGCCCAAGGACCTGGCGCCGCGCCAGTTGACGCAGCTGCGACAGGCCACGCACGATGCCCCCGAACAGGATCGGCGTGTGCGTGTGGGCGCCGATGGCGTGGTCGAGATCAACGTGCCGATGCGCAGCAACGATGTGGTGCTGCTGACGCTGGAGCCGGCGGCGCGCTGACCGCAGAAGTCGGGGTGCCACGCGTTAGAACGACGGGGCGCGACCCGCCCATGCAGACCGTGCCACGCGCATGGACCACAGCCGGCCCAGGGTGAGCGCAATTGTCTGTCGGCCGCGCTTACTTCAGATAGGTCTTGAGGATGGCGGTGATGTCATCCACCGCCAGCTCACGCTCGCCCGGTGCCTCGGGTGCGGCGACGTGATGCTTCAGATGCTCGCTGAGCAACTCGACCATCAAGCCTTGCGCCGCGCCGCGAAACGCGGCCACCTGGGTCAGCAACGCGGTGCAGTCCACGTCCTGCGCCAGGGCTTTTTCCAGCCCTTCCACCTGCCCGCGGATCCTGCGCACGCGCGCGAGCAGTCTGGATTTGTCCTGATTGAGATGCGCCATCGCCGTATACCCCCCAGGGGTATTTAGGATACCCTGTGGGGGTACCTTAGCCAGAGCCACCGCCGATGTCGATCACGCACGCCGCGCCGCATTGCACCCAGTCGCACACCTTTGCCAGCGCCAACCCGCTCGCCGAGCGCAGCACCCGCAAGGCGGTGATCCTGACCGTGCTCATGATGATGGTGGAGATCGTGGGCGGTTGGACGCTCAACTCCATGGCCCTGCTCGCCGACGGCTGGCATATGAGTTCGCATGCGCTGGCGCTGGGACTGGCGCTGTTCGCCTATCGCTTCGCGCGGCAGCATGCCGGCGATGTGCGCTTCACCTTCGGCACCTGGAAGGTCGAGGTGCTGGGCGGTTACACCAGCGCGATCCTGTTGCTGGGCGTGGCCGGGCTGATGGCATTCCAGTCTGTGGAACGCTTGTTCACGCCCAAGCCCATCCAGTATCAGGAAGCCACCTTCATCGCAGTGATCGGCCTGCTGGTGAACCTGATTTGCGCGTGCTGGCTGCGCGATTCGCATGGACATGGCCACGCGCACGGGCATCACCATGGTCACACGCACGCGCATGCCGGTCACGGCCATGCGCACACACACGACAGTCATGGTCATGGTCATGGTCATGGTCATGGTCATGGTCATCACCACGATGCGCACAGCGATCTCAATCTGCGCGCGGCATATCTGCACGTGGTGGCCGATGCCGCGACCTCGGTGCTCGCCATCGTGGCGCTGGTTGCCGGCATGCACTGGGGCGTGACCTGGCTGGATCCCATCATGGGCATCGTCGGCGCAATGCTGGTCACCGTCTGGGCCTGGGGATTGCTGCGCAGCACCGGCAGCGTGTTGCTGGATGCGGAAATGGACGCACCGGTGGTGGCGGAAGTGAAGCAGGTCATCGCCGCGCTTGGGCATGCGATCGACATCGCCGACCTGCATGTCTGGCGCGTCGGCAGCGAGCGTTATGCCTGCGTCGTCAGCCTGGTCACTGCAGCCGACATCGATGCGGACCTGGTGCGTGAAGCACTGCAGATCCACGAAGAACTGGTGCATGTCACGGTCGAGCTGCAGCGCCCGCCGGCGCTCCCTGCTGCGGCCTAGCAACTCGGCAGCGCAGTGCCATCGCGCGCTGGTTGGCGGGCGATTTTCAGTTGATCGCTGACACAGCAGACATCATGAAGTCACCGCCGGCCTGATCTTGCGCAAGCTCAGCAGCAGTCGCCGCGCGCCAAGCACCACACCGGTGAGCGAAAACGCCAGCCCGAGCAGCAGCGGCACGATCTGCACGACGCGCCTGATCACAGGATGCGACTGCAGCAATGGGAAGTCAGTGGTGTGGATGGCCAGATACAGCCAAGCGTAAGTGCGGCGGCTGGCATCCAGCGCCAACAACACCGTACCGCTGGCAGGGTCGAAATACAGCGCGGTGCGCGCGGGCGCTGCTGTTGTCAGCCGCACGGCATCGGCTGCGATTGCGTCGGCCTGGCGATACAGCGCTTCGCCACTGTCAGGCACGCCCGGCAGCGGATCGAGTGTCCACGCGCGCGCGGCCGCTTGCCGGATCACCTCAGGCGATAGCCGAGTGCCGGTGATGCGGCCGACCAAACCTTCGCTGACCACCGTGCCTTCGGGGCTGCGTGCAACGGCGACGGGACCGCTGCCGACCGCAGTGAAGTCGATCTGCGTCGCGCCCGACAGGCAGCGCAGTGCGCCGACATCGATGCCTGCAAACACGACCGGCAACGGCGCTCCGGAATAACGCGCCACCTGCCCCGGGTCCGGAATGCCTCTGGAGAACAATCTGCCGTGATCCATCGACAGCCAGCCGCTGAAGATCCAGCCCAGTACGAACACGGCGGCGACCAGGCCCAGCCCGTGATGCCAGCGCAGCCAACCGCGGAAACCGGACCACGCCGGCTTGGGGCTACGCGCGCGTTGCCAGGTGCGGTACACACCTAGCACGGTGCCGGCGCTCGCGCTGCACAACGCCGCCAGCGCCAGCCACCACACGGTGCGGTCCCAGGCAGTGAAACTGCGCCGGAGCTGGGTGAAATACAGCCAATGCGGAATCGAGCCGACCCAATTCCAGGCGCGTTCGTTGGCGCGGGTCCGTTGCACCACTTCGCCGGTGCGCGCCGACACGTACAACACCGTGCCAAAGGTGTCGTCCAGCGCAGCGCGATAGAACGGCCGCCACGGATCGAACTTCTGATGCACCACCCATTGGTCGTCATCCAGCGGGCCATCCAGCCGCCGCACGCCAGCATGGCCGAAACCGGCGGCGATCCTGCTGGCCGCTCCGGCGCTTAGCCGCTCACGTACGCGACCATCGATGCCATCCACCGTGGCCGTGGTGGTCGCGCTGCCAACCACGTACCCGGGGCGACCGCCGATCGACACCAAGCGCAGCGTGGTGGCGTCGTGGACGTGGCGCAGCGCCTGCGCAGGTGCAACCGCCAGCTTGCGCAGATCGATGCGTTCGGCCTCGCTCCAGCGCTGTTGCGGGCTTAACGCCGGGAACGGCACGAACGCCAGCACCAGCCCGCTGGCGAACCACACCGCGAACATCAGGCAGAACGCCACGCCCGTCCAGCGATGCAACCAGGCGACCCAGAATATCTTCGGCCTGGGCCGTGCCAGCCGGTCAGAAACGTGCATGCAGGCTCAGCTCCACCGTCCGTGGCAAGCCCAGGATGACCTGCCCGGGATAGAACACGTCCGCCCATTGCACGTAGTGCGTGTTGAACAGATTGTCCGCGTGCAGCGATAGCGACACCTCGGAATTCACATCGTAGGTGGCGTACGCACCGGTCAAGGTGTACGACTCCAGACGCAGCGTGTTGGCGAGGTTGCCGTAGCGCGTTCCGACATGGCGCACCGAGGCGCCCAGCTCCAGCGGCAGGCCGGCGACGTTTCTCACGCTGGTCCAGGCATTGAACAGCGACTTGGGTACATTGGTGGGGCGGTTGCCGGAGGCGTCCAGGCCGCTATTGCTGTCGATGAATTGCGCGTACTCGGCATCGACGTAGGCGTAGTTGGCATTTGCGCTCCACTGCGAGGTCAGCTGCGCATCGACGCTGAGTTCGAACCCGCGCGAGGTTTGCCGCCCGATGTTGCTGAGCGCGTCCTGGGCCGTCAGCGCCAGGATGTTGTTGCGTTTGATGTCATAGACCGCCAGCGTGCCGCTCAGGCGTTGATCGGCCGTGGCGGCCTTGACGCCGACTTCCGCCTGCCGCGATTTGCTCAACGCAAAATCCTGCCCCGCATTGACGATGAAGATATTGGAACCGACCGGGTCGGTGGCGGTGGTGTAAGAGGCGTACGGGGTGATGTTCGGGGTGAGCGCGTAGACCAGACCGAGACGGCCATTGGCCGGGCGATAGGTGCGTGAGAAACTCGATGCCGCCTGAAACCCACCATCCGGACCGAAGTTCTTGCGATCCAGATCGAGATATTCGTAGCGCCCGCCGAGTACCAGTTTTGCCTTGTCGGTGACATCCAGCGCATCTTCGAAAAACAGCGCGGCATTGGTCCAGGTGGTGGGGCTGCGTCGGCGCACGCGTTCGCCGAATTCACCGCTTGGTCCGCGTGCGTCCACCGCCACGCTGTCGCCATCGGGGAAGCCGCGGTTCCTGACGAAGTCCAGGCGACTGTAATCCAGCCCCACCACAAGCCGGTTCTTCAGCCCTGCGATGCGCTGGTCGAAGGTCGCGCTGGTCTGATTCCCCCACAGCGCCTGCTCGTGATACACGAAGAAGCGATCACGCTCGATGCGCCCGCTCTGCGGGTTGTAGGTGTAGTTCTCCGCATTGATCCAGCGCCGATCGGCATGGAAGTAATAGGCCATGTTCTGCACGGTGATGGCATCGGTGACCTTCCACTTGAGATAGGCCTGCGGCCACAGCTGACGCGAGTCGATGCTGGCATCGGCCACGTTGTAGTTGGTGCGGCGCGTGGCGGCATCCACCACTTCGCCATTGGGAGCGCGCAGGATGCCGTTGATGGGCGTGCGTGCCGCAGCGGCCGGCAACAGCGGGGTACCGAAGTAGGTCGAGGGCTGGTCTTTTGCGTAATCCAGCGAAAATTGCGCGCTGATGTCTTCGCGCGGGTGCCACAGCAGCGACACGGTGGCGTTGAGCGCGCTGGAATCGGCGCCGTGCACATAGCCATCGGACGACACCTGGCTGATGTCGGCGCGATACGCCCAATCATCATTGATGCCGCCGCCGGCACCGACGCCGAATACCCGGCCGCCGTAGCTGGACGCGCCCAGCAGCAGTTCGTATTGCGCAGGGCCGAAGGTCGGCGCCTTGTTGGTCACATTGACCGCGCCGCCCACCGCGCCCTGGCCATAGATCACCGACGCCGGGCCTTTCAACACTTCGACCGATTGCAGGTTGAAGGTATTCTGCGGCCGGTTGGTCATGTTCGACGGTCCCAGATACAGGCCGTTGTGCAGGATGGTGATCTGCCCGTCGGTGAAACCGCGCATCGAGAAGGTCGCCGGATTTCCCGGCGAGCCGCCAGTGTTGATGCCTGGCAAACTCTCGGCTGCCTTCTCCACGCTGCGCAGCCCGCGTGCTTCGATGGCGGCGGCGTTGATCGCATCCAGCGTACCGGGCGTCTCGCGCGCGGACAGATTGAGCCGGCTGCCGGTCGGGGTGAATTGCTCCAGCGAACGCAGGCGGCCGCTCACGACGACCTGGTCCAGCGTGGTCGCCTCGGTGGCTTGCACCGTGGCTGTCTGCTGCGCGCGTGCGGCGCCGATGCAGCCCAATGCGGCGGCAATCGACAAGGACAGCAGCGTGGCTTGCGTGCACGTCATGTGCGTTCTCCAGAAAGGCAGGTGGAAGGCCGGAGCGCGCGTACCTCAGCGCTGCCGTGCAACGGCGAAACGGTGCGAGAGGTAGGCGCGAATGGCGGCCTCGTCGTCGATCACGCGGTAATGCCCAGCGGGTTTGCTGCCCGCCACCTCGACATCGGTGCCGGCCAGCACCAGTACCGGCAGCGACTGCTGCTGCTCGCCCAGCAGATCGACCAGCACCTGCCTGGGCCGCGGAAACGCCAGCCGCCGGATCTCCAGCCCCTGCGCAATGGCCGGGGCAATGCTGAGCAGGCCTTCGATGGCGATGCAGTCGCCGCAGTAGAACGGGCCAGCGCCGTGAACCGCGAATGCGGTCTCGGCCAGGAATAAGGTGTCGCGCACTGGCGGGTTGCTCACCGATCGCTCTCCGGGGGGAAGGTGCGGCCTGGCCAATGGCTCAGCCCGCATGACAAGGACCAGGCGCCATGTTGCGCAGCAGCAGGCGATGGGTGAAAGTGGCGTAAACGCCATCTAGCGGTCATTTCATGCCAACCTCCACCCCGCGCGCGCCGCCATGGCTTGCCACCCCTGGTGGTGGTGGTGGCGTACGACCAGCTGGGCTTGTTCGAATTCGGCATCACCACCGAAATCTTCGGATTGCCGCGCCCGGAAGTGGGCCCGGGCTGGTATCGGTTTGCGATTGCAGCGGCCGAACCCGGCCCGCTGCGCGCACTTGGCGGGCTTCGCCTGGAAGTGGATGGCGGGCTGGATCTTCTCGATGCTGCGCACACCATCATCGTTCCCAGCTGGAGAGATACCAGCGCGTCGGCACCGGCTGCGCTGATCAAGGCGTTGCAACGTGCGCACAAGCGAAGGACGCGCATCGTCTCGATCTGCGCCGGCGCGTTCGTGCTGGCCCAGGCGGGTCTACTGCAGGGGCGCAGGGCCACCACGCATTGGCGCAATGCCGAGGTGCTGGCCAGCCATTACCCGCAAATCACCGTGGAGCCGGGCGTGCTCTACGTCGATGAGGGCGACATCCTGACCTCGGCCGGCAGCGCTGCCGGCATCGATCTCTGCCTGCATATCGTGCGCGCGGATTTTGGCCCGGCAGTGGCCAACCAGGTCGCCAAACGGCTGGTGATGCCGGTACACCGCGATGGTGGGCAAGCCAAGTTCATCGACCGCCCGGTGCCGCCGATCCACGAAAGCACCCGGCTCGGCCCCCTGCTCGAGCGCATCACCCAGGACCTCACCGCCAACCACTGCGTGGACGCACTGGCCAGCGCGGCAGGTATGAGCCGGCGCACGTTCTTGCGCAGGTTTCAGGCCACCACCGGCATGTCGCCGGGCAAATGGATCGTCAACGAACGGCTCAACCGTGCGCGCGAGATGCTGGAAACCTCCGGCGCCGACATCGAACAGATCGCAACGCGCTGCGGCTTCGGCTCGACCGAAACGCTACGGCACCACTTCCGCCGCGCGCTGGCGTTGTCGCCAACGCAATACCGGCGCGTGTTCGGCGGGCATCGCGACGCTGGCGAGGGGATTTGAGCGCGTGGATGCATATCGCGCGCCATAGCCCGGCGGCGGCGCACAGACGCCGCCCGCATGATGACGCCTGTGCGGCTCTTCAGACCTTCGGCGGCGTGGAGCTGACGTATTTCTCGCGGCGGATCTGCGCACTCGGCAGGCCGGCGGCTTTGAGCGCGTCCAGGCAGGTGTCCACCATGTCCGGGTTGCCGCACAGGTAGGCGATGTCGTGCGCGGCATCGGGCGCGAACTCGGCCAGGTGCTGCTGCACGTAGCCGTGCCGCACATCGGCGTGCGGCTGGGCGGGCACTTCGCGCGAGAAGCACGGTACGTAGCGGAACTGCGGATGCGCATCGGCAAACGCGCGGAAGTCGTCGCCATACAGCAACTCGGCCGGGGTGCGTGCGCCTTGCAGCAACACCAACTGCACACCGCGGGCGGCGATTGCCTCGGCGAGCAGCGGCAGCATCGAGCGGTAGGGGGTGACGCCGGTGCCGGTGGCGATCAGCACGTAACGCCGGTTGTGATCGCCCGCCTGCAGGCAAAAGCGCCCGTAGGGCCCGCTTGCCTGCAACTGGTCGCCAATCTCCAGGCCCTCGAACAAGGCCGTGGCCGAGCCGCCGGGCACGAAGCTCACCGCGATCTCCACTGCCTCGCCCGGCCCCAGCGCATGATCGTGGATGGTCGCCAGCGAATAGCTGCGTTTGGTCGGCGTGCCATCGGCATAGTCGAAATGGATCTGGATGAACTGGCCGGGCTGGAAATCCAGCGGCTGCCCGTCGTCACGGACGAACTGGCAGTGGGCCACGGTGGGCGCAATCATGCGCCGGTCGACAAGCTTGAGGGGGAATTGAACGGGCACGAACGTATTTGGGACAGTCTGTGATCGGGGCAAACCCCAGCGGGCTTCTATAATAACGGGCTGCAACTCGCTGCGCCGTCGCCCTGGCGCAAAGGACCCGGCTTGAATTCCCCATCTCCCACTGCGCCCGCCCTGCGCGTGTGCGATCTGCGCAAGACTTACGACAACGGCACCCAGGCGCTCAAGGGCGTCTCGCTGGACGTGGCGCCAGGCGATTTCTTCGCCCTGCTCGGCCCCAACGGGGCGGGCAAGTCCACCCTGATCGGCATCATCAGCTCGCTGGTGAACCTGTCCGGCGGGCAGGTGGACGTGTTCGGCACCGACCTGGTCGCCCACCGCAGCGATGCGATGCGCCTGATCGGCCTGGTGCCGCAGGAAATCAACTTCAACCTGTTCGAAAAACCGTTCGACATCCTGGTCAATTACGCCGGTTTCTACGGCATGCCGCGCAGCCAGGCGCAAGCACTGGCCGAAGTGGAACTACGCCGCGCCCACCTGTGGGAGAAGGCCCAGGTGATGAGCCGCACGCTCTCCGGCGGCATGAAGCGCCGGCTGATGATCGCCCGCGCCATGATGACCCAGCCGCGCCTGCTGATCCTGGACGAACCCACCGCCGGTGTGGATATCGAGATCCGCCGCGACATGTGGCGCGTGCTCAAGGACATCAACGCCGCCGGCACCACGATCATCCTGACCACGCATTACCTGGAAGAAGCCGAGCACCTGTGCCGCAACCTGGCCATCATCAATCACGGCCAGATCGTCACCCAGGGGCCGATGCGCGAACTGCTGGCCAAGCTCGACGTGGAAGGCTTCCTGTTCGATATCGACGGTGAGCTGCCGGCGCAGTTGCCGGTGATCGAAGGCACCACGCTCACCGCCATCGACGGCCACACGCTGGATCTGGACATGCCGCGCGCGATGGACCTCAACCGCGTGTTCGCCGCGCTGGGCGATGCCGGCATCCGCGTGCGCTCGATGCGCACCAAGAGCAACCGGCTGGAAGAATTGTTCGTTCGCCTGACCGGGCCCGGCGAGACCGTCGCCGCCCCGGCTCCTGCCGCAGCGGCGCCCGTGCGCCCGGCAGGCCACCCATGAGTCCTTCGGAGCCGTCGATGTCCGCCACGCCCGCCACACCCCGCCAACGCAACTGGATTGCGCTGGGCACCATCGTGCGCCGCGAAGTGCAGCGCATCCTGCGCATCTGGGGCCAGACCCTGGTGCCGCCGGCCATCACCATGACGCTGTACTTTTTGATCTTCGGCGGGCTGATCGGCTCGCGCGTGGGCGAAATGGGCGGTTACAGCTACATGCAATTCATCGTGCCGGGCCTGGTGATGATGAGCGTGATCCAGAACAGCTACGGCAACATCTCTTCGAGTTTCTTCGGCGCCAAGTTCGGCCGCCATGTCGAAGAGCTGCTGGTCAGCCCGATGCCCAACTGGGTGATCCTGTGGGGCTACGTGTCCGGCGCGGTGCTGCGCGGGGTGATGGTCGGGGCGATCGTGCTGATCATCGCGATGTTCTTCACTCCGGTGCGGATCCCGCATCCATTCGTCACCCTGACCACGGTGCTGCTGGGCGCGACCATCTTCTCGCTGGCTGGCTTCGTCAACGCGGTCTACGCCAAGAAGTTCGACGACGTGGCGATCGTGCCCACCTTCATCCTGACCCCGCTGACCTACCTGGGCGGCGTGTTCTATTCGGTGAAACTGCTGCCCGGCTGGGCCGAAGCCGCGACGCATGCCAACCCGATCTTCTACATGGTCAACGCGTTCCGCTACGGCCTGCTCGGTAGCTCGGATGTGCCGATCTGGGTGGCCTACGCACTGATGCTGGGCTTTGTCGCCGTGCTCAGCGCGCTGGCGTTGTGGCTGCTGCGCCGGGGCGTGGGGCTGCGGAGCTGATGGCACAGTTCAGCGACTACATCGTCTTTGTCGATGAGAGTGGCGACCATGGGATGGCCGTTGACTACGCACGTGCTCTGCGAAGCGCGGGGACGCAGTGAAGATCAAGATCTGGAACTGGCGTTCCGCCGCATCTGCGGGGGAGATAATTTCTCCGGACTTGAACTGCCATTCGATCCGGTCATCTGCGATAAGAAGAGCAACGCAATTGGCCTTCAATTGGCGGATCTAATCGCGCGCCCCATCGGAACACGCCAGCTTCATCCACTGCAGCCCAACCGGGCCTGGCAGGTGATTGAGCAAAAACTCGATAAGGATCGGGCTGGACGCTATCTGGGCTACGGCTTGAAGTGTTTTCCATAAACAAAAGGCCCCGGCGAATCCGCCAGAGCCTAATGCCGACCGAGAATCCCCGATCCGGCACAAAGTCTATCACTACATCCGGCATGTACCCAACATCACATTGAACGGAGAACCTATGCGCATCCTGATCCTCGGCGCCGGCGGCACCGGTGGCTATTTCGGCGGACGCCTGGCGCGGGCCGGCGTCGACGTCACCTTCCTGTTGCGCGAAGCGCGTGCGGCGCAGTTGCAGGCAGACGGCTTGCGCATCCGCAGCCCGCTGGGCGATGCCGATCTGCAGGTGGCGCATGTCACCGCCCAGGACTTGCCGGCATTGGTAGCGCAGCAGCCGTTCGATCTGGTGATCCTCAGCTGCAAGGCCTACGACCTGGACAGCGCCATCGAGGCGATTGCGCCGGCGGTGGGCGAGCACACCACGGTGCTGCCCATCCTCAACGGGCTGCGCCATTACGCGGCACTGGACGAACGCTTCGGCGCGGCGCGTGTACTGGGCGGGCTGTGCTTCATCAGCGCCACCAAGGGCGAGCACGGCGAGATTCTGCACCTGGGCAAGCCGGCGGCGATGACCTTCGGCGAGCGTAGCGGCGACGCGCATTCGGCGCGGGTGCAGGCGTTTGCCGCCGCCTGTGCGCAGGCCGACATCACCCATGTGGCCAGCGAGCAGATCGCGCAGGAACAGTGGATCAAGTACAGCTTCCTCACCGCGCTGGCCGCGGCCACCTGCTTGATGCGTGCGCCGGTGGGTGCGATCGTGGCCACCGACGACGGCCGCGCGTTGATCAACGGCCTGTACAACGAATGCCTGTGGGCCGCCGATGCAGCCGGGCAATCGATTCCCGAGCCCGCACGCGCGAAAGCATTGCAGACGCTGTTGCAGGTGGATTCGCCGTTGAAGGCCTCGATGCTGCGCGACCTGGAAGCCGGCCAGGACGTGGAAGCGGCGCAGATCGTCGGCGACATGCTGGCGCGCGTGCGCGAGACCGGCCGCAATGCCCCGCTGCTGATGGCCGCCAATGTGCACCTGCAGGCGTATCAGGTGCTGCGGCATCGCTGATGATGGCGGGCAACTGTGCGCCGCCTGCGCGTGTGAGCCGTCTCCCCCATCCGCCCTGCGGGCACCTTCCCCCGCAGGCGGGAGAAGGGAGCGGGACCAAGGATGCGGGTCGCTACACGGCTATGGACCAATGGCCTCCGTATCCACTCCGCAGCGTTGCTCTGGGACGTCCCTTCTCCCGCTCGCGGGAGAAGATGGCGCGACGCGCCGGATGAGGGCGCGCCGGGTTGGCGCAGCCTTCGCGCTGCAACGACGCGGTGCACACGATGCTCTGCTTCCCATCGCCCGCCTCGCCCCTGATGAAAGCGCTCAGCCACCTGTTTCGTGCCGGTCATTTCGTGATCCTGGCGTTCTTCGTGCTGTGCGCGGCGGGCCTGGTGACGATGGCCGGGCTGGAGTTGTGGCACGGCTTCACACCCGGCGGCGACATGGTGGTACGCGACCGTTTCAACGTCGTGCTCGAAGCTGTCGGCCTGCTGACGGTGGCGCTGGTCACGCTCGAACTGGGCCAGACCATCTTCGAAGAAGAGATCCTGCGCGACGTCAAGGTCAGTGGCCCCACGCGCGTGCGGCGGTATCTGTCGCGCTTTTTCGTGGTGATCGTGATCGCCCTGGCGATCGAAACGCTGGTGTCGATCTTCGAGCTGATGCATGCCGACCCGGCCAAGCTGCCCTACGCCGCTGCCGTCGGCTCATGCGCGGCACTGCTGCTGATCGCCTGGGGCGTGTTCGTCAAACTCAATCGCAGCGCCGAAGAGCTGGAACCGGAGGCGATGGAAGAAACCAAGCGCGAAGACCGCGAAGTGCAGGAGTAGCGTGGTCAACGCCGCTGGCGACACCTAGCGAGCAGTCGTCAGGCAGGCGTGGGCGGCGCGCTCAGCACCGCACTGTCCACGTGGCACATGCCGCACCGAGCACCGGCCACGCCCGCATGCGGCGGTGCAGTCGCTATCGGCTGCTCTCAGTCCGCCGCTGGCAACGGCGGCACCGCCGTCGGCTTGCCATCGGCATCGAGCGCAATCATCACGAACTGCCCGCGCGTGCACAGCTCGCGCGCGCCGCTGAGCAGGTCTTCGGCGATCAATTCCACTTCCACCGTGATCGAGCTACGCCCCACCAACACCACGCGGGCGATGGTTTCCACCATCTGGCCCTGGCGGATCGGCAGCTTGAAATCCACCTGATCCGAACGCGCTGTCACCACGGTGCGGCGCGCATAGCGCGAGGCGGCCAGGAACGCGGCCTTGTCCATCCACGCCAGCGCCTGCCCACCGAACAGCGTGCCCAGGTGATTGGTGTGATTGGGAAACACGATCTCGGCCATGCGGGCTTCGGTCGGTGCAACAGGCGTGGAACTGGTCATGAAGAAGTGCCGTCAGAAGGAAGGAAAGCCAGCCCGCTCAGCTGCGTAGCGTCGGCAGGAAACTCAGGTCCAGGTGGTAACGCAGTGGCCGCTGCGGATCGACGAACACCCGCAGCGATTGCCGCTCGCGCAGGAACGGCTGCGGATCGGTCCACAGGTTGTCGCTGCGATACTTGGTCACGGTGTCGTGCGTGCGGTCATGGCGACTTGCCAGAATACGGAACGGGTGCATGCCGTTGACCTGCAAAGATGTATTGCGTTCAACGCAGACGAAGCGCGTTTCCACCGTGCCATGCCGGCGCAACCAGGCGACGCGGCGCGCATGCCAGACGCGATAGCCGAGGATGCCGCCACCCACGCCGCCGAACGCCACGCCCAGCAGCAACAAGATCCAGCGCGCCTGATCCGGCAGCAGCGCCGCACCGGTCAACAAGCCCAGCCCCGCCAGCAGAAAGCTCCAGGCGACGATGGTGACGGTGGTGTTCATCGCGAGGCGCCTCGCATCGACCGGGCGCCCGTCGCCATCACAGGCCGCTGCGAACCGCCGCTTCCACCTGCGCCGGCGACTGGAAGCCTGGCAAGCGCGCCACTTCGCTGCCGTCGCGATATAGCGCCAGGGTCGGCGTCTGGCGCAGGCCCAGGTCGCGGAAGAAGTCCTCGCCCACCACTTCCAGCTTGACCTTCAACAAGGCCACGCCATTGGCGGCATCGCTGTTGGCGAACTTGTCCAGCGACATGTCGAGCATGCGGCAGCCGGGGCAGTTGTCCTTGTAGAAATCCACCAGCGCGCGCGGATGCGCAGCCAGGGTCTGGGTGTAGTGCTCAGGCGACGTGACGGTAATGGTCTGCATTGGGATCGTTCTTGCATTGGGCCAGAACCGTGTCGGTCCAGGCGGCGATGGCCTGCGCGTCGCGCTGGCCGTGGGGCATCTGTTCGATGGTCAAACGGGGAAACGGGCTGTCGAAGAAGCGCGCGATACGGTGCACCGCACCGCAGAAATACTCCTCCCCCCACTGCGTTTCGCCGGTGCCGAACACGGCAACGCGCGGTGGCTTGCCCAGCGTGTCGACCAGCTCGACGATGAAACGCTTCATCTCTGCCGGCGTACGCCCGCCGTTGTCGGTCCAACTGCCAAGCAGAAACAAGGCGTACTGTCCTGGCGCATGCGGCACCTGGGCCAGGGTCTGCATGTCGGTTTCCAACCAGGTCACCGCATGCCCGGCCGCTTCGCAGCGCAGCGCCACCGCACGCGCCAGATCGCGTGTGTTGCCACTCAACGATGCCAGGGCAAGCAGGATGTTCATGGAGTCTGGGAACGGGGAGTCGGGAATAGGGAATCGGAACAGCGGGACGCGTCTGCTTTCGCTCTTACCATTCCCGATCCCTTATTCTCTATTACTCACAGATCGTCGAAGCCGTTATCCGAGTTCGTCTTCTTGTACGAGGCATTCCGCATCTCGAAGAAGTCGGTCTTGGTCTCGGTGAAGTTGTCGGCGTAGGCCTTGATCCACGGCATCACGTTGTCGTTGGCGCCTTCGTACAGCTTCTCGATGCCGAGCATGCCGGCCATCTTGTTGGCGCGGTACTTCACGTAACGGATCATCTCGTCCACGTCGATGCCGTCGATGCCGTCCAGCACTTCGGCGGTCCACTGGGTTTCCAGATCGATTGCGTGTTCGAAGGCCTTGTGCACGTAGTCGGTGAGCTGATCGCCCTGCAGCGCCTGGTTCTCGCCGATGATGGCGCGAATGAGCTCGCTGATGAACTTCGAATGCGCCAGTTCGTCGCGGTTGATGAAGCTGATGATCTTGCCGGTGCCGGTCATGCGGTTCTGGCGCACCAGATTGTAGAAATACGCAAAGCCGGAATAGAAGTTGATGCCTTCCAGGATCGAGGACTGGATCAGCGAACGGATCAGCGTTTCGGCCGTCTTCTCGCGCATGAAGTCTTCGTAGGCGCCCATGATCGGCGCATTGCGCTTGATGATGGTCGGGTGCGTGCGCGCGATTTCGAACACGCGGTTCTGGTCGGCCAGGCCGGTGATCGAGGCCAGCACGTAGCTGTAGCTCTCGTTATGGATCACTTCCTGCTGGCCGATGATGGCGGCATTGGCATGCGCGGCCGGGTCGGTGATGTATTCGGCCACGTTGTAGATGAAACGCGTCTGCGGCGAATCCAGCGTGGCCAGCAAGCCGATGATCGAATCGTAGGCGTTCTTTTCGCGCGCCGACAGCTCGTTGTACTGGCGCGCGTCGCCCTTCATGTCCACCTCGTCGGGGATCCAGAAGTTGGTCGACAGTTCCTTGTAGGCCCGATAGAACGACGGGTACGGGATGTCGTTCCAATTCAGGATGCCCGAGGTCTGGCCGTTGATGATGCCGGTCGAACGGTTCGGGTTGCGCGGCTCAAGGATCTTGATGCGGTCGAGCGGTGTTGCGGACATGGGTTTCTACTCGTGTTTCAGGCGTCGCGCGTACAAGACAGCAACGGCGGCGCAACAAATCAATCTGGAGGAAAGCCCCCTGAGTCAGGGGGCGCGCCAAAGGCGCGGGGTGTGGAAGCTGATGAAGCAGGGTCCACGGTTCGCAACGCGAACCGTGGAAGCGAAGCGCGAATGCGCTTAGCTACTGCACCACTCGCACTCACTGATGTCGATGTCGTTGGAACGCACGTAGTACGTGGTCTTCAGGCCTTCGCGCCAGGCGGTCATGTGCAGGTCCAGCAAGGTGCTCGCACGGATGGTGCTGGGCACGTAGAAGTTGAAGCTGATCGATTGGTCGACGTGCCGCTGGCGACGCGCGTTCTGGCGCACGCTGGCGAACTGGTCGACCTTGTAGGCGCCCTTTTCGTAGTACGGCCAGGTCTCCAGCGACAGGCCGGGCGCGGCAACCGGGCGACGGAAGTCCTTCTTTTCTTCGTAGTAGAACGCGCTGTAGATCGGGTCGATGGAGGCGGTGGAACCGGCGATCTGCGCGGTGCTCATGTTCGGTGCAACCGCCAGCATCCAGGCATTGCGCACGCCATTGACCGCCACCTGCGCCGACAGCTCCAGCCATTGCGGGCTGTTGTAGTCGCGTGCACGGAAGTACTCGCCGTTGTGCCAGTCGCTGCCGCGGAACACGCTGTAGGTGCCCTTTTCCTTGGCCAGCTCCATGCTCGCCTGGATGGTCAGGTAGTTGATGCGCTCGTACAGCTCGTCGCTGTAGTCCTCGGCTTCCTTGGCATTCCAATGGATGCTCTTCTGCGCCAGCAGATGATGCCAGCCGAAGGTGCCAAGACCGATCGCGCGGTACTTCTGGTTGGTGATGGTGGCCTGCGGCACCGGCAACTGGTTCAGATCGATCACGTTGTCGAGCATGCGCACCTGGATCGGGATCAAGCGCTCCAGCACGTCGGCGCCCAGCAGATCGGCCTGGTCGGCCTGCACGGTGATCGCGCGGCCCAGGTTGATCGAGGACAGGTTGCACACGACGAAGTCGCCCGCCTTCTTGGTCGTGACGATCTGATTGCCGCTGATGATCTCCTGCATCATCCGCGTCGGGCTCATGTTCTGCAGGATCTCGGTGCACAGGTTGGACGAATAGACCATGCCCTCGTGCTTGTTCGGGTTCTTGCGATTGACTTCATCGCGATAGAACATGAACGGATTGCCGGTTTCCAGCTGGCTGACCATGATGCGCTTGAAGATCTCGATCGCCTTGACGGTCTTGCGCGTGATGCGCTCGTCGGCGACGACTTCTTCGTACTTGCGACGGAAGCTGCCGTTGGCGTCGCCCTTCTTCTCATCGAAGAAATCCTGCAGGTACCAACCCTTGATCCGCTTCACCTCGTGCGGGTCGAACAGGTACCAGTCGCCGCGGCGCTCGACCGCTTCCATGAACAGGTCGGGGATGCACACCGAGGTGAACACGTCGTGCGCGCGCAGGCGCTGGTCGCCGTTGTTCAGGCGCAGGTCCAGGAACGCCTCGATGTCGCGGTGGAAGATGTCCAGATAGACCGCGATGGCGCCCTTGCGCTGGCCCAGCTGATCCACCGATACCGCGGTGTTGTTGAGCTGCTTGATCCACGGCACCACGCCGCCGGACGAGTTGGACACGCCGCGGATCGCCGAACCCGACGAACGCACATAGCCCAGGTACGCGCCGACGCCGCCGCCGTGCTTGGACACGCGCGCCACGTCGGTATTGGAGTCGTAGATGCCCTGCAGGCTGTCGTCGACGGTGTCGATGAAGCAGCTCGACAGCTGGCCGCCGACCTTGCCGGCATTGGCCAGGGTCGGGGTGGCCACGGTCATGTACAGGTTGGACAGCGCCCAGTAGGCCTCGCCGACCAGCTGCATGCGGCGCTCGCGGCTGCCTTTGCCGGTGCCGATCTCGTCCTGCATCAGGTACAGCGCGATGGTCAGCCAGCGTTCCTGCGGCAGTTCGAACACGCCGCGCGAGCTGTCGGTGGCCAGGTAACGCGTGGCCAGCAGGTACAGGCCGTTATAGGCGAACAGCTTGTCGCGCTCGGGCTCGATCATCTTGCCGGCTTCGATCAGCTCGTCCTTGGAATAGCGACGCAGGATGTCGTTGGAATAGACATTGCGGTCGGCCAGGCTTTCCTGCAGGCCGACGAACGAGCCGTACTTCTGGCTGGCGTCGTAGAAACGGTTGCGGCTGGCGCGCTTGTACAGGCGGCGCAGGTACAGACGCGCAGCGAAGTGCTCCCATTCCGGGGTGGTCAGATCGACACGGGCTTCGGCCTCGCGGATCAGGTGGTCGACCAGGTCGTCGGCGTTGACGCTGTCCTTGCGCTCGACGAACCCGAACACCGAGCGCTTGTAGTCGGCCACGTCCAGCTGCGGGAACTCGGCATGGATCTGGTCGATGGCGCGATCCAGGCGCTCCGGCTCGAACGGAATCTTGCGATTGCCCGCTTCTTTCGTGATCCAGGTGGAGACGTTTTGTTCTTCGATGGTCTGTGCGTGCATTGCAATGGCTTGGCGGGGAGGCGGCACGATGTCCGACGGGTCGGTCAATTCCGGCGCGCCGCAGGCGGGCGCGGCAACGCTGGCGGGAACGCTGGTGGGTATTGCGGTACCGGCGGCGATCGCGGAAAGGGTGTCGTTGGTGGTCATGCGTCCTCCATGCGTAGGCACACGAACCCGCTCGGGACGGGCTGCGACCGGATCCGGATTCCCTGGACAGCGATGGCGGTGCGGGACGAGCGGCACGCAAGACAGCAGTCTGCGGCGCATCGCCATCACCAGCCATCTCCTTCCCGGAGATTCCACGGCCGCCACCGCGCGGTGTGCTGTCGCGTGGTGGTCGGTGGCGAAGCAACCGTGGCGCAACAAGACCACGCCGCCAACTCCAGGCAACGCCCGGATGGCTGTAGTCATAGATGCGACCGCGGCAGGGAGACCAGTTCGACCGCGGCCCTGCCGCGATACGTGCTCCCACTGGTCCGGCCGCCTTGTGCGACCAACCACCGACTCCCCCAAGATAGTGGGGTGCCGGTGAGGGGTCAACACCAAATGTAGGAAAATCCGGAAAACCCTTACAGCACAAAGCACTGTCTGACGAACGGTCGATGCGGCTCCCTGGAACCCGCCAAATTGGTTGCGCAGTCAAGACCCAAACCGGCAATTCTGTCGATACAGTTGGGTCTGGTTGGGTGTGCCGAGACACCCATCGAGGCGGAAGCTGGTCACGGTTGACCCTGACTGCCTCAGGCGGCACCGCACGCCTGGGGCGCTGCTCCGACCCCGGCAGTGGGAGGACTCGCCACTGCCGAATCCAGGTCGAGTGCGCGGCGCCTTCACCGCTCGCGGGACACGCCGTGAACCCGTCCCTGGGGGCTCGGTGGCGGCATCCATGCCGCCACACGGTCCCGCAATCGGCGAGGACACCGCACCAGAAAGATGGCTGGCCGCTTTGTTGAAAACCATACAGACCGACCAGCTCGACGGGTCCTTGCCCGCCCACCGTCGCGGGACATCACGCGGCATGGATGCCGCGTAAGAGTCTACCCGGACGTACTTGCGGCGTGTCCTGCGATGGCGGGCGGGCAAGGGCCCTGCAGCCAAGCGACAGAACTAGCGACGCCCGCCCGATGGCCAGCAAGGCGCTGTCAGCCGCTCTCGAGTGAACGGCGTGACGCCCTGCGCGCTGCCCGTGCGCAAGATCAGATCTCGGTCGGCCCGATGTGGTGACGCTTGCGGTAGCGGATCGACGACCACACCGAGGCGGCGATGAAGGCCACGCCGATCAGGCCGGTCAGCACCTCCGGCACGTGGTAGACCGTGCCCACCAGCATGATGATCGCCAGCACGCCGATGGCGTAATGCGCGCCGTGCTCCAGGAACACGAACTCGTCCAGGGTGCCCTTGTGCACCAGGTAGACCGTCATCGAGCGCACGAACATCGCGCCGATCGCCAGGCCCAGCATGATGATCACCACGTCGCGGGTGATGGCGAAGGCGCCGATCACACCATCGAACGAGAACGAGGCGTCCAGCACTTCCAGGTACAGGAAGGCGGCGATGCCCGAACGCTTGGCCGGGCCCATGCTGCCGTCTTCGCTCTCTTCGGCCTCGAACAACGCATCCACGCTGCCGACCAGCAGATACAGCAGGATGCCGCCCAGGCCTGCGAACAGCACGCTCTGGAAGATGCCGTCCGGCAGGAACAGCTTGGTGCACAGCAGCACCGACACCGCCACGATCACCGACATCGCATCGGCCTTGCCCAGCTTGCCGACCAGCCGCTCCACCGGGCCCAGCCAGTGCAGCTTGCGCTCCTGGTCGAACAGGAAATTCAGGAACACCAGCAGCAGGAACATGCCACCGAAGGCGGCGATGGAGGGGTAGTTATCGGTCAGCACCTGGCTGTAGCGGTCCGGCTCCTTCAGTGCCATCTGCATCACCGGCACCAGGCCCATGCCGGTGGCCACCGACACGATCACGATCGGGAACACCAGGCGCATGCCGAACACGGCGATCAGGATGCCCACGGTCAGGAACAACTTTTGCCAGAACGCGTTCATGTGCTTGAGCACGCCGGCGTTGACCACCGCGTTGTCGAACGACAACGACACTTCCAGCACGCTCAGCACCAGGCACAGCCACAGCGCCTGCCAGATCCCCATCGATGAGGTGTGGCCCCACCACGCAGCCAGGCCCAGGCAGATGGCGGCGACCAACAACGACATTCTGAAATCGCGAAACATTGACACTCCCAGGCGGGCCGAGACGACAGCCGGAGCAATAGGCCAGGGCGAGGCCCGGCAGATCCGGCGTGCGGTGGAGGATGGGGGACCGCGGCGTGACGCAACGTCAGGCCGGGCGCGGCTCGCCCATTATAGGGAGTGTCACCGCCATCAGGGTCGCATCGTCCGGATCCGGGCGCACGCCAAAGCCCAGGCTCTGGCACATCGCCAGCATGGTGCGGTTCTCGCGCAGCACCTGGCCTTCGATCTGTTTGAGGCCCAGCCAGCGCGCGTACTCGATCATGATGCGCATCAGCTGCCAGCCGATGCCGTGGCCCTTGAGGTCCGAGCGGATCAGGATGCCGTACTCGCCGCGCTGGTAATCGGCATCGGCGTGCAGGCGCACCGCGCCGAGCATGTCGCCGGTCTTGGGGTCGATGGCCACCAGCGCGATGGAGCGGGCGTAATCAAGCTGGGTCAGCCGGGCAATGAATTCATGGCTGAAATGCTTGACCGACTGGAAGAAGCGCAGGCGCAGGTCTTCGTCGGTGACGCGGGCGAAGAAGGCGCGGAACAGCGCGTCGTCTTCCGGGCGCACCGGGCGCACCAGCGCATGGGTGCCATCGCCCAGGCCGATCTGGCGCTCCCATTCCTTGGGGTACGGGAAGATCGCAAAGCGCGGATGGCCGCGGCCCTTGTGCAGCTTGCGCGCCGGCGCCACCGCCACGCGGGCGTCCAGCGCAATCACCCCATCGCGGTCGGCCAGCAGCGGGTTGATGTCCAGCTCGGTGATTTCGGGGATGTCGGCGGCCAGCTGCGCCAGCTTGACCAGCACCAGCGCCACCGCACGCTCGTCGGCGGCCGGCACGTCGCGGTAGGCCTTGAGGATGCGCGAGACGCGGGTGCGGCCGATCAGTTCGTGGGCCAGGCGCAGATCCAGCGGCGGCAGGGCCAGCTCGCGGTCGTTGATGACTTCCACTGCGGTGCCGCCGCGCCCGAACACGATCGCCGGGCCGAACACCGGGTCGTCGGCGATGCCGGCGATCAGTTCGCGCGCCTTGGGCCGCAGCACCGTGGGCTGCACGATCACCCCTTCGATCACTGCATGGGGATGCGCGGCGCGCGCACGCGCCAGGATGCCGGTGGCCGCTTCGCGCACCGCCGCCACACTGGACAGGTTCAGGCGCACGCCATCCACGTCGGACTTATGCGCGATCTCGCTGGACAACACTTTCAATGTCACGGTGCGGCCGACGGCCAGCAACGGGTCGGCCAGCAATGCGGCCTCGTTGGCGCTGGCGGCCACCTGCAGCGGTACGACCGGGATGCCGTAGGCGGCCAGCAGGCGGTTGGTGGCGACCGGATCCAGCCAGCGCCGGCCGGCCGCCAGCGCCTCTTCCACCAGCGTGCGCGCGATGCCGGCATCCACGACGAAGTCTTCCGGCAGGCTGGGCGGGGTTTCCATCAGCGCCGCCTGCGCCTCGCGGTAGCGCACCAGGTGGGTGAAGCCACGCACTGCGTCCGATTCGGTGGCATAGGTGGGCACGCGTGCGGCGTTGAGCGCGGCGATCGCCGCATCGTCCTGGCCCAGCCACACCGCAAACACCGGTTTGTCGCGCTGGTAGCGGTTGCGCTGGTCCAGCGCGCGGGTCAACGCCTTGGCCGCATCGGCCGAGGAGGTGAACGCGGTGGGCACATTGACCACCAGCAGCGCGTCGTTTTCCGGATCGTCCAGCAGCGCTTCGATCGCTGCGGCATAGCGCGCGCCGTCGGCGTCGACAATGATGTCGACCGGGTTGCTGCGCGACCAGCCTTCCGGCAGCGATTGATCGAGTTTTTCCAGCGTCTTGGGCGACAACTCGGCCAGGGTGCCGCCGCGCAGCACCAGCTGGTCCACCGCCAGCTGCCCCACCCCGCCGCCGTTGCTCAAAATGGCCAGGCGCCGGCCCGGGAAACTGCCGAGCCGGCCCAGCGTTTCGGCGGCGGCGAACAGCTCGTCCAGCGCGCCCACCCGCAACAACCCGGCGCGTGCGAACGCCGCGCCGTACACCGCGTCCGAACCGGCCAGCGCCTGCGCGTGGGTGTCGGCATTGGGATTGATGCGGTACTGGCGGCCGGATTTGACCACCACGACGGGCTTGGCGCGCGCGGCGGCACGTGCGGCCGACATGAACTTGCGCGCATCGCCGATGCGTTCGACGTACAGCAGGATCGCGCGAGTACGGTAGTCGGTGGCGAAGTAGTCGAGCAGATCGCCGAAATCCACATCCAGCGTATCGCCCAGCGACACCACCGCCGAAAACCCGACCGAACGCGCCACACCCCACTCCACCAGCGCGGCGGCAATGGCGCTGGATTCGGAAATCAACGCCAGGTCGCCGGCCTGCGGGCAATGCGCGGCGATGCTGGCATTGAGCCGCGCATGCGGGGCGATCACGCCCAGGCAGTGTGGGCCGAGGATGCGCATGCCCTTGGCGCGCGCGGCCGACTCCATGCGCGCGGCCGGCGAGCCGGGGCCGCTGCCCAGGCCGGCGGTGAGGATGATGGCGGCCGCCACACCACGCCGCGCGGCGATGGAGACGATGCGCGGCACGATGCGCGCCGGCGCAGTGATCACCACCAGGTCCGGTACCCACGGCAGATCGGTCAACCGCGCCACCGTGCGCACGCCATCGATCTCGCTATAGCGCGGGCTCACCCAACCGATCCGGCCGGGAAACCCGGCCGCGCGCAGGTTGCGCACCACCGCTCGCCCGGCCGAGCGCTCGCGCGGGCTGCCGCCCACCACCGCGACGGTGCTGGGACGAAAGACCTGCTGCAGGTGGTACGTACTCATCGGACGGGGGACGCGAATGCCATCGCGCTACGGTACACGCACTGGCGTTTCAGGGCATGGGGTGACGGATGCATGCGCACGTGCATGCATCCGTGATTACCCGAGCGCGAGGCCTCTACAACAGCGTGCCGCTCAAGATCAGCGCGGCGATGCTGAAATAGATCACCAGGCCTGTGACATCCACCAGCGTGGCGACGAAGGGCGCCGAGGCGCTGGCCGGGTCGAAGCCGAAGCGTTGCAGCACGAACGGCAGCATCGAGCCGGACAGCGAACCGAAGGTGACGATGCCGATCAGCGCCGCGCCGATGGTCAGCGCCACCATCTGCCAGTGCGGGCCGTAGTCGTACAGGCCGGCGGTCTGCCAGATGGTGATGCGCACGATCGCCAGCACGCCCAGGATCGCGCCCAGGGTCAGGCCGGTGGGCAGTTCGCGCAGCGCCACTTTCCACCAGTCGCGCAGGCGGATTTCGCGCAGCGCCAGCGAGCGGATCAGCAGCGAGGTGGCCTGCGAGCCGGAATTGCCGCCCGAGCTCATGATCAGCGGGATGAACAAGGTCAGCACCACCGCCTTGGACAGCTCGTCCTCGAAGTGCTGCATCGCGCTGGCGGTGAGCATTTCGCCCAGAAACAGCACGCTCAGCCAGCCGGCGCGCTTCTTGATCATCTGGCCGAAGCCAATCTGCATGTACGGCTTGTCCAGCGCTTCCATGCCGCCGAACTTGTGCACGTCTTCGGTGGATTCGGCGATGAGCGCATCGAGCACATCGTCCACGGTGACGATGCCGAGCACGTGGCCGCGCGCATCCACCACCGGGATCGCCAGCAGGTCGTGGCGACGGATCAGCCGTGCCACTTCTTCCTGGTCCAGTGCGGGGTCCACGGTGACCGGGGGATTGACCTGCGCCACGTCCAGGATCGGCGCCTCCGACGCGCCGGTGATCAGGCGGCGCATGGTCACCACCTGCTGCAGCACGCGGGTGTGCGGGTCGAGCAGATAAATCGCGTAGACGGTCTCGCGGCTGCGCTCCACTTCGCGGATGTGCTGCAGGGTGCGGCCCACCGTCCAGTCCGACGGCACGGCCACGAACTCGGTGGTCATCAGCGCGCCGGCGGTGTTGGGCGGGTAGCGCATCAGCGCCTGAATCGACAACCGCGCCTCGGCACTGAGCAGCCACAGCAGCGGCTGGCGCTGCTCGGCATCCAGGCCATGGAAGATATCGGTGGCGCGGTCGTCAGCCATCTGGCCAAGCAGCGTGGCGGCCTGCTCGGCCGGCAGCGACGCCACCAGCATGCTGGCATCGCGCAACTCCGGCTGTTCGAGCAATTTCACCGCGCGCAGCAAAGGCAATGCGGCCAGCACCTGCGCCGCGTCGTCGCGGTCGAGGGTGTTGAGATATTCCACCGCGTCGGCCGTGTTGAGTTCGGCCAGGGGTGCGGTCAGTGCATCGACGCCTTCGGCAAGGCGCAGGGTTTGATCGTACATGGTGGTTCGCCTGGTGACGACCGTCGTCGATGACAGCCGGCGAACCTGGGCCTCAGGCGCGCGCCAGCTGGGTCATCGACCCGGGTCTAGGGTGACTGTCGCTGGACATGGGTAAGGGCTCCAAAGGTGCGTACCGACCGGTGATCCGGGCGATGGCGCGGCGCAGTCTGCGCGCCTGAGTCGGCTTGGTCAATGCCCTGCGCGCAGGCCGCTTAGAGCGTGTTATGCACATTGAGATGAGATGCGTTGGTGGCCAGCGGTGCGCAGCGGGTGCCGCGTGGCGCCGGCTTGGCTGACGCCAACGCAAGCCGCGCGGCGCGATGTGGGGCGTGCCGGCGCTCGGGGGTGCGCAACGTTGCGGCCAGGCCCGGGATACATGCGTGGCGAAGCCCAGCGCCTGCCGGGCCAGCGTTTTGGCGGATGCCGATGCACCGTTGCCGTGGCGCCGCTGGCCGCCGCGACAGCGCCGCGCAACCGCCTGTCGCCGCGCCGTGCTGAGAGTCACACTTCATTGCTACAGTCCGCTTCCCGCAACGCCTGGCGCGTTGCTTTTCCGCCATGGCATCGGCCATCGCATCCACGCAGTGCGTTTTTTCTTCCGGAGTTTGTGCATGCCCGCTTCCAGGTTGCTTCTGTTACGTCGCATCAGCCCGCTGTGCCTGTGCATCGCCGCCGGCTGGGGCGCGGTGGGCATGGCGCAAACCGCACTGCCCGAAAGTAAGCCGGTGGAGGCGCACGAGACCGCGCCGCATACCGGACACGAATGGGGCTATACCGGCCCGGAAGGTGCCGAGCATTGGGCCGAGCTGGCCAAGGAAAATGCGCTGTGCGGCAATGGCCAGCAAAACAGCCCCATCGATCTGAAAGGCGCCATCGACGCCAACCTGGGCACGCTGCTGCTGAGCTACAGCGCCGTGCCGCTGGTCGTGCGCAACACCGGCCATTCCATCCAGCTGGATCTGCACGATGGCGGCAGCATGGCGACCGGCGGCAAGCAGTATCAAGCCTTGCAACTGCACTTCCATCACCCCAGCGAGCATCTGTTGAACGGCCGTCGTTTCCCGATGGAAGCGCACCTGGTGCATCAGGGCCCGGACGGAACGCTGGGTGTGCTGGCGATCTTCTTCGAAACCGGCAAGGCCAACACGGCCTTCCAGCGGGTGCTCGACGCCATGCCCAAGGACAAGGATCAGACCCGGCAGGTCGCCAACGCGACGGTGAGCGCCGAGGCGTTTCTTCCGCCGAGCAATCAACGCAGCTTCTATCGCTACGAAGGCTCGCTGACCACGCCGCCGTGCAGCGAAACGGTGGACTGGGTGGTGCTCAGCCAGCCGGTGCAGGTCTCGGAGGCGCAGATCAACGCATTCGAACGCGTGTACCCGTTCAATGCACGCCCACTGCAGCCGCTGGACCGGCGTTCTCTGCTTAAAAGCCACTGATTGCTCGCGCGGTGTGTCGACCGTGCGCGGCGTGTCACGCACCGCCTGCGCACCGACCGTGCGGGCGCGGGCGGTGCCGGACTGATCCGCGCGCACAGCCGCAGATAGGTGCCGGGCCGCATCGCGCAGCCGCGCATCGCCGCCGTGCAGATGGCACACGCGTGCGCGCAGGCCAACGGACCTGCGCGGCATAATGCATGCCTCAATGGAGAGTACGCATGCATAGCGGTGGTCTGGAACTGGCCTTGGTGCTGATGCTGGCCGCCATCGTGGCAGTGCCGGTGTTCAAGCGCTTCGGCCTGGGCGCGGTGTTGGCCTACCTGGTCGCCGGCGTGGTGCTCGGGCCCGATGGCGCGGGTGTCGTGCAGGATGCCGAACGCATCAGCGGCGCGGCCGAGATCGGCGTGGTGATGCTGCTGTTCGTGATCGGGCTTGAACTGTCGCCGGCGCGTCTGAAGGTGATGCGCCATTCGGTGTTCGGCGCTGGCGCCACCCAGGTGCTGGTGACGGCGGTGATCCTGGGCGGCTTGTTGATGGCAGCCCAGCTGGGCTGGAAGAGCGCGTTGATCGTCGGCGTGGCGCTGGCGCTTTCATCCACCGCGGTGGGGCTGCAATTGCTGGCCGAACGCAAGGCGCTGAGCAGCGACTACGGACGGCTGGCGTTTGCCATTTTGCTGTTCCAGGATTTGATTGCGATCCCGTTGCTGGCGGCCATCCCGTTGCTCGGCGGCAGCAAGAACGCAATGCTCCAATGGCAGGACGTGGCCAAGGCGATGGCGGCCCTGGCGCTGGTGATCGTGTGCGGGCGCTTTGTGTTGCGTCACCTGTTCAACGTGGTGGCGCGTACGCGCATGCCGGAAGTGTTCACCGCCAGCGCCTTGCTGGTGGTGCTGGGCACCGCCTGGATCATGCAGGAGGCCGGACTGAGCGCCAGCCTGGGCGCCTTCATCGCCGGCGTGTTGCTGGCCGATTCGGAGTTCCGCCACGAACTGGAATCGCAGATCGAACCGTTCGAAGGCTTGCTGCTGGGCCTGTTCTTCATCTCGGTGGGCATGGGGATCGATCTCCACCGCGTGGTGGCCGAGCCGTGGTTGATCGCAGCCGGCGTGGCGATATTGCTGGTGGTGAAGTTCTCGCTGCTGGTCGGCATCGGCAGCGTGGCCAAGCTGCCGCTGCGCAGCAGCCTGATGCTGGGCAGCGTGCTGTGGCTGGGCGGCGAATTCGCCTTCGTGGTGTTCAACGAAGCCGACCGCGTGGGCCTGCTGGAACCGGCCAATCACGATCGGCTGGTGGCCATCGTCGGCGTGTCGATGGCATTGACCCCGCTGTTACTGCTCGGCATGCAACGCATCCTCAACGGACCGCTGCGTGCGCGCGCACCCAAGACCGATCGCCCGTTCGACACCATCGATGCGCAGACCCCCAAGGTGCTGGTCGCCGGCATGGGCCGCTTCGGCCAGGTGGTCGCGCGCCTGCTCACCGCACGGCATGTGCCGTTCGTGGCGCTGGAACACAACCCCGACACGGTGGAAGACCTGCGTCGGTTCGGCAGCCAACTCTATTACGGCGATCCCACCCGCCCCGAGCTGCTGCGCGCTGCCGGTGCCGAGCGCATCAAGGTGTTCGTGATCGCGGTGGACGACCCGGAAACCAACATCAAGACGGTGCGACTGATCCGTCGCCTGTACCCGCAAGCCACCGTGCTGGCGCGTGCACGCAACCGCCAACACACCTGGAAATTGATGGACCTGGGCGCAGAACCGTTCCGCGAGGTATTCGCCTCCAGCCTGGAGCTGAGCGAGCGCGTACTCACCTCGCTCGGCCTGGGCGAAGCCCTCGCACACGATCACGTCAAACGCTTCCGCCAGCACGACGAAGACCTGCTGCGCCGCCAGCACCTGGTCTACGACGACGAAGCCAAGGTCATCCAGACCTCGCGCGATGCACGTGCCGACCTGATGAACCTGTTCGAAGCCGACGTCAGGGCGGATGTGGATGGGGAACCTGCACCCACCCTGCGGGAACGTTGAGCTCTTCCGTAGGAGCGCGCCTGCGCGCGACCAGGTGTTTACCGGCAGAGTCCCGTCGCGCGCGGGCACGCTCCTACGCGGATGTGGTGCACCGGTCGTCAGCGGTAACGACGCAGTCGTTGCCTCGGCGACGACCTGCACGCGATCGTTCGATTGCTCAAAATCATAATCCGATGCGGATGGCGAGCCCCCACCAACCACACATAATCGGCGCGCTGTTCGTAGGAGCGTGCCTGCGCGCGCCTCGGGCGTTACCGGCAAAGCACGTCGCGCGCAGGCACGCTCCTACGTGGCGCTGCGGCGGCTGTAGGCCGCTCGCCTCGGTCAGCGGCGTGGCGTGCGCGCCACGGTCTTGCTGGCCGACTTCTTCGCTGCGCCCTTGCCTGCCGCGGTTTTGCCGGCGGCCTTTGCGACCTTGCCGGTTACGCGTTTGCTCACGGCCTTCCTGGCCGCGCTGCTAGGCGACGTAGCCGCATCCTGCGATGGTCTTGCTGAAGCCGCAGATGCGCGTTTGGCTGGCGCCTTGACGGCCTTCTTGGCAGATTTGCCGGTGGTTTTCTTAATCGGCGCGGCAGCGCCAGCACGCGCTTCCGGCGGCCGGCGCGGTGGCGGCTTGCGCCCTGGGGTGAGTGCGCGCCAGGCGTGTCCGCCATTCATTGCCAGTAGTGCATCGGCAGCCGAAGGGCCGGCGCTGCCGGCGGCGTAATTGGGGAAGTCGCTTGGGGGTTGCTTCCATGCATCCAGGATCGGTTGCACGATGCGCCATGCGCCTTCCACCATGGCCGCATCCTGGAACAAGCCGGCTTCGCCGTTCATGCAGTCCTGCAGCAGGCGCTCGTAGCCCACCGTGTATTCCTTGGGGAACCAGTCGCGGTAACGGAAGTCCATGCGCACCGGTGCCAGTGCCACCTGCGCGCCCGGGCGCTTGACGTCGAACTGCAGCGAGATGCCCTCGTCCGGCTGGATATGCAGCACCAGCCAGTCGGGGCCGTAGCCGCCCACCTCGGTGCTGCGGAACGGCGCCAGCGGTGCCGGCTTGAAGCGAATGGCGATCTCGGTCGTGCGTTCGCGCAGGCGCTTACCGGTGCGCAGGTAGAACGGCACGCCGGCCCAGCGCCAGGTGTCCACCTGTAGCTTCATCGCCACATAGGTTTCGGTGTCCGAATCGTCGGGCACGGTGTCTTCTTCGCGATAACCCGGCACCGCATTGCGATTGACCGCACCGGAGGCGTATTGCCCGCGCACCACGTCTTCGGGTTTGATCGGGCGCACCGCTTCGATCACTTCGGCGCGACGGCGATGCATCGCCTCGGTGGTGAAGGCCGCTGGCGGCTCCATCGCAATCATCGCCAGCAGCTGGAACAGATGGTTCGGCACCATGTCGCGCAGGCAGCCGGTGGGGTCGTAGAACCGTCCGCGCCCTTCCACTCCGATGGTTTCGGCCGCGGTGATCTGCACATGGTCGATGCGGTCGCGGTTCCACACCGGTTCGAACAAGCCATTGGCGAAGCGGAACGCGAGAATGTTCTGCACGGTTTCCTTGCCCAGGAAATGATCGATGCGGAACACCTGATCCTCGTGCAGCACCTTGGCGACCGTGGCATTGAGGTGCTGGGCGCTGGGCAGATCGTGGCCGAAGGGTTTTTCCACGATGACCCGGCGCCAGCCTTCGCCTTCGCGCTGCTTGACCAGGCCAGCCTCGCCCAGGTTGAGCAATACCGGCTCGAAGAAGCGCGCGGCGGTGGCCAGATAGAACAGCACATTGCCCTGCGTGCCGTAGCGCTTGTGCAGCTTGTCCAGCACGCCACCCAGCGATCGATAGGCTCCCTGATCGGTGAAGTCCCCGCGCAGGTAATGCATGCGTTCGCGCAGCCAGTCCCAGGTGGCGGTGTCGAATTCGTCGGTCTGGAATTCGGCATCGCGGCTGCTGAGCAGCTGCGTCATCGACTGCCCCATGTTGGTCCGCCACGCACGCTCGCTGATGTCGCCATGGTCCATGCCGACAATGGCGAAATCATCGCCCAGCGCACCGGAACGGCGCAGGTTGTACAGCGCCGGCATGACCAGGCGCTTGGTCAGATCGCCGCGTGCGCCGAACACCACGATGATGCACGGCGGTGTGGTTGCTTGCTCACTCATGGATGCGTTTCCTTTTCGCCCATGCGTCCATGCAGGCGCAGTGCCGCATTGACCAGGGCCACGTGGGAATACCCTTGCGGGAAGTTGCCGAGCATGCGTTTGCTGCGCGGATCGTATTCTTCGGCGAGCAGGCCCACGTCGTTGCACAGCCCGAGCAGGCGTTCGAGCAGCGCACGCGCCTGGTCGGTGCGGCCGATCAAGGCATAATTTTCCACCAGCCAGAAACTGCAGGCCAGGAAGGTGCCTTCGCCGGCCGGCAGGCCGTCGGCGCTGTCGTCGGCGCGATAGCGCTCGACCAACCCGTCGATGGTCAGATCGCGCGCGATCGCATCGACAGTTGCGGCGATGCGCGGATCGTCCGGCGGCAGAAAGCCCACGATGGGAATCAGCAGCAGCGAGGCATCCAGCCGATCCGAGCCATAGCTCTGCACGAAGTGGCCGTCCGGGTGCACGCCTTTTTCCAGCACTTGCGCGCGGATTTCTTCGGCAATGCGGCCCCAGTGCGCGCGTTTTTCAGCATCTGCGTTGGTGATGCCGTCGCGCGCGCCGCAGTCGAAGGCCAGCCAGGCCATCACCTTGGAATGCACGAAGTGGCGGCGCTCGTCGCGGATTTCCCAGATGCCTTCGTCAGGTTCGCGCCAGAGGGTTTCCAGCGTTTCCAGAATCTTTTCCAGCAGCGATGCAGACGAACCGTCATCGTCCGACGGCAGGCCCACGCCCTTTTCGCGTGCGTAATGAAACGCACCGATCAACTCGCCATACACATCGAGCTGGAACTGATCCACCGCGCCGTTGCCGATGCGCACCGGGCCGGAATGTTCATAGCCGGGCAACCAGTGCGCTTCCCATTCCTGCAAGCGGCGTTCGCCGGCAATGCCGTACAGTGCCTGCAATTGATCCGGCGAACCGGCAATGGTGCGTTGGACCCAATCGCGAAATGCCGCCGCTTCGTCGCGGTACCCGGCTTGCAACAACGCGATCAGCGTGAACACCGAATCGCGCAGCCAGCAGTAGCGATAGTCCCAGTTACGGGTGCCGCCCAGATGCTCCGGCAACGAGGCAGTGGGCGCGGCGACGATGCCGCCGGTGGGCAGATAACTCAGCCCCTTCAGCACCACCAGCGAGCGGCGCACCTGCTCGGTCCATGGCCCGACATCGGTACAGCGGCGCGCCCAGCCGTGCCAGAACGCGGTGGTGCGTTGCAGTGCCTGTTCGGCGTCGATCAAAGGCGGTGTGGCTTGATGGGATGCGCCGTGGCTGAGCAGGAACCAGGTGCTTTGCCCTTCGCGCAGGGTGAAGTCGGTTTCGGTGCCCATGTCCTGGCCGCGCAGCGTCTGCGGCGAACGCAAGGCCAGTTGATCGGGGCCGGCGATGGCGCGGATACCGTCGACGATACGCGTCACCCATGGCACGGTGCGGCCGTAGTTGAAGCGGAAGGTCAGGCGCATGTGCATGGGCACGCTGCCCTGCACGCAGCCCACGATACGCACCAGATGCTGATGGACTTCGCCGTTTTCGCTGGCGACCATGAAGTCGATCAGTTCCACCGTGCCGCTGTCGGTGATCATGCGCGTGCACAGCACCAGACTATCGTCCTGGTAGGCGCGCTCGGTACGGAAGTCGGCGGCCGGCGACAACGCCCATTGCCCGTGTTGTTGATCGCCCAGCAACGCAGCGAACACCGCATCGGAATCGAAGCGTGGCAGGCACAGCCAGCCGATGGTGCCGCGGTGGTCGACCAGGGCCGCGCTGTGGCAGTTGCCCAGCATGGCGTGATCCTCGATACGCACGCTCATTGGGTGGGCGCTTCCTTCCGGCGAAAGAACGCGCAGTCTTGCATGGGCCGTGTCGGGATCAGGTTACGACTGCGCCGGTAGACCCAGCAGCGGTGGCACCGTGTGTTCCAGGCGGCGTACCAGGGCCGGATCCATGTATGCATCGTCGTCGGGAATGTGCAGACAGATCACCCGGCAATGGCGCAGGTGCGCGGCGAAGCGTTGACGCAGCAACTGCAGATGGGGGCGTTCCGTCACCAGCACCACCTGCGCTTCCTGCAACAACTCCGGGGTGACCTGCACGCCGGCATCTGCAGCCAGCCCGGCCGATTGCGCCTGCACGCCGGGCCAGTCGGCGAGCACGCGCTCGGCGGTGGGGCTGCGAAGGCGGTTACGGCTGCACACGAACAGCACCCGCAGCGGTTACCCGCCGCGCTGGCTCAGCGGCCTTCGCGCAGGAAGCGCGCCATCGAAGAGACGCCCGGCAACGCCGGTTCGAATTGGCCGGCCACATCGATGAAGCCGCGCATGATGGCGATCTCGCGTGGGGTGCGGTTGAGCGCATCGCGGCGGTCGGCATCGGCGCCGGCCCGCAACAGGCGCTGCACCAGCAGCGGCAGGCCGTGCAGTGCAGCCAGATGCAGCGGGCCGAAGCCGCGCTGGTCGGCCACGTCCAGCGAGACATCTTCGTCGAGCAGGCGTTCGACGCCGGCCAGCACCACCTGCTCGTCGCAGGAGGTACCCGGTTCGGCACGCGCGCCCAGCAACAGCAGCAACGGGCTGACCCGGCCACCGGCCAGGTAGTCCGGGTCGGCGCCGGCCAGCAGCAAGGTGTCCAGCAGAGCCAGCAGGCGGTTCTTGTCGCGCGCGGTAAAGCCGTACAACGCCGCGCAATGCAGCGGCGCCAGCCCCTGATTGTCGGTGGCGTGCACGTCGGCCGCGGCAGTGAGCAGGCGCGCCACGATGTCCGGCAGGCCCAGCGCGCAGGCCAGCATCAGCACGGTGACCCCGCCCGGCAGGCGGTGCTCGATCTGCGCACCGGCGTGCAGCAGTGCGGCCACGATCTCGGTCTGCCGCATGCTCACCGCCGCCGACAACGGCGTGGCGCCGCTATTGGCCGCGCGCTGCGGATCGGCGCCGCGGCCGAGCAGGTGCGTCACCACGCCAAGATGGCCACCACCGGCCGCACGCAGCAGCGCGGTGCAGCCTTGGGCGTCGATGGCGTCGACGGCGAGGCCGAGATCGATCAGGCGACGCACCGCATCGGTATCGCCGGTCATCGCAGCGGCCGGCACATCCGCTTCGCGCAGCGTGCGGCGCGGCAGCGACCAGATGCGCCAATCCAGCCAGTCGGCCAGATCGCGGCGGCCGATCGACAGCGCCACGCCCAGTGGGGTCTGCCCGTCGGCAGCGCGCGCTTCCGGCGAGGCGCCCTGCTTGACCAGCAGTTTCAGCGAGGCGTCGCGGCCCAGTGCGGTGGCCAGATGCAGGGCGGTCATGCCGTGGCTGTCGCGCGCCTCGCGGTCCACGCCATGTTCCAGCAACCAGTGCTGCAGACGCAGCCAGCCCAGCCGCACCGCCAGCGACAACGGCGGATCGCCGGCGGCCGACGGAGCGAAGGGGTCGGCGCCGCGTTCGAGCAGTTCCAGCGCGAACTGTTCCAGCCCGCGCGATGCCGCATCGTGCTGCACGCAGGCACTCAGCAGCCGGGTCAGGCCACCGGCGCCTGCCGGCGAGACGCCATGCCGCAGCAACGCCTGCAGCGCCGGTACCGCCTCCACGCCGCGCGAGAGCAGCGCAAACATCGGGACATCGCCGCAGGCGTCGCGCACTTCGGCGTCGGCGCCATGGCGCAGCAGCCAGTCGACCGCCTCGGCGTTCAAGGCCAGATGCGCGTCGTGCAGCAGGCCGCCCAGTTCGTCCGGGGCGCATAGCCGCGCCAGCGCGACCAGACCGTCGCGCTGCCCGAGCTGCAGGCCTTCGCGCAGCAGCACCAGCGGCGGGCGATCGGGCAGCACGGCAACGCCAGGCGTGTCGCCCTGCGCGTCGCTGACCGCGGCCGGCAACGGGTAAGCGGGATCGAGCAGTTGCACGATCGCCCAACGTCCGGCCTCGGCGGCCACATCCACCGCGCGGCGACCGTGCGCATCCACGCTGTCGGCAGGTACCTGCAGGTCCAGCAGGCGGCGGATCAGCGCCGGCGACACATTGTCGGCGGCGCAGGCCAGCATCAACGCGTTGCGGCCGTCGCCATCGATGGCCAGCACATCGGCCTTGCGCGCGACCAGGCGTTCGAGCACGGCGCTGCGTGCCTGGCGCGCGGCATCCAGCCACGGCGTGCGGCCCAGCAGATCACGCGCTTCCAGATTCGCTCCGGCCGACAACAGCGCCTCGACGATGTCGCCGTGGCCGGCCAGCGCGGCTTCGTGCAGCGCGCGGCGACGCTGGCGATCGCGCGCATCCACACGCGCCTTGTGCTTGAGCAGCAACTGCACGCCGGCCGGGTCGTCTTCTTCGGTACCGGCTGCCGCCAGCAGCACCGGGGCGCCGCCCTCCGGTTCGGACTGCGCGCCGCGCTCCAGCAAGAATTTGGCCAGCCGCCAGTTGCCGACTTGGCAGGCCATCGCCAACGGCGAATGGCCTTCGTTGTTGAGCGCGTCGAGCTCGGCGGCGGCATCGCGCAACAGCGCGGCCACGCCCGGGTCGGAACTGCGCACGGCGTGATGCAAGGGGGTGTTGCCGTCGTTGTCGCTGGCGCGCGGGTCGGCGCCATTGGCCAGCAAGGTCATCACCGCATCCGGGCGGCCGTGCCAGCTGTCGCGGGTGGCGGCCAGCAAGGGGGTCATGCCGCGATGCGGTTGATTGACGTCGACGCGGCGCACGATCAACTCACGCAGCAGGCGCAGATCCGGCAGTACGGCCGCCAGCGCCGGCAGGCTGCGTTGATCGCGCCATTCCGGCAGCGGCAACGCCTGCGGGTCGGCACCGGCCTCGAGCAATTGCAGCGCGCGGTCCACCCGGCCACTGCGCGCGGCCTCGAAGAGTTCGGGCACCAGCTGATGCCGGGCCACCGGTTCCAGCGGGCGCGGTTCGGCGGCGGCTTCGGAGAAGAAATCGGCGGCCTGGCGCGTATGCGGCGCATCGCTGCGCATGGGTGCGGCGGTGCGTTGCAGCAGCAGATGGGCCACCGGCAGCAGCACACCGGCAGCCACCGCCAAGCCCCAGCGCAGGCCGCCGGACAACCAGCCCGGCCAGGCCAGCACCACGGCCAGGGTGCACACCGCCAGCACCAGTGCAGCCGCCAGCAGGCCGCGCCAGGCATGCAGTTCCTGCGCGGCCAATGCCTGCCAGCGTGGCGCCAGCGCACCACCGTCGCGTTCCACCTCGCCCCACAACGGCCAAGTCCGCCACAGCCCTAGCAAGGCAGCGCTGATTGCGACGCTCAGCGCCAGCGCGGCAGCCAGGCTGCCGCTGTCGCGCAGGGCGGTCAGCGGCCAGCTGATCAGCGCAGCCAGTGCCAGCAGGCCCACGCCCCAGATGGCCAGCAACGGCGGCAGCGCCTGCGCGACCGCGCGCGGCTGGCCCGGCACTGCGCGCGTCCCACGTGCCCACGACACCGCCAGCGCGAACGCCGGCTGCGCCAGCCACAAGCTCAGCGCAGCAACCACGCCGCCAATGCCACCGAGCAGGCAGAGCACCACGCCAGCCGCACCGGCCAGCGTTGCGGCGCGCATCCGTGCGCCACGCACAGGCTCAGTCATGGTCGCACTCGCCTGCGAGCACGATGGTCTTGGGCAATTGCAGATAGAAGCCGTGCTTGCCCAGCGCCTCGCGCACCGTGGCCGCATCGGCCTGCGCCAGCCGGCGCTCCGGCGTCAACGCCACATCCAGCACGAACGTCAACGGCGCCAGCTGCGCCTGCACGGCGGCAGGAAGACCGGAGAAATCGTCACGTGTGGCGAGATAGACGAAGGTGTCCTGCTTGCGTTGGCTTTTATAGACGTAGGCGTGCATGCGCGCGTGGTCGCGCTCGAAGAGAGATGTGTCGCGTCGATTGTGTCGCAATTGCGGCGACGGCGAAAGCGCGGCCTGTGCGAAAAATCCCAGCCGCGTCAGCGACATGACGGTGACGTTCAGTTGCGCCGTCCACGGGACCCACGCGCGCCATCGATATACTGACCGCACTTTTTGCCAGCCAGACCATCGTGAGCCAAGCGCAGCATTCGTCCCAGATGGCCCCGGTTGCCGTCACCGCGTTCACTTCCACCACCGCACTCGGTGCCGGGCTTGCCGCCCAGGCCGCCGCGTTGACCGCCCGACGCAGCGGCCTGCGTCGCAACGATTTCGGCCCGCAACCGCTGCTGCCCTGCTGGGTCGGGCGCGTCGATGGCGTTGAAGAGGTTGTGCTGCCCGATTCTCTGCACGCGTGGGATTGCCGCAACAACCGCCTGGCCTGGCTGGCCCTGCAGCAGGACGGGATGGCGCAGGCCGTGCAGGCCGCCGCGCAGCGCTACGGCGCCGAGCGGGTGGCGGTGATCATCGGCACCTCCACCTCCAGCATCGGCGCCAGCGAAGAAGCGTATACGCGGCTGGTCGACGACGCCGACGGCGCGCGCTTCCCCGAGGATCTGAATCGCCCGATCGTGCACACCCCGCATTCGCTGGGCGACTTCGTGCAGCACGCCACCGGCCTGCGTGGCCCGTGCGTGACCGTGGCCACGGCCTGTTCGTCCAGCGCCAAGGTGTTCGCCCAGGCGGCGCGGCTGATGGAGGCCGATGTGATCGACGCGGCGCTGGTCGGCGGCGTGGACACCCTGTGCGGCAGCGTGCTGTTCGGCTTCAACTCGCTGCAGGTGGTGGCGCCGGAGATGTGCCAGCCGTTCGACGCACGCCGGGTCGGCCTGAGCCTGGGCGAGGCCGGCGGCTTTGCGCTGCTCGAACGCCCGGCCGCCGCACCGGATGCCGCGCTGTGGCTGTACGGCTACGGCGAATCCAGCGACGCGCACCATATGTCGGCGCCGCATCCGCAAGGGCTGGGCGCGCAGCTGGCGATGCGCGGTGCGCTCGACCGCGCCGGTCTGGAGCCGGCCGCAGTGGGCTATCTGAATCTGCACGGCACCGCCACGCCGGCCAACGACAGCGTGGAAGCCGCCGCCGTGGCAGCGATCTTCCCCGGCACCTTGCACGCCAGTTCGACCAAGGCCTGGACCGGCCACACCCTGGGTGCGGCGGGCATCGTCGAATCGGTGATCGCACTGCTCGCGCTGCGCGACGACGTGCTGCCCGGCACGCTCAACAGCGATATCCCCGACCCGGCCTGTGGCCCGCAAATCCGCTTCGACAACGCCCATGCCCGCATCGACTACGCCATGAACAACTCTTTCGGTTTTGGCGGCAACAACTGTTCGCTGCTGTTCGGGCGGGCCCGCTGATGCTGGCCGCGACCATCGAAGGGATCGGCTTCTGGACCCAAGGGCTGCCCAACTGGGACGCTGCCAGCGCCTTCGCACGCGGCGGCGCGCTGCAGGAAACCCCCGCCCGCCCGGCGCCGCAGCTGCTGGCCGCCACCGTGTCCGCCGCGCGCCGGACACGGTGGCCGTGTCGCTGGAAGCTGCGCTGGCCGCCTGTGGCGCCGCCGGCCGCGATCCGGCCAGCCTGCCGTCGATCTTTACCTCTACTTACGGCGATCTGGCCATCTCCGACTATATGTGCACCACGCTGGCCAGCGACCCGTTGGCGATTTCGCCAACGAAGTTCCACAACTCGGTACACAACGCCGCAGCCGGCTACTGGACCATCGGCGCCGGCGCGATGACCCCGGCCACGGCGATGAGCGCCAGCCTGGGTAGCTTCGCGCAGGGCCTGCTGGAAGCGCTGGTGCAGCGCGCTGCCGGCGCGCAGGCCGTGCTGCTGGCCAGCTACGACGCCCGTTCGGTCGGGCCGCTAGGGCGTGTCGCCCCCAGCCTGGGGCTGCTGGGTAGCGCATTGGTGCTGGGCACGCCCGGCCAGGCCGGCAAGCCGCAGCTGCACGCACATCTGGACGACGGCGCTCCCTCGCCCGGCGATGGCGCGCTGTCGCGCCACATCGCCGGCAATGCAATGGCGCCGATGCTGCCGCTGCTGGACCTGTTGGCCGGCAATGGCGGCAGCGTGGCGCTGTATGCCGCACCGGGCCGGGTGCTGCGCGTGGAGGTCCGGCTATGAGCCGGCAACCGCTGAGCCGCGAGGACACCGCCATCCTGGTGCCGGCCTTGAACGAGGCGCTGCGCATCCGCGAAGTGGTCACCGACGCGCTGACCTATTGCTCTCACGTCATCGTGATCGACGACGGCTCCGACGACGGCACCGCCGAGTGCATCGCCGGCATGCCGGTGACGCTGATCCGTCACCCGCAGCGCATGGGCAAGGGCGCGGCACTGCGCAGTGGCTTTGCGCAAGCACAGCGTCTTGGCATGCGCGCGGTGATGACCATGGACGGCGACGGCCAGCACAAGGCGGCCGATTTCCCGCGCCTGCTGGCCGCCGCCAACCGCCACCCGGGCTGCGTGATCATCGGTGCGCGCATGCGCAAGCGCGCCACCCAGCCCACCATCCGCCGCATCGGCAACGATTTCGGCGACTGGGGCATTGCCTGGGGGTGCGGCTTCCGCTTGATCGACAGCCAAAGCGGCCAACGGTTGTATCCGGCCTCGGTGTTCACCCTGCCCAACGTGCCCGGCGAGGGCTTCGTGTTCGAAGCGCAGCTGCTGATTTCGGCCGCGCGCCAGGCCGGCGCGCGCGTAGTCGCCGTGCCGATCGAAACCCGCTACGCCGGTACCTCGCCTGGCACCTTCCGCAAGAGCCATTTCCGGCTGGTTCGCGACCTGTGGAATATCACCTCGCACGTGGTCAAACAGGTGTGGGCATACGGCCATGTGTGGCGCGAATATCGCCGCGTGCGCGCCAACCCGGTGATCGTTGACGATCCCGATGGCGAATTTGCTACTGTCCCTGCGGTCACCAAGAGCAATCACTCCTCATGAATGCACAGCGCGCCGATGTCGTGATCACCGGGGGTGGCCCGGCCGGCCTGAGCCTGGCCTTGCAACTGAAGCAGCGCGATCCGGAGCTTGCCATCACCGTGCTGGAACGGCGCGCGCATCCGGTCCGCGAAGCCGCGTTCAAGGTCGGCGAATCCACGGTGGAAATCGGCGCACATTATTTTGCCGACGTACTGGGCCTGCGCGAGCATCTGGAGTCCGAGCAGATCCGCAAGTTCGGGTTTCGCTTCTTCTTCTCCGACCAACGCCACGACATCGACCGCTGCACCGAACTGGGCGTGAGCAAGATCCTGCCCACGCCGTCCTGGCAGATCGACCGCGGCCGCTTCGAAAACTTTCTGGGCGAGCGTGCGCGTGCACAGGGCATCGCCTTCTTCGACAGCTGCAGCGTCAAGGGCGTGGACCTGTCCGAAGACGACACCGACCACGCCGTGCGCTTCGAACGCGATGGCACGCCGGGCACGCTGGGTGCGCGCTGGGTGGTGGATGCCAGCGGACGCGCCGGCCTGCTCAAGCGCAAGCTCGGCCTGGCGCAGGACAACGAGCACAACGCCAATGCCGTGTGGTGGCGTGTGGAAGGCCTGATCGACCCCAACGGCTGGTCGCAGGACAGCAGCTGGCTGCAACGCTGCACGCCGCCGGACCGCTGGCGTTCGACCAATCACATGTGCGGGCCGGGCTACTGGTTCTGGCTGATTCCGCTGTCCTCTGGTGCGCATTCGCTGGGCATCGTCTGCGATGCGGACCTGCATCCGCTGGAGAGCATGAACACCCACGAGAAGGCGATGACCTGGCTGCGCACGCATCAGCCGCAGGTGGCCGCCACGCTCGACCAAGCCGATTACCGGCTGCAGGACTTTCTGTTCCTGCGCAACTTCTCCTATGGCTGCAAGCAGGTGTTCTCGTCGCAGCGCTGGGCACTGACCGGCGAGGCAGGCGTATTCCTGGACCCGTTCTATTCGCCCGGCAGCGACTTCATCGCCATCTCCAATACCTACATCTGCGAATTGATCGGCCGCGACCGCGCCGGCAAGTCGCTCAGCCCGTACGTGGAGCTGTACCAGCAGCTGTATTTCTCGTTCTACGAAAACACGCTGACGCTGTATCAGGATCAGTACGCGCTGTTCGGCGACGAGCAGGTCATGCCGGTCAAGGTGATCTGGGATTACACCTATTATTGGTCGTTGCTGGCGCCGCTGTTCTGCAGCGGGCGCATCGCCCATCTCAGTCTGCTCTCGCGCATGAAGAACGACTTCCTGCACGCGCGCGACATGAACCTGGCAATGCAGCAGGTACTGCATGCATGGGGCGTGCGCAATGCCGCCCAGGGCATCGCGGCCGGCAGCGGACGGCTGCTGGACCAATACCTGATCGGCTGGTTCAACGAACTCAATGGCGCCTTGAACGACACGCTCGACGATGATGCGTTTGTCACACGCATCCACGGCAATGTCGCGCAGATGGCGGTACTGGCGCGCGAGATCTTGCAACAGGCACGTCAACGCTACCCGGACCTGCCCGACTACGGCCTGGAGTCATTGACTGCCGGCGCCAACGGCGAGGCGATTCTTACCGCGACCTGGTACGCCGACGCGGCGTGAGGTGTCGCGAACTCGTCGATGTGCAACGAATGTTGCTCGATGCGCGCTTGTAAACTCCGTCGCTTACGAACTAAGGAAGCTCTGAACAACGCACCACAGATACGCGACACTACCCGCCTCATCATGTAGAGGATCATCTATGCAGCTGACGTTCGGTGACGCTGAGGGCCTGGGCAAGCGCAAGCAGACCCGGCGCG
>NZ_VZPL01000006.1 GCF_008801575.1 Xanthomonas cissicola | reverse complement strand
AACGGTTCATGCGTGTGTAGACCGTATGCCAGTTGCCAAAGCGCTTGGGTAGGCCGCGCCATTTGCAGCCATGCTCGGCAACGTAAAGGATGGCGTTGACCACTTGCAGGTTGGTCATGCTGACATTGCCGCGCTGCGCCGGCAGGCAGTGTTCGATCAGAGAAAATTGTGCTGGCGTGATCTCCATGCCCAATAGTTTAATCGCTCGGGCCATTAGTGTTAACAGGCCCTAGTTCCACCACCTGGCCGACCAACTGGCGCAGATCGAAATCGCGGTAATCCAGCGGCAATTTGCCCGCTTCGATCCGGGCCAGATCCAGTGCATCGTTGACCAGACGCAGCAGGTGCTTGCCGGCCAGCTGGATCGCGCTTGCATAGCCTTGCTGACGGCTATCCAATGGGGTCTGCAGCAGTAACTCGCTCATGCCCAGCACACCGGTCATCGGCGTGCGCACCTCGTGACCCAACGTTGCCAGAAAGCGCGTCTTGGCGAGCGACGCCTGCTCGGCCAACTCGCGCTTGTGTTGCGCCAGCTGCCATTGCGCGCGCATGCGGATACGTCGGCGATAAGCGGCGGCCAGCAAGGCGCTCAACAGCAATCCGGAAAACCCAATCGCCGCAATCCCGATCTCGCTACGCCACCAGGGGGGCCTGACCGAAAATTGCAGCGAACGTACCTGCGAGCGATTGCCCAGCGGGTCGATGCCCTGCAGCGCAAGCGTGTAGTTGCCGGCAGGCAGGCTGGCGAATTCGCGGATGCCGGTGTTGCCTATGGTCTGCCAGTCAGTATCGAAGCCTTTCAGGAAGCTGCGATACCGATTGGACAGCGGGTCGCTGTACGACAGCAAGCGGCTGACGATCTGCAGCTGGCGGTCCTCCGGGCCCAGCTGGAACGGGCGGTCCATCGGCAAGGCGATGCGTGCGCCATTGCGCAGCACGCTGACGTGTTCCAGCTGCAGTGCCGGCACGAACGGGGCAACATCCGGCATTGCGGTATCCAGCAGCACGGTAGAGCCATCGCTGGTTGCCCCGATCAAGGTGTCGCCCGAAGTCAACAGGCAATGCTGGATGAACTCCTGACTGGTGAGGCCATCGCGCGTGCCGATATTGCGGACCCGTGCCGGATTCACCGAGGGATCGATCCGCCAAAGCCCGCGCAGACTGGAAATCCAGACACGCCCACGCGGGTCGATCTGCATGGCAGAGGCATCGAACCCGCTCAGTCCATCCGCTTCGCCTACCTGACGCACGCGCTTCCAGCCGGCGGCGCGCTTTTGCCACTGCTCTGCACCGGAGGCGCGATATACCCAAAGTGTGTCCGCAGACTGGCTGGCGAATGCCTGGATCGGCGTCCCCTCAAGCCCTGCCACCGGCACGAAGCGGCTTGTCGCGTCGTCCCATGCGAACATGCCGCCCTCGCCGGCCACCCAGACGCGTCCGTCGGGGCCCTGGTCCAGTTGTTGGATGTCGATCGCGCGTAGGCCATGCAGGTCTTGTTGGGTCATCCGCTGCAAGACCTTGCCGGTGCGTAGATCGCGCTGCTGCACCATGTCGATGAAGGCCATCCAGACGGTGTCGCCATGCTCCATGATCCATTCCGGCGCCGACAACGCCGACGACGGCTCGGGCCCATCGGACGGCCAGTGCACGAAGTCACCGGTACGCAGGTCCATCCGCGAAAGGCCAAAGGTCAAATTCCCCAGCCACACCCGTTGCAGGCGATCTTCCAATGCCGACACCAACTCCATCCCTTTGAGCTGCGGCGACTGCAGGCCTGTCTGGAACGAATCGCCGGTGCTCGGATCCACGCGCAACAGACGCCCCTGCGCATCGACCTGCCATAAGCCCCCTGAGCGCTTGGCAGGCGCCAGGTTGCAATAGATCGCATCGCCCATCGGCACCGCGGGCTTGAGCACGGCACTGCGTTTCCAGTCGGCTGGCAGATACCCAAGCCCGGTGCCATGCATGGGCACCCATAGGCCGCCATCGGCCGCCCCCATCAAGCCGATCACGTTACGACGCGACAGCGGCCCCTCCCCGCTCAGGGCGGGCACCGGTGGACGCTCTCCGCGCGTGCGCCAAAGACCACGTCCGCTGCCCAGCCAGAATTCGCCATCCGGCGTCGCGACTGCGCCCCAGAACTCATTACCGTTGCCGAACATCGTTGACCAGGCAAGCGGCTGCCAGCGACCGTCGGCGCGCAGCACGTGCAATCCCGATTCGCTTCCCAGCCACAAACGGTCCCCGGCCCACTGCAAACCGAAGATGGCCGCTTCCCGGTTTGGCTCGTCCGCGACGTATTGGCGGTGCAGTTGCGTGCCGTCGTAATAGGCCAGGCCATTGCTGGTGCCGATCCACAGGCGGTGCTGGTTGTCCACCGCCAGGTTCATGACCATGGCGTGATCCAGCGCGCCTTCGATCCCGCCCAGGTTCACCGACGACATTCCTCCGTCGGCACCGATGCGCACCAGCGCACCGGTGGTGGTGCCGGCCCAGATGCCGCCATCGAATGCGGCGATGCTGAAGATCTCGCCGTCCTTCAGCAATGGATAGTCTGCAGCGCGATAGTGAACAAAGCGCCTGCGGCCGGCATCCAGCACGCTCAGCGTCTTGCCGCAGCCCACCCAGACCCGGTCCAGCGCATCGATATGCAATGCCTGCACCGCGTTGCAGGGCAACGACCCGGGGTCGGCCGGATCGTGCCGCCAGGTCCTGAAGCCCGCGCCGTCGTACCGCACCAGACCGTCGAGCGTTCCAAGCCATAGATAGCCGGCGCGATCCTGGCTGATGGCAACCACCATCGTCGAAGGCAATCCTTCGCTGGGTCCCACGATCCGAAAGCGTGGCACTTCCGGAATCTTTGCCGCGCACGGCCAGATCGCCAACAGCACGGCCAGCACCACGATGAGTACACGCATGGGGGAATCCTTTCCTCGTCCAGCCGGCATGCTCGCAACGGATCGTTGCGAGCGCAAGCCGAGCGCGCGTTGCCGGGATATGTCTAGAATCCGCCCATGGCAATCCTCGCCCGCCTATTGGTGTCCTCTGCCCTGGTTGCAACCAGCCTCGCCGCCACCGCTGCGCCTGTGCGGTATGCGCTGGATCCGGTGCATACCCGGGTGTTGTTCGCGGTGGAACATGCCGGCTTTTCCAAGGCATTGGGCACCGTTTCCGGAAGTAGCGGCACCTTGGTCTTCGACCCGGACGACTGGGCCGCCGCCCGGCTGGATGTCACCGTGCCGCTGCACCGCGCAGACCTGGGCGATGCCAAGTGGAACCAGGCCACCCTGGCACGCAACCTACTCGACGCCGAGCGCTTTCCCGACGCGCATTTCGTCTCCACGCACGTCGAGGCCAGCGGCGAAAACCACGCCAAGGTCAGCGGTAACCTGACCCTGCACGGGGTCACCCGCCCGGTTACCCTGGACGTCACCCTCAACGCGCTCAAGCGCCATCCGCTCCCGCCGTTCCGCCGTACGGCCGGTTTCTCCGCCACCGCCACGCTGAGCCGTTCCGAGTTCGGGATTGATGCCTGGAAATCGATGATCGGCGACAGCGTGGAGTTGCGCATCGAAGCCGAAGCCGTGCGCGAAGGGCGCGCCGACGACGAGACCCACGAGCCGCAAGCCGCACCCACGCCTGCGGACGCCGCCGCCACCCAGGAATCGGGCACATGAGCACGAAGAACCTCGAGCGCTGGGGCGGTGTGAGCCAGACCCTGCACTGGTTGATCGCACTGCTGATCCTGGTGCTGGGCATCGTCGGCCTGACCATGGGCGAGCTGCCCAAGACCCCGAAATACTTCTGGGTGTACACGGCGCACAAATCGGTGGGGCTGACTGTCCTGGCCTTGGTGATCGTGCGGCTTGGGTGGCGCATCTACGCCGGCGCACCGCCGCCGGTGGCCGGTACGCCGCGCTGGCAGGAGCGCATCGCCGGGTTCACCCACTGGCTGCTGTACGCCATGATCTTCGCCATGCCGCTGTCGGGCTGGTTGTACGACTCCACCAGCGGCCTGCGGCCGTTTCGCTGGTTCGGCCTGTTCAATGTGCCCAAGCTCAGCCCCCCGGACGAACAATTGCGCGCCATTGCGCACTTCGTCCACGAATGGGGTTTCTGGTTGCTGATTGCCGTGGTATTGGCGCATGCCGGCGCTGCGTTTTACCACCACCTGTTCCAGCGCGACGCCACCCTGGCGCGGATGTTGCCGCGTGGCTGGCTGGCTCCCAAACCATAAGGATTTCCCATGTCGTCCAAGTTGTTTGTCTCTCCGATGCTGGTCGCGGCCTCGCTGGTGGCCACGTTCGCCGCCGCGCCGGTGCTGGCCGCCGATTACGTGCAGGCGCCCGGCTCCAGCCTGGTATTTGCCAGCAAGTACGACGGTGAAGTGTTCACCGGCAAGTTCCTCGGCTTCGACACCACGCTGAGTTTCGATCCGGCCAATCTTGCCGGGGCCAAGCTCGATGTGCGTATCCCGCTGGCCAGCGCGGTCAGCGGCAACAACGATCGCGATTCCACCCTGCAGGGTCCGGATTTCTTCAATGTCGCCAAGTTCGCCACTGCGCGCTACCGCGCCGACAAGTTCCGCGCCCTGGGCGGCAACCAGTACGCTGCCGACGGCACCTTGGAACTGCGCGGTGTCAGCAAGCCGGTGATGCTGACCTTTACCTGGACGCCCGGCGCGCAGCCGGTGCTGTCCGGCAAGGCCGTCGTCAAGCGGCTGGACTTTGGCGTGGGCGGCGGCGACTGGGCCGACACCAAGACCATTCCCAACGAAACCGCGATCAGCACCAAGGTCGTGTTGAAGGCGAAGTAACGCCACAGGCTGCAACCGGACGCAGCCACTGAGCGGCGGACTACTCGTCGGGTCCGCCGCTTTTTTGTGCCCACATGGCGTGGGACAGCGAGCCGGTGCTCACCGGCTGCTATAGATTGCGGAGCCGGCGCGTTGTCGTGCCGCTCCTACCGCTTGGCGACGTCGTCGTCCAGCCATGCGCGCAAGCGCACGCGATCGAACGGCCAATCCAGCTCGCGTCCACGCGCATCGCGCAGCACCGGCACGCGCGCGCCGTAAACGGCCTCAAGCGCCGCGTCGTCGTCGATAAACACGCTGTCGAAAACGCCCGCACGCGCCTGCGCCAGCACTTCCACGGCTTGGTCGCACAGGTGGCAATCGTCGCGCTGGTACAGGGTCAAGGGCATCCGCCGGGCTCTCATGCTGCGCTGCAGCCGTGCCGCAACCGCCGAACGACTAGAATAGCCGCCTTTACGCTCACCTCTTCGGCACGCATGGCTGTCAGCACGTTCGACCTGTTCAAGATCGGTATCGGCCCGAGTTCCTCCCACACCGTGGGGCCGATGCGCGCCGCCGAGCGCTTCGTGCACCGCTGGCTGCTCGATGCCGGGCGCCTGCAGAATGTGGTGCGCATCCGCGCCGAAGTGTTCGGTTCGCTCGCCCTGACCGGCCGCGGCCATGGCACCGACAAAGCCGTGCTGCTGGGGCTGGAGGGCCATCGCCCCAGCGTGATCGACCCGGACATCATCCCTGCCACGCTGGAGCGCATTCGCGCCAGCAAGCGCATCGCCTTGATGGGCCAGCACGCCATCGTCTTCGACGAAAAGCGCGACTTGCCGATGAACAAGCGGCAGAAGCTGCCGTACCACACCAACGGCATGCGCTTTACGGCCTATGACGCCGATGAAGCGGTCATCGCCACACGCGATTACTATTCGGTCGGTGGCGGCTTTGTCGTCAACCAGGACGACGCGGCCGACGATCGCATCGTGGCCGACGAAACGCCGCTGCCCTACCCGTTCCTCAGCGGCGACGAACTGCTCGCGCAGTGCGCGCGCAGCGGCCTGAGCATTGCCGCACTCATGTTCGAAAACGAGAAAAGCTGGCGCAGCGAAGACGAGATCCGTGCTGGTCTGCGCGAACTGTGGAATGCGATGCAGTCCTGCGTGACGCGCGGCATCCGCGAAGAAGGCACGCTACCGGGCGGCCTGAATGTCTCCCGCCGCGCACCTGCGCTGTATCGCGAACTCTCCTCCAAGCCCGAAGCGGCCATGCGCGACCCGTTGACCACGCTGGATTGGGTCAACCTGTACGCCTTGGCAGTGAACGAAGAAAACGCCGCCGGCGGCCGGGTGGTCACCGCGCCGACCAATGGCGCGGCCGGCATCATTCCCGCGGTGCTGCATTATTTCGACCGTTTCTGCGCGGGCGCCTCCGAGCAACGCATCTTCGACTTCCTGCTCACTGCTGCCGCCATCGGCATCCTCTACAAGGAGAACGCCTCGATTTCCGGCGCCGAAGTCGGCTGCCAGGGCGAAGTGGGCGTGGCCTGTTCGATGGCCGCCGGCGGCCTGGTTGCCGCGCTTGGCGGCAACCCGGGGCAGATCGAAAACGCCGCGGAGATCGGCATGGAGCACAACCTCGGCCTGACCTGCGACCCGATCGGCGGGCTGGTACAGATTCCGTGCATCGAACGCAACGCCATGGGCGCAGTGAAAGCCATCAACGCCAGCCGCATGGCCATGCGCGGCGACGGCAAGCACAAGGTCTCGCTGGACAAGGTCATCAAGACCATGCGCGACACTGGTCGCGACATGCAGGACAAGTACAAGGAAACCAGCCGCGGCGGCCTGGCGGTGAACGTCATCGAATGCTGAGCCACTCGTAGGCGGGGTGCTGATCAACCCAGCGCGCGCAGCGACGAAAGAACCCGCTCCACAGATGCATGCCCTTGCACTGCCGTTCTCGTGCACGCGGGAGAAGAGGGGCGAATGCCGATGAGGGAACGCACCAGCCGCGGGGAATGCTCTGCCCTTCTTCCGCACGCGGGAGAAGGTGCGCCAAGCGCGGACGAGGGCAACAGACGTCGGCGCACGCATTTGAGCCTGGTCGCCAGCCATCGTCAGCAACGCGCCTGCAGCGCCCGCTAACCGTCGCCCGGCTGTACGTTCCCACCACATCCGCCGTTGTACCGTCAGCGCCTGGATTTGGATGGAGATCACCATGCGAAAGCGCGTTTGCACCCTCATGCTCGCCCTGGCCAGTAGTCCGCTACTGGCGCAGGAAGCCAGTTATGGCCCGCGCCTGGAAGGCTTCGACTACCCACATCCAGTCAAGACTTATGCGTTCACCTCGCAACAGCAGCCGCTGGAAATGGCCTACCTGGATGTTGCGCCAACCGGCACGCCCAATGGCCACACTGCGGTGCTGTTGCATGGCAAGAATTTCTGCGCCGCCACCTGGGAAGACAGCATCGCAGCGCTAAGCAAGGCCGGCTACCGCGTCATCGCGCCAGACCAGATCGGTTTCTGCAAATCCAGCAAGCCGGCCGCCTATCAGTTTTCGTTCGCGCAACTGGCAGACAATACGCATGCGTTGTTGAAGACGCTCGGCATCGAACGTGCGGTGGTGGTCGGCCATTCGATGGGCGACATGCTAGCCATTCGCTACGCGCTGATGTACCCGCAAGCCACCGAGCATCTGGCGCTAGTGGACCCCATCGGGCTGGAAGACTGGAAGGCCGAAGGCATCCCCTGGCGCAGCGTGGATGCGTGGTACGACAACGAGATGAAAATCAGCTTCGAACGAATCAAGAAGTACCAGATGGACGTGTACTACGCCGGCCAATGGAAGCCGGAATTCGAACGCTGGGCGCGCATGCAGGCCGGCATGTCGCTGGGCAAGGGCAAGCAGGCCGTGGCGTGGAATCAGGCGCTGACCTACGACATGGTCTTCAACCAGCCGGTGGTCTACGAGCTACCCAAACTTGCGGTGCCGACCACGCTGTTCATCGGCCTCAAGGACCGCACCGCCATCGGCAAGGACACCGCATCGCCGCAGGTCAAGGCACGCGTGGGCGATTACACCAAGCTGGGCAAGCGCGCGGCGGCCGCGATTCCGAATGCCAAACTGATCGAGTTTGCCGACCTGGGCCATTCGCCGCAGGTGCAGGACCCGGCGCGTTTCAATGCTGCGCTGTTGAAGGCCATTGCGCAGTAATGCTGTGGGTGGATGAGAGGGCAAGGGTTGGTCGCCCTCTCATCTTCACTGCGGCCGGTCGAAGCCGGCTGCAGCCAGCACCGATGGACAGACGGCGCCGGCACGGCAGTCAACGTGCCGGCAGCCGGAAACCCGCGCGCGCCAACTTTCATCCATCACGCACCCATCCGGCATCCGATCATCTTGCGACCACGCCTGGATCGAACGATCGGCCGTCTGGAGCCCGCACATCCGAGGTTCCAGCGCGTCTGCACGCGCAGCGTCGATCGCGCGCACGCATCCGCACCCCCCGCAAGGCGCACGGCAACGCGCCGCGTCAGCCCGGTCGCGTCATCAGCCGGCCACAATCCGCAGCACATCATCCAGCAGCGCCGCTGCAGTCACTTCGGCCCCGGCGCCTGGTCCCTGGATCAGCAGCGGCTGCGCGCGATAGCGGTCGCTGCTGATCGCCACCCGATTATCGGTCCCGGCACCGCCTGCCAACGGGTGATCCAGCGCCAGTTCGCGCAAGCCCACGCTCGCTCCATGCGCGTCCACACGGCCGACAAAGCGCAGGCAACGCCCTGCCGCACGCGCCTGCTGCCAACGCGTCCCCACCACCGCATCCAGCGCGCCCAACTGCGCATCCAGCTCAGCAAGCGGCAGCCTGGCAATCGTGGCAGGCACCAGCGACTCCACATGCACCTGCTCGGCCTCCAGCTGCCACCCCGCGGCACGCGCCAGGATCAGCAGCTTGCGCCGCACATCCTCTCCAGAGAGATCGATGCGTGGATCCGGCTCGGTATAACCAGCCACCATCGCTTCCCGCACGCAGGCGGGAAACGCGCCACTGCCGTCGTAACGATGAAACAGCCACGCCAACGATCCGGACAACACGCCTTCGATCGAATGAATGCGGTCCCCACCGGCGACCAAGGCGCGCACGCTGCTCAGCACCGGCAGTCCCGCGCCCACAGTGGCGCTATCGCCATAATACGCGCCGCTGGCATGGCGGGCCGCGTGCAGCGCCTGTGCACGCGACAACGCGGTGCCCTGGCCCAGTTTGTTGGCGGTCACCACATGCACGCCGCGCTGCAACCATTCGACATGCCAATCGGCAACGACATCGCTGGCAGTCGCATCCACCAGCACATCGCCGGCACGCAGCGCGGTGGTTTCTGCCCACGGCTGCAAGACCGTCTGCCCGCGCGGCGCCGCATTGGCGTGCTGCAGGGCCTGCTCGGCGCTGACGCCACAATCCTGCGCAACACGTGAATTGGCCAGCCAATCGAAGCGCGGCAAGCGTAGTTGGCGCTGCTGCAGCGCGGTGTAGCGCGTCACGAAAGCGCGCCCCACGGTGCCGGTCCCCAGCAAGGCCAGCCGCGGCGTCGGCGTCACTGCAGCGACCGGAGCGCGGCGCGAAACGGGCAGGACATTGCTCACGCGTCGACCTGTTTGCGGCTGGCGTTAGTCAGGGTCGCTTCGGCACGGGCCAGACCGGCGCGCAGATCGGCCAGCAGATCTTCGGCCGATTCGATCCCGATCGACAAGCGCAGCAAGCCATCGGAAATGCCGGCTGCCGCACGCGCTTCGGCGGTCATTGCCGCGTGCGTCATCGAGGCCGGATGCGCGATCAGGCTTTCCACGCCGCCCAACGATTCGGCCAGGGTGAAGTAACGCAAGCCATCGACGAACGCACGCACGGCCGCTTCGCCGCCTTCCAGTTCGAAACTCATCATCGCCCCGAAGCCCTTCTGCTGGCGCGCGGCCAGTGCGTGGCCCGGATGCGAGGCCAGACCCGGGAAATACACCTGATTCACCGCCGCATGTCCATCCAGCAGCGCGGCGATCGCATCGGCGTTTTCCTGATGCACGCGCAGCCGGGCATCCAGCGTGCGCAGACCGCGCAAGGTGAGGAAGGCATCGAACGGCGAGCCGGTCAGGCCCAACGCATTGGCCCACCACACCAGTTGCTGATGCAGCTGGGCATCGCGTGCCACCACCGCACCGCCCACCACATCGCTATGGCCGTTGATGTATTTGGTGGTGGAATGCAGGACCAGATCGGCACCGAAATCCAGCGGCTTCTGCAATGCCGGCGACAAGAAGGTGTTGTCCACCACCGTCAGTGCGCCGACCTTCTTTGCAGCTTCGATGACGAAGCGCAGATCGGTGATGCGCAGCAGCGGGTTGGACGGTGTTTCGATCAGCACCAGTTTGGGCGACTGCGCCAATGCATCGGCCAGCGAGCGCGGGTCGGTCAAGTCAGCGGTGACCAGCGCGAAGTGGCCCTTCTTGGCCAACGCATTGAACAGGCGCCAGCTGCCGCCGTACGCATCGTGCGGCACCACCAGCGTATCGCCGGGCTGCAGCACTGCGTTGAGCACCAGATTGATCGCACCCATGCCGGTGGAGGTGATCACGCCGCCCGCGCCGCCTTCCAGTTCGGCCAGCGCTTCGCCTAACAGGTCGCGGGTCGGATTACCGCTGCGGGTGTAGTCGTACTGGCGCTTGTTGCCGAAACCATCGAACGAGAAATTCGACGACAGCACGATCGGCGGGGTCACCGCACCGTAGGCGGTGTCGCGATCGATACCGGCACGCACGGCGGCAGTGGCAGCAGTACAGGGGGTGTCGGCGGGGTCACGAAAGCTCATGGGGTTTCTCCGGTGCTGCGAAGGGCGGTAGTGAGGATTGCGTCGATGCGATCGATTTCTTTCAGGAAGGCGTCGTGCCCGTACGGCGAGCGCAACACGCGCAGGCTGCCGCGCGGGCCAAGGCCTTCGACCAGGCTGACCATGTCGGCCAGCGGCACCAGGCGGTCGCCCTCCACCGCCACCACGACGGTAGGCACGCGCACTTGCGCGGGGTCGATGCGATGCAGGTCGATGGATTCGGACAGGCGCAGATATGCGTTCACCGGCGTGCGCGCCACGTACTGCGCGCCAGCGGCGTCCAGGTAGTCTTCAGCGGCCACACGCACCCGGCCATTGATCACTTCCGGGGGCGCATCGAAGCGCTCGCTGAATTCTTCCGGCGTGCGGTAGCTGAGCATGGCGAACTGACGCGCCAGCGCCAGGCCATGCTGCTCCGCGCACTGCAGCTGGCCCAGCGCCACCGCGCGACGTTGCAGGGCACGCCAGGCCGCGGCGTACGGGTGCGCGCGGTGTGCGCCGCTCACCGCGACCAGGGTGCCGACACGGGCCGCGTGGCGAATTGCGAATTGCAAGCTCACCAACGCACCGTAGGAATAGCCGACAAAACCGTGCAAGCGCCCGATGCCCAGCGCATCCAGCAAGGCGGCAATCGCATCGGCCTGATCGGCGGTATCGATCGGCGCGTCCAGGATGCCGTCGGCACCGAGAAAATCGAATGCCAGCAGGCGGCGCGATGCCGGATCCAGCGCGCGGCCACTGCCCACCAGCCCATCCACCCAGCCCTTCTCGGGGAACAGGTTGCTGGCCGCCAGATGGCGGTGTGCGGAAATCCCGCCGGCCACGAACACCACCGGCGCATTGGCGGCGCCGATCAGTTCATAGCGCAGCCGCAGCTCGCGCATGCCGGCATGGCGCATCGGCAGGGCGATGACAAGTTCGCCGCGCACGGCGGTGATGCCGTCGTCGCTGCTGGCGGGGGTGTCAACGAAATCGTTGGTAGAAGGCGATGCTGTATTCACGAGGCTCATGGCGATATCCAGGGTGGATCGGCCATCGAGCTTCGCGGAGCTCGCGTTCGACGTGCGCAAGGCACGATTCGAACCATCTTTCGGCGAACGCGCAGGTCCCCGCAGGATTTGGCACCAAACGCGGACGCTTGCGCGCTCCGCTGGCTGCCCCGGCATCAAAGGGCCTGTCCCTCCGCCGGTCTCGATGGTGAGGCTAAGATGCCACCGGATTTTCGCGATGTCAATCTCTTCATGCGGATGGAAAGATATATTTTCATCCGATACCACTACGGTCGACGCGGGGCCGCATACTTGCGCCCCCTTGCTCGAGTCGATGGCGTGCCCTACCAAGTGTCTCGCACCGCCCTGCCCGCCCTGATTGCGGCATGCGTTTTGCTGCCGGCCTGGGTCCCTGCGGTACACGCGCAGCAGCGTTGGCAGTGGCCTGCCGCCGCAACGCCTTCGTCCCAGACACCGGGCGCACCGTCCACGATGGCATCTTCAGGCAGTGGCGCCTCGCTGCAACTGGAGTGGCAGGCACCGGTGTACCTGGCCTGGGTCACCAATCCGCTGGCCGGGCCTGCGCAACTGCGCCTGAGCGCTCTGTCCAGCGAGGATTACCGCGCCGTGCCGCAGTTACCGCTGACGCTTGAGTTGGCCGCACATGAGCGCCGCCTTGTGAGCCGGCTGTATCCGGCCAGCAACCAGCGCACCCTGGGCGGTTTCGGGCTGACGCTCGAGGTGGTGCCGGGCAATCCGGGGGCCGCCCCGCAGCCGGTGCGTTATCAATTGCCATTCCACAACGTGCCGGTGCAGGTGGCGCAGGGCTTTGGGGGGCAGTTCAGCCATGCCGATCCGCCCAACTGGTATGCGGTGGACTTCGCCATGCCGCAGGGCACGCCGGTGCTGGCAGCGCGCGAGGGCGTGGTCATGCAAGTGCAGCGCGATGTCCTCGACAGCACCCCGAACGACCCCACCGCTGGCGGCGGCAACCTGGTGCGCGTCCTGCATGCCGACGGCAGCATGGCCCTGTACGCCCACTTGGCGCCCAATGGCGTGGCCGTGCGACCGGGCCAGGCGGTGCGCACCGGCGAGCGGCTTGGCGCCTCAGGCAATACCGGCTTCAGCACCGCGCCGCACCTGCATTTCGCGATCCAGCGCAATGCAGGCATGCAGTTGCTCTCGCTGCCGTTCCGCATGCTCGGCCCGCAGGGCGAACTGCATTTTCCCTCGCCGGCGCCTTGACCGTCGCCGGGCCGACAGACGTGCGCCGCCCGAATCGCACGGCGCCCGCGCCTTCCACAAAAGCGTGCCGCAGCGAAGCCGCTATAATCGTCGGCTTCCTCAGTTTCCGCAGGCGTCCGACCGGGCGCGCCCCGCCCATGTCCGAAGTCTCCAACGAAGCCGCGCGCCGCCGCACCTTCGCCATCATTTCCCACCCCGATGCCGGCAAGACCACGCTGACCGAAAAACTGTTGCTGTTCGGCGGCGCGATCCAGATGGCCGGCTCGGTGAAGGGCCGCAAGGCCGCACGCCATGCCACCTCGGACTGGATGGCGCTGGAAAAAGAGCGCGGCATCTCGGTGACCTCCTCGGTCATGCAGTTTCCGTACGAGGGCAAGATCGTCAACCTGCTCGACACGCCCGGCCACGCCGACTTCGGCGAGGACACCTATCGCGTGCTCACCGCGGTGGACTCGGCGCTGATGGTCATCGACGTGGCCAAGGGCGTGGAAGAACGCACCATCAAACTGATGGAAGTCTGCCGGCTGCGCGACACCCCCATCATGACCTTCATCAACAAGCTCGATCGCGAAGGCAAGAACCCGATCGATCTGTTGGATGAAGTGGAAACCGTGCTCGGCATCCAGTGCGCGCCAGTCACCTGGCCGATCGGCATGGGCCAGCGCCTCAAGGGCGTGGTGCACCTGATCTCCGGCGAAGTGCATCTGTACGAACAGGGGCGCAATTTCACCCGTCAGGATTCCACCATCTTCCCCTCGCTGGATGCGCCCGGCCTGGTCGAAAAGATCGGCGAGCAGATGCTGGCCGAGCTGCGCGAGGAGCTGGAACTGGTGCAAGGTGCCAGCAACCCGTTCGATCTTGACGCGTACCGCGCGGGCCAACAGACCCCGGTGTTCTTCGGTTCGGGTGTCAACAATTTCGGCGTGCAACCGTTGCTGGATTTCTTCGTCGAACACGCACCGCCGCCGCAGACGCGTGAGACCACCGGCCGCCGCGTGGAGCCGACCGAAGCCAAACTGAGCGGCTTCGTTTTCAAGATCCAGGCCAACATGGATCCGCAGCATCGCGACCGCGTGGCCTTCATGCGCGTTTGCTCTGGCAAGTTCACTGCCGGCATGAAGACGCTGCATGTGCGCAGCGGCAAGGACGTCAAATTGGCCAACGCACTGACCTTCATGGCGTCCGATCGCGAGATCGCCGCAGAAGCGTGGCCGGGCGATGTCATCGGCATCCACAACCACGGCACCATTTCCATCGGCGACACCTTCACCGAAGGCGAATCGCTGTCGTTCACCGGCATTCCCAACTTCGCGCCGGAACTGTTCCGCCGCGCGCGCCTGCGCGATCCGCTCAAACTCAAGCAATTGCAGAAGGGTCTTGCACAGCTGTCCGAAGAAGGCGCCACGCAATTCTTCCGCCCGTTGATGAGCAACGACCTGATCCTAGGCGCGGTCGGTGTACTGCAGTTCGACGTGGTCGCGTATCGGCTCAAGGACGAATACGGTGTGGATGCGATCTTCGAGCCGGTGAGCGTCACCACTGCACGCTGGGTGCACTGCGACAACCCCAAGAAGCTGGAAGAATTCCGCGAGAAAAATGCCGGCAACCTGGGCATCGACGCGGCCGGCGAGCTGGTGTACCTGGCACCGACCCGCGTGAATCTGCAGCTGGCGCAGGAACGCGCGCCGGATGTGCGCTTCTCGGCCACCCGCGAACATGCGCATGTCAAGGCGGTCGATTGACCTGCGCGTGACCTGCAGCAAGCGTGCGGGACCGCTGGCGATGCGAATTGCTCGCAATTGCGGTACCTTTTTGGCATGAACGCAGACGCCTCCCCCTCGACCGACTTGCGCGACGAAATCGCCAGCGCCGTCACGCACGGCCTGGGGGCGATTGCCGCACTGGCCGGTGGTTCGGTGCTGATCACGCTGGCCGCCATCTATGGCGATGGCTGGCAACTGGCCACCGCCATCGTGTTCAGTGCCACGCTGGTATTGCTCTACGTCGCCTCCACGCTGTTCCATGCCATTCCGCATCCGGGCGCCAAGGCGCGCCTGCAGGTGCTCGATCATTGCGCGATCTATCTGCTGATCGCCGGCACCTACACACCGTTTACGTTGATCAATCTACGCGGCCCGTGGGGCTGGGGATTGTTCGCCGCCATCTGGACGATCGCCGCCGCCGGGGTGATCTTCAAACTGTTTTTTACCGGTCGCTTTCGATTGCTCTCGACGGTGCTGTATCTGGCGATGGGCTGGCTGATCATCGTGGCCATCGAGCCGCTGCTGCGCTCTGTCGACACCTGGTCGCTGTGCTGGCTGCTGGCTGGCGGGCTCTTCTACACCTTGGGCACGTATTTCTACCAACGCGACACCCAGCGTTACTTCCACGCCATCTGGCATCTGTTCGTGCTCGCCGGTAGCGCCTGCCACTTCGTTGCGGTGATTGCGCAGGTGATGTGATCTGTGACCAACACCGCGTTCGCGCGCCGTGCACGAGCCATCGCCAACCATTGCGCACGTGAATAACGTGCCCTCCTCTCCCGCTGCTTCGCCCGCCCGCGTATCGCGCCGTCGCCGCTGGTGGATCGGACTCGGCATCGTTGCTGCGCTCGTGGCGATCTTCGTCCTGCTGTTCGACTGGAACTGGTTACGCGGGCCGGTCGAACGCGCAGTCAGTGCGAAGACCGGGCGCGAATTTCATCTCGGTCATCTGGATGTCGATCTGGGCCGTATCACCACGGTGCGTGGCGAGCGATTGAGCCTGGGCAATGCATCGTGGTCCAAGCGCGGCGCAATGGCAGAACTGAATGCGGCAGAGATCGATGTCGAATTCTGGCCACTGCTGCGCGGCAAGCTGCGGTTGCCGGAGATCCGGCTGGAGCACCCCACGCTGTTGCTGGAAGCCGGCAACGACAGCCATCCCGGTAACTGGGTCTTCGACAAGAGCGATGGCGACGGGAGCATGCCGCGCCTGGGCCGCCTGTTGGTTACCAACGGGCGGCTGCAATATATCGACGATGCCACCCGCTCGGATGTGGATGTGGCCATCAACAGCCTGGCACCGCCCAGCAGCGACCAGCGCGCCGCACCGATCGGCATCGACGGTGAGGGCCGCTGGAAAGGCTACCCATTCTCGCTCAAGGGCAATACCGCCTCGCCGCTGGAATTGAGCCAAAGCGAACATCCTTTCCGCATCGATCTGCGCGGCAGCGCGGGCGCCACGCGGACGCATGTGCGCGGCACGTTGACCAATCCATTCCAGTTCCGGGTGTTCGACCTGCAGATGGCGCTCAGCGGCCAGGATATGGAAGACCTCTATCCGCTGATCGGCGTTGCGATGCCATCTACGCCTCCTTACAAGCTGGACGGCCGCTTGCGCCGCGATGGCGATGTCTGGCGCTATGAAAAGTTCACCGGCACTGCCGGCGACAGTGATCTTTCCGGCACTGCAGAAATCGACCTGCGCAACAAGCGCCCGTTCCTGCGCGCAGACCTGGCTTCCAAACGACTGGATTTCGACGACCTGGCCGGTTTCGTTGGCGCGCCGCCCAAGACCGGAACCAACGAATCGGCAAACGCCGAGCAGAAAAAGCAGGCCGCGCAGCTTGCCACCAGCGCGCGCGTTCTGCCGACAACGCCGTACGACCTGTCCAAATTGCGCGCGATGGACGCGCAGGTGCGTTGGCGCGCACAGCGCATCAACGCACCGTCCTGGCCACTGGACGACATGGATGCCTCGTTGACGTTGAAGGACGGCCTGCTGCGGCTGGATCCATTGAACTTCGGCGTCGCCGGCGGCGATATTCGCTCCACCATCGGCATGGACGCGCGCAAAGCAGTCATCACCACCCAACTGAAGGCCAGCATTCGCGGCATTCGTCTGGATCAGCTGTTTCCCGATGCCACGCTCGCCAAGCAGGCCTCGGGGGCGATCGGCGGCGAGCTGGATCTGCGTGGCCGCGGCAACTCCATCGCCGCGATGCTCGGCAGCGCCGATGGCAGCATCGGCGTCGGCATGGGCCGCGGCCATGTCGGCAACCTGATCATGGAGCTGGCCGGCCTGGACATCGCCGAATCGCTGAAATACCTGCTCACCAAGGACCGCCAGATTCCCGTGCGCTGCATCTTCGGCGACTTCGGCGTACAGGACGGGCTGATGCAGTCGCGGGCACTGGCTTTCGATAGCACCGACACGATCATCGTCGGCGAAGGCAACATCAGCCTCAAGAACGAAACACTCGATCTGCTGCTGCGCCCGCGCCCGAAAGATCGAAGCATCCTCAGCCTGCGCTCGCCGTTGCGGATCGGCGGCACTTTCAAGGACCCAAGCTTCCGCCCCGACTTCAAGGCGCTAGGCGTGCGCGGCGCGATCGCGGTCGCACTCGGCAGCATCGCACCACCGGCTGCCCTGCTGGCAACCTTCGAACCGGGCCCGGGCAAAGACAGCGATTGCGGCGGCAAATACGCGCAGTAATGCAGCGCAGCGTCAGCTGGCGATGTAACGCTGCAGCTGGTCGATATCCTGTCGCTGCGCTTCGATCACCGCCTTGACCAGGTCGCCAATCGAAATCACGCCTTGCACGCGGCCGTTCTCGACCACCGGCAGATGGCGAAAGCGTCCGTCGGTCATCAGTTGCATGCAGCGCTCCACCGTGTCCGACGGCGACACTGTCACCACCTCGGCGCTCATGATCTGCGCGACGCTGGTCGTAGAAGACGAGCGATCGCGCAGTACCACCTTGCGCGCGTAATCGCGCTCGGAGACGATGCCGACCAAGCGCGGCCCTTCCATCACCAGGACCGCGCCGATGGCCTTCTCGGCCATCAGGCGAATCGCCTCGATCACCGCGGCATCGGCGGCAACGGCAAATACCTCAACCTGCTTGGTCCCCAACAGCTGTCGTACGGTCTGCATGGCCCGCTCCGCGCTTGCTCTGGTGATCGCAGCCTACTCCTACCGCGCCGCGGTGGGTATCGACCAGATACAACGGGCGCTGCTTGGCCTCGTCGTACAAGCGGCCCAGGTATTCGCCAATCAGGCCCAGAGCAATCAGCTGAACGCCCCCCAGAAACAGGATCACCGACATCAGCGTCGGCCAACCGGCCACGGGGTCGCCCACCAGCGCAGCCTTGATGACGACCCAGGCACCGAACAGGAATGCCAGCAGCGCGGTAAGCAGGCCCAGATACGTGGCCGCGCGCAGCGGCACGGTGGAAAAACTGGTAATGCCATCGAGTGCGAAATTCCACAGCCGCCAGACCGTGAACTTGCTGTGTCCGGACAGACGCGGCTCACGCCGATACGGCAGCGCCACCTGGCGAAACCCGACCCAACCGAAGAGCCCCTTCATGAAACGGTGGCGTTCGCGCAGCTGCTGCAAGGCTTGCACGACACGTGGCGACAGCAAGCGGAAATCACCGGTATCGGCAGGAATCGGGGTGCGCGACAAGCGCCTTATCACACGATAAAACGCATGCGCAGCGCCACGTTTGAGCCAACTCTCGCCCTCGCGAATGACCCGCGTACCGAAGATGTTGTCGTAGCCGCCACGCCACAACGCAACGAATTCCGGGATCAGTTCCGGTGGATCCTGGCCATCGGCATCGAGCAACACCACAGCCCCCGGCAGCACATGGTCCAGTCCGGCAGAAATCGCCACTTCCTTGCCGAAATTACGCGACAGCCGCACCGCACTCACCTGCGCATCCGCCTCGGTCAGCGCATGCAACACCTCCCAGGTGCCATCGGTGCTGCCGTCGTCGACATACAGCACGTGCGTCTGCAGTGCAGGCAGCTGCGCCAACACCGCGCACAGGCGCGGATGCAGCAGGGGAATGCTGGTTTCTTCATTGAAGGCCGCGATGAGCACCGTCAGGCGTTCGGACGCAACCGGCAACTGGGCAGTGGCGATGGCGCTCACCGTCAGGGCGCCTGCAGATAGGCAGGGCCGCCCAACTGGCGCGCCTGTCGCTGGATCCACCCCGCACGTCGCTGCACGAATGCGCCCGGACGACGCGCGTCATAGCGCCGTGGCGATGGCAACACCGCCGCCAGGCGTGCCGATTCGCTCGGCGACAAGCCTGCCGCATCCTTGCTCCAGAACTGCTGCGCAGCCGCTTGCGCGCCATACACCCCGTCGCCGAATTCGGCCACGTTGAGATACATCTCCAGGATGCGTTGCTTCGGCCAGAACAGCTCGATCAACACCGTGTACCAGGCTTCCAGGCCCTTGCGCACCCAGCTGCGCTCCTGCCAAAGGAACACATTCTTGGCGACCTGCTGGCTGATGGTGCTGGCGCCGCGCACGCGTCCACCGCGGGCATTGTGATCGCGCGCCTTCTCGATCGCCTGTAGATCGAAACCATGGTGCATCGGAAACTGCTGATCCTCCGCGGCCACCACCGAAATCGGCAGGCTTGCGGCGATCTTGTCGTAATCACGCCACTGCCGATGCAGCGAAAAGCTCCAGTCGCCCTCGCCCCAGGCTTCCAGGTAACGCCCCGCCATCATGCTGCTGATCGGCGGATCGACCACCCGCAAGATCAGCACCTGCAGCACGCTCGCCGCTGCAAATAGCAGCGGTGCCGCCATCAGCCAGCGCAACCAGCGCCGCGCGCGCCGCGGTGGCGCCGCCTGCTTGCCATCCCATGCATCCGTCCCCATTGTTCGCTACGACCTTCAATCCCGATGCCCGCCGCATTATCCGGCAACCAGCGTCCCTTACGCCCGATGTTTCCATGACCGATCACGATCAGCTTTCCCGTTTCCTGCTGCCCGCCGCTGGCGTGCGCGGCGTCCATGTGCGCCTGACCAAGGCCTGGCACGACATCCAGGGGGCCGCCGAGTATCCGCCCGCCGCGCGCCAACTGCTCGGCGAAGCCGCGGTGGCCGCTGCACTGTTCACCGGCCACACCAAGGTCGACGGGCGCCTGTCGGTGCAACTGCGCGGCAACGACATCCTGCGCACCCTGTTTGCCGAATGCACCGCGGCCGGCACCTTGCGCGGCATCGTGCAGTTGGCCGAGGGCGCGGATGCGCCGACCGACCTGCGCGAACTGGGCGAGGCCGCGCTGCTGGCGATCACCATCGAGAACCCCGGCCTGGACCCGCGCGAGCCGCAGCGCTACCAGAGTCTGGTCGGCATGCAGGCACCGGACCTGGCCGAAGCGTTCGAAACCTATTTCCAGCAGTCCGAACAGTTGCCGACGCGCTTGCTGCTGGCCGCTGGCCCGGATCAGGCCGCCGGCCTGCTGTTGCAGAAGCTCCCCGGCGACGAAGGCGACACCGATGGCTGGACCCGGATTGGCGCCCTGTTCGACACCCTGGGCGCACCGGAGCTGCTCTCGGTCGCCGGCCAGGACCTGCTGCACCGTCTGTTCCACGAGGAAGAGCCGCAGTTGCTCGGCAGCAAACCGCTCAGCTTCGGCTGCTCCTGTTCGCGCGAGCGGGTCGCCTCGATGCTGCAATCGCTAGGCGAGGAAGAGGCGCGCGCGGCCGCCGAGGCAACGGGCGAAGTCGAGGTGCGTTGCGAATTCTGCGGCCGTGAGTATCACTTTCCGTTGACCGCGCTGGACGTACTTTTCAACGCGGCGCAGCCCTCGCAGGAAGCGCCAGAAAGGTTGCAATAGATAGGATGACGGTTGCGTTCTTGGGGGGACGCGACCACTTGTTAAATAATCATAAACACCCTAGCATCCTACCTGCCCGCTCTCGGGAACTTAACAACTGCCCCTGGGTCTGACCTTGGTATGCGATATCTACTGCGCCTCCCGCTAGCTTTGATGGTTGCCCTTGCGGCGGCCACAGGCGTGCACGCGCAGTCGGCGCAGCAGTTGCGCGAAAGCACCATCCTGCCGGTGTGGAACAAGGGCAGCGGCAAGGTGGAGGCCTTTTTGTACCTGGAGCCGACCGGCGAGCAGAAAGCCGGTGCGCGCTGGCATTTCGGTCGCAACTCGCTCGATGCCGCGTTCGGCCTGAGCTCCGGCGACTCGCTTGGCCTGCTCTGCAACAGCAGCCGCGGCACCAATATCAGCGGTCTTGCCAGCCATTGCCTGCTTGCAGGCATCGGCGATGACGAAGAAGACAGCGCGGCTGCCTCGCGCCGCGTGTCCGGCACGCTGGGCTTCAATCGCGGCGGTGGCCGGGTTGGCGTCACCGCCGGCACCGGCCGCGACACCCTGCCCGCCTGGCTGATCGGTGCCGGCAAGGCCCCGTTGACGCGTGTCGAGCAAAACGACCTCACCGTTTTTGGGCAGAAGAACATCGGTCGCGAAGGCTTTGTTTCGATCGGCGGCACGTATGCGCGCGCACGCCTGGTGCCGCTGGCCGACGTGTCCCCGGCCATTGCCGATCAGTGGGACAGCAAGACCTTGAGCGTTGGCGGCGGCTATGGCGCTTTCAGCGCCAACGTCATCGGCCGCGTTGTCGACGTCCCCGGCCAGCCCGAAAAATGGGAAGGCCTGGGCCTGGGCCTGACCTGGCGCACTCCCTGGAGCGGCCAGCTCACCGTTGGCGCCGAGAACGTCATTTCCCGCGGTAAGAACCCGTTCGCGCCAAGCAACGAGAGCAACAGCGACGGTACGGTTCCGTACGTCAGATACGAGCAAGACCTGTAACCGACTGATTCCAAAGCATTTATCTAGACGCCATCGGCCCACAGTCGGTGGCGTTTTTCGTTGTGGATAGAGCGCCAGGCTGCCACTTTCACAACCTTCTTCTTTTTCGTTAACGGGACTTTAATTTCTCTCGCAACGCATATACCATCGGTTCACCCTGACGTTTTGGATCCGCTTTTTTCGGAACCCCCGGCAGGCAAAACAACCCTTGGCAGTACCCAAGATCACTTGGAGAGAGAGCTAATGAATTGCAAGTCCAACAAGCTGCGCGATGCAGTTGTCCTCGCGCTCGTCGTGGGTGTGGGCGGTACCGGCACCGCCATCGCCCAGGAAGCCGGCACTACGAATCTCGACAAGATCGAGGTGACGGGTTCGCGTATCCGCCAGGTCGATAGCGAGACAGCCCAGCCGGTGCTGCTAATCAGCAGGGATCAGATCGAAAAGCAGGGCTTCAAGTCGGTTGCGGACATCCTGCAGAACATTCCGACCGCGGGCTCGCCGGCCATCAGCCGCACCTCGCCGCTGAGCTCCGGCGAAAACGTCGGTGGTTACTACATCGACCTGCGCAACCTGGGTGCCAACCGTACCTTGGTCCTGGTTGACGGCCACCGCCTCGGCATCACCAACGGCGGCCTGCAGGACGTTGCCTCGATCCCGGCCGTCATGGTTGAGCGCATCGAAGTCCTGAAGGACGGCGCATCCACGATCTACGGTTCCGACGCGATTGCAGGCGTGATCAACATCATCACCCGCAAGGATTTCGAAGGCGCCGAAGCGAACGTCTACATTGGCCAGTGGGGCCAGGGCGACGGTCAGCGCGACGTGTACGACTTCACGATGGGCTTCCGTGGTGATCGCGGCTCGCTGACCGCCGGCGTCGAATACACCAACGAAGACCCGGTCTGGGCACGCAACCGCTGGTTCAGCCGCGCCCGATTCCCGACTGGGGAAAAGACCGATCCGCGTCCGGGCGGTCTTTCGGGAACCACTGAATTTGGTCGTTTTGCTTATACCAATGCTGCAGGCGGCACCTCGACGCGCACGCTGCGCCGCGACGTTGCTGGGCTGGATCCGGCTGACTTTTCCAGCTATCGCGCGCTCAACGGCACCGACACCTCCAATCCCTCGCTGGCATCCACGGTTTACAGCGGCATCAAGCGCAAATCGGCGTTCCTCAATGGGCACTTCGATTTCACCGACAATGTCGCGTTCGACACCAGCGTTCTGTACACCGACCGCGAGTCGTTCGCACAGAACGCCGGCTATCCGATGCAGAGCGCCAATTTCGACCTGAGCAGCGGCGGCCTGTCCATCGACAGCGTCTTCAATCCGCTGGGTAATCAGGCGACCGGCACTCTGCCTGCAGGCGTCGCCCCGCAGGCTGTTCAATATGTCCGGCGTGGCTGGGAAGTTCCGCGCGAAGTTCAGAACAATTTGACCACCTCGCGATTCACGGGCAAGTTTAGCGGTAATTTCAATTTCGGCGAGAAATACTGGGATTGGGAAGCGGGCTTCCTTTACAACCAGAATAAAGGCACGCAGATCAGCACTGGTAATCTCAATACCTATGCCGTCGGCCAGGCCACCGGTCCGTCCTTCATCAATTCCGAGGGTGTGGCACAGTGCGGCACCGCCGCGAACCCGATTACCCTCGGCTCCGGCCCCGGGGCATGCACGCCCTGGAATCCGCTGGTTCCGTTCGGCTACAACGCGCCGAATGGCTTGAACGACCCCAACGTCCAGGCTTACCTGTATCAGCCCGGCCAGGCGCTGTCCGAAACCACCACCAAGAACTACTTCGCAAGCGTTTCCGGCATCCTGGCCTCGCTGCCAGCTGGCGACCTGGGCGTAGCGGTTGGCGTGGAACGTCGCGAAGAAACCGGCTCGTTCTCGCCAGATGCACTCGCACAGACGGGTATCTCGACGGATCTGGCCGCCGGCCCGACCCGCGGTGGCTACAACCTCAACGAAGTCTATGCCGAGTTGCAGGTTCCGTTGCTGGCGGACCTTCCCGGCGCCAAGGAATTGAGCGTCACGTTGGCAACGCGTTATTCGGATTACGACACCTTTGGCAATACGACCAACAGCAAGTTCGGATTCAAGTGGAAGCCGTTCGAGTCCGTGCTGGTGCGTGGTACATGGTCGGAAGGTTTCCGCGCGCCGACCGTTGCAGACTTGTTCGGCGGCCTGTCGCAGAGCTTCGAGAACTACACCGATCCGTGCGATACCTCGTTCGGCCCGGCTGCCGGCAATGCACGCTGCCTGGCTGATGTGCCGGCTGGTTTCCGTCAGCTCAATGCGTCGGGCGTCGCTCCCGCACCGGGCCCTGGCGAACAGACGAATGTGCCGTTCGTTTCCGGCTCGACTCCTACGCTGACCCCGGAAACCTCGACCTCCAAGACGCTTGGCCTGGTGTGGAGCCCCGGTTTCATCACCGGCCTCAACGCCTCGCTGGATTGGTGGAATATCCGCATCGAAAACACCATCGTTGGCGACACGCCGACCGACCTGCTGGACGATTGCTACCTGCGCGGTATCGAGTCGCGTTGCGTGGGCTTTACCCGTAACGCAGCGGGCAACATCACCAGCCTGTCGTTCGGCCTGCGCAATGCGGGCTATGTTGAGACCGAAGGCTTCGACTTCGATCTGAATTATCGCTTCGAGACGCAGTGGGGCAACTTCACCACCTCGCTGTTGAACACCTATGTGTCCAAGAACGAACTGAAGGCCGACAACACCAGCAATCCGCCAAGCCAGCAGAACGGATTCGGCGGCAACTTCCGCGTCCGCTCCAACCTTTCGGTGAACTGGCAGTGGGACGATTGGTCCGTGACCTGGAGCGCGCGTTACTACTCGCGTACCAAGGAGCGTTGCTTCGCCGCCGATCGCTGCAGCCTGCCTGACTTCACTGCTCCCGAGTTCCAGGGCGCAACTGTTGGCATGAACGAGCTCGGCTCCAACACCTTCCACGATCTGCAAGTGGCTTATGCCCTTCCGTGGAACGCAACAGTTGCCGTCGGTGCGAACAACATCTTCGAACACTATTCGGCACCCGCTTATGGCCAGCCCAACTCCGGCTACTCCTATTACGGTGGCTACGACATTGGTCGCTTCATGTACATGAAGTATCAGCAGCGTTTCTGATTTAAAATTGGAATAAAGTAAGTTATGAAAAAACGGCCCCAAGGGGCCGTTTTTTGTTGGCGAGCGCCAAGATTCGAACAGAAAATCCGTTTGCCTTACAATGGTCTGCTCACCCCGGAATCAACGTCTGGATCACATGCTCGACGTAGGCTTCGAAATCTTCCCGGGCCGGCTTGGGCTGTTGCAATTGCAGTGAGAGTTGCAGGAAGCCGACATAGGCGGCGTAGGCCAGGCGGGCGCGGTGCTGGGCATCGGTACGGGTAAGGCCGGCCTGGCGGAACGAGGCGATGAGGTAATCGAGGCGACGTTGCGAAACGCGGTCGATGACCGGGCGTACGGCCGGGTGATCGAGTGCCTTGAGCAGTTCGCTATAGATGACGTGCGGTTTGACTTCGTGGGCAACCAGCTGGAACAAGGCGCGCAAGCGGGCGCTGGGGTCGGGCACGTCTTCCAGGCTGCCGAACACTTCCTTTTGCTCGAAGATTTCCCAGCGCTCGAGGGCGGCCTGCAGCAGGGCATCGCGCGAGGGGAAGTGCCAGTAAAAGCTGCCTTTGGTGACGCCGAGCCGGCGCGCCAACGGCTCGACTGCAACCGCGCCCACCCCTTGTTCGGCGATCAGGTCGAGCGCGGCCTGTGCCCAATCGTCCGCGCTGAGGCGATTGCCGCGACCGGAACTGGCGCGGGGCGTGGTGAGGCTGGAGTCGATGGTGTCGTTCATGCCGCGATTTAACCATACGCTTGTGTCAGTTGCAGTATGCATCACGAAATTGACATATCAGCGCCATGATTCCGTGGCCTAACCGTCCATACGATTGAGTATTGACAGCAGTCATCGTGCATCCATACCATTAAGTATGGTCATCTCGCCCGCTAGCCTTGCCTCCGCTGCGTCCGTGTCCAGCGTCAACGCTGGCGATGCAGTGCTCGCGGTGTCGATGCGGGGTAGCGAACACGCGCCGTCGGTAGTATTCGCGCATGGCTTTGGACAGACCCGACATGCCTGGGAAGCGACCGCCACGACGCTGGCTGACAGGGGCTACCGCACCTTGTCGTACGACGCGCGCGGGCATGGCGATTCCAGCGCCAATGCGGTGGGCCTTCCCTACTCGGCAACGCAGTTCACCGACGATCTGATCGTGCTGGCCGGCGAGCAGCCCGAGCCGCCAGTGCTGGTTGCTGCGTCGATGGGGGGCTTGTTCGGGCTACTGGCCGAAGCGCGGTGGCCAGGCCTGTTTCGTGCCATCGTGCTGGTCGACATCACACCACGCTGGGATACCACGGGTGTGGAGCGCATCCTGCGTTTCATGACCGCGCATCCGGACGGTTTTGTATCGCTGGATGCGGCTGCCGATGCGATTGCCGTCTACCTGCCGCATCGGCCGCGCAAGACGCCGGGCCAACTGCAGGCATTGCTGCGGCAGCGTGCCGATGGGCGTTGGCGCTGGCACTGGGATCCACGCCTGGTCGACGAACTGGCCGGCCAGGATGCCCAGCTCCAGCAGCATGCATTGCTGGAGGCGGCAGCACAGGTGCGTTGCCCGATGCTGCTCATCAGCGGCGGACGCAGCGATCTGGTGACGCCAGCCAACATCGCCGAATTCCTCTCCATCGCGCCGCATGCGCAGCATGTGCATCTGCCCCATGCCACGCACATGCTGGCAGGCGACGACAACACCACGTTTACCGCCACCGTGTTGCATTATCTGGACGCACTGCCGGCGGCTTGCACCATCGCAGCGTCCAACACTACCGAGCATGTCACTGGAGCAAGACCATGAGCATCATTGCACCGTTCCTCCTCGTCATCCTGGCGGCGGGTATCGCTGCCTATCACCGGATGCGCCTTGCCACGTGGGTTGCGATCAGCGCCTGTGTGCTGGTGGCGTGCTGGCTGCTGGGTGCCAATCTCACCGCCACCATCGTGGCCGCCGCGCTGGTGGTGCTGATCTCCGCACCAGTGCTGCTGCCGTTCCTGCGCAAGCCGCTGCTGACCACGCCACTGATGGGCTTCTTCCGCAAGGTGCTGCCGCCGCTGTCGCAGACCGAGCGCATCGCACTGGAAACCGGCTCGGTCGGTTTCGAAGGCGAGCTGTTCACCGGCGATCCGGATTGGCAGAAGCTGTTGAACTATCCCAAGCCGCAACTCACCGCCGAAGAGCAGGCCTTCCTGGATGGCCCGGTGGAAGAGCTATGCAAGATGATCAACGACTGGGAAATCACCCACGTCCACGCCGACCTGCCGCCGGAGCTGTGGGACTTCATCAAGAAGAACAAGTTCTTCGGCATGATCATTCCCAAGCAGTATGGCGGCCTGGGTTTCAGCGCGCTGGCGCACCACAAGGTGATCCAGAAGCTGTCCTCGATCTCCAGCGTGGTCAGCTCCACCGTCGGCGTGCCCAACTCGCTCGGCCCCGGTGAGCTGCTGCTGCATTACGGCACCCCCGAGCAGAAGGACTACTACCTGCCGCGGCTGGCGGTCGGTGCGGAAGTGCCGTGCTTCGGCCTGACCGGTCCGTTCGCCGGCTCCGATGCCACCTCGATTCCGGATTACGGCATCGTTTGCAAGGGCGAGTGGAATGGCGCCAACGTGCTGGGCGTCAAGCTCACCTTCGACAAGCGCTACATCACCCTGGCACCGGTCGCCTCGCTGATCGGCCTGGCGTTCCGCGCCTACGATCCGGATGGTCTGATTGGCGACAAGAAGGACATCGGCATCACCCTGGCGCTGCTGCCGCGCGAAACCCCGGGCGTGGAAATCGGCCGCCGCCATTTCCCGTTGAATTCGCCGTTCCAGAACGGCCCGATCCATGGCGAAGAGGTGTTCATCCCGCTGAGCCAGCTGATCGGTGGCGTGGAGATGGTCGGCAAGGGCTGGAACATGCTCAACGAGTGTCTGGCTGTTGGCCGTTCGATCACCCTGCCCTCCACTGCTAGCGGCGGCAGCAAGGCCGCGGCGGTGGTCACCGGTGCGTATGCGCGTATCCGCAAGCAATTCGGCCTGTCGGTCGGCCGTTTCGAGGGCGTGGAAGAAGCGCTGGCCCGTATCGGCGGCAAGGCCTATGCGATCAGTGCGCTGTCGCAGGCCACGGCCGCAGCGGTGGATCGCGGCGATGTGCCGTCGGTGCCGTCGGCGATTGCCAAGTACCACTGCACCACCATGGGCCGCGAAGTGGTCAGCGACATGATGGACGTGATCGGCGGCAAGGGCATCATCCTGGGGCCCCGCAACTTCGCCGGCCGCGCCTGGCAGGCCGCGCCGATCGGCGTGACCGTGGAAGGCGCCAACATCATGACCCGCAGCCTGCTGATCTTCGGCCAGGGCGCCATCCTGTGCCATCCGTGGGTGTTGAAGGAAATGCAGGCCGCGCAGGATCCCGATACCCGTCGTGGTCTGGAGCAGTTCGACCAGAGCCTGTTCGGTCATATCCGCTTCGGCATTTCCAACGCGGTGCGCTCGTTCTGGTTCGGCCTGACCGGTGCGCGTCTCGGTGCGGCGCCGGGCGATGCGTATACCCGTCGGTTCTTCCGCAAGCTGGATCGCTATTCGGCCAACCTGGCCTTGATGGCCGACGTCTCGATGCTGATGCTGGGCGGCAAGTTGAAGTTCAAGGAGTCGCTGTCCGGTCGCTTGGGCGATGTGCTGAGCCATATCTACATGACCAGCGCGATCCTCAAGCGTTATCACGACGAGGGCGCACCGGCGAGCGACCAGCCGCTGCTGGCCTGGGCCTTCCACGACAGCGTGCACAAGATCGAAACCGCGCTGTCGGCGGCGCTGCGCAACTTCCCGATCCGCCCGGTGGGCTGGTTGATGTGGGTGCTGATCTTCCCGTTGGGCCGTCGCGCCGAAGCGCCTGGCGACCGCCTCGGCCATCGTGTGGCTTCGCTGTTGATGACGCCCAACGAGGCGCGCGACCGTCTGGCCAAGGGCGTGTTCCTCACGCCGTGCGCCAACAATCCGGGCGGCCGTATCGCCAGCTACCTGACCAAGGCGGTGATGGCCGAACCGGTGGAGCGCAAGTTCCTGAAGGCGCTCAAGACCAAGGGCATCGAAGCGCTGGATTTCCCGGCGCAGCTGGACGAAGCCGTGGCAGAAGGCGTGATCAGCATGGAAGAGCGCAAACTGCTGGAAGAGCTGCGCGAGATCATGATGGACACCATCACCGTGGACGACTTCGATCCGCATGAGTTGCGTGCGGCCAGCTTCTACGACAAGCCGCAGGTGCAACAGCCACGCGAAGCCGCGTAAGGCATAAGCTTGGGCGAGAATAGACCACGGCGGGCTTCGGCCCGCCGTGGTTGTTTGTGGAGATGGGGTCTTGTCACCAGCATGCTGCCCGCAGCTTCATCGGCTGCGGTCTTCGCGGCAGAACGCATGCACCGGCGGCGCAATCTGCTGGCCGGCTATCGAATGAGCACGTGCCAGGGGCGAACGCGTGGGAGAGTCGCGCACGTCACACGCTGGCAGCAGCCAGGCGCTGAGGCTACAGAACAAGAGCGCATCGCAGCCATTCCCCACTCCTGCGTGCGGCGAACCTGCGTGCAGCGAACAGCTGCCGCAGCTGGATCAGAACGGCAACCACACCAGCGCCAAGGCGATCAACGCCGGCAGCGCCTGCACGAAGAAGATGCGGCGATTGACGCTGTAGGCGCCGTAGCAACCTGCCACAACCACGCAGACCAGGAAGAAGCTCAGCACGTCGGGGCGGGCGGCCAGTGCGCCCCAGAGCAGGCCCGCGGCAAGGAAGCCGTTGTAGAGCCCCTGGTTGGCCGCCAGCACGCGGGTGGCCTGCGCCTTCTCAAGGCTATTGCGGAAGGTCTTCAAGCCCAGCGGATGCGTCCACAGCACCATTTCCAATACCAGGATGTAGACGTGCAGCAGTGCGATGCACACGCCGGCAACGATGGCGAACAGGGACATGGCAGACCGCCTCGACAAATGGTGCCGCCAGCATAGCCGCGATTGCGGTCGCTCTGTTCGGCACACCTGCACTACCGAGCTGGTGAGTGCGCTTCTGGCGCTGCCAGAGTGAGAAGCAGTCCGTCTGCGTGGTCGATGCCAAGCGCCAAGCTGCATCTGCCACGTGTGCTGTGGCGGTGCTTACTCGGAAACGCGCTTGTCCGTCTCCACGTCGCGCTCGGCGGGTAGCTTGCGCGCTTGGCGCAACAGGCCGAACGCGCCGACCGTCATGCCGGTCGCCACGAGCAGGCCGACGCCGAACACCGCGCTGGAGCCGAACGCGGAGACCAGCTTGTGCACCCAAACGAAGGTGAGATCGCCACCGCGATAGACCACCGTGTCGATGGCGGCGCCAGCCTTGTAGCGCCACTCGCGATTTACCCGCGTGTACAGCGTTTCGCGCGCAGGCTTGGCCAGTGCGAATTCGCTGGAGCGGGTAATCACCTGCACGATCGCAATCATCATCGGCAACGGCGACGCCGCCAAAGCCGCGTAGCCCAGCATGATTGCAACGCCCGGGATCAACAACGCCGGCGCGATGCCAAAGCGCGACAGCAACGCGCGCGTCACCAGCAGCTGCAGCACCAGCGCCAGCGCATTGATCGCCAGGTCGATGCTGGAGTAATAGGCGGTGGCCGTCGCTGCATCGGTGTAAAGCCGCCGCACCAGCGCCGCCTGCTCGTTGTAGAGCAAGGTCCCCACGCCCACGCCAAACAACACCATGAAGGCCAGCCAGCGCAACAGCGGTTCATGCACGATCAGCTTGAGGCCGCCGAGTACATCGCCGCCCATTGGCAATTCGCCAGAACTGAGCTGGCCCTCCTGTTCGCGCGCAACGGCCCACAGCCGCAGGCGCAGCACGCAAACCACGCAGACCGCCAAAAACCCGGCCGACACCAACATCAGATGCGCGATGCCGATACGTTCGACCAGTACGCGCGTCAGGACCGGGCCCAGAAACGCGCCCAGCGTGCCTGCCGCGCCGATATAGCCGTAGTAACTACGCGCTTGGGCATTGCTGAAGACATCGGCCATGAAACTCCAGAACACCGCCACCGCAAACAGGTTGAAGACGGTCACCCACAAAAAGAACGCCATGCCACGGCCCGGCACGCCGCTGTCGAACAGCACATAGAACAGCAGCAGGGTCGCGATGAAGAAGCCGTACACCCCCGGCAGGAACACCCGCCGCGGATAACGGCTGACCAGAGCGCCGTAGACCGGTTGCAGCAGCACCATGATCAGGAAGGTGCAGGTAAACAGCACCTGCAGCGTGAAGTCCTTCAGCGGCACACCGTGCGCGGCGAAGAACGCGATCATGCCAGTGGGAAAGAGTGCCTCTACATCGGCCGAGGCACCCATCGCTTCGCGCACCGGACGCAACACGTAGTAACCGCTGAGCAGACAAAAGAAGTAAAGAAACGACCACGCCAGTGGCGGCGAGCTACGCAGTGCCGCGCGCAAACGGCCAGCCGCAGATCGCGGCGCAGAGGGGCTGGTCATGAGGTAACGGCCGCTCGCACAAGCGGGCCCGACAGAAAAAACATGACAACGGCAGCACCTGTGAAAGAAGCGCGCAAGTTAGCCGATGCGAGGCAGCGCCACCAGCGACCAGTCGCAGGACACTGCGGCCCGGGTGCCCTCCACGCCGGCACGCTGCTTGCAACTCGTATTGCACCAAAGCGTGGCAACGCGTCGGCGGCACCGGAATACTCGAATGCTGAATCTAAAATCATCAATAGGATCAATGCGATGCCCATTCATCTTCCGGCAGTTTGTGCTATTGCAAAGCGCGGCGCTAGAATCGCCGGAGGCAGCGGAACAGGCGGGACAACCATGACAGAAATGCGCACGCGCCGACGGTTCCGACCGTTGGCTATCGGGCTGTTCGGGGCGTTATTGCCCCTGGCCCTATCATCCACCGCGCAGACACCCGCGCCCACCGCCGCTGCGTTGCAGGCGGCCACTGTGGCTCAGTCGCCCACCGCACCGCTGCCCTATCGCACCTCGCTGCCGGCCAACCAGGTGTTGGCACCTGCTGCCGGTTTCGATGTGGCGGCATTCGAATCGATGGCCGACCAGCTGACCTACGGCAACCGGGTGCCCGGGATGGCGATGGCCATCGTGCAGGGCGGCAAGGTGCTCAGCGCGCGCGGCTATGGCGTCACCGACGTCAATCATCCGCAGCCGGTCGATGGCCACACGGTGTTTCGCCTGGCCTCGCTGTCCAAAGCCTTCGCCGGCACCATGGCCGGCCTGCTGGTCAACGATGGCGTGCTGCGCTGGGACAGCAAAGTGGTCGACTATGTGCCGGGCTTCCAGCTCAGCGACAACGCGGCCACCCGGCAACTCACCGTGGCCGAAGTGCTCAGCCATCGCGTCGGCCTGACCCGCAACGCCTACGACCGCGATATCGAATCCAACGCCGACTACTACTCGCTCAGCCATAAGCTGGCGGCTGCGCCGCTGCGTTGCGCACCGGGCGATTGCTACGCATATCAAAACGTCGCCTTCAGCCTGGTTGGCGATGTGGTGTTCGCCGCATCGGGCAGCTTCTACGAGCAATCGGTAGAGCGCCGCATCTTCAAGCCGCTGGGCATGAACGACGCCAGCATGGGGCTGGCCGGTATCCAGGCGAGCCCGCACTGGGCACGTCCGCATGTGCGCAGCCGCAATGGCTGGGTCTCGCTGACGCCCAAGCCCACCTACTACCGTCTGGCGCCCGCTGCGGGCGTCAACGCCAGCGCCAGCGATATGGCGCAGTGGCTGCTCGCGCACACCGGCCATCGCACCGATGTGCTGCCTGCGCCGCTGTTGGCGACGCTGCACGCGCCGTTGATCTCCACGCCGGGCGAAATGCGTTCGGGCTGGCGCCACGAGCGCGTGGACGCGGCCAGCTATGCGCTGGGCTGGCGCGTGTTCGATTACGCCGGCCATCAAGTGGTGTTCCATGCCGGCGCGGTGCAAGGTTATCGCGGTTTGGTCGCACTGCTGCCGGAGCGCGACCTGGGTGTTGCGATCCTGTGGAACGGCGAAAGTGGCCTGCCCTCGGGCATGCTGCCGACCATCCTGGATCGCGCGCTCGGCCTGCCGGCCAAGCGCTGGCTGGACATCGACGTGGACGGCGACTTCGGCAGCGAGAACATGCTGGCAGAAAAACCCGACCCGGCTGGCAAGGGTGCGTCTTCCGGCAAGTCGGTGGCCTCGCCGCGCTGAGTGGAGTCGTGCACTGACCTCGGGTCGGTGACGTGGGCAAAGGCGGCTTCGGCCGCCTTCGTTGTTTCTGTGTCTCCGACGCGCGTTGCTCGGCTCGCCGAAGGCATGACTGCCGGGCGCGCAAGAGCAAGGCCGTGAATGCGCAATACGCCGGCATTGTCTGGCTGCCGTAAACACCCCTTGCCACCAACGTTGCGGCTGAGCCGATCTGTTCGGTGTCCCGAAGTGGAAGCACCGGCGGCCGGCTCTGGAGTCTCGCGGCTTGGGTCTCCCAAAGGTCTCTGCCTTCCGACCTGCTGCATTTCCGGCACGCCCTCAGGTCAGGCAGCGGCGGCGTGCTGTCGTGCTGTCTGCCCTCGAGCCATCGTGCGAAGGCATCGACAACTGTCCAAGTTGGCGGGCAAAGTCAGAATGATCCCGCGGCGACATCTGCACTGCCGACCGGCATGCGCGCCTGGCGGCACAATGCCGCAAACTTGAAATGAGCGAGGTTGCTCGGCCGGCAACACCTACGCCGTTTGCGGACTGGCAACGCGCAGCCTCGCACCGACCGCGCTAGCGCCAGGCACATAAAAAAGCTCCCTCCCCGCTGGGCGTCGGGGAGAGAGCTCGATGTTTACGGCGATCGGGTATTACAAGATCAGATCAGCGGTGCCGGGGTTGCGGGCAGCGCGACCGGAGCGGCCTTCTTCTTGCGAACGGCCGGCTTCTTCTTGGCGACCTTCTTCACGGCAGGCTTCTTGGTAGCGGTCTTCTTGGTGGCGGACTTCTTGGTCGCCTTCTTCGCTACTGCCTTTTTGGTGGTCTTCTTGACGGCTTTCTTGGCCGTCTTCTTGGCGGCAGTCTTCTTGGTCGCCTTCTTTGCAGTCTTCTTCACTGCCTTCTTGGCGGCCGTCTTCTTGGTTGCCTTCTTCGCAGTCTTCTTTACTGCCTTCTTGGCGGTTGCCTTCTTTGCAGTCTTCTTGACGGCCTTCTTGGCAGCAGTCTTCTTTACTGCCTTCTTGGCGGTCGCCTTTTTGGCGACCTTCTTGACTGCCTTCTTGGCGGCAGTCTTCTTCACTGCCTTTTTGGCAGTGGGTTTCTTTTTCGCAGCTTTTGCAGTGGCCATGTAATTGGCTCCTCGTCAGTGAACTATGGAGGTGAAACGCCCAGTTGAACCAAACCCCGCGACGGCATGCCGTCGTCGGGGACCGTCCGCAGATGATGCGCGACGGAACGGATACAGAAACACCCGCATCGAACGGCGACACGGGTGCGTAGTCGGAACGACAACTGCTTTCTTGGAGAGAAGCGGACCCGACTCCACCGTGGTTAGCGCTTCGGTGGACATCCGGAACAAGCTTGTCGGCGTGATGTCGATTCTGCTCACTCTCTTCCGCAGCAATGTCTGCTGGGCGAAACCTAATCACGCTTTTTTTTACTGTCAACACTCTTTTGCAATTTTTTTTCTACCCACCGTCGCTGCGCGCCATGTCCGCGCCAGCGAATCGCCCCGCGCGCGGGCGTACCCGTCCAACCGAGAAGCGCGCTCGCCCAACAGCGTTTTCGAAAAAGCACCTCTTTTCCGCTGTTTTTTTTAAGTCGCGCGCTTGCACGCCTGCCCGAACACTTCGTCCGCACGGCAGCGAAGCCGATGCGACGGCATGGCTTGCCGCCTGTCCGCCAGCTGAAAATTTTTTATCCAACGGCTGCACTTCCGACGTCGCATGAGCAGAAATGCGCAAACTTATTGAGCGCCTGGAGCGTCATGCATGCAGCCGCGCGCACCGACTGCGGCATCCATCGCGTGCACTGACGGATGATCGAGCAAGGCGACATGCACAAAATTTTTTCACCGGGCGCACGCCAAACCCTCACGAACGACTCACGTCAGAAATCCGGCGCAGTGCAGGTGGGCGAGCAGTGGACGCGCGTCGGACCGTTGCTGTCGACGTACCGCATCGACATGCACCAGCGGCATCGCGATCCCCGACCGACGTTCCCCTTTCTCCGATTTCGCTGGCGGCTTGCGCGGCATCGCTGCACCAAGATACGCGTCACCGACAGAAGGCGTGCTCAAAAAAATGGCCGCTCTATGAGCGGCCATCGGATGCCGGCGTCAACGACACCTGATCAGTGATCGTCTTCTTCGAGCAGCTCGGCATAGTCGTCCGGGTCCAACAGGTCGTTGAGCTGTTCCTTGTCGTCGATCTCGACGACGAAGATCCAGCCTTCGCCGTAGGCGTCTTCGTTGATGGTTTCCGGCTTGTCGCTCAACGCGCTGTTGACCTCGACGACGGTGCCGCTGACCGGGCTATAGACGTCGGAGGCGGCCTTGACCGATTCCACCACCGCAGCGCCGTTTCCGACCTGTACGGTGTCGCCGACACCCGGCAATTCGACGTAAACCAGGTCACCCAGCAAGCCCTGCGCGTGGTCGGAAATGCCGACGGTCACGCGACCGTTGCTCTCGACGCGGGCCCACTCGTGGGATTTGAGGAACTTGAGGTCGCCAGGGATCTCGCTCATGGGTGTGCTCCGGGAAAGATGATGATTGGGGACAGATGGCTAGTTTAGACCGCGCGACAAGACAGGTGCACGCACGGCGGTGTGGCGATGGCGATCCGGACGCGGGCGCAGCGCCGCGCGCGGCATACATGGCGCTACACGATTCAGTCGCCGAGCACGCCGGGCTGTGCCTGGCCGTCGCGCACGAACGGAAACTTCACCGCTCTCAACGGCACCTGTTTGCCGCGGATGTCCACGCGCAGCTGCTCGATGCTACCGGCCGGCACGCGCGCGAAGGCGATCGCCTTGCCCAGCGTCGGCGAGAACGTGCCGGACAGGATCTCGCCTTCGCCGTTGGCGGTGAGCACGGTCTGGCCATGCCGTAACACGCCCTTCTCGTCCATCACCACACCGATCAGCTGACGCGGTGCGCCCTGCGCCTTTTGCGATTCGAGCACGCTGCGACCGATGAAGTCGCGTCCTTCGTCCAGGGCGATCGTCCAGGCCAGCCCTGCCTCGTAAGGGGTGACGCCATCGTCCATGTCCTGCCCGTAAAGATTCATGCCCGCTTCCAGACGCAGGGTGTCGCGTGCGCCCAGGCCGGCCGGTTTGACGCCCTGCGCGAGCAACGCATTCCAGAATGCGACGGCGGCCTGCTGCGGCAACACGATTTCGAAACCGTCTTCGCCGGTGTAGCCGGTGCGCGCAAGGAACAACTCGATGCCATCGCGCGAACGCGTCTGCAGCGCGGCGAACCGGCCGAGCTTGCTCGCCGCTGCAGTGTCGGCAGGGTCGAGCAGGTCGATGACCTTGGTACGCGCGCTGGGACCTTGCACGGCAATCATGGCGAAGTCGCTGCGCTCTTCGACGCGCACGTCGAAGCGCGCGGCCTGCTCGCCGATCCACTGCAGGTCCTTTTCGCGGGTGGCGGCGTTGACCACCAGACGGAAGAAGTTTTCTGTCATGTAATAGACGATGAGGTCGTCGATCACCCCACCCTGCGGATTGAGCATGCAGGTGTACAGCGCCTTGCCGGAGACCTTGAGCTTGTCCACCGAGTTGGCGAGCAAGTAGCGCAGAAACTCGCGCACGCGCGCGCCGTGCAGGTCGACCACCGTCATGTGGCTGACGTCGAACATGCCGGCGTCGCGACGCACCTGGTGGTGCTCGTCCAGTTGCGAGCCGTAGTGGATCGGCATGTCCCAGCTGCCGAAGTCGACCATCTTGGCGCCAAGCGCACGATGGGTGTCGTTGAGGATGGTCTTCTGGGTCATGTGCGCCGTTCCGAGGAAAGACGGCCATTATCGCCATCCTGTCACGCTTGGGGGAACGGCAGACACGCCGCTGTGTGGTTGCGCTGCCTGCGGGCAGTAACGCAGCGCGACGCTACGCCGCGCTGCAACAATGCTCAGGCGGGCACCGCACTGCATGCCCTGCCCGCGTACATCAAGCGGCCGGCTGCACCAGCAAGGTCATGCCATCGACGCCGACGATGCGCACCGGCGTGCCGAAGTGCCAGCCGGCAGGTCCGGGCCGGCCACCACCCAGAACGCATCATCGACCTTGGCGCGGACGCGACCATCGTGGATGGCCTGATCGAGCGGCACGCAACGGCCGATCAACTGCTCGGCACGCCGATCGAGTAGCGGGCGATCGCTCTGGGAGCCCTTGCCGCGAAACCAGGTGCGATACACCTGCACCAAGACGAAGCTGAGCAGCACAAGCGCCACGATCTGCCACAGCAACGCGATGTCCGGCAACACCGGCACCAATAAGCACACCGCTGCGGCAGCGATCCCCATCCACAGCAGGAACGCACACGCACCAGGGTCTGGGCCGCAATCAGCAGCAGCGCCAGCACTGCCCCAGACCGCCACGTCCCAGCGCATGGCTCAGTCTCCCGCGCGCGGCGGCATCGGCGGGACGCGCATGGGCGCGTCGGGTTTGCCGGCCGCCTGCTTGGCCAGCTCGGCAATGCCGGCGATCGAACCGATGATGCCGCTGGATTCCATCGGCATCAGCACGAATTTCTGGTTGGGCGCGGTGGCCAGCGCCTTGAATGCTTCCACATACTTCCGTGCGACGAAACAGTTGATCGCCTGCACGCTGCCGTTGGCGATGGCGTCGGACACCATCTGCGTCGCGCGTGCCTCGGCCTCGGCCAGACGTTCGCGCGCCTCGGCATCGCGGAAGGCGGCTTCCTTGCGGCCTTCGGCCTCGAGCACGGCGGCCTGCTTCTCGCCATCGGCGCGCAAGATTTCCGATTGACGCGAGCCTTCGGCTTCGAGGATCTGCGCACGCTCTGCGCTCGGCCTTCATCTGCCCCGCCATCGAATCGATCAGGTCGCGCGGCGGCTGGATGTCGCGGATATAGAGCGTGTTATGGGCGTCGAGATGAGATGCGTTGGCCGTCAGCGGTGCCAAGCGGGTGCTGCGCGGCTTGCCTTGGCTGGCGCCAAGGCAAGCCGCGCGGCGCCCTCGCCGTGCCGCTGACGGCCCCCCCTCCGGGAAGCGTCCTGTGGCGCGCCGACCCACGCCGTCGACCACCGGCACCAGGAAGTGCAGCCCCGGACTCATGGTGTGGCGGCACCATGCGCACGGTTTTGAACAGGACAACGACGCCGGCAACCAGCACGGCGATGGCGAGACATGAAGCCGGAAACAGGTGCGGCCCCTTGCAGGTAGTGGATCTATCCCTGCGTGAGTATGCCTCGGCGCTCCCGGCGGCTTACGCCGGCCACGCGCGGAGCGGGCCCGGGCGCAGCCGCACCCGGCGGCTGTCGTAAGACAGCCAACAAGCGCGCTCCTGCAAACGCGGTCAGGCGCTACGCGGCGAGAACATGATGACCGCCATGCCGAGCAGGCAACAGGCGGCGCCGAGCAGATCCCAGCGCGTCGGCGTCACGCCGTCCACCCACCACAGCCACAACAGCGCGCTGGCGATGTAGACGCCGCCATAGGCCGCGTACACGCGACCGCTCGCTTCCGGATGCAAGCTCAACAGCCAGACGAAGACGGCGAGGCTCAGCGCAGTGGGCAGCAGCAACCACACGCTGCCACCTTTGCGCAGCCAGAGATAAGGAAGGTAGCAACCCACCAACTCGGCGAGCGCCGTCGCGGCGAACAACAGCAGCGTGGTCGGCGCGATCGTCATGCGGGGCGCGGCGTTTCGGAATCGGGGCCATCGACGCCGGTTTGATACCCCATTGCGCTGCGGAAAACCTCACCGCCAACGGACGGGTGACTGCTGACAGGGCTGTCCACGGGCGGCGCGTGGGACACCGGGGCGTGCAAGGCCGATGCATCGCCCGCGGAACCGTCGATGGCCGGACTGTCGACGACCGGCACATCGCCGCTGCGCTCCTCACGCTTGGCCTGTTGCCACAACGCTTCCTGCTCGCCCAGCGACAACGCGTTCAACGAGGTGCCGGCAGTACGCGCCTGCGCTTCCATCGCACGAAAGCGACGTTCGAATTTCAGGTTGGCGTGCCGCAACGCGGCGCCGACATCCACCTTGGCATGGCGCGCCAGATTGGCGCAGACGAACAACACATCGCCCAGTTCGTCTTCCAGCCGGGCCTGATTGTCGGCCACCGGGCCGCGCGCGAATTCCAAGCGCAACTCTTCGATTTCTTCCTGCAGTTTTTCCAGCACCGGCGCCGGGCCGGGCCAATCGAAACCCACGCGCGCCGCACGCGACTGCAGTTTGGTGGAGCGCTGCCATTCGGGCAGCCCGCGCGCGATGCCGGCAAGTGCGGAGTCGTCTTGGTTGCCGGCAACACGACGTTCTTCGCGCTTGATCTGCTCCCAGTTGGCGCTCACCGCCTGCGCATCGGCCGCCGGTTGGGCGGCGAACACATGCGGGTGGCGGCGTATGAGCTTGTCGCGAAGCGTGGCGACCACGTCGGCGAATGTAAACGCCCCCTGCTCGGCCGCCATTTGCGAATGGAAGACCACCTGCAGCAACAGGTCGCCCAACTCGTCGCGCAGGCCAGCCAGGTCGTTGCGATCGATCGCATCGGCCACCTCGTAGGCTTCTTCGATGGTGTATGGCGCGATGCTGGCGAAGGTCTGCTGCACATCCCAGGGACAGCCGTGTTCGCGATCGCGCAGACGCGCCATCACGTGCAACAGCTGCTGGATATCGCCGATGGATGGGGTCTGAGGCATCGTGTATTCCTGGAACCTGTGAGTGGGTGCGCCGCCGGCGCATTCCCACGCGACGTAAGCGACGTAAGCGGCCGTTGCACCCGCAATAGACGCGGCACGCAAGCGCGTGCGGAGATACCGGAGTGTACCTTCCAGAGCGTCAGGACCTTGCGCAGCCATGCCGTCGTCAGGACGGCGCGCATGCCGCTCAGGCCAGCCAATCGCGCCAGGGCAGATTGGGGTCGCCCAGTGCGATGAAGTCGCCGTTGAGCAAGGTGTCGCGGCGGTTGTAGCGGAACGGTTTGCCACTGGCGCCGGCCAGCAACACGCCACCGGCCGCATGCAGCACGCACTGGCCGGCGGCGGTGTCCCACTCGGAGGTGGGGCCGAAGCGTGGATACACGTCCAGATCGCCTTCGGCGATGCGGCAGAACTTCAACGACGAGCCTTGCGCGACCACGTCGATCTCGCCCATCCGCTCCAGCGCGGCGGCAGTCCGCGCGTCGCGATGCGAACGGCTGGCTGCCACCCGCAACGGCATGGCGGCCGGGGTGCGCGTGTGCAGCATCTCATCGCGGTCGCCATCGCGGCGGAAGGCGTTCTCGCCACGCGCGGCATACCAGACCCGTCCGTCGACCGGCGCCTGCACCACCCCGAGCACCGGCGCGCCCATATGGATGAGTGCGATGTTGACGCTGAACTCGCCGTTGCGCTTGACGAATTCGCGGGTGCCATCGAGCGGATCGACCAGCCAGTAACTGGTCCAGTACTGGCGTTGCTCCCAGGCCACGTGCGCAGACTCTTCCGACAGCACCGGCACATCCGGGGTGACACGGCGCAGGCCTTCGACGATGACGCGGTTGGCCGCCAGGTCGGCCTGGGTCAGCGGGCTGGCGTCGTCCTTGATCTCCACCGAAAAGTCCTGGGCGTAGACCTCCATGATTGCGTCGCCGGCGTCGCGCGCGATGGCGATCACGGTTTCGCGCAGCTCCATCGGGATGCGGATCATGGATTGCGCTCCAGCCACTCGCGCGCAATGAACAAGGCGGCCAGCGAACGGCCTTCGGAAAAATCTTCGCGCAGCATCAATTCGTCCAGACGTGCGATTGGCCACGGCACCACGTCCATCTCTTCCGGCTCGTCGCCGACCAGGCGCTCGGGATAGAGGTCGCGTGCCAGCACCAACCAGGATTGGTGACTCATATAAGTAGGAGCGAGCGTCATCGCGCGCAGCACCTGTACCTGGCGTGCGCCATAGCCGGCTTCTTCCTTGAGCTCGCGGTCGGCGGCCTGCTCGGGTGTTTCGCCGGCGTCGATGCGGCCCTTGACCAGACCGAGTTCGTAGCGATGCACGCCGGCGGCGTATTCGCGCACCAGCAGCACGGTTTGCGCATCGAGCATCGGTACCACCACCACGGCGCCATGGCCCTGGCTGAGTTGGCGTTCGTAGATGCGACGCTGCCCGTTGGAAAACTCCAGATCCAGCTGCTGCCGACGGAACGGCCCGTCGCCCAGATCGGTGATCTTGTGGATGATCGGCAGGCGCGAGCTCATGCGTCGCACGCAGCCGCAAAGCGGGCCGATAGAATAGGCGGATGCATCGACATGTCCATGAACCCGAAATCCTAGCAGACCCTGCAGCCGCACAAACTGCCGAACATTGGCGGCAACGCGATCTTGCCGTGGTGTGGCACCCCTGCACGCAGATGCGTGAGCACCCGCACACGCTGCCGCTGGTGCCGATCGCGGGTGGCGAAGGCGCATGGCTGGTCGGCCATGACGGCCGCCGCTATCTGGACGCGGTGAGCAGCTGGTGGACCAACCTGTTCGGTCATACCGAACCGCGCATCGGCGCGGCCATCGCGCGCCAGGCCGGCGAACTGGAGCAGGTGATGCTGGCCGGCTTCACGCATACGCCGGCCGTGCAGCTGGCCGAGCAGTTGCTGGCGATCGCGCCACGCCAGGCCGGGCGCGCGCCGCTGTCCAAGGTGTTCTATGCCGACAACGGATCGGCCGGCGTGGAGGTGGCGCTGAAGATGGCCTTTCATTACTTCCACAATCGCGGCGACCACCGGCGGACGCGGTTCATCGCACTGGAGAATGGTTACCACGGCGAAACCATCGGCGCGCTATCGGTTGGCGATATTCCGCTGTACCGGCGCGTGTATGCGCCGCTGTTGCTGGAGGCGATGTTCACGCCCTCGCCCGATGCCTACCTGGCCGAACCGGGGCAAAGCGCCGAAGACCATGCGCTGCAGGCAGCCGATGCGTTGCAGGCACTGTTCGAACACTCGCCCGGCGAAATCTGTGCACTGATCCTGGAGCCGCGCGTGCAATGCGCGGGCGGGATGCGCATGTACCACCCGGCGTATCTGCGCCGCGCGCGCGAATTATGCGATGCCCATGGTGCATTCTTGATCGCCGACGAGATCGCCACCGGCTTCGGCCGTACCGGCACCCTGTTTGCCTGCGAACAGGCCGGCGTGATGCCCGACCTGTTGTGCCTGTCGAAGGGACTGACCGGCGGCTTCCTGCCGCTGTCGGCGGTGTTGGCCACGCAGCAGTTGTACGACGCGTTCCTGGACGATTCGCGCGAGCGTGCGTTTCTGCATTCGCACAGTTACACCGGCAACCCGCTGGCATGTGCCGCGGCGCTGGCGACCTTGAAGATCTTCGCAGACGACCACGTGATTGCGCGTAACCAACCCATCGCCGCGCGCATGCGCGCGCTCGCTGCGCAGATCGGCGAACACCCGTCCGTGGCGGACGTGCGCCAGGCCGGCATGATCGTGGCCTTCGAGCTGACCCAGGGCGGTAACAAGCGCACGCCGTTTGCGTCTGCCGCACGCGTCGGCCTGAAGGCGTATCGCGCGGCGCTCGAAAAAGGCGTGGTGCTGCGCCCGCTTGGCGACGTGCTGTACTGGATGCCGCCGTATTGCGTGGACGAGGCGCAGCTTGCGTTGTTGGCCGACACCACCCGCCATGCCATCACGGAAGCGGTCGCATGCGCCTGACCCGTTCGCATGTCGCGCTGCCGCTGCACTGCGACCAGGAAGTGACATTGCCGGAAGAGTCGGCCAATCACCTGCTGCGGGTACTGCGGCTGCGCGAGGGCGATGCCTGCATCCTGTTCAACGGCGACGGCAGCGACTACCACGCACGCATCACCGTGGCGGGCAAGCGCGATGCACGTGCGCGGGTGGAACGCGCCGAGCCGCTCTCCAACGAATCGCCGTTGCGTATCACCTTGATGCAAGGCATCGCGCGCGGCGAGAAGATGGATCTGATCCTGCAGAAGGCCACCGAATTGGGCGTTGCGGCGATCGTGCCGGTGATCGCCGAGCGCACCGAGGTCAAGCTCGATGCGGCGCGCACCGAAAAACGCGTGGCGCACTGGCGCAGCGTGGTGGTGTCGGCCTGCGAGCAATCCGGGCGTGCACGTCTTCCCAGCGTGGCCGCGCCGCAGGGCCTGCAGGACGCGGCGCAGGCCAGCGACGCGCATGCGCTACGGCTGACGCTGGACCCACAGGGCGAGCATCGCCTGGGCACGTTGGCATCGAGCATTCAGCAACACATCGTCGTGGCGATCGGGCCGGAAGGCGGCTGGTCGCCACGCGATCGCGCACTGCTTGCCGAGGCGGGTTTCAGCGGACTGCAGCTGGGGCCGCGCATTCTGCGCACCGAAACGGCGGGGCTGGCGGCGATTGCGGCGCTGCAGTCGCGGTTCGGGGACCTATAGCGCCATGACGCCGTAGGAGCGCACCCGGGCGCGACCAGGCATTTATCGGCAACGCCGCGTCGCGCCTGGCTGCGCTCCTACCGGAATGCGGAGTTGATCGATCTGGTGCAGCCGGCTCGCTGCACCTGCCGTATGCGAGCGCTCAGCGGCCGCGCTGCAGGAACCAGCTGGCAGCACCCATGACGCCAAGCTGGCCGTGCTCGACGATGCTCACCGGCACCTGCTCCAGCGCGGGACGCAATGCGCCCTTGTCGAGCAGGCGCGCGACGAAGTCGCTATCGGCGATAAAGGTGGCGATTTGCGGCAGGAAACCGCCAGCCAGATAAACGCCACTGCGCACGCCATACAGCAGCATCAGGTCGCCGACCACGCTGCCCATAAATCCGCAAAACGCCTGCAAGGCGTCGTGCGCCAATCCATCGTTGCCGGCCATTGCGGCCGCGGTGATATCGGCCGGGCTGGCGTGCACCACGGTGTCCCCACGCAAGGCCGCCAGCGCGGTGTACAGATTCAACAGGCCCGGGCCGGACAACAGCGTTTCGGTCCCCACGTGGGTGCGCGTGCGCCGCAGTTCCTGCAGCAACGCCATTTCCAGATCGCTGGCCGGCGCCAGTGCAGCGTGGCCGGCTTCGGTGGGCAGCACCACCGGATGACCACCGTTGGGGATCCACAGCGCCGCGCCCAGGCCCGTGCCCGGACCAAGCACCAACGCCGGGCCTGCGGCACCCTGCACCGGGCCAGACAACTGCATGACCTGGTTGCCGCTCATGTAATTGGCCGCATAGGCGACCGCTTCGAAATCGTTGACCAGATGCAGGGCCTGCATGCCGAGCTGGCGGCGAATCTGCTCCGGCGCCAGTACCCAGGGCAGATTGGTGGTGATCACGCTACCGTCTTCCAGCGCGTAGCCGGCGCTGGCGATCACGCCCCGGCGTACTGGTGCACAACCCAGTTCCGCGAAGAACGCGGCCATGATGTCGGCAAGGCCCGGATAGTCGGCGCAGCGGTACTTGCGATAGTCCAGCACCGTGATCGGCTTGCCCGCGTCATTGCTCTCGCATACCAGCGCCAGGCGCACGTGCGTGCCGCCCACATCGGCGGCAACGAAGGTTTCGGGGCGCGGAAAGGCCACCGCTTCCATTGGACTGCTTGCGCTCACGCATTCTCCTGATCAGTGGCGGCGGCTGGCGTCGTCGCGCGTTGTCCGACGAACGGCCAACGGGTAGACAACGTTGTCAGCAATCGCCCTGTAACGCAACCGTGGCAACCGCGACGCGTCCCGGACGGGACGGCGCGCGTCATTCGCCAAAAATACGCAGGCGCAACGGCGATTCCTGCACAACCCCAGGGCGAACCGGGGCAGCTGCGACATTTTCGATCGTACGCGCCGATGGTAGCAGTCGCGCTCGCAAAGCGTATTGCGCAAACTGCTGCGAGGCAAAGTCGGCTTTCGCCTGAAAATGCTGCATTGCAGCGCAATCGCAGCCACATCAGAGATCTGTGACGACGTGTTGACAACGCTGTCAGGGCTACGCGAGACTCGATTCAAATCGGAGTTCTGGCAGGAGGGGCCATGGACTGTTCGGTACTGAAGAACGGGCATTCCCTCGCCTGGCATTCCAGATTCGCGAGTCGTGCGTCGCCCGACGTTCCCGCTCGCTGATGTGCGTTTAGCTCCACCGCTTCACCACACGGGGGACACCTCCTTCACCGCGCGAATCGCCTGCACCCTGCTTCGAAACAAGCGTGCCAGCGCAATTATCGCGATCGGTCAGGGCGTGTTGTTTTGCCGGCCACGCCGAGCGCGTTGCGTCCTATTGCAGGGCAGCACGCTCACAGCACTAACCAATGAGGTTTAGCCATGCACAGCCGCACCACGACGTTAGCACTCTGTATCACCGCCGCTCTGTACTGCTCCGGCTCTGCAATGGCTGCCGGACAAGAACAACAAGCCCCGGCCAGCACGCCGTCGGCCACCACCGAGCTGGATACCATCACCGTCACCGGCTACCGCGCGTCGCTGGAGAAGAGCCAGGCGGTCAAGCGCTCGGCCAACTCCATCGTCGATGCGATCAGCGCCGAAGACATCGGCAAGTTCCCGGACGTCAATGCGGCCGAATCGCTGTCGCATCTTCCGGGTATCAGCGTCGACCGCCAGTTCGGCGAAGGCGAAAAGGTCAGCATCAACGGCACCGACCCGGCCTTGAACCGCGTGCTGCTCAATGGCCAGACCATCGCCTCGGGCGACTGGGGCGGCAACCCGACCGATACCAGCGGCCGTACCTTCAACTACACGCTGCTGTCGCCGGAAATCATCGGCCTGATGGAGGTCTACAAGACCCCTGAAGCGCGCATCGACGAAGGCTCGATCGGCGGCACGGTGATCGTGCACACCCGCAAGCCGCTGGACCTGCCCAAGAACACCATCCGCGGCTCGGTCGGCTACAACTACAACGACCGCTCCGAAGAGGGCAATCCGCGCGGTTCGGCGCTGTGGAACTGGAAGAACGACGACGAAACCTTCGGCGCGTTGATCTCCGCCACGCACGACAAGCAGGACCTGGCGCGCGCCGGTATCGAATACTTCGGCTACACCACCGGTGCCAACATTCCGCCGACCGCCACCATCACCGGCGACGGCAGCGATGTGGCCACCGCACGTGTGCCCGCCGGCATCAGCAGCGCGTTCTTCCAGCAGACCCGTGAGCGCAGTGGCCTGCAGGGCGCGTTGCAGTGGAAACCCGACGAGCAGAACGAGTTCAACCTGACCGGTCTGTACATCAAGGGCAAGTACAACAACTTCAGCCAGGCGCGTTATGTGTGCCCAAACTGCAGTTCACCGGCAGCGGATGGCTCTGTCGATGAAAACGGGAATGCTGTCCAAATCAGCAACATGCGACTGATAGACAGGGCGACAGTGCAAAATGGAGTGGTCACCTCCGCGAATTTCGCAGATAGCGGACTCGCGCAACCATATTCCCAGCTGGACGCAAACTACCGTGAAAGCACCGTCACTACCAAGAGCCTGAACCTGCGTCATGACTGGTCCGGCGAAAAGTGGGTGTTCACCACCCAGGCCGGTTACACCGAAGCGACCGGCGGAAAGAACCCCGAATACCTGATGAAGTTCCTGATGCAGGACGGCGGTTACAACTACGCGTTTGATGGTCGCAACACCGCGGTCAACTACGACAACGGCGGAGCAGCGAACTGGGTCTTGCCAGGTAATCCGGCAGGTTTGGCTCCCGGGCAGCAGGGAAACGTTCCCGGCACTAGCACGCCGATCATGCAGGCAGGCGGTATCGCCTACCAGAAGAGCAAGGACGACGAGAAGTACTTCCAGTGGGATGCTTCGCGCGACCTGGAAAGGGGCCCGTTCACCAAGCTGCAGTTCGGCTACAAGTACATCAACCACAACAACGGCGTGGATGCGCGCGGCAACCGTATCAACTCCACTGACGCGGTGTCGCTGACGCAGTTCAACCCCGGTAGCACGCCGAGCAGCCTGTATGACGGCCTAGGCGCCAGCGGCGATCTGACCACCTGGCCGACCGCCAGCCTGAGCTCGATCCGCAACTATCTGCTGTCGCAGCCGCAGGGCCCGTACCGTACCGACTTCGGCTCCTCGTTCGACGTGAAGGAAATCACGCAGAACTTCTACACGCAATTGAACTACGAGACCGGCAAGTGGCGCGGTAACGTTGGCGTGCGCCTGGTCGACACCACCGACAAGTCCGAGTACTGGCAGAGCCAGGACGGTGGCACCACCTTCAGCCGTGTTGCCGAAACCAACGACTACCGCAAGGCGCTGCCGAGCTTCAACATCGCCTATGACGTCACCGACGACACCGTGCTGCGCTTCTCGGCTGCCAAGGTCATCGCACGTCCGCGTTATGCCGATCTGGCCGGTTCGTTCACCATCAACAGCGGCAACGGCAACCTGACCGCCAACGGTGGCAACCCGGATCTGAAACCGTACGAATCCACCAACTACGATCTGGCTGCCGAATGGTATTTCGCGCCGTCCAGCATGTTGTCCGGTGAAGTCTTCTATCGCGATATCAGCTCCTACATCGTCAATACCACGGTCAGCCAGCAGCTCAATCCGGCGCCGCCGGCGGTGGCGGGCGTCTACCAGGTGACCACGCCGGTCAACGTTTCCGATGCAAAGGTCAAGGGCGCATCGATCAACTATCAGCAGGCGTTCGGCCTCGGCTTCGGATTGCAGGCGAACTACACGTTTGCCAAATCCGATGCGAGCACCGGCTTGAACCTGCCCTACCTGTCGCGCGACACCTACAACGTGATCCCGTATTGGGAACACGGCGACTGGACGGTGCGTGTGAACTACAGCTACCGCTCGAAGTACTTCACCCAGATCGGACGCCTGGGCTCGGAAGACTTCGCAGACAGCTACAAGCAGCTGGATTTGACCGCCTCGTATCAGATCACCGACTACATGGGCCTCACCTTCGGCGCCACCAACCTGCTGGATTCCACCTACCGCTTGTACAGCGGAACCAGGGACACCCCGACAGCGTTCTACAAGAACGGCCGCGGCTACCAGGCCCAGCTGAACTTCAAGTTCTGATGTAGTCCCGGCGCGCCACCGACCCTCCACGGTGGCGCGCTTTTTTTTTGGACCTGTCGCTGTCCGCAGCGGCAGGTCGATGTCGCAACAAGGAGTGGTACTGGCCACGCCCTTCGCCGCCGAGGGGGCGTGGCCAGGCCCGCTTTCGCCATCTACGCGCGGCCGCAGCATGACCGACGCGTTTCGCTTACAGGAGTGCAGTTCCCATGACGACCGATAGCCGCCAGTTCGCGGCTCCATCCCGCCGCCACGCCGGAGCTGCACCCAGGAGCCGAATGCTCGCGTTCGCTCTGTTGCTCGCGCTGCCCGCGCTGCACGTCAACGCGGCGCAATCGCCGACCGCCCCTACCGCCACCACGCTCAGCCCCGAGGCGATCGACCAGCAGTGGCTCGATGCCACCGCTGCCTATGCGCCCGAACGCGAACGTCTGGTGCGCGAAGCCGAAGCCGGCGCACGCAAGGGCCCGTTCCGTCCCGACTGGGCCGCACTGAAGGCCTATCAATCGCCGGCGTGGTACGACAACGCCAAGTTCGGCATCTTCATCCACTGGGGCGTGTTCTCGGTGCCGGCGTTCGGCAGCGAGTGGTATTCGCGCAACATGTATCTGCAAGGCTCCAAGGAATTTGCCCATCACGTGGCGACCTACGGGCCGCAGGCGAGTTCCGGCTACAAGGATCTGATTCCCAAGTTCACCGCGCCCAAGTTCGACCCGACTGGCTGGGCCAAGCTGTTCCGGCAATCCGGCGCGCGCTATGTAGTGCCGGTGGCCGAGCACCACGACGGTTTTGCGCTGTACGATTCCAAATTGTCCGACTGGACCGCAATGAAGATGGGGCCCAAGCGCGACCTGCTGGGCGAGTTGTCCAAGGCCATCCGCGCACAGGGGCTGCATTTCGGGCTGTCATCGCACCGCGCCGAACACAACTGGTTCTTCGATGGCGGGCGCACCTTCGATTCGGACGTCAACGATCCGCGTTACGCCGCGCTGTATGGTCCGGCGCAGGTGCGCCTGCCGGGCAAGGACGATGCCGATGTGGCCAACGACTGGACACCGGTCTCGCAGGCCTGGCTGGACGATTGGCTGGCGCGCACCACCGAGTTGATCGACACCTATCAACCGGACCTGATCTATTTCGATTGGTGGATTGCCCACCCCACCTTCCGCCGCAGCCTGCCGACGATGCTGGCGTATTACTACAACCAGGGCGCGGCGCGTACCGAAGCAGACCGCGGCGTGGTGGTGAACTACAAGCTGGGCGCCTTCCCCGAAGGTGCAGGCACGCTGGATATCGAGCGCGGCCAGCTCACCGGCATCCACCCCACGCATTGGCAGACCGACACCTCGGTAAGCAACGCCTCGTGGGGCTATATCGAAAACGACACCTACAAGTCGCCCACCTTCATCATCCACATGCTGGCCGACGTGGTGGCCAAGAACGGCAACCTGATGCTCAACATCGGCCCGCGCGCCGATGGTTCGATTCCGGAGACCGAGCGCGGCATCCTGCTGGCGATCGGCAAGTGGCTCAAGACCAACGGCGGCGCGATCTACGACAGCAAGCCGTGGCGCGTGTATGGCGAAGGCCCCACCGAAGTGGTGGGCGGCACTTTCCAGGACATCAAGACCAAGCCGTACACGGCCGAGGATTTCCGCTTCACTGCGCGCGATGGCGCGCTGTATGCGATCGAACTCGGCTGGCCCAGCAACGGCGAGGCGGTGATCCGCTCGCTCAAGGCCGCCGACGGCGTGCACGCGGTGACCTTGCTGGCAAACGGCAAGAAGATCCCGTTCGAACAACGGGCCGACGGCCTGCATCTGCGCCTGCCGGCCAAGCCGGTTGGCGAAAGTGCCTATGTGTTCCGCATCGACCTCTCCTCCCCCACTCCCTGACGGATGTTGTCTTTCATGAGCAAGCGATTGACCTGGATGTTGCTCGCGCTGGCATTTGCCTGCGCCCCGGCCTTGGCCAAAAACCCCACGGCGTTGTTCTATCTGATGAACACGCAGAAATCGACCAACTCGTTCATTGCCAACGTCGACAAGATCGATGTGGTGGTGCCCACCTGGTACGGCGTGGACCAGAACGGCCTGGTCAACGGCACCCCCAACATGTACCTGTACGACATCGCCAAGCAGCACAAGCTGCGGGTGATGCCGATCCTGTCGATGACGACCGGTCGCGAAGGCTTCCACAAGCTGATGCATGACGAAGCCGCCAAGAAGCGCATGATCGAATCGCTGCTCATCCACGGCAAGCAGCACAAGTACTACGGCTTCCAGTTCGATTTCGAAAACATCGCCTGGACCGACCGCGACGCCTACACGCTGATGGTCAAGCAGACCGCAGATGCGCTGCACAAGGCCGGTTTCAAGATGTCGGTCGCCGTGGTGCCGAATGCACCGGGTTATGCCGAAGGCGGCCAGTTCTCCAAGTGGATGTGGGAATACTGGCGCGGTGCGTACGACCTCAAGGCGCTGGGCCAGGCGGTGGATCTGGTCAGCCTGATGACCTACGACCAGCACACGCGCTGGACCACGCCGGGCCCGGTCGATGGCATGGTGTGGATGAAGAAGCACCTGGATTACGCCATCACCCAGGTGCCGAAGGACAAGCTATCGCTGGGCATCGCCACCTACGGCTACCGCTGGTACACCGGCAACCCGGTGAAGGAAGACGGCACCGAGGCATCGAACATTTCCGCAACGTATATCGATGCAGACGAGTCATTCCCGCTGGCGCAGGAACAGAACGCCACCGTGCAGTGGGATCCGGTCGAGCAGGAATCGTGGTTCTACTTCTATCGCGACGACATGCGCGAGTGGGTGTTCCGCCCGGACGCGCGCAGCTTCAAGGCACGTTACGAGCTGACCAAGCAATACGGCCTGGAAGGCTTCAGCTGCTGGGTGCTGGGCGCCGAAGACCCGAAGGTGTGGGACGAGCTACCGACCGCGCAGCGCTAAGCGCAGCCGACGCTACGATGGCACAGTGATCAGGCGGGCGCGGCTGGTGCAAGGAATCGGACTGCGTGGCTGCATTCCGATTCCAGCGTTGCCCGCGCCCGTTTTGCAGCGACCGACGCCCCTGACGTGATCGCATGACCACGCGGTGCCCACGCTGCGCAGCGGGACCAAGCGTGCGCCAGTCACTGCGTCTTCCGACACGGCTTTGCTACTGTGCGTGGCTGCCGTGTACCGCCGCCATACCGGGATGTGATTGCATGACGTCGAACTCCGCACCCACCGCACGCCTGACAGCCGTCGCGCCGTTCTCCTCGCGCCTGCTTGCGCTTGCGTTCGCAGCAGTGTCGCTGGCCGGCTGCGGTCAACGTGCGCCAGGCACCTCGCCGGCCGCTGCCACCGCGGGCGCACCTGCTGCCGCAACCGCAGACACTGCGGGTACCCCGTTGCCACTGATTCCCGCAGCAGTCGAGGTCAAACGCGGTAGCGGCAGCTTCACGGTGGGCGCCGGCACGGTGATCTCGATCGTACCCGGCGATGCCGATGCACGCCGCAGTGCCGAACATCTGGCCGATTTGCTGCAACGCACACGCGGGCTGCGGTTGGAAGTGCGCGCCGAAACCAGCGCATCGCCGGGCAGCATCCGCCTGGAGCGCAGCGCGCAGGCGCCGGTAGCGCACAAGGAAGGCTACAGCCTGGAGGCCGACGCCAGGGGCGTGCGCATCGCCGCGCGCGATGGCGCCGGCTTGTTGTACGGCGCAATCAGCGCCTGGCAATTGATGACACCGGATGCACGCAAGGGCGAGGTCCAGCTGCCGGCGGTGGCGATTCGCGACTGGCCGCGTTTCAGCTGGCGCGGCCAGCACCTGGATGTGGCCCGGCATTTCCATGACGTGGACACGGTCAAGCATGTGCTCGATACGATGGCCCTGCACAAGCTCAACGTGCTGCATTGGCATCTCACCGATGACCAGGGCTGGCGCATCGAGATCAAGCGCTATCCCAAGCTCACCGAGGTAGGCGCATGGCGCACACCGCCCGGCGCCGGCCAGCACGGCACGCCGCAGCGTTATGGCGGCTTCTACATCCAGGAACAGATCAGCGAGATCGTCGCCTATGCGGCGCGCCTGCATATCACGGTGCTGCCGGAACTGGACATGCCCGGCCATGCACAGGCAGCCGTTGCCGCCTACCCCGAAGAAGTGGGCGTACCCGGCGCACGCACGCAGGTGGGCGTGGACTGGGGCGTCAACCTGTATCTGTTCAACACCAGCGAACGTAGCCTGACCTTCATCACCAACGTGCTGGACGAAGTGCTGACCTTGTTCCCATCGACCTACATCCACATCGGTGGCGATGAGGCGGTGAAGGATCAATGGGAAGCCTCGCCGGCGGTGCGCGCGCAGATGCGCAAGCTCGGGGTCAAGGACGCGCATGCGATGCAGGGCTGGTTCAACGAACAGCTGGCGGCCTACCTCACCCAGCACGGCCGGCGCATGATCGGCTGGGATGAAATTCTGGAAGGCGGCGTGCCGGCCAGTGCGTCGGTGATGTCGTGGCGCGGCATCGAAGGCGCGGTGACTGCAGCACAGCAAGGCCACGATGTGGTGCTGGCGCCGGGCGACTGGCTGTATCTGGACAACCTGCAGACCACCCGCAGCGACGAACCGAACGGTCGCCTCACGGTGTTGCCGCTGTCGAAGGTCTACGCATTCGACCCGGTGCCGGCCGAGCTCAGCGCCGAACAGGCCAGGCATGTACTGGGCGCACAAGGCGCGTTGTGGTCCGAATACATCCCCTCGCAGTGGCATGTGGATCACGCCTTGTCCCCACGTTTATCTGCAATAGCGGAAGTGACCTGGTCGCCGCCGGCAGCGCGCAACTGGAACAGCTTTCTGGCCCGCATGCCGGCGCAGCTGCAGCGCTACAAGGCGCTGGGCATCGATTACAGCGACGGCGCCTTCGCTGCCGATATCGCGCTGGAAGGCGGACCCAATCCGGTGCTCGCCGGCGGGCCGGCCAAGGTGACACTGAGCACGCAAGCCGGCGCGGGCACGCTGCACTACACCATCGACGGCAGCGAGCCCACGCCGGCATCGCCGCGCTACAGCGCGCCGTTGACGATTCGCTTGCCGACCACGGTCAAGGCCACGGCGTTCGATGCGAACGGCACGCCGCTGGCGGCCACGCGCAGCCGTACCTTCGATCGCGCCAGTTTGTTGCGGGTGGATACGCAGGGACTGCAGCACTGCGTCGAAACCGGCGCGCTCGGCTTGCGGCTGCCGCTGCTGCCGGAGATGACCGGCGCCGACACGCCGGTGTACAACGTCGACCTGTTCCATGCCTGCCGCCTGTATCCGCAGGCACGGCTGGACGGTATCGGCGCAATCCGCATCGACGCCGCACGCCTGCCCAACAACTTCGGCCTGGCGCACGAGCAATCCAAGGTCGTGCAATACCCGGCCAAAACCCGCGGCGGTGAGCTGGAAGTGCGTCTGGGCTGCGACGGCGATCTGATCGCCAGCGTGCAGCTGCCGCGCAGCGACACCCTGGGCGAGCAATTCACCCTGGAAACCGCACTGCCTGCACGCACCGGCGTCCACGATCTGTGCCTGCGCTTCACCGCGCCGATTCGCGGCCCCCTGTACGCCATCGGCGCCGTTCAATTGATTGAAACCACTGCGCAGGCGCCCCCCGCCGCCACGCGCTGAGCCACCCTAGGAGAGTCACGCATGCCCCTGTCCCGTCATCGTGTTGTTCCCACCCCCGCCCGTCTCGGGCTTGCCCTGGCCTTGGCCATCTCGCAGGCCTGGGCAGCGCCGCCCACGGCGGTGACGCTGGATGGCGGCTGGCGGGTGCGGCTGGTGCCGGGTCAGGAGCAGGGCAAGACGTATCCGAAAGCAGCGGCGTGGCTGCCGGCGCAGGTGCCCGGTGCGGTGCAGACCGACCTGATCGCCGCCAAGATCGTGCCCGACCCGTTCTATCGCGACAACGAAGGCAAGATCCAGTGGGCCGGCCTGAGCGATTGGCAATACCAGACCCGCTTCACTGTCGATGCGGCCACGCTCAAGCGCGAACATGTCGAGTTGGTGTTCGACGGCCTGGACACATTTGCCGAGGTCACCCTCAATGGCAAGCAGCTGCTCAGCGCCGACAACATGTTCCGGCAGTGGCGCGTGGACGCGAAATCCTTGCTCAAGCGCGGCGATAACCTGCTGGAGGTCAAGCTGTATTCGCCGATCAAGAAAATCCAGCCGTGGCTGGCCAAGCAGCCGTATGCGCTGCCGGGTGCCTACGATTCGGCGTTCGGGGACGAGCCGGAGGCACGGCACAGCTCGACCTATGTGCGCAAGGCGCCGTACAACTTCGGTTGGGACTGGGGTCCGCGCATGGTCAACGCCGGCATCTGGAAGGATGTGCGCGTGGAAGCGTGGGATGCCGTGCGGGTGGACGGGCTGCATATCGCCCAGCAACGGGTGGATGCGCACAGTGCGCAAGTGCAGGCGCAATTGGACCTGCAGGCCGGCCGCAGCGGCCCGGTGCAGGTGACGCTGGATGTACTGGGCCCGGATGGGCAAAAAGTCGGCCAGTTCACCCAGGACGCGGTGGTCGATCCCGGCCAGAACCGCGTCGACCTGGCGGCGCGCATCGCCAATCCCAAGCGCTGGTTTCCGGCCGGTTACGGCGCGCAGGACCGCTACACCTTCGTCGCTAGCGTGCGCGATGCCGATGGCGACAGCCAGCAGATCAAGCGCGTCACCGGCCTGCGTTCGGTGGAGCTGCGTCGCGAAAAAGACCGGTTCGGCAAGAGCATGGAGATCGTGATCAACGGCATCCCGATCTTCGCCAAGGGGGCCAACCTGATTCCGCTGGATGCCTTCCCCGCACGTGTCACGCACGAGCGCATGCGCAGCACCTTGCAGGACGCGCGCGATGCCAACATGAACATGCTGCGCATGTGGGGCGGCGGGCATTACCAGGACGACTATTTTTACGACGTCGCCGACGAGCTTGGCATCATGATCTGGCAGGACTTCATGTTCGGCGGCGCGGTACCGCCATACGACGTGGAGTTCCGCGAGAACACCCGGCAGGAGGCGATCGAGCAGGTCAAGCGGCTGCGCGATCACCCCAGTATCGTGTTGTGGTGCGGCAACAACGAAGTGCAGACCGGTTGGGAAAACTGGGGCGACCGGGTCAAGTTCAAGCAGTCGGTGGACCCGGAAGAACGCACCCGCATCGAACGCGGCATGACCACCTTGTTCGGCACCGTGTTCCGCGAAGTGGTGGCCACCTACGACAGCGATGTGCCGTACTGGGCCACCTCGCCCGGCACCGATTTCGATGGCGCGGCCGACCAGACCAACGATGGCGACATGCATTACTGGAAGGTGTGGGGCGGCCCTGCCCTGCCGGTCACCGAATACCTCAACGTCACCCCGCGCTTCATGTCCGAGTACGGCCTGCAGTCGTTCCCCGATATGCGCACCGTGCGTGCATTTGCCGAGCCCGGCGACATGGACCCGGAATCGCCGGTGATGCGCGTGCATCAGAAGTTCGACAAGGGCAACGGCAACAAGCGGCTGATGCTCTACATCCGCCGCGAATTCGGCGAGCCCAAGGATTTCGAAAGCTTCGTCTACCTGAGCCAGCTGATGCAGGCCGAAGGCATCAACATCGCGGCCTCTCATCTGCGCGCCTCGCGCCCGCAGTCGATGGGTTCGCTGTACTGGCAGCTCAACGATGTGTGGCAGGGTGCGTCGTGGTCCAGCGTGGATTACTACGGCCGCTGGAAGGCGCTGCACTACCATGCACGCCGCTTCTACGCGCCGGAAATGATCGCCGCGTTGCGCAACGACAAGGGCCAGACCGAGGTGTCGCTGGTGTCCGACCGCACCACCCCGCTGGCGGCACGCTGGCGCATGCGGGTGATGGGCATGGATGGCAAGGTGCTGAGCAAGCGCGAGGAAAAAGCCAGCGTCAACGCGCTGAGCAGCCAACAGGTGGGCAACTTCAGCGACAAGCAATTGCTGGGCAGCGCCGATCCCAAGCGCACCTACGCGGTGTTCGAGCTGCTGGACGGCGACACGTTGCTGTCGCGTGAGGTGGTGTTCTTCGCGCCGGCCAAGCAGCTCGCCTTGCCGGCTGCGAAGATCGACAGCCAGTGGCGTGCCGATGGCGATGGCTACGCACTCACCCTGACCAGCGACACGCTGGCGCGCGAGGTATGGCTGTCGTTCGGCGATGTGGATGCCACGCTCTCGGACAACGCCTTCGACCTGCTGCCGGGCGAGCCGTTGACCGTACGCGTGACCAGCAAGGCGGCGCTGGCGCAATTGCAATCGGCGCTACAGGTGCGCGACCTGGCCGCCACGCTGGCTGGTGCGCCGCCGGAGCCGCAGGAGGCAGCGGCTGCGAAATGAAGAGCGGCGCGGCCCCTCATCCGCCCTTCGGGCACCTTCTCCCGCGGAGCGGGAGAAGGACGCGATTTCCTGCGATGAATGCCTTCCTTCGATCATGCGTACCCTTCTCCTGCTGGCGGGAGGAGGTGCCCCGCAGGGGCGGATGAGGGCCCGCCGCAGGACCAGCACCAGCCTTCACCCATGACGCGCATGACACCGCCGCGCCCCACCCTTCACCTCACCGCAGCCACTGCGGCACTACTAGAACAATGCCCAGCGGCCTTGTCCGCTGCCCAGGAGTGAATCCATGTCGTCCGTGTTTGTATCGCGCCTTGCCATGGCAGTGGGCCTTGGGCTGACGCTGCCCTGCCTCGCCCTTGCTGCCCCCGCCAAACCGGCCGGATCGCCCGAACAGCGCGCCGCCGCGCTGGTCGCGCAGATGAGCCGCGAAGAAAAGGTGGCGCAGGCCATGAACGATGCCCCGGCGATTCCGCGCCTGGGCATCCCCGCCTACGAGTGGTGGAGCGAAGGCCTGCACGGCATCGCGCGCAACGGCTACGCCACGGTGTTTCCGCAGTCGATCGGCCTGGCGGCGAGCTGGAATACCAGCCTGATGCAGCAAGTGGGCACGGTGGTGTCCACCGAAGCGCGCGCCAAGTTCAACCAGGCCGGCGGTCCGGGCAAGGACCATCAGCGCTATGCCGGTCTGACCATCTGGTCGCCCAATATCAACATTTTCCGCGACCCGCGCTGGGGCCGTGGCATGGAAACCTACGGGGAAGATCCGTTTCTCACCGGGCAAATGGCGGTGGGCTTTATCCGCGGCCTGCAGGGCGAGGATCTCAACCACCCACGCACGATCGCCACGCCCAAACACATCGCAGTGCACAGCGGCCCCGAGCCGGGACGGCATGGCTTCGATGTGGATGTGTCGCCGCACGATGTGGAAGCGACCTATACGCCGGCGTTCCGCGCCGCGCTGGTCGAAGGCCAGGCCGGCTCGGTGATGTGTGCCTACAACGCGTTGCACGGCACCCCGGTCTGCGCGGCGGACTGGCTGCTCAACGGCCGCGTGCGCGGCGACTGGGGCTTCAAGGGCTTTGTGGTGTCCGACTGCGATGCAGTCGACGACATGACCCAGTTCCATTATTTCCGCCCCGACAACGCCGGCTCGTCGGCCGCCGCGCTGAAGGCCGGGCACGATCTCAATTGCGGGCATGCCTATCGCGAACTCGGCATGGCGATCGCGCGCGGCGACGTGGACGAAGCCTTGCTCGACCAATCGCTGGTGCGCCTGTTTGCCGCGCGCTATCGCCTGGGCGAGCTGGAGGCCCCGCGCAAGGATCCGTACGCACGGCTCGGTGCGAAGGACGTGGACAACGCGGCGCATCGTGCGTTGGCCTTGCAGGCGGCTGCCGAGTCGATCGTGCTGCTGAAGAACGATGCCAACACGTTGCCGCTCAGAGCCGGCACGCGGCTGGCGGTGATCGGCCCGAATGCGGACGCACTGGCGGCATTGGAGGCCAATTACCAGGGCACTTCGTCCGCGCCCGTGACGCCGTTGCTGGGCCTGCGTCAGCGCTTCGGTGCGCAGCAGGTGAGCTACGCACAAGGCGCACCGTTGGCCGCCGGCGTGCCGGGCATGATCCCGGAAACGGCATTGCGCAGCGATGGCAAGCCGGGACTGCGTGGCGAGTATTTCGACAATGTCGACATGAGCGGTGCTGCGCGCGTGGTGCGGCAGGACCGCACGGTGAGCTTCAACTGGGATCAGGTCGCCCCGGCCAAGGGGGTACCGGCCGACCGTTATGCAGTACGCTGGAGCGGCGAACTGCTGCCGCCCAGCGCTGGCGATTACACCCTGGCGGTGCGCGTGGCGCGTTGCTTCGATTGCAGCGGGCACGACCCGGTACGCCTGTATATCGACGACAAGCTGGTGGTCGCCGGCAACGCCGAAGACAAGCACGTGCCGGCCGGCATGCACAACGCCGACGGCCGCAGCGTGGAAACCGTGCTGCATTTCGACGACACCCGCCCACGCAAGATCCGCCTGGAAATGGAGCATCGCGGCCAGGATCAGGGCGTGCGCCTGGAATGGCTGGCTCCTGCCGCCGCGCAACTGGCCGAAGCCGCGCAGGCCGTGGCACAGGCAGACGCCGTGGTCGCTTTCGTTGGCCTGTCGCCGGATGTGGAAGGCGAAGAGTTGCGGATCGATGTCCCCGGCTTCGACGGCGGCGATCGCAACGACATCGCCCTGTCCGCCCCGCAGCAAACCTTGCTCGAACGGGCAAAGGCGTCGGGCAAACCGCTGGTGGTGGTGCTGATGAGCGGCAGCGCGGTGGCCCTGAACTGGGCCAAGACGCATGCCGATGCGATCGTGGCCGCGTGGTACCCGGGCCAGTCCGGCGGTACCGCGATCGCGCGCATGCTGGCCGGCGACGACAATCCCGGCGGTCGCCTGCCGGTGACCTTCTATCGCTCCACCAAGGACCTGCCGGCCTACGTCAGCTACGACATGAAGGGCCGCACCTACCGCTACTTCAAGGGCGAGCCGCTGTTTCCGTTCGGCTATGGCCTGAGCTACACCCGCTTTGCCTACGACGCGCCGCAGCTGTCCACCACCACGCTGCAAGCCGGCAATCCGTTGCAGGTGACCGCTACCGTGCGCAACACCGGTGCACGTGCCGGCGACGAAGTGGCGCAGGTGTATCTGCGATATCCGGACCGCCCGCAGTCGCCGTTGCGCAGCCTGGTCGGTTTTCAGCGCGTGCATCTTGCAGCGGGCGAGCAACGCACGCTGACCTTCCATCTGGATGCACGCGCCTTGAGCGACGTGGATCGCAGTGGGCAGCGCGCAGTGGAGGCCGGCGACTATACGTTGTTCGTCGGCGGCGGGCAGCCCGGCACCGGCGCCGCTGGCAATGCTGCGTCGTTTTCGATCCAGGGACGCTCGCCGTTGCCCAAGTAATGCCTGTAATCACATGACGCGCAACAGGCGCCGGCTGTTTCAGCCGGCGCCTGTTGCGTTGACGCACGGCAATGCTGCGCCGCACCGGAAATCATCGCCATCGGCGTGCCGCGACGCTGTATTCGTCTTCATTGCGCAGCCGGCACGACGATCTGAGCACACACTTCACACCTGCTTGACAGTCGCAACAGCGCGGTCTATCACTCACCTCAGCCGGCAACACACGTCATTGCGATGCCCGTGGGCTGATCGACAGCAACAGCGTTTCCACGCAGCACGCGCACCGGGAGATGGTTGTATGCAGCATCGTCGTATCGACCAGCGTCTCCGTGTTGCCGCCCTCGCGTTGCCTCGCCCTGCCCACATGCGCGCGCTCGTTGCACTGGTGCAGCCGGCATGACCAAGCACTATAAATTGAGCGCCATGCGATCGCGCTTCAAGTGCATCGCCGGCTATTCCCCGCCCCGCCACTGACGCCTGCAACAGCTGTCCCAGCTGGCAGACGCTTCGACGTGCATCCCATGCGGTAATACGCGCACGCTTTGACGGCGTGCTGCGCGATGCCATGTGTGTGCTCCATCGTGCGAACCGTCTGCCCAAGAGCAAAGGCATTGGAGGGCGTTGCCATCGGCAACGTTGCCCAGCATCTGGCGAGGTGGCACGTGGAAAAGCGTGAACGTTCGAATGGCAAGCAATGGGCCGTGGCAATCCTGACCCTCACCGGCATGGCATCGGCGGCGACGGCAATGGCCGGCACGGTGGAAGGCGACCTGAAGGAAGCCAGCAGCGGCAAGCCGGCAGCGAATGCGAAGGTGCGTATCGCAGGTACCGCCTATAGTGCGGTCGCCGATGCGCGCGGGCATTTCGTCATCCGTGACGTGCCTGCAGGGCAGTACGCGCTGAATCTGGAGTATCCCGGCTTCAGCGCGGCCGAAACCAGCATCCAGGTCGGCGAGACCGGTACTGCGTCGGTGGCGATCGCGCTGGAACAGGTCAAGCAAATGAAGGCGATCAGCGTGGTGAGCAACCGCTACGACGCCAGCGACCTGAAGATCAACGCGGCCAACACGGTCGATGTGCTGTCGGCCAACGACCTGCAACGCACCGCCGTGCACAACGTGGCCGAAGCGCTGGGCCTGATCGCCGGCATCAACATCACCAGCACCGGCTCGGGCTATTTCGGCGGCATCGACGGTGCAGCACGCGGCGAAGGCATGTTTGCCTCGGTGCGCGGGCTACCTTCCGAATACAACGTCAACATGATCGACGGCGTCACCGTGGCGCAGGGCATGCCGTATAGCCGCAGCGTGCAGCTCAGCCTGCTACCGCCGACCGGACTGCAGACCATCGTCGCCAACAAGACCTCCACTGCCGACATGGACGGCGATGCGATCGGCGGCACGTTGGATTTCCGCACCCCCACCGCCTACGACTTCAAGGACACCACCAGCGGCAGCGTCACCGGTAGCGGCCGGGTGGAGAGCCGCGCGCGCGATTACGACGGCGATGGCCTGGGTGGCGGCTTCGGTGGCGAGTTTCAGCACAAATTCGGCGATGCGCAGCAGTTTGGCGTGTATGCCAGCGCGTACTACGACTACCGCACCACCACCAACAGCGAAGTGGCCGCGGCCACCAGCGCGCTCAACGATGGCTCGTGGGAATATTTGAACACCGACGCCAACGGCGGCAACGCCGCCGGCTTCGATCCGCAACACAACCTCACCAGCACCGGCATGAATGTCGGGATTGCCGCAGGCTGGGAGCGCCGCTACGGCGGCAATGCATCGTTTGATTGGCACGTGGACGACACCCTGTCGCTCTACGCGCGCATGACCTACGCCTATGCCAAAACAGATCAGGGCACCACCTTCGTGCAGCTACTGCCGCAGGATGTGCGCTACGTGCCAACCGGCACGCCTGGCGTGTATACGCCCAACATCGGCCGCATCGCCTCGCGTTTCTGGTACGAAACCAACCCGGAAATCGCCGATCTGGCCACCTTTCAGATCGGCGCAAAAAAGACCGTGGGCGGCTGGACCTTCATGCCCAACGTGTTCTACAGCTTCGGCGACAACGACCGCCCCGACCATGTCGAGATCGATGGACGCGAAGACAAGTTCACCCAGGACAACTACGCCTATTCCGGTAATACCCTGGTGGCCTATGGCGGCGGTGCATTTCCATACCCGCAGCTCACTCCGGCGCTGCAGGCGCAGGTCAACAACATCCCCTCACTCTATGCTGGCAGCTATGGCGAGCTGACCAAGATCTACTCCGGCCAGAAGAAAGGCGGCGCACGCGATACCCGCTACGACTTCGAAGAGGACGGCGCACTGCGCTCGGTGCAGTTTGGCGTCAAGTACAGCAAGAGCCGTCGCCGCTACACCAACCGCGACTGGTATACCGGCGGCGTGGATGGCACCACCACGCTGGGCGAGCTGGGTATCTTCACCGGCACCTATGCATCGATCTTCCCGGGTAAATACGACTGGAACACCCCGCGCGTGAGCGAAGCCGCGGTGGCCGGTGTGATTACGCAACATCTCACCGACGACGATCTGGACACCTGCGGCAACGCGTTCTACGTCAACAACTTCAACTGCAACACCATGCGCGGCACCGAGGCGGTCGGTGCCGCCTACGCCAGCGCCACCTTCACCATGGGCAACCTGGACATCGTGCCCGGCGTGCGCTTGGAACACACCGCGATCAACAACACCTTCTGGGTGAGCCCGACGGACGCCGACGGCAACGACATTACCGGCTACTTCGACCATAACCACACCTCCTATAACGAGCCCTTGCCCAGTGTGTTCCTGACCTGGCGACCGGATCTGCGCACGGCGTATCGCGCCTCGCTGTGGACCAGCTACACCCGGCCGGCCTTCGTGCAGCTGGGCGGCGGCAGCCAGATCGACATCTCCAATGGCGTCACCACCATCACTCAGGGCAACCCGGACCTGAAGCCGATCGAATCGACCAACCTGGACCTGTCCGGCGAATGGTCCACGCAGCACGGCCGCTTTTTTTCGCTGGCCGGCTTCTACAAGCAACTGCGCAACTACATCTACGATGCCGGCTCGGCGCAGGCCAATGGCAGCACCACCGGTAGCGGCACGGTGCTGTACCACATGCCCACCAATGGCGGCGACGGCAAGATCTACGGCGTTGAAATCAGCGCCCGGCAAAAATTCCAGGACCTGCCCGCCCCGTTCGATGGCCTGGGCGTGAGCGCCAACGCCACCCGCCAGCACGCGCGTGCGGACCTGGGCCTGGACGGTTTCGAGAACGAGCACATGCAGTCGGCGCCGGCGGCAATGGCCAACCTGGAAGTGTTCTACGAACACAACGGGTTCTCGCTGAACCTGAGCTACCACTTCAGCAGTTCGTACCTGCTGGGCTACGACTTCCTGCACGAAGGCGCGCCGTGGAACGACCTGTGGGCACGCCCCACCCGACGTGTGGATCTGCACACCGGCTACCGCTTCGACAATGGCGTGAGCATGGATCTGTCGATCTCCAACCTGACCAAGGAATACAGCTATTGGGCGCATGTAGGCCGCCGCAATCTGGCGATCTCCGACATCGTCGATGCCGGAAGCACGGCGCTGTTCACTGTCAAGTACGCGTTCTAGCAGTGGGCCGCGCTGCGCCGCAGACCTGGCGGCGCGGCATGGCGCACCGCAATGCGATCGATATAACGCGGCAGTTCCTTTCCTGGCTGGAGAGACGATGAAACGCAGGAGTCTATGCACGTTTTGGCTGCTCGCGCCGTTCGGCCTGGCGGCCGCGCCGGCGCTGCTGTCGTCGCTGCGTGCGCCAGTGCCGGATGGTCGCCCGCATGTATTCGGCTTCGACCGCGGACAGTTCGTGCTGGACCAGCAGCCGTGGCAGTTGCGCAGTGGCGAGATGCATCCGTTGCGCATCGCCCGTGCGGATTGGCTGCAGCGCATCCGCATGGCCAAGGCGATGGGCTTGAACACGATTGCGCTGTACCTGATGTGGAATGCCTACGAGCGCGAGCCGGGGCAGTTCGATTTCGCGACCGACGAGCGGGATTTCGTCGCCTTCATCAAGCTCTGCCAGCAGGAAGGCATGTGGGTGTATCTGCGACCCGGCCCTTACGTGTGCGCCGAATGGACGCTGGGCGGGCTGCCGCCCTACCTGCTGCGCGAACCGGGCATGCGGTTACGCGACGCCAATGATGCACGTTACATGGCAGCGGTACAGCGCTATATCGCCGCGGTGGCGCCACACCTCGCACCGCTGATGGCCGGTGCCGGCGGGCCGGTGCTGATGCTGCAGATCGAGAACGAATACAGCATGCACGGCAGCGACGTGGGCTATCTGCAGGCGCTGGCTGCGCTTTGGCGCCAGCACGGCATCGATGGCCCGTTTTCGCTGGCCGAAGGCATGAAGGACCTGCGCCGACGCAAGGCCTACCTGCCCGGCGCGGCGCTGGGTCTGGATGGTGCGGATCTGCAGGAGTTACAGCAGGCCAGAACCATCGCAGGTGACGCACCGGTATGGGTGGCCGAAGGCTACCCGGGCTGGTTGACGCATTGGGGCGATGCCGATGTGGCGCGCCGCGACTACGCGCCGATGCTGCAGCACCTCATGGCAGCCGGCTATTCGTTCAACCTGTATGTGGTGCACGGCGGCAGCAACTTCGGGCTGAGCGCTGGCGCCAATGCCGAAGACGACGGTTCGCAATTCCAGCCGGTGCTCACCAGCTACGACTACAGCGCACCGATCGACGAACGCGGCTGCGCCACGCCGGCCTACACGGCACTGCGCAGCATCATCGCCCAACACAGCAGCGGCCCGCTGCCGGCGATTCCGGCGGCGCCAGCGCGCGCTCGCTTCGACGCGGTCATCGCACACCCGGTCGCATCGCTGTGGGACAACCTGGGCGACCAGCCGGTGCCTAGCGACCAGCCTGCCGACAACCAGACCCTGCTCAGGCAGAACCTGGGCCTGGCGGTCTATCGGCGCCGCATTGCCGCCGGCACGCAACTGGACCTGGGCCTGGTGCACGACTACGCAGCAGTCCACCTGGATGGCCGCGAGATCGGCCATGTCTCGCGCATGCGGCATGCGCACCTCAACAGTGCAACGCAACTCGCCCTGCCGAACGCCGCCGCGAAGGAACGCCAGCTCGACATGCTGGTCGACAGTTTCGGCCATATCAATTTCGGCCCGGCACTGGGCGATGCCAAAGGCCTGCTCGGCCCGGTGCGACTGGATGGCAGCGAGCTGCGCGGCTGGCAGGTGCACGGCGTAGCGCTGGACAGCGACACCGCGCCCACGTTGCGCCCGCTGCAAGCGCCAGCCGCGCGCCCCGGCCTGTTCTTCGCCGCCGATATCGCACTGCAAACGGTCGGCGACGTGTACCTGGACATGCGCCAGTGGCGCAAAGGCTATCTGTGGGTCAACGGACGCCTGTTGGGGCGTTACTGGAACATCGGCCCGCAACAGTGCCTGTTCTGCCCCGGCGCTTGGCTGCGCAAAGGCAACAATGCAGTGCTGGTGCTGGATCTGCATCAACTGGAGGCCACCGCGATCCACTGCGCCGACAGCCTGCGCGCTGCCCATGACGCAGCCACCACAGCACGCAGCACGCATGCGGCGTACAGCGCATGCTGAGCCCCTCGGTGGTGCCGCCATCGTCCACAGCTGCACGCGCCCCGCCGCGCACGCTGGGTTTCTGGAGCGCGCTGTCGGCCAATCTGCTCAACATGATCGGCATCGGCCCGTTCATCACCATTCCGCTGGCGTTGTCGGCGTTGGCTGGCCCATCGGTGTTGATCGGCTGGGTGGCCGGTGCGCTGCTGTGCCTGTGCGATGGGCTGGTGTGGGCCGAACTCGGCGCTGCGATTCCGCGCTCGGGCGGACCGTACCACTATCTGCGCGAGGCATACGGGCGCGAACGCTGGGGGCGCCTGTTCGGGTTTTTGTATCTGTGGCAAACGCTGCTGACCGCACCGCTGTCGGTGGGCTCGGCGGCGGTGGGCTGCGTGCAATATCTCGCGTTCCTGCTGCCCGGCCTGGGCCATGCCCGGCTCACCGCCATTGCGATGGCGCTGTGCGCGTTCAACACACTGCTGCTGTATCGCAAGGTGCGTTCGGTGCAAGTGCTGTCGTTGCTGGTGAGCGCAGCGGTGATCGGTGCCTGCGTGTGGATCATTTGCAGCGGCGTGCTGCATTTCGATCTGGGCATCGCCGAGGATTTCCTGCATGCGCGCCCGGCTTCGCCGCACGGCTTCTGGCTGGGCTTGGGCGCAGTGGCATTGATCGCGGTGTACGACTACGGCGGCTACAACAACGTGTGCATGCTCGGTGGCGAAATCCGCAAGCCACGCCGCACCATTCCGCGGGCGGTGCTGGTCTCGATCCCGATCGTGGCGCTGCTCTATCTGGGCCTCAACGTCACCTTGCTCGGCGTGCTGCCTTGGCAGCAGGCGGCGCAATCCAAGGCGGTGATGGCCGACTTCATGCAGGCCATCTACGGGCCGGCGGGCAGCACCGTGGCACTGGCGTTGATCGTGCTGGCCAGCTGGGGCTCGGCACTGGTGGTGTTGCTGGGATATTCGCGGGTGCCATATGCCGCCGCCGCGGCCGGGCAATTCTTCGGCGTGTTTGCGCGGCTGCATCCACGTGGCGGCTTTCCCACCGTATCGCTGCTGTTCGTCGGCGCAACGTCCGTGCTGGCCTGCCTGCTGTCGCTGGACGATCTGATCGCCACCTTGATGATCATCCAGATCCTGTTCCAGTTTCTGGCGCAGTGCTTGGCCGTGGTGCTGTTGCGACGCAAGCGGCGCCGCCGTGCATTTTCGATGCCGCTGTATCCGTGGCCGCTGCTGATCAGCGTGGCCGGTTGGCTGTATCTGCTGGCCACCAGCCCCGGCCATCGCGTATTGGCGGCAGTGCTGGCGCTGTGCGTGGGCAGTGTGCTGTATCTGATCCAGGCACGGAGGGAGCGCGCATGGCCGTTCCAGCTGCAATGAGCGCCGCACAGATCATGGTGGTCGGCGAGGTGTATCTCGACCACATCTTCAGCGGTTTCGAACGCTGGCCGGCACCCGGCGAAGAAGCGCTTGCGCGTCACTACGCGCGCGAGTTGGGTGGCGGCACGCTGATCACCGCCTGCGCGCTGGCACGGCTGGGCTGCGGCGTGCACGTGCTCGGTGCGATCGGTGCGCAGGACCGTCCGGTGTTCGCGCAGCGCCTGGGCGAGTTCGGCGTGTCCGCCGATGGCTTGGTCGACTCACCGGCCGGCACCGGCGTGACCACCAGCGTGTCGCTACAGGACGACCGCTCGTTCTTCACCTACCACGGCGCCAATGCCGACCTGAGTGCGCTCCTGCTGGATGAAACCTCCATCGCCGCGATGTCTGCGGCCACCCACGTGCACTTCGCCCTGCCGCTGCCTGCTGCGGTGGCGCAGCCCCTCCTGCCGCTGCTGGCGCGTGCCGGCTGCAGCACCTCGCTGGATGTCGGCTTCAGCCCGGCCTGGCTGGCCGATCCTGCCAACCACGCCACCTGCCGCGCGGTGACCTGGTTTCTGCCCAACCAGAAAGAAGCCGCGCTGATGGGCTGCGGCGATGGCGCCGACGCGTGTCTGGTATGGGCACACGCACTCGGCCTGCGCCAGGCGGTGATCAAGCGCGGCGCTGCCGGCGCGATGGTGATCGATGACGCCGGCGCACGCCGGGTCGCCGCACCCATCGTGCCGGTGCGCGACACCACCGGCGCCGGCGACGCCTTCGATGCCGGCTTTCTCGCCGCCCAGCTGCGCGGCCTGTCGCCGGATGAGAGCGCACAGCACGGCTGCCACGCGGGCGCGGCCTGCTGCAGCGCGCTCGGTGCGCTCGACGGCCTGTTTCTCCTATCTCCCCCCACACACGAGGACGTTCCATGAGCAGTTCTGTCGACAATCGCAAGCTCACCCTGATCGGCGGCGGCGGCGTCCGCACACCCTTGGTGGTGTACGGCGTCAACGAAGCCGCCGAGGCGCTGGGCGCGCGCGAGATCGTGCTGTACGACCCCGACCAGGAGCGGCTGGCGCTGATGGTGGCGATGGGCCGCGCCGTCGTGGCCGACGCCGGCGGCGCGTTGCAGGTGCATGCGGCGCCCTCGCTGGAAGCGGCGATCGAGGGCGCGCATTTCGTGCTCAACAGCATCCGCGTCGGCGGTATCGCCCAGCGCGCCTCCGATGAGCAGACCATCATCGGCCATGGCTATCCCGGCCAGGAGACCACCGGCCCGGGCGGCGTGGCCAAGGCGCTGCGCACGGTACCGGTGGCGATCGAACAGGCGCGCATGATCGAACGCCTGAGCCCGGACGCCTGGCTGGTGAGCTTCACCAACCCCGCCGGGCTGATCACCCAGGCCATCAGCGCGCATACCCGCGCGCGCGTGGTCGGTATCTGCGATACGCCGGTGGAGTTGTTCCACAACATCGCACGCGCGCTCGGCGAGCCGGCTGCCGATGTGGAATGCGACTACGTCGGGCTCAATCATCTGGGCTGGATCCGCGCGGTGCGCCTGCGCGGCGAAGACATCCTCGACCGCGTGCTCGCCGACGACGCCATCCTCCGCCAGCTCTACCTGGCGCCCTTGTTCGACTTCGACATGCTGCGCGCACTGCGGCTGATCCCCACCGAATACCTGTATTTCTTCTACGAGCGCCGCCGCGCCCTGGAGAACCAGCGCGCCAGCGGCGCGAGCCGTGGCGGCGAGATCGAGCGGCTCAACCGCACCCTCATCGGCGACCTGCGCAGCCGGCTGGACGCCGGCGACACCACCGGTGCGGTACAGACCTATGCGGCCTATCTGGCGCAGCGCTCCGGCTCGTACATGAAGCTGGAGGCCGAGGCCGGCTCGGCCTTCGCGCCGGACCTGGCGCCGCAGCCGGACCCGTTCCGCGCCAGCACCGGCTATCACCGCATCGCGGTGGACGTGATGAGCGCGCTGACCGGCGCCCGGCCCGCGCGGCATGTCGTCAATGTGCGCAACCAGGGCGCGATGGGCGAGCTGGCCGACGACGACATCGTGGAAATCGCCGCAGACATCGATCGCGACCGCATCGTGCCGGTCCCGGCTGCGCCGCTGCCCAGCGCCGTGCAGGGGCTGGTGCACACGTTCAAGGCGTACGAGTACGCCGCCATCGAGGCGGCGCTCAGCGGCAGCCATCTGGACGCCTGCAAGGCCATGCTGATCCACCCGGCGATCGGCGAATGGAGCCCGGCGCGGCGGTTGCTGGACGAGTTGTTCGGCCACGCACACGACGATGGCCACTGCGCGGGGCCGGCACAGTGGCGTGGACATGCGGTGGGCTGATACCGGGGTTGATGCCGTGCGGTCGCTGCCGGTGGGGTCATGACACTGGCGTGCCGGTCGTCGGCGCGTTTCAACGCCGCCGGCAACGAAGACCCAGCGCAATCCGCCACGCAGACGGCGGAGAATTGTGCGGCCGCACTATGCACATTTGGCGCACACGTTGTATGGTCATCGGGAATTGGTCATGCATAGGTCTCATCCTTAGCCGGCGGGTAGCGCGGCGCTGGAGCGGCACTGGTGTGCAGGCCGGCAGTCGAAATCCAAGGAGTTCCAGGTCATGCACACCCGCCGCGACATCCTTCAACTCCTAGGCGCCAGTGCCGGTGCCGGCCTGCTCGCCGCCGCACTGCCCGCCATTGCGGCCGCGCCCGCCACCGGCGCGTCCAGCGTAGCCAGCGGCTTTGTCAGCAAGCGCCCGCCCAAGGCGCAGCGCCGCTTCGTCAGCAAGGCGGTCGAACAGCAAATCGCGCAGATCAAGGCGCGCATTGCCGATCCGGAACTGGCCTGGCTGTTCGAGAACTGCTACCCCAACACCCTCGACACCACGGTGGAAACCGGCACCCGCAACGGCAAGCCGGACACCTTCGTCATCACCGGCGACATCCACGCGATGTGGCTGCGCGATTCCTCCGCGCAGGTGCACCCGTACGTGCCGCTGGCCAGGCGCGACCCGGCGTTGCGGCGCATGTTCCATGGCCTGATCCAGCGCCAGGCCGCGTGCATCGCGCTCGACCCGTATGCGAACGCGTTTCTGCCCGATGGCCAGACCCAGCGCCTGAAATGGTCGCTCAACGACATCACCGAAATGAAGCCCGGTGTGGGCGAGCGCAAGTGGGAAGTCGATTCGCTGTGCTACCCCATTCGCATTGCGCACGAATACTGGCGCGCCACCGGCGATGCCGCACCGTTCGACGACGACTGGCGCGCGGCGATGCACGTGGTGGTCAAGACCTTCCGCGAGCAGCAGCGCAAGAACGACCGCGGCCCGTACGTGTTCCAGCGGCCTTCGCCGCTGGCCACCGAAACCCTGGTGCTGGAAGGCTACGGCCAGCCGACCAAGCCCAATGGCATGATCCACTCGATGTTCCGCCCCTCCGACGACGCCTGCGTGTTTCCATTGTTCGTGCCGGCCAACCTGTTCGCGGTGACCTCGCTGCGGCAGCTGGCCACGATCAGCACCGCCTTGCATTGCGACACCGCCTTTGCCGCCGAGTGCACCGCGTTGGCAGACGAAGTGGAAACCGCCACCCGCCAGTTCGGCCAGCAACGCGATGCCGACGGGCAGGCGTACTGGGCGTTCGAAGTGGATGGCTTCGGCAACCAGTTGTTCATCGACGACGCTAATGCACCGGGCCTGCTCAGCCTGGCCTACCTGGGCTGCTGCGACCGCGCCGACCCGGTGTTCCTGCGCACGCGCCAGCTGGCCTGGAGCGAGCGCAACCCGTATTTCTCGCGCGGCCAGGCGGCCGAAGGCGTCGGCAGCCCGCACAGCGGCATGGGCACGATCTGGCCGATGTCGATCATTCAGTACGCGCTGGTCAGCGACGACGACGCGCAACTGCGCCAATGCCTGCAGTGGTTGAAAACCACCCACGCCGGCACCGGCTTCATGCACGAAGCCTTCGACAAGGACAACCCGAACACCTTCACCCGCGACTGGTTCGCCTGGGCCAACACCTTGTTCGGCGAACTGATCATCGACCTGCATCAACGCAAACCCCAGCTGCTGCGTAGCCTCTGACCTTTCCTTCTCCCTTTGGGAGAAGGTGCCCGAAGGGCGGATGAGGGTGCCCCGGCATCGGCCCGCAACATTCCGAGACCACACACATGGCAACACGACGCGGTTTTCTCCAAGGCGCCATCGCCGCAGCCCTGTTCGGCAGCGTCGGCCTGCCCGGCCTGGCGCGCGCGCGCGCCGGCAACTACGCGCTACCGGCCGATGCGCGTACCCGCGCCGACCTCACCCGGCATGTGGATGTGTTCATCGGCACCGGCGGCCACGGCCATACCTTCCCCGGCGCCACGTTGCCGTTCGGCATGGTGCAGCTCAGCCCGGACACCTATAACGCAGTGTGGGATTCGTGCTCGGGGTACCACGAGTCCGATGGCTCGATCATGGGCTTCTCGCACACGCACCTGTCCGGCACCGGTATCGGCGACATGCTGGACTTCCTGCTGGTGCCCGCCACCGGCGAGGTCAAGTTGGTGCCCGGCCCGCTCGACAACCCGGACGCCGGCTACCGCTCGCGCTACGACCATGCCGATGAAGCCGCATCGCCGGGTTACTACCGCGTGCGCCTCAAGGACAGCGGCGTGCATGCCGAACTCACCGCCACCGCGCGGGCAGGCCTGCACCGTTACCACTTTCCCAAGGGCAAACCGGCGCATGTGTTGCTCGACCTGTGCCACGGCATGCAGGACAAACCCGGCATTCCCACCCGCATCAGCGATGCGCAGTTGCGCGTGGTCGACGAACGCACGCTCACCGGCGGACGCCGCGTGTACCAATGGGCCAAGGGCCGCTACATCTATTTCGCCATGCGCCTGTCGCGCCCCTTCAAACAGGTGCAGTTGTACGACGAAGACCAACCGCTGGCCGCCGGCACGCGCAGCGCCGACGGCACCCACCTCAAGGCCGCGTTGCATTACCCCGATGCTGCCGACGCCCCGCTGCTGATCAAGGTCGGCATCTCGGCCGTCAGCGCCGACAATGCACTGGCCAACCTGGATGCCGAATTGCCGGACTTCGACTTCGCGCGCGTGCATGCGCAAGCCGTCGCCGCCTGGGAAAAGGAACTGGCCCGCGTGCGCATCGACAGCGATGACGACGCGCAACGGCGCATCTTCTACACCAGCCTGTATCACAGCCTGCTGGCGCCTACGCTGTTCTCCGACGTGGACAACCGCTACCGCGGCATGGATCTGCAGATCCACAGCGCGCCCACCGGCTATCACAACTACAGCACCTACTCGTTGTGGGACACCTATCGCGCACTGCACCCCTTGCTGACCTTGGTGCAACCCGAGCGCGTGCCCGACCTGGTGCAATGCCTGGTGCGCGGCGCCAACGAATGCCCGGACGGGGTGGGCATCTGGCCGCTGCAGGGCGTGGAGACCGGCTGCATGATCGGCTATCACTCCGCCGTGGTGCTGGCCGAGGCGCATGCCAAGGGCTTTACCGGGATCGACTACAAGGCCGCGTGGCCGGCATACCGCAAACGCGCGATGGACGACACCACGCATGGCCTGGGCGAGTACCGCAAGCTCGGTTACATCCCCGCCGACAAGGTAGACGAAGCAGTCAGCCGCACGCTCGAATACGCTTACGACGACTGGGCCTGTGCACATCTGGCGCACGCCGCCGGCGCCAGCGACGATGCGCGCGCGCTGCGCGAACGCTCACGCAACTACCGCAACGTGTTCAATCGCGATAGCGGCTTTGTACAGGCGCGGCTCGCCGACGGCAGCTGGGCCACGCCGTTCGACCCGCGCGGCATGGGCCACATCGCCAAATGGCGCGATTTCACCGAATCCAACGCCTGGCAGGCCACCTTCCTCAATCAGCACGATCTGTACGGGTATATGGACTTGTACGGTGGTCGCGACGGTTTCGTCGCCAAGCTGGACGAGCTGTTTTCCACCAGCTCCGAACTGCCCGCCGATGCACCGCCGGATATCGACGGCATGGTCGGCCAGTACGCGCATGGCAACGAGCCCAGCCATCACGTGGCGTATCTGTTCGCCTATGCCGGCCAGCCGTACAAGACCCAGGCGATGGTGCGCCGCTTGCTGCGCGAGCAGTATCACGACGCACGCAACGGCCTGTCCGGCAACGAAGACTGCGGGCAGATGAGCGCATGGTTCGTGCTCAGCGCATTGGGTCTGTATGCGGTGGATCCGGTTAGCGGCAACTACATCGTGGGCAGCCCCTTGTTCAAGCGCGCCACACTGGATGTGGGCAACGGCCGCACGCTGCGCATCGTTGCCAACAACAGCAGCGAAAAGAACGTCTACGTGCAGTCGCTGAAGTGGAACGGCGCACCGACCAACCGTGCCTGGCTGCGTCATGCCGATCTTGCCGCAGGCGGCACCCTGGAGTTCGAGATGGGGTCCACGCCCAATCTGAGCTTCGGTGCCAACAAGAAGGATCTCCCGCCCTCGTTCGCCTAGCGGACGCACAGCCGCGGCAGCTTGACCATGACAGCTCCCGCTAGTTCCCTTCTCCCGCAAGCGGGAGCCCGCTGCCTTCACTTCTCCCGCAAGCGGGAGCCCGCTGCCTTCCTTCTCCCGCAAGCGGGCGCCCACTGCCTTCCTTCTCCCGCAAGCGGGCGCCCGCTGCCTTTCCTTCTCCCGCAAGCGGGAGAAGGTGCCCGGAGGGCGGATGAGGGACACCATCAACACCGATCCACCCAAAACCTCATCCACCGCCATCACCCGTCATTGGTTACCGCCGAGAATCGCTCATGCTGCGCACCACCCTTGCACCGCTCGTCCTGGCCCTCGCGTTCGCGCTTCCTATCACCGGCACAGCCGCAGAGACCGAACGCTGGCCGAACTTCGGCACGCAGGGCACGCAGTTCGTGCGCGACGGCAAGCCCTACCAACTGCTTTCCGGCGCCATCCATTTCCAGCGCATTCCGCGCGCCTACTGGAAAGACCGCCTGCAAAAAGCGCGTGCACTGGGCTTGAACACGGTGGAAACCTACGTGTTCTGGAATCTGGTGGAACCGCAGCAAGGCCAGTTCGATTTTTCCGGTCACAACGATGTGGCCGTGTTCGTGCGCGAAGCCGCCGCGCAGGGGTTGAACGTCATCCTGCGGCCCGGCCCTTATGCCTGCGCAGAGTGGGAAGCCGGCGGCTACCCGGCCTGGTTGTTCGGCAAGGGCAACATCCGCGTCCGCAGCCGCGACCCGCGCTTTCTCGCCGCCAGCCAGGCGTATCTGGACGCACTGGCCAACCAGGTGCAGCCGCTGCTCAACCACAATGGTGGGCCGATCATCGCCGTGCAGGTGGAGAACGAATACGGCTCTTACGCCGACGACCACGCGTACATGGCCGACAACCGCGCCATGTACGTCAAGGCCGGCTTCGACAAGGCCTTGCTGTTCACCTCCGATGGCGCCGACATGCTCGCCAACGGCACCTTGCCCGACACCCTGGCGGTGGTGAACTTCGCACCCGGCGAGGCCAAGAGCGCATTCGACAAACTGATCAAGTTCCGCCCCGATCAACCGCGCATGGTCGGCGAATACTGGGCCGGGTGGTTCGACCATTGGGGCAAGCCGCACGCCGCCACCGATGCCAGGCAACAGGCCGAGGAGTTCGAGTGGATCCTGCGCCAGGGTCACTCGGCCAATCTCTACATGTTTATCGGCGGCACCAGTTTCGGCTTCATGAATGGCGCCAATTTCCAGAACAATCCCAGTGACCACTACGCGCCGCAGACCACCAGCTACGACTACGACGCCATCCTCGACGAAGCCGGGCACCCTACGCCCAAGTTCGCGTTGATGCGCGATGCCATCGCCCGCGTGACCGGCGTGCAACCGCCCGCATTACCGGCGCCGATCGCGACCACCACGCTGCCAGACACGCCGCTGCGCGAATCGGCCTCGCTCTGGGACAACCTGCCCGCACCGATCGCCATCGACACCCCGCAGCCGATGGAGCAGTTCGGCCAGGATTACGGCTACATCCTCTACCGCACCACCGTCACTGGCCCGCGCAAGGGCCCGCTGTATCTGGGCGATGTGCGCGATGTGGCGCGCGTATACGTGGATCAACGACCGGTCGGCAGCGTCGAACGGCGTTTGCAGCAGGTGTCCCTCGATGTAGAGATTCCTGCAGGCCAGCACACCCTGGATGTCCTGGTCGAAAACAGCGGCCGCATCAATTACGGCACGCGCATGGCCGACGGCCGCGCCGGCCTGGTCGACCCGGTCGTGCTGGACAACCGGCAACTCACCGGCTGGCAGGCCTTCCCGCTGCCCATGCGCACGCCCGACAGCATCCGCGGCTGGACCCGCAAGGCCGTGCAAGGCCCGGCGTTCCACCGCGGCACCCTGCGCATCGGCACGCCGACCGACACCTATCTGGACATGCGCGCCTTCGGCAAGGGCTTCGCCTGGGCCAACGGTGTCAACCTGGGCCGCCAATGGAACATCGGCCCGCAGACCGCGCTGTATTTCCCCGCGCCGTTCCAGCGCAAGGGTGACAACACGGTGGTGGTCTTCGATCTGGACGATGTCGCCACCCCCAGCGTGCGCGGCCTGAAGCAGCAGGTGTGGCTCAAGCCGAAGGAGTGAGTCTCACGAGGCGGCGGCGGCCGACGCATGTGCGCGCGCACAGCCGCCATCAGGTCGTGGACGCAGGCGTCGCGGCAGCGGCCTGTTCGCGGATGCGTGCTGCCTGGACTTCGGTCGCCAACAGCGTGCCGCGCACATGGGTCGTGTGCTGACGGGCCTGTTTCATGCAGAACCGGGCGAACCCTGCAACGCCCTCTTGCGGCGCGATCGCGTTCGAAGTCAGCACCCGGATCAGGCGCTGCTGCAAACCGGGCATCCTGGCGGCGGCGCGCGCCTGGCTTCGCGCATCGGGGTTTGCCAGTTCCTGCTCGGCCATCTCCAGTTCCTGCAGCATCAGGCTGACCGCTCGCTGCTGGGTGTCGTCGCGCGTGCGCACCTGGTGCAATTGCGCCAGCAGACGTGCCGGCGCCCGATCGACCGTCGCAACAGGCGTTTGGCCATGAGAATGCGGATCGTCGTGCACGTCGGGCTGCGGAAGGTCCGCCTGCGCGCCGAGCTTGGCGTCGAGATACTTCGTCTGCAGTTCGAGGCAGCATTGCATGTAGGCGATCTGCGACTTCACCGAGCCGGGCGTTTGCAGCCACTGCGCAAGCGCGGTTTCGGTCAGCACCGCGCTGTGCTTGGCATGGCTGCGCATCGCCTTGCCTCGCGCCTGATGCGGCTTACCGGTCACTACCGCGCGTCCGTAGTTCGCGGCTGCGCGCAGGGCGGCATTGACGCGCCGACTCAGCGGCGCCGCATGTGCCGCTCGAACCGAGCCCTTGCTCTGATCTGTCGAGCGCGGCTTGGCCGGATGCAGTTTCTGCAGGTCGTCGGCGCCGCTCTGCAGAAACGCGTCCAACGCCTTTTCCTGCCCGTCGATGCAGGCGTAAAGCGCGCTCCGCAACTCGAAACCGTGTTGGGGAACAGCATTGCCTGCCGCTCTTGCGTCGGCAGCCGAAGCATCGGGTTGCGGCATTGCCGGTTGAGCATCACCTGCGGCAGAGGCGCCTTGGCGATGCTTCGGCTCCAGGCCGGGATCGGCTTCTGCAACGATATCGTCTTCATCGCTCCCCGCTGATTCCTCCGCCACTGGCGTCAGTGCAACGCCGAGCGCGGTTGGCTGCAACTGGTCGGCGACGCTGGGCGTTTCCTGGACTGCGGCACTCTCCGCCTCGCGTGCAGGCAATAGATCCGCCACCGCCAGTAGCGCGCGATCGACGCCAGGCATGTCCTCGGTCTGGTACCTGCGGTAGCGCTTCTGCTTGCCGTGCGCCAGTAGGAATTGATGGCTGCCGACCCCCATCGTGGCCGCACCGAGCAGACCTGCGCCGATGATCAGGCCGGTGCCCACCGGTGCGGCCACCGTGGCGCCGGCAACGACGGCCGCGCTGACGCCGACCTTGGTCAACGTACTGGCGGTGTAGGTGATTCCACCCACGACAAAGCCCTTGTTCCACTGGTTGAACCGATGCGCAAAGCGGTCGTACTTGCCCAACTTGGTGCTCACAAAGTACTGGTATCGCTGTGCGCCAGGACTGAGCTCGCTAGGTTCGAGGTCTTGCAGGAAGCGCTCGACCCTGCCGACATCCACGGCAACACGCGCCCTTTCCCGACGCGACTGGTGCAGGAAGGTGCCCCCCAATGCGGTCGCCGCCACGCTCGCCAACGGCGCGAGCACGAAGCTGCCGGCGATGCCCGCCGCAGAGGCAGCACCTGCGGCAGCGGCGCTGTGGCCCACCAGGCCCGCCGCATTTGCGCTCTTGCTGGCGATTGCCAGCCCGCCCTGGATGCCGAGTTCGCTCGCTGCCTTGGTGAAGATCACCCCGGCCGAGGCCATGGAGGTCGCGGCGATGGCACCGTCGCGCGCATTTCGCCGCTGTAGATAGGCGTTGGTATCGATCGCCTCGCTCAGCGCATGCGCGTGCGCATTTGCAGCGCCTGCAGGCGCTGCCGTGCCCAAGGCAGACTGCAGTGCCGCCTGCTCCGAGCGCAGGCGGCGTTCCCGCTGCCGCAAGTGCGTGCGCTGCTCGGCGACTTCACGGGTTTCCTTGTACGCGGCATAGATCGCAAGACTCGACAGCGGCAGCATCGCGCCGCTGATGCCCAGGCTCATCGCCAGATCGAATGCGCCTGCCGGGGCGCCTTCCTCGGCAAGGGCGTGCAGGACGCCTTCCTTTGCATGCCCAACCGCTTGCGGATCCGCCGGATGCCCGGCACCGGCATGCGGCGCTTGGTGTCCCTCCGGCGTCGGCGCATGCGGGGCATGGGCAGCGTGCGGCTGTGCGGGATGTGCGGTCTGCGGTGGGTGTGACGGGTGGCCATCCGGTGCCGCTGCATGGTCGGCCGGTGGGTGCGCAGGCGGATGCGCTGACTCCCCGGCTTCGGCGGAGTGCTCGGGTTCGCCGCGGCGGGGAATGTCGTTGATCAATTCGGCCGTTTTGTCCGCGGTTCCGTGCAAGGGGTCGGCCACGTACTTGGCGAGCACGAAGACGTCATAGGCCGTCTCCGCTTCGGCAACTCGGGCGTTGGCATCCCCGTGGTGCACTCGTCGCTCGCTCTCATCGCGATGTGTGCGTCTGGGCAGTGGTCGCGTCTGCAGCGCGTTCAGCCCCAGTGGCCAACCCTGTCGATCTTGCGGCGATTCCGCTGCGGGCGGCGTTTCGACGGCCGCACAATCGCGTGTGACAAGATGCTGTGCAATGGATCGCTGGACGCGCATGAGCAAACTCCAACCGGTGCAAAGCGGCGATGGTGTGCCTGTCCTTTCCATCCAGTCTTGCTGGGACGAACACGCGATTCCGTAAACGAACGCTCCGGCCCAACCACGCGTCACGCGATTTATCCCGGAGAAAGCCCGCCATTGGTTACCTCCACGCCGGATTGGCAAGATGCAAGCCGCCGCATGGATGGCCTGGCGGAGCTGGCGATGCGCCAGGACGCGCCGGCACAGCAATCCAGCTGTTGAGCCCCCGCGTTCTAGCAAGACGCCCATCGCCTTCAGCCCTATTGGGCAATCAAAAATAACCGACGGAGCAGATTTCAGCCGATGGCGCTTTAGACCTCGCCGCAGCCGCCGTTATCAGAACGTCCGGTGCCGCTGCGCCGCCCGCGTACCGTCGAGGTATCGGACGGCACAGATTCCAGGCAATATCACCGGCTGACTCCGTTACGGATGCGCTTGCTTGCGACGTAGACGGCTTGATTGCAGGTTCCAGGAGCGTTGCATGTCGTCGTCTACCGTTGCACAAGAGTCCGTTTCCGCCGTTGCCGAGCACACCCAAAACGCCTTCGCCGAGCAGATCCACAGCAAGCCCATGGGCAGTGCCGAAGCCGCACACCTGATGACGTTCCTGTGCCAGACCGAATCGGCCAAGAAGCCGCAGACGCTGCTGCCGCCGCAAATGCGCGACGACAACGCCGCCTGAGCGACGCGTTTGCGCGAGCAAGCGTGGCGACAGCCGTGACGCTGTCGCCAGAGGCGGTTACTTTGCAGTGTCGAACGACCTGAGCACGGTCAACAGACTGTTCAGATTGTCTGCGGCACCACCTTGCGCAACGTTCTCGACATCTGCCGCGCAAGCGCCCGTATCGACACCGTAGGTCTGGATCACGCCCTGATTGGTGGCCGCCTGCGCCAAGGTGTCTTGCTGCTGTTGTGCAGCGACCGCATTCTGAAACAGGATGCCGCTCGAATGGGCCATGCTTTGGTAAATCGAACTCATTGCAACCGCTGGCGCTTCGCCAACGACCTTGACGTTGGTCTGGGTGACGGCATCGGTGATCTGCGGATTGACTGCGGTTGGAAAAGCCATCAATGCACTCCTGAGTGAATGGATGCACGGCGATTTGTGTTGTGCAGGCCCATCGGCGCTAAGAACGCATCGCGGTTATGTTCCCCGCATCGCCGCCGGCGAACCGCCACACCACGCTCGCTGTGCCATCACGATAGCGGCCGGCGCGCGCGCAACTCGACCCTCGCATTGCCACGCTTCAGCGCGCGTCGCAACCTCGGTGTGATCGTGCGCGCGGGTGCAATGCGGCTGAGTTATCGCTGCACTGAAGGCTTTACCGCGGCAATGCTGCACGATGGCCGTGTACACAGTCGCGCCAGGGTCAGGCTAGGTGCCACCAGCTAGTAGCAGTCGGAGCAGAGCGGCCACATCGCTATGCGTCTGGTGATGCATTTCGACCAAGCCGCCTCGACGGACGGAACACGTGGTATTTAAGAGATAATAAAGAGGTCTCTTTAAACTTGGCACAGGACTGGACCACGATGCATCCGCCACGCCTGCTGAGCCGTCTCATTGCGAGCCTTGCTGCAAGCCTGGGTGCGGTTGCCGCACAGGCGCAATCGCCTGCGTTGCCGCCTTCGCCGATCGTGCTCAGCGAGTTCATCGCCGACCCGGCTCCCACGCCGCAGGCTCACGCCTCCACCTTGCTGGAAACGCGCGATGGTCATCTGCTGGCTGCCTGGTTCGGCGGTGAGCACGAAGGTGCGGCCGATGTCGGCATCTGGCTCGCTCAGCGCGGCCCGCAGCAATGGCAGACCCCACGCCCTATCGCCGATGGCGCACACGCCGGCGTCGATGGCACTGCAGTGCCAGCATGGAATCCGGTGTTGTTCCAATCGGCCACCGGGCCGGTGCAGCTGTACTACAAGCTCGGACCCAATCCGCGCCAATGGTGGGGGCTGCGTCTGCTCTCCACTGACGATGGCGCGCACTGGTCGCCACCGCAGCGGTTGGCCGACGGCATTCTTGGGCCGATCAAGAATAAGCCGGTGCAATTGCCGAACGGTCGCATCCTGGCGCCCAGCAGCAGCGAAGACCGCGGCTGGCGCGCGCATCTGGAATGGAGCGACGACGACGGCGTGCACTGGCAACGCGGCATGCCGCTCAACGACGCGAAGGCGATCGGCGCGATCCAGCCCAGCCTGCTGATGTATCCGGATGGCCGCCTGCAGGCATTGGGCCGCAGCCAGCAAAACAAGCTTTTCAGCACGTTCTCACTCGATGGCGGCCTGCATTGGCAGCCCATGTACTTGCTGGAGGTGGAAAACCCGAACTCCGGCACCGACGCGGTGGTGCTGCACGACGGTCGTGCGTTACTGGTCTACAACCCGGCCATTGCCGGCAAGGACTGGTGGGACGGGCGCGGCACCCTGGCCGTTGCCGTCTCCAACGATGGCGTGCACTGGCAACGCGTGCTGACCCTGGAAGACAGCGCCGGCGATGAATTTTCCTATCCGGCCGTGATCCAGACCCGCGATGGGTTGGTGCATGTCAGCTACACCTGGAAGCGCCGACGGATCAAGCATGTGGTGCTCGATCCCACGCGGTTCGGCGAGTGCAGCCCCTGCCAGGCGCCCGTCCCCACAATGCTGCCTGAGCGCTGCACAACGGCATGCGCCCACGCCGCCGATCCTTCGTCATGATGACGACGACTTCGCCCCTCGGAATTCGCCAATCGCGTTGCATGCCGATCATCGTCATCGAGCGACAGCCAAGAAGAGGAATGCGATGCGACGCGTCGATCAACCACGCCCGCCGGGCACGCCGTTAGGACTGCGGGAGCAGAATGCGTCCGATGCAGATGCGCCCGCGCGCAGTGTCCCACCCGCACATCCCGCGCCCGAGCGCCCTAGCGGCATGCTCGGCGGCCTGACCAGATATGTGCCTGGTGGCCGGTCCGGGCGACCGTCGGCAACGCCTGCCGATGCCGAGACCTCTCGCCGGCCAACCACATCCGCTCCCCCACTTCCCTACGGCGGATCCGGCAGCGCCGCGCGGATGAACGAGGCGGCTGGACATCCTTTGCAAACCCCGGAATTGCCACAGCTCAGCGACATAGAACGCGCTCGCTTCCACTCCGTCACCACCGATTCGCAGCACTTGCGGCCGGTGCGCCCCCGTATGCCACCGACCGTGGGCGCTTCACCATTACGGCGCTCCCCAGCGATTCGCCCTTACCGCGACGTGCTGTCGCAATGGCAACGACACTACAGCGCAGATCGCAATCGCTGGCACAGCGCATGGCGCCAGGCCAACAGCAACAACCCGGAGGTCGAGAGAAGAACGAGCCGGGCGCTGAAGGCGACAACCGACCTGCTGGAGGACGCAACCGCACCGGAGCAGGTCGCGCTGGAGCTGCGCTCAGTTCCGCTGCCGCAATTTCCCGACCAGGCATTCCGTCTTTCTCATCTGCAACACATGACGATCGACGCGGCAGGGTTGATGGAGCTCCCGGACACCATGCAGCAATTTGCGGGCCTGGAAACACTGACGCTGGCACGCAATCCGCTTCGCGCGCTACCTGCATCCATCGCAAGCCTCAGCCGATTACGCGAGCTCTCCATCCGCGCCTGCCCGGAACTGACGGAACTTCCCGAGCACCTGGCAAGCACCGATGCATCCGGCGAGCACCAGGGCTTGGTCAACCTGCAGAGCCTACGGCTGGAACGGACCGGAATCACATCGCTTCCGGCGTCCATCGCCAACCTGCAAAATCTGAAAAGCCTAAAGATACGCAACTCGCCGCTGTCCGCCCTTGGCCCGGCCATCCATCAACTGCCAAAGTTGGAGGAGCTTGATCTGCGGGGCTGCACCGCGCTGCGCAGCTATCCGCCGATTTTCGGCGGCAGTGCGCCATTGAAGCGACTGATTCTGAAAGACTGCAGCAACCTGCTCACGCTGCCACTGGACATTCACCGCCTGACGCAGCTGGAAAAACTCGATCTGCGAGGTTGCGTCAATCTCTCCAGACTGCCCTCGTTGATCGCCCGATTACCTGCCAACTGCATCATCCTGGTGCCGCCGCATCTCCAAGCGCAGCTCGACCAGCATCGTCAGGTTGCGCTCGAACTGAACAAGGTTGCGCTCGAACGCATCGAAGACACCGCACAGGCCATGCTGAGCACGGTCATCGATGAGGAAAGAAATCCCTTTCTGGAAGGTGCCCCATCTTATCTTCCAGAAAAGCGCCCGCCCGGCACTCCCACCACCTTCGGCGAGATTCCGGTATTGCAGAAAATGCTCGAAGAAAGCAGGGATCCCCATTTCCTGCAATGCGTGAGCGACATGGCAGGCCCATCCCCCAGAATCGAAGACGAGAGCGAGGAAGGCCTCCGCCTCCATTACACGAACGTCAGCAACTGGAAGGCGCAGCAGAGCGCGCACCTGGGCATCGTCGATCATCTCGGGCAGTTCGTTTATCACGAAGCAAGCCAGCTCGACGCAGCGTCGCTGGCCAAGGCAGTCCAGATGTGGAAGACCCGCGAGCTGATCGTCAACGCACACCCGCAAGACCGTACATCCTTTCCTGACTTCACGCTGCACATTCCAGAGCAGGTCAGCGACGACGCTGATGACGAACAGCAAACAAGCCCGGCACCTTCACGCGATCAGTAAAGGGCAAACACGAGATGCGCCGTCGCCAATCGAGCATCGCCGTCATGTGCCTGCGCAAGTCAGGCGACGCCTCCCTGGCCGAACGGAGCGTTGCGCGCGTTTCACGCTTGCTGCAACGCGTCCACCATCCGTCGTACCCGCGCGGTATCGGTCCGCTGGTAGTCTCCGCCCAGATCATGGATATAGGGGTGCGGCGACGGCACCTGGGCGGCGATCACGCCACGCGCCGACGCATGGAATTCGTGGGCGCCGGTGTGCTGCCGTAGGGCGCGGATGTTGTGCTCGGAAAGCCCGGCACCGGGCATGATGCCGATGCGCCCGGCTGCCTGCCGCACCAACGCGGCGATGGTGTCGATGCCCTCCAGCGCACTCGCACGTGCGCCCGAGGTCAGCACCCGCTCGCACCCCAGCGCGATTGCATCCTCCAGCACGCGCGACGGGTCGGCACTGACATCGATCGCGCGATGAAATGTCACCCCCAACGACCCTGCTGCCTGCATCAACACGCGCATTGTCGCCAGATCGACCTGCCCATGCCGGTTCAGCGCGCCAAGGACCACGCCATCGCATCCCAGCCGGACGCACTGCTCCACATCGCGGCGCATCACCTCGACTTCGGCGGCGTCGAACACAAAGTCGCCCACGCGCGGACGAATCAGCACATACAGCGGAATCCGCAAACGCTCGCGCACCACCGCCAACGTGCCGAACGACGGCGTCAGCCCGCCGCCATCCAGCCCGCCGCACAGCTCCACGCGCATCGCACCGCCTGCTTGCGCGGCCAATGCCGAGGCCACCGAATCGGCAGCCACTTCCAATCCCAACGCACTCATGTCGCCGGCTCGCTGGTGTAATGGCTCTCGCCAGGCACCAGCAGATCCTGCCGCTGCGCGTCGCACACCGCGTAACTAAAGCCCTTCTGGATCGCGAACGCACCCACTTCGCCGCGCTTGTTCATTGCCAGAAAGCCGACCTGCAATGTGCGCGTCAGCTCCGGCTTGCGACGGATCAGCCGCATCACCACCTCGCGGCAGGCATCGGCGGGCGATTTGCCCTGCCGCATCATTTCCACCACCGCAAAACTGCCGACGTTGCGGATCACCTCCTCGCCCACACCCGTCGAGGTCGCCCCGCCCACGTCGTTGTCCACGTACAGGCCCGCGCCGATGACCGGGCTGTCGCCCACGCGGCCGTGCATCTTCCACGCCATGCCGCTGGTGGTGCATGCACCGGATAGATTGCCGTGCGTATCCAGCGCCAGCATGCCGATGGTGTCGTGATTGTCCTTGCCGCCGGGCAACTTGGCATCGCGCCAGGCGCGATTTTCGACATTGGCTTCGGGCGAATACTTGGAGCTCTTCAACCACTCTTTCCAGGCCGCTTCCGAGCTTGGAGTCAACAGCTTGGTTTTCGGAAAACCCTGTTCGAAGGCGAATTGACGCGCGCCGTCGCCCACCAACATCACGTGCGGGGTTTTCTCCATCACCGCACGTGCCACCGAAATGGCGTGCACCACGTCTTCCAGCGATGCCACCGCGCCGCAATTGCCCAGGTGATCCATGATGCAGGCGTCCAGCGTTACCCGGCCATCGCGATCCGGATAACCGCCCAGGCCGACGGTAGGATTGTTCGGGTCCGCTTCCGGCACACGCACGCCGGCCTCCACCGCATCCAGCGCAATACCGCCGCTGCTGAGAATCTTCCAGGCTTCCTGATTGGCGGCGACGCCGAAATCCCAGGTGGAGATCACCCGCGCCGCACCACGCGGCAGCGCCGTCGGCCGCATGCCTGGCGTGGCGCCTGCCGCGGCTTGCGCGCGGGCGCCCCAGCCGGCCAACCCGGACGCAATCGCGCCTAGCGTGGCGCTCTTGAGGAAGTGACGGCGTTGAAGCATGCGGATGACTCCATGACGGAAACGAGCGGCCGCGCAGTGCGGTACCAGCCTTCCATCATGCGACAGCGTGGCGTGCGGATAAACCTTATTGCGGCGTTGTCGCATGCGGATCCGTGCATAACCCTTGCCTGGCTGGGCTAACCCTGTCTCAGCCGCTGCGTCTCCGATGCATGGATCCGGCTGGCGGCGGGCAACGGACGGTGCCATGCGCGGCCACGCTGGATCGGCGTTGGATCAGGGGATGACGCAGCCAAGGATGTCCTCTTCGTCGCACCCTCATCCGGCGCTGCGCGCCACCTTCTGCCGGTGGAAGAAGGGTTTCAACGCCAGACGCTTGTAGCGAGAGGTCGACCGCATCGCACCAGCCAACGCGGGGGTACCGAAAAAAACTTCCATCCGGTTGACCCCATTCGCCGCACTGGCCCGTTTCATTGACAGAGGCGCAACCTAGGGCTGTCCGGTCGTCCATCCATCCCACCTCGCCCTGCAAAAGATTCCCATGTCACGTGACAGCCTGACTGGGCTCGCCTTGTTGCTGGGCGCCTGCTCGCACGCATCCGCTGCATCGATCAGCGAACGGTCGCGCAGCGAATCTGTGCCACTACCCGCGCAAGTGCGGCGGCCCGGCAAGGCAGCGCAGCGCTCGGAATGCAAGGTCAGCTTGCGGTACCCGTCCGCGCGCGGGCATTGGTAACGCCATCGGCACCCGGTCCGCCGCGCCCCCCATCCAGGCGATGCCGGTCCCGGTCAGCGCGCCACGTCCCGCACCTGTCTGCCCCCCTGCCTCCGCGCCAGACGAGATGCCGCTTAGACGGTGCCGGAGCCGGCGCTAGACGATGCGCAAGCCGCGATGGCGCCGCCCCCACTGCCTGCACCCATCGCCGTGCACAACGACGATGTGCAGGCCAGTGGCGCGCTCGCGGCAGGCACGGATCACAGCGCGCTTGCCCCGCGATGAAGCGACGTTGCTGAAATTTTCCACATCGCCAAGCGATTGGCTGGCGGACCATGCTGTTTCCGGGAGCACGCAGATACCGATCACGCTCCGCATCATGGCGGCCACGCCGACTGCAGCGGCCGTGCAGACCTGGGCGAGACAGTTGCGCAATCAGCTCACATAACGTGGCTGGCCAACGCAGATCGTGCTTGCGCAAGACAGCAATCTAGCCACCGATGGATGACGGATCGAGCTCCCGGGCACTGTGACCTGAAAGCGGCCGACCATCCACCGTGCCTTCGCCGAGAGCGCCGTCGTCGCGCAACCTGCTGGTGAGCACATGATCGCGCCAGTGGCCATTCAACTGCAGATAGCGCCGCGCATAGCCTTCGATCTGAAAACCCAGCCGCTGCAGCACACGCGCACTGCGTAGATTCTCCGGCACGTATTGCGCCATCACCCGGTGCAGGCCGAGTGGGCCAAAGGCAAAGGCAATTCCTTGCGAGGCTGCCCACTGGATCAAGCCGCGTCCCTGCTGCGCCGCGTCCAGGCCATAGCCCATGTGGCACGCCTGGAACGCGCCGCGCTGGATCTGGGTGAACCCGGTGGTGCCGATCACGTGCTCGCCCTGCAACAAGACCAGTTGCAGCTCACGCTCGCCAGGCATCGCGCTGCGGTATGCCACGCACAGGCGGCGCCAACCCTCGACGGTGTAGAACGCGGGCGGCCGCAGCGGCATCGCATCGGCCAGATGGACGCGGTTACGCGTGTGGTAGTCGGCCATTGCGGCCGGATCGACAACGGCCAGATCGCAAAGCACCACGCCATCGGCACGGCGGATCGGCGCAAATCGCGGAAGACTCATGACGGCCGCGCCTCAACCATGCATGTCATCTTGCTGCGAGGTGCATCCGGCTGATGCATACGATCATGCTCCGCAAGCCGTCTCCATAGCAGTGCGTCGTCCGATGCACGAGATGGAGTGCCCGCCTGTCAGCAACACCCTCACTGCGCATCATTCAGAGCACGGCGCCATCCACTGCGCGAGGCGACTGCACCCGCCTGGCAGCGAGCACAGCAGGTGTGCCGCCCGCTCTCAGACGGCAGCGACCGCAAGCGCCTGGCCGACCTGCGCTTCGATGGCGTCCAGGTTCGGCAACAGGGCGCTTTGCTCGCCCAGCAACACGCGCATGTGCACACCGTCGGGCAGCGCATCTTCCGAGGCATCGGCCAGCAGGCCATCGCGCGGCACCGAAATCAGCTGCGGGAACGAGGCCGTCAGCAGCGCGAAATATGGCAACGCCGGGTTGCCGCCCAACGCCTTCAACACGATGACCTTGTTGTTGACCGCGGTGGGCTCTTCGCCCATGCCGCTGAGGCGCGCGAACGACAGCAGCGGCACCTTCCAGCCGTACCAGTCGATGCGTCCGACCACCCAGCGCGGCATGTCGGGCAGCGGCTCGACCGCCACACGCGACATCACCTCGGCCACCGTCGCGTTCGGCAGCAGCACGCGCTCGCTACCGGCCTGGATCAGGACGCCGCGGATTTCGTCGTTATTGGCGTAGCTCATCGCATGATTCCGATTCGAAAGGGAGCGCCCGGCTTATGCCGGCCAACGCTGTGCCAGCGCCTGCGCCAACCGCGCAGGGTCGCCGGTCAGAATGCCTTGCCGCGCCAGACGCGCCGCGGCCGCGGGGTCGTAACAGCCATCGGTGGATTGCCCGGCCAACCAGCCGCCTTGCTCGGCCAATGCCAGCGATGCCTCCACCAGCGCCTCGTTGGCACCGCTGAGCATCAGCACCGCGCTGTCGGCCGGCGGCAGCGCCGCGATCAGCCCGGCCGGATCGGCCGGTGCCACGAACGCCAGCGCGCCGGCATGCTGTTGCACGCCGACCTCGTCGGAGAGCACATACACCTTGCCCGGTGCGACCACTTGTCCCGGTTCACCCAGTTCGACCGGCAACGCAGACACGCGCCCCATCTGCCGCACCAGGTTGCCGTACTGGCCGCCATCCAGGGTCATGCGCACCAGCACCGCGCGCGGGAATTCCGACGGCAATGCGGCCAGCAAGCGACGGATCGCATCCGGCCCACCGATGCCAGCGACGACCAGCACTGCGCCGGTGACGCTGCCGCTGTACTCCAGATCCACCAGCGACAAGCCGCCGGTGGACAGGGCCGCCACGTCGGGTTCGGCGCGCGGGCGCACCACCACGGCCACCTCGTCCACCAGGCCCCAGGTACTGGAATCGCCCAGCGTCGGGCCCGGCTTTTCCACAGCGACCGGTGCCGCCTCATGCATGGAGGCGTGCGAGAACAAGGCATCGCCAGGCACGCTGTCGAACGCATGCGCGGCCGCTTCCAGGTGCTGATCCAGCTGCAGGTCCGAGTGCTGGTGCGCGACCAGCGCCAGACCCGGCTCGGGCTGCAGCGACGGTTCGCTCTCGGTGCCAGGCGGCAGCACGTCGGCATGGCCGTGCAGTTTGGCGGCCAGATGGCGCACCCAACGCTGCGCTTCCCAGCCTTCGCGACGCACCGTCAGTTCGGCCTCGTCGAAGATCACGGTGACGCCAGGCATGTTGAAGGCCGGCTCCAGCGCTTCGAGCGCGTCTTCGATGGACGGTTCGAGTGCCACCAGCACCGCCACCGGCTCGGCGTCGCGCAGCATCTGCACGTCGACCGCCGCTGGCTCGTCTTCCAGCACCACCTGCGCACCGGCCAGGCCAAGCGCTTCGCGCAGGCGCTCGCGCGCCTGACCGGGACGGCCCAGCAAAGCAACCGGAGTTCCCATTGCGCCATTAGTCTCGGACACGGGCGATCCCCAGCAGGTCATACACGTTTCGCATCAGATCCAACTCTTGGTAGGGCTTGCCCAGGTAACGCTGCACGCCGATCTCGAAGGCGCGCTGGCGATGCTTCTCGCCACTGCGCGAGGTGATCATCACGATCGGCACCGCCTTGAAGCGCGGGTCGGCCCGCATCGCGGTCGCCAGCTCGTAGCCGTCCATGCGCGGCATTTCGATATCCAGCAGCATCAGGTCGGGCACGCGCTCTTCGAGCAGTTCCAGCGCCTCGACACCGTCGCGTGCGGTGGACACGTCCAGGTTGTGGCGTTCCAGCACGCGGCTGGTGACCTTGCGCATGGTCAGCGAATCGTCGACCACCATCACCAATGGCACCTGGCGCTGCGCTTCGGCCTGGGTTTCCAGCGACGGACGCGCCGGCTGGGCCAGGAAACGACGGACCAGCGGGGCGACGTCCAGGATCACCACCACGCGGCCATCGCCGGTGATGGTGGCGCCGTAGATGCCCGGCACCGAGGCGATCTGCAGGCCCACCGGCTTGACCACGACTTCGCGGTTGCCCAGCACCTGATCGATGGCCACCGCGGCACGCAGGTCGCCCGCACGCACCAACAGCAACGGCACCTGCGCCTGACCATCGGCACGCGCGGCGGGCTGGCCGACCAACGAGCCGAGGTCGTGCAGCACGTACTCTTCGCCGGCGTAGTGATACCCGCCCTCGCCCGACTCGTAACGGGTGCGCGAGATGCGGCCGATACCGCTGACCGAACCCACCGGCACCGCGAACGTCGTTTCGCCGATGCGGACAAACACCGCCTGGGTGACCGCAAGCGTTTGCGGCAGACGCAAGGTGAAGGTGGCGCCCTGCCCGCGTACCGAGTGGATATCCACCGAGCCGCCGAGCTGACGCACTTCGTTGCGCACCACGTCCATGCCCACGCCACGGCCGGCCAACTGGCTGACCTGCTCGGAGGTGCTGAAGCCGGAGGCGAAAATGAGGTGATCGAGTTCGGCCTCGCTCAGCTCCTGGCCCGATTCGATCAGGCCGCGCTCTTCGCCGCGGCGACGGATCGCCTCGCGGTCCAGCCCGGCGCCATCGTCGGCCACTTCCAGCACGATTTCCGAACCTTCGCGGCGCAGACGGATCGCGATGCTGCCTTCTTCCGGCTTGCCTGCGTCGCGGCGTTGCTCGGGCGTTTCCAGCCCGTGCGCCACCGAGTTGCGCAGCATGTGTTCCAGCGGCGCGACCATGCGATCGAGCACGTTGCGATCCAGTTCACCCTGGGTGCCTTCCAGCACCAGATGCACCTGCTTGCCGGTGTCGCTGGCCGCCTGACGCACCACACGACGCAAACGCGGCACCAGACCGTCGAACGGCACCATGCGCGCGCGCATCAGGCCGTCCTGCAGTTCGGAGCTGACGCGCGACTGCTGTTGCAGCAAGCCGTCGTACTGGCGCGACAGATCTTCCAGCACGCCCTGCAAGCCGCCCAAGTCGGCCGCCGATTCGTTTAACGCACGGCTGAGCTGCTGCAGGGTGGAGAAGCGGTCCAGTTCCAGCGGATCGAAGGTGCGATCGCCCTGGTCCTGTTCGCGCTGATAACGCGCGACGATTTGCGCTTCGGTTTCCAGATCCAGACGTCGCAACTGATCGCGCAGACGAGCGTTGGTGCGATCCAGTTCGCCCATGGCGCCACGGAACGCGCCCAACTGCTGCTCCAGGCGCGAGCGGTAGATCGCCACTTCGCCGGCGTGGTTGACCAGGCGGTCGAGCAGGTCCGCGCGCACGCGCACCTGCTCCTGCTGCACGCGCGGCAGGAAGTCTTCTTCGGCCTGGCCCTCCATCGGAACCGGAGCGGACAGCGGCGCCGGTTCCACCGACGCCTTGGCGATCGCGCGGACATCGGCGTCGCTGGGCGCTGCGGCATTGCGGCCACGGGTACGGGTTTCGAAGGCTTCCACCAGATCGGTCGGCATCGTCACCGCACGGTGCATGCCGGTGCGGGTCAGCAACTGATGCAGGCGGTCGAAGCCCCGCTCGAACAGACGCACGTCGTCGCGATCGATGTCGGTGCGGTTGGCGGCCACGGCTTCGAGCAGCGATTCGATCGCGTGACCGAGATCGCCGATGGCGTTGATGCCGGCCATGCGCGCACCGCCTTTGAGCGTGTGCAGATCGCGTTGCAGTCCGTTGAGGACATCGCGGTCTCCCGGCACTTCGCGCATGCGGGCGATCAGGCCATCGCAATGGTCCAGCAGGTCGCGACCTTCTTCGACGAAGATGTCGACCAGCTCGCCGTCGAGTTGATCGAAGTTCAGCGGGCCGGCATCGAATGCCGCGCCGATATCGTTGCTAGCCGTACCGGCACGCCCCGCATCGTCGACCGGGGCGCTGAACGCAGCGGCGGTGGTGTCTTCCGGCTCGTCGGCACTGCGGCCGGTAGCGTGCTGATCTGCGGAGTCGTCGGCATGCTGATCGGCACCGGCGTGGTCGCTGGCTTCCGTTTGTTCGGCGTGCGCTGCGTGTTCTGCGCTTTCGAACTGTTCTGCGCTTTCGAACTGTTCTGCGCGCTCGGCGTGATCGGCGTGATCGACCACGTCAAACGCATCGACTGCGGCCTGCGCGCCGGCCTGCGCCGCGTCGTCGGAGGTGACAGCCTGCGTGTCGTGCAGCTCCGGCGCAGTGTCCGACTGCGGATCGCCCGCCTCTTCCACCTGATCGGCCGCATGCGCCATTTCGAATGCCTGCACCGATTCGACGGTGTGATCGGGCAGGACGCCGGCATCGGCCTGCGCGGCGCCAACACGGTCGGCGTCTGCGCGCTCTGCTTCGGAATGCTCTGCGTCGGCATGCTCGGCAGCCACATGCTCGGCTTCGGAGTGCTGCGCTTGGGAATGCGCGGTCTCGACGCGCTCGTGATCGGTCGCGTGCTCGGCGTCGCCAGCGTGTTGGTCGGACTGCGCGTGCGTTTGCAGCTGCTCGTCGGCATCGACGTACTGGTCAGACGGCACCTGCTCGTGGACGTGCTGCTGCGCATCGGCAGACGCGCCATCGCCCGAATCCATCTGTTGATTCGCAGACGCATGCGCTTGTGCCTCTGCGTGCTCGCCCAGCTGCGCCGCTTCTTCCAGAGGTTGGTCTTGGCCCGCATCCGGTTCGCCACCCTGCAGCCGTGCCGCATCGCCGTGCTGCGCCGCCTCGTCTACCGGCTGCTCGCCCGCATGTTCCTGCGTGTCGGGTTCGTGGCCAGGCTGATTGGCCGGCACGCTGTCCGGCGCTGCGGTTTCCGGGGTCCAGTCTTCGGCGGTCGTTGCATTGGCGTCATTGGCGTCATCAGCCAACGCAGCGTCGGCGTGCACGGCCTCCGGCGCTTCGATGCTCTCGACCGCCTCGTCAGTGTCTGCCGTAACCTGATCGTCGTGCGCGGGCACATGCTGTGCCTGCGCGTCCACTGCCTGCTCGGCATCGGCTGCAGCCAGCGTCTGCGCACCGCCCAAGGCAGCTTCTGCATCGGCCAACTCGTCTACCGCAATGCCGTCGGCGTGCGTGCTGGTCGCGTCGGCGTCATGCCCGCTGGAGACAACCTCGGCAGACGCCTCACCGGGCTCTGCCGCGTGCTCGCCCGGCGCGTGAGCGTGCGGTGCGGTCTGCGCATGCTGCAGTTCGGTGGCGTCCCAGGCCTCGGCTTCGACCAGCGGCTCGTCGGCCGGCAGGTCGTGTGCATCGATGCCCTGCGATGCGGCCCGGTCTGCCTCTTCGTCTGGCGTAGCATCGCCGTGCGGCGCATCGGCAAGCTGCCCGGATGCGGCGACCGGTACCGGCGCGTCGCCGCTCGATGCGGGCACAGACTCGGCAGAGGCGTGGACATCTTCGTGCACGGCGGCATGGCTGGCGTTGTCGACCGCATGCGGTGCAGGCGCGTCCAGTGCGAGTGCCGAATCACGCTCGGCCTCGGCCTCGGCCAGCTCGTCCACGGCAATCGGCGCGTCGTCCGGCTGCGGCTGCGCGTCTTCGGCATCTTGCGTCGATGCGGGCGCGTCGGACGGCAGCGCGCCGGCATCCAGGTACTGCGACAGATCCTGCGCACCGGTCAGTTCGACCGGGGCATCGCTGCCGTCCACCGTGGCGCCCGGGGCGTCGACATCGTCCAACTCGTCCAGGAACGCCTGCGGCGGCCACTGCGCTTCCGGCAAGGTGTCCACCAGCGCGCGCAAGCGCTCGGTCAACGGTGCGAACGACGGAATCAACGGCGCATCGGCGCGTAGCGCTGTCACCGTGGCGGCAATCGCAGCAGCGGTGGCGGTGAGCGCTTCGAGCCCCTCCGCCGACGGCGTGACAGACGCGGCCAGCAATCGCTTGACGTAGCTTTCGGCCGGCGTCGTCACCAAGGTGATTTCCGGCACGTCGGTCATCGCGAACGCGCCACTCATCGTGTGCACGGCGCGCAGCACTTCTTCGGTCGCCAACTGCGGCTCGGCCTGGCTGGCCTGCAGCCAGCCGTTGACCGTGTCCAGATGCGTGGCGACCTCGGCTTCCAGGATCTCGCGCAGCACGCTGTCCACCGAAGCCGGCGTTCCACCGCTGGCGGCAAACACGCCTGCGGCTGCCGCCGGAATCGCAACGGCGCCGGCCACCGGTGCCGCGGCTGCGGGCACGTAGTAGACCTCTTCGCCAGCAGCAACGCGCTCGGCGATACCCTGGATTTCAGGCAGATCGGCGCTGATGCGGCCCTGGTCGCGCAGCGCGGCATTGAATTGCGGCAACACCGCGTAGGCCAGTTCGACCATTGACACGACCGCCGGGCTGGCAGGCCGCGAATTATCGAGCACGCGGTTGAGCATGCTCTCGATCTTCCAGCTGAACTCGCCGAGCACGCTGGCACCGACCAGACGCCCACTGCCCTTCAGGGTATGGAAGACGCGGCGGATCGGGCGCAGGGTTTCCGGGTTGGTGGGCGCGGCGCGCCACACCGGCAACAGCTGCCCCAGGTTGACCAATTCTTCGTCGAATTCTTCCAGGAACACGTCGCGGATATCGTCGTCGATATCGCTATCGCCAAAACCGCCGAAAATGCCGGCGTCGGCAGCCTCCAGAGCACCTTGGCTGGATACCGGTTCAGCGCTTGCCTGCGCGGGTCGCGCATCGGCTGCCGCTGTCGGTGCCTGCGGGCGCTCCACGTCGAACTGCGCGGCCGCTGCATCGAGCTGGGCCAGGAACGCAGCGGAAGCGTCGTCCAGCTCGAATTCGCTGACCACCGCCTGTTGCACGCGTGGGGCGACCGGCTCGGACGCTGCTTCGGACGGGACGTCCTGCGGCTCCTGTGCCGGCTCGACGAACGGGTCGTCCACTTCCTGAGGCGGACTTGGCGGCGGCGAGAAAGCGTCTTCGATACTGGTCTGCGCGCGACGCGTTGCGTTCTCGGCGATGAACTCCAACGGTGCGTCGGTCTGGTCGGCGTCGCCCGGCAGGTCGATCTGCTCGATCTGCAGCGGCGCGTCCTCGGCAAGCACCGGCTCGGCGGCGTGCTCCTGCTCCAGCGCGCTCAGATCCACCGTGTAGCTGACCTGCGCGGTTTCGTTGCCATCCTGCTCGGCCGATACCGGGTCGAACGTAGAGGTGGCGATCGGCGCGGCCTGCTCGGTGGTTTCCAGGTGCCAGTCACCGGGCGCCTGCGCGCCGTCGTCCGAAAGATCCAGCGGCGCCACGGTGAACGGCACGTGCGACTGGCCGGACACGGTTTCTTCGGCGGCTACCGGGTCGAACGAGAACACCGTATCGGTCGCCGCAGCGCCGGTGTCGTGCACCACGCTGGCAGCGAACGGCGTCTCGACCACGGTTTCGTTCGCCCATTCCAGCGATGGCAAAGACGCGCCGTCGTTGGCGGCCTGCGGCGCGTCCGCGTGCCGCAACGGCGGGGCGGCCGCCGGCTGCGGCTCGGCCGCGCTGCCGGGCTGGTCCGCGCCGACCGGCAAATCGGACGGCTGGCCCGACGGCAGCGGCCAGTAACGCAGCGTTTCCAGGCTGTTACGGGTGATATCCAGAATCTCTTCGCGGCCGGGACGGCGCTCGCGCAGGGCTTCCAGGTAGTACTCCAGGCTGGCCATCGCGTCGGCCAGGGTGTCCAGCTGGCGTCCGCTGGGCACGCGCTGCTTGCCGATCAATTCCAGATCGACGTAGCGACGCACGCCTTCCAGATAATCGGCGGCCTGGGGCAGCTCGAGGATGCGCAACGCACCGCCGACTTCGCCGAGCAGGTGCGGTACCTCGGCCAGACGCGCATGGTCCCAGTTGGTTTCGATGAAGGCGACGAAATGTTCGCGCGCCGCACCGAAGTTGGCGATCGCCTCTTGCGCCAGCACATCGACCGTGCGGCGTACTTCCGAGGAGTTGGCGCTGTTGCTGACTTCGGTGCCGTCGCCAGGGTCGGCGCCGAGGCTGGCCACCTGATCGTCCAGCGATGCATCCACGTACAGCAGCGCGCCGGCAATATCCAGCAGCACGCTTTCGTCCATCTGGGTCTGACCATCGACCACGCGTGCCAACGCATCGCGCTGCTGCACGACGACGCTGCGCGCCACGCCCAAGCCCATCATGCCGAGGGTGTCGGCAACGCTCCCCAGATCGTTGACCTGGGTCTGCAGCTCGGCGATCTCGCCGCCGGTGCGCAGATGCAGGTCCAGCGCGTCCTTGACGCGCAGCAATTCTTCCTTGACCGCATTGCCGACGGTGTCGAGCAGCTCGCGATTGCGCCCGCTCAGACTGCCGCGCGCATGATCCAGCTCGGCCTCGGTGGCAACACCGGCCTGCGGGTCGAACGCGAACAGCACGCTCTCGTTGAGACCTGGCTGGCCACGGGTGGCGCGGATCTCATTGAGCAGCGGCAACAACACGATCGGAATGTCGCGGTGCCCGTTCTGCAAGCGCTCCAGGTAATCGGGCAGCAGGACGGTGCCGCGCATCAGCATCGCGCAGGCTTCATCGCGATCGGCGACCTCGCCCACCTGCACGGCCTGGGCCAGCAGCTCGAGCTCTTCGGCCACCATCGCCGGCGCATACAACTCGACCATGCGCAGCGTGCCCTGCACCTGGTGCAGGTAGCCGGCGCAGAACCGCATCCGACTGGTATCGGACGGTTCTTCGGCAAAATATTCGATCTCGTTGCGCGCCTGGCGCAACGTCTCGTCCAGCTCTGGCTTGATCCAGCCCAGTGCGGCGTGACTCATCGCATCGCGAAGCGCACTCATTGCAGCCCCCTGACTACGACCGACTCGCCGCCAGCGCGGCAACCGGTCACTTCCTGCATCGACGTAACGCTACTACGCGCCATCTGCTGATCCTTTCCCGTTCCGCGTCGTGGTCACGCCGGCAGCTTGAAGTCGGCGACCGAACGGCGCAGATCGGCAGCGAGCTGAGCCAGGTTGCCGATCGATTCGGCCGTCTGCTCCGCACCCTGCGATGTCTGGCTGGTGATCTGTCGGATCACGCCCATGGTCTGTGTAATATCCGTCGCTGCGGCCGACTGCTGGTGCGCAGCGATGGAGATGTTCTTAATCAGGTTGTTCAAGGCGTTGGACACGCGCTCGATTTCGGTCAGCGCGGTGCCGGCGTCTTCGGCCAGGCGCGCACCGGACACCACTTCGGACGTGGTCTGTTCCATCGAACTGACCGCTTCGTTGGTATCGGCCTGAATGGTCTGCACCAGACCTTCGATGCGTCGGGTCGCACTGGAGGTGCGTTCTGCCAGGCGCTGCACTTCGTCGGCCACCACAGCGAAACCGCGACCGGCTTCGCCGGCCGACGCTGCCTGCACCGCGGCGTTGAGCGCCAGGATGTTGGTCTGCTCGGAAATGTCGTTGATCAGTTCCACGATCGAGCCGATCTCCTGCGAGGATTCGCCCAGCCGCTTGATGCGCTTGGAGGTTTCCTGGATCTGGTCGCGGATCTGGTCCATGCCCTGAATCGTCTCGCGCACCACGCCGGCACCCTCGGCAGCGATGACCACCGAGCGCTGCGCCACTTCGGCCGACTCGGTGGAGTTGCGCGACACCTGTTCGATGCTGGCAGCGATTTCGCTGATGCGCTCGGAGGCAGTCGTGATCTGGTTGGCCTGCTGGCCGGCCGCTTCGGCCAGTTGCATGGCCGTGGCCTGGGTTTCCTGGGTCGACACGGCCACCTTCGCGGAGGTGTCGTTGATGGTGGTCACTAGGTGGCGCAGTTCGTCCACGGCGTAATTGATCGCGTCCGCGATGGCGCCGGTCATGTCCTCGGTCACCGAGGCCTTCACGGTCAGGTCGCCCTCACCGAGCGAGCTGATTTCGTCCAGCAACCGCATAATCGCCTGCTGGTTGCGGCTGTTGAATTCCACCTGCGACTGGTAGCGCACGTCCTGCTCGCGGGTCCGCACGCGCACCGAGCTCCACACGAAGCCGATGATCGCCAGCAGCGCGACCAGGCCGGACACCACGCCCAGCCAGAAGTTCGGGAACAGACGCGTATCGCGCACCGAACCGAATGCCGAGAACGCATCGAAGAGCTTCTTGCTGTCTTCGAGCATCTTGCCGGAGCCGGCTGTCAGTGCGGCGGCCGAGGACTGTGCGGCGAACAGGTTGCGCGAGCTGGCGAGGATGGCGTCGACGTCTTTCTTCATCGTCGTCCACTGCGCCTGCGACTGCTCCAGCGCCGACAACGCGGCCGGGTTGCGCACCGCGGCGATGCCGAGTTCTTCGTTGCCTGTGCGCAGGCCTTCGAGCATCTGCGTGAACACCACCGAATCGCGTGCCAGTGCGTCGCCCGAGGCGGCTGCATTGGCGCCACCGGCGCGCATTTCAGTGACCCGGCGTGCCATGGTGCCGGCGACCACCACCTGCTGCAGCGTGTTGTAGATCTGCGAGGCAGGCGCGCCGCTGACCGTCATCGCGCGCACCACTTCGTTCAACTGCGCCTGCAACTGCGGCACGCTGCCGGAGAAGCGTTCGGCGTTGCCGGCCAGACCGAGCACCGCCGGCTCGCTGGCGATGACCTGATCGGCGTTTTTGCTCAGCGGCACCCAGGTCGCCTTGAGCTGCGCCATCGAGCTGGCGATCGAGCTTTCCTGGCCGTAACGGCCATCCAGCTCGCTGACCGTGCCGTCGATGCGGCCCTTGGTTTCCTTGAATGCGGCGAAGGCCTTGGCGTCGCCGGACACCGCTTCGCGGCCCTGGTTGGCCAGCTGCTGCGAAAGCACCTGCAAGTCGGCAGCGCCGGTGCCGGCACCGGCAAGACGACTGCCCTGCCAAGTCGCGACGCCGGTGTTGGCGCCAAACACGATCATCGACAACACCAGCAAGCCGAGCCAGAAGCTGGTGCTGACGCTGCCGAGCTTGTTGGTCTTGCGGGCGTCCGGGGCGGTACTCATGGTTCGACCTCGATCTGTATGACGTGGCGGGGTCGCGGCTTAGGCCGCGGCCTGCCGGAATTCAGGAGTGCGCGACAGCAACGCCAGGGAAAACACACCCCAGTCCTGCGTCTCGTTGCGGAAGGCACGGTCGATGAAATGGGCGTAGCGGCCTTGCGCCAACTCGCCGGGTTCCACCGCCTGAACCTGCTCGAAGCTGCGTTGGCCGTACAGCTCATCGATGGTCAGCGCGACGTCGCCGCCGCTCTGACGCATGATCAGCACACGCTGGCCTTCCTGCAGCACCGTGCGACGGCCCTCCAGGAACTGCTTCAGATCGATCACCGGGAACAGATTGCCGCGCAGGTTGCCCACGCCCAGCAGCCAGGGCTGTGCGCCCGGCACCGGAGTGACCGGCGGCATCGGCACGATTTCCGCGACTTCGCGGAAGTCCGAGACCAATCGCCGGGTACCGACGCGATACCCCACGCCGCGCCAGATATCGGCCGAGAACTGGCGTTCCGGCAGCGGCGTGGCGTGCGCCAGACTACGACGCTCGTAGTCTTCGAGAATGTCGAATGGAGAGCGCATCAACGCACCAATTGTCTGATGCGCGCGATCAGATCGTCTTCGCGCGGCGGCTTGACGATGTAGTCGCTGGCACCTTGTCGCAAACCCCAGGCCCTGTCGGTTTCCATGCCCTTGGTGCTGACCAGCAGCACGGGAATGTCCTTGGTTGCCTGGTCGCGTGCGAGAGCACGGGTTGCCTGGAAGCCGCTCATGCCGGGCAACACCACATCCATCAACACAAGATCGGGCGCCTGGCTGCGAACCAGCTCAAGCCCCTCTTCTGCATTATCGGTGGCGACGACCGTATGGCCTGCTTTTTCCAGCCATTGACTGAAGACTGCCCTGTCGGTGGGCGAGTCCTCGATCAATATAATTCGAGCCATGTTGCCTTTCCCCCTGGTCAGGCGTGGACGTACGTGCGGATCGCGCTCAGTAGTTCTTCACGGGTGAACGGCTTGGTCAGATATTGCTCGGAACCGACGATGCGGCCGCGTGCCTTGTCGAACAGGCCGTCCTTGGACGACAACATGATCACCGGCGTCGATTTGAAGAGCTGGTTGCCCTTGATCAACGCGCACGTCTGGTACCCATCCAGGCGCGGCATCATGATGTCGACGAAAATGATCTGAGGTTGCTGGTCCGCAATTTTGGCCAGTGCCTCGAAACCATCCGTTGCTGTCACTACTTCACAACCTTCCCGCTTCAGCAGCGTTTCGGCGGTGCGGCGAATGGTTTTCGAGTCATCGATGACCATCACCTTCAGTCCTGCGAGTTCCCCACCCGCAGCAATGTTTTCACTCATGCAAATATCCCCGGGCGCGCGACGCTTCATCCCTTCCGACGTCGCTACGAAACTGCATGTATATCCCAAGACCCGCATCGACTGTCAAGGGCGCATTGCCGGGGCCCCGCCAGGCGGACGTTCCGACCACGTCTGGGTGCGTCCCGGCCGGCAAGTCGCGCACTACGACCCGCCGGGCGCGCCATCGCCCATCGCTTGAAGTTACCATCGGCAGCCTGTTCGAAAGGTTTAGCCCCATGTCGCTCGACGTCGTTGTGGTGATGGATCCCATCGCCTCCATCAAGATCGCCAAAGACACTACGTTTGCCATGTTGCTGGAAGCCCAGCGCCGTGGCCACCGTCTGCACTACGTGCGCCCCGGCGGGCTCAGCCTGCGCGAAGGGCGCGCGGTGGCGCAGATGGCGCCACTGAGCGTGCGCGATGACAAGACCAGCTGGTTCACGCTGGGCGAGTTCGCCGAGCTGGCGTTCGGGGCCGGCCAGGTGGTGCTGATGCGCAAGGACCCGCCGGTGGATGCGGAGTTCGTCTACGACACCCAGGTCCTGAGCGTGGCGCAGCGCGCCGGGGCGCAGATCGTCAACGATCCGCAGGGACTGCGCGACTACAACGAGAAGCTGGCCGCACTGCTGTTTCCGCAATGCTGCCCGCCCACCCTGGTCAGCCGCGATGCCGCCGCGCTCAAGGCCTTCGTGCTGGAACATGGCCAGGCGGTGCTCAAGCCGCTCGATGGCATGGGCGGACGCTCGATCTTCCGCAGCGGCAGCGGCGACCCCAACCTCAACGTGATCCTGGAAACGCTGACCGACGGCAACCGCAAACTGACCCTGGCGCAGCGCTTCATCCCCGACATCGCTGCCGGCGACAAGCGCATCCTGCTGGTGGACGGCGTGCCGGTGGATTACTGCCTGGCGCGGATTCCGCAGGGCGACGAATTCCGCGGCAACCTGGCCGCCGGCGGGCGCGGCGAAGGCCGGCCATTGTCCGAACGCGACCGCTGGATCGCCGCGCAGGTAGGCCCGGAAATGCGCCGTCGCGGCATGCGCTTCGTCGGCCTGGACGTGATCGGCGATTACCTGACCGAGGTCAACGTCACCAGCCCCACCTGCGTGCGCGAACTGGATGCGCAGTTCGGCCTGAACATCGCCGGGCTGCTGTTCGATGCAATCGAGGCCGGCGCCGCGCAATGAGCACGGCCGCGGTCCTGCCGGCACCGATGGACGACGGTCGCCGGCTGATGATGACGCTGGTGATCTCGCTGCTGCTGCATGGCGTGCTGATCCTGGGGGTGGGCTTTGCGGTCAGCGAGGACGCACCGTTGGTGCCGACGCTGGATGTGATCTTCAGCCAGACCAGCACCCCACTGACGCCCAAGCAGGCCGACTTCCTGGCCCAGGCCAACCAGCAGGGCGGGGGCGATCACGCCACCGCGCAACGCCCCCGGGACAGCCAGCCCGGCGTAGTGCCGCAGGACCGCACCGGGCTGGCGCCACAGGCGCAACGCGCCACCAGCGTGAACGCACCCGAGCCTACCCAGACCCGCGTGGTGACCAGCCGTCGTGGCGAACAGGCCGTGCCGACGCCGCAGCCGAATCCGCAGACCGACCCGCTCACCCCGGCCGAGGCGCAGCGCATCCAGCGCGATGCCGAAATGGCCCGGCTCGCCGCCGAAGTGCATTTGCGCTCGGAGCAATACGCCAAGCGCCCGAACCGCAAGTTCGTCTCCGCCAGTACCCGCGAATACGCGTACGCGAACTATCTGCGGGCCTGGGTGGACCGCGCCGAGCGCGTGGGCAACCTGAATTATCCGGACGACGCGCGCCGCCGCCGGCTAGGCGGCAAGGTGGTCATCAGCGTGGGCGTGCGCCGCGACGGCAGCGTGGAAAGCAGCCGCGTACTGGTCTCCAGCGGGGTTCCGTTGCTGGACGATGCCGCGCTGCGCGTGGTGCAACTGGCGCAGCCGTTTCCGCCACTGCCCAAGACCAAGGACGATGTGGACATCCTGCAGGTCACGCGCACCTGGCTGTTCCTGCCCGGCGGCGAGCTGCACGACGATCGCTGAAGCAGTGTGCGCCTGATCGGGGTGCGCCGACGATGGCGTGCTGCGAATCGGATGACGGCGCTGCCGCCCACGCTGCTAGGCGACCTGCCCCGCCTCATACAATCGGTCTGCCAGCACAACAATCTCTGCCGCATCCTGCACGCGCTCGCGCCAGGCGGTCGGGATGCCCTCGATGCCGTAGAACGCGCCGGCAAGCTGCCCACAGATCGCCGCGGTGGTATCCGCATCGTCGCCCAGGTTGGCGGCACGCAGCACGGCCTCGTCGAAGCTATCGGTGGTGGCAAAGCACCACAACGCTGCCGACAGCGAATCGATGACGTAGCCCGTGCCGCGAATCCGCGCTGCGGGCACGGCCACATGGTCGCGGATCGCCAATACGTGGACTGCAGGCGTCAGCAATGCTTCCGGCTGCGCATGCAGCACCTGATCGCGCGCATTTCCGAGCAGCGCCGCGCGCAGCTGGAACGCGAACAATCGGCAGGCATCCAGCGCCTCGGCAGAGGCATGGGTGGTGCGCGAACTGTCGGCGGCGCGCTCGGCAAGCTCGTCGGGGCGATGCGCGTAGTACATCGCCACCGGCGCCAACCGCATCAGGGATCCATTGCCGGCCGCGCGCGGATCGGCGCTGCCGCTGAAGGCGGGGCCGCCATCCAGATAACGCTCCAGCGCCTGGCGCACGGTGTTGCCGATATCGAAACAGTGGCCGGTGCTGCTGAGGTAGCCGTGCTGATACCAGTTGCAATAGCGGTTCATCTGGTCGGCCGCATCGAACCCCTGCCGATGCAGCAGGCTGTGCGCCAGGCACAGCGCCATCGAAGTGTCGTCGGTCCACTGCCCTGCTCGCAGGGCGAACGGGCCGCCGCCGCGCATGTCGTCGATCGGCCTGAAGCTGCCCGGCGCGCAGAATTCCAGCGTGGTGCCGAGCGCATCGCCCACCGCAAGACCGAGCAGGCAACCGCGAAACCGCGCGCGTTCGAGATCGCCGTGTGTCATGGCGCGGCGGCGGCGGCCTTCGCTGCGCGCGCGGCCTGTTGCTCGACCAGGGTGAGTGCAACGTTGTCGCGCAGGTACGCCGGTTCCACGCGCTCCGGCGCCAGCCCTTCGCCCCGCTGCAGCGCAGGCACCGCAAGCGTGAGCAGATCGGCGGCATGCGGCAAGGCACTGGCATCAACGCTGCTCAATTCTGCGGCAAGGCGCTGCTGCAGCAGTCCGTCGGCGGCCGCAAATCCGGTTCCCACCCCAGCCACGCGCTGCGCCGTCTCGGGCATGACCACCGCATCGGGCGTGCACACGCGCTCCGGGGCAAGTTCTAGCAACCCATCCTCGTTACGCGCGAACACCCCGGCATAGACCTCGCCCATGCGCGCATCGATGCAGGCCAGCACATGCCTCGCCTCGGCCGGCGCACGCAAGGCCAACACTTGCAACGTGGAAACGGCCAGCACCGGCAGATCCAGGGCCAGCGCGATCCCTTGCGCAATGCCGATCGCCAGACGCACGCCAGTGAAGGCGCCGGGGCCCCTGCCGACCGCGATCGCATCGAGCTGGCGACGGGTGATGCCGGCGTCGGCGAGCAGCGCATCGGCCCAAGGCAAGGCCAGTTCGGCGTGGCGACGCGGCGCCAGTTCGAAGCGCTCGATCACGCGACCATCCACGTGCAGCGCAACGGAGCAGGCTTCGGTGGAGGTTTCGAAAGCGAGGACGTTCATGGCGGGGCCGCAATCAGGAAGAAGAAGATCGGTCGCCGCCGACCGGCAACGCGAGCGCGCCATTGTCGCCCACCGCCGGTTCAACGCCAAAAAACGCCTGCACATCGGCAATGGCGTGCGTGCGCGCAAACGGCGGCAGCGACTTCATGAAGGTGCGGCCGTAGCTCTTGTTCACCAGCCGCGGGTCGCACAGCACCAGCACGCCACGGTCGGTTTCGCTGCGGATCAGCCGGCCCACGCCCTGCTTGAGCGCGATCACCGCCTGTGGCAGTTGTTCGTCGCGGAACGGGTTGCCGCCCTCGCGACGGATCGCATCCAGGCGCGCTTCGAACACCGGGTCGTCGGGTGCGGCGAATGGCAGCTTGTCGATCACCACCACGCTCAAGGCGTCGCCCACCACGTCCACGCCCTCGCGGAAACTGGCCGAGCCCAGCAGCACGCCATTGCCGGAATCGCGGAACCGCTGCAGCAAGGTCGCGCGCGGCGCCTCGCCCTGCACGAACAACGGCCATGGCGCGCCGCGCAAGGCTTCGGCCGCTTCGCGCAGCGCGCGGTGCGAGGCGAACAGCAAGAACGCACGGCCGTTGGAGGCTTCCAGCACCGGCGTCAGCGCGCCGATCAAGGCAGTGCCGAACCCGCGTGCGGCCGGATCGGGCAGGTTCGGCGGCAGGTAGCACAAGGCCTGACGCGCCCAATCGAACGGGCTGGGTTGCAGCAAGGTCACCGGATCGCTCAGGCCCAGCCGCTGCGCGATGTGGTCGAACTCGCCGCCCACCGCCAGCGTGGCCGAGGTGAATACCCAGGCCGCCTGCGACTTTTCGCGGTGTTCGCGCAGCGGGCCGGAGACATCCAGGGGCGTGCGCTGACAGCGGAAGCCGCGCGGGCTGAGTTCGTACCAGAGCACATCGTTGTCGACGGTCTCTTCCGGCGGATCCTGCGCGAAATCGGCCACCGGCAGATCTTCGCCCAGCCAGCGCGACAGGCGGCTCAACGCCTCTTGCGCACGTGCCGTGCAGCCGTCGAAACCCGGTGAAGCCTCACGCAATGGCAGCAGGGATTCGCCCAACCGTGCCAGCGACGACAGCACGGCATCGAACCCTTCGCGCACCTGCGGCTTGGCCAGCGCACGCCATTGCGTGGCGCGTGGCGGCAGCCCTTCCATTCCGGCGCGTAGGCTGCGCAAGGCCTCATCCAGCGCCAGGATCGGTGCCTGCAGGCTGGCCTGCGCGCCGGCAACCAGGCGCGCTTCGACCATGCAATCGCGCGCCAGCTCCTGCCATGGCCGCATGCCGAAACTCTCGCCGAAGAAATTGGCCGCCAGTTCGGGCAACTGATGCGCTTCGTCGATGACGAAGGCCTGCGCACCGGGCAGGATTTCGCCGAAGCCTTCCTGTTTGAGCGCCAGATCGGCCAGCAGCAGGTGGTGATTGACCACCACCAGATCGGCCGCCTGCGCACGCTGGCGCGCCTGCACCACGAAGCATTCGCTGTAGAACGGGCAGTCGGTGCCCAGGCAATTGTCGACGGTGGAGGTCACCATCGGCAGCAGCGGCGAGTCGTCCGGCAAGGCTTCCAGCTCGGCCATGTCGCCGAACTGGGTGCGCCCGCTCCAGGCCACGATGCGCTGGAACTGCGAGACCTGTTCGGGCGTGGCAAAGCGCGGTTCGCCACGTGCCTGCTGGGTGCGGTACTTGCACAGGTAGTTGGCGCGCCCCTTCAACAACGCACTGCGCAGCCCCACGCCCAGCGCGGCGCGCACACGCGGTAGATCGCGATGGAACAGCTGATCCTGCAGCGCGCGCGTGCCGGTGGAAACGATGGTCTTGAGCCCGGACAGCAGCGCCGGCACCAGATAGGCGTAGGTCTTGCCGGTGCCGGTGCCGGCCTCTGCCAGCAATACATCGCGCTGCTCGAACGCCTCGGCGATCGTCCCGGTCAGGCGCAACTGCGCAGCACGTGGCGCGAACGCGTCGAGCTGGCGCGCAAGCGCCCCGGCCTCGCTGAGCGCTTGGATGCTGGCAGTGGCAAGTTGGGACATGGGACCGAACGGAAAACGGACAGGAAGCACGACAGCCTAGCGCGTGCGCGGTGATGCTGCCTGGGTTGCACTTGATGGATTGCGCACATCCCGCTGCTGCGCCAGCAACCGTCAGGTGCGCCTGTGCTTGCTGAAACCGCACCGGGCAGCCAGGAGTTCCCTCCTCACCTTGGCTCGAAGTGCTCCAGGCATTCCAAGCGCACGAAGGACACGGCCATCCAAGGCATCCACCGCGCCCGCCGTGCGGTGCGCAGTCGCTTCGATCGCCGGTCTTAGTACCGCTTCACGCCTGCCACGGTGCAACCGGCAATCTGCGCCTTGGCAGAGGCGGCGTTTTCCTTTTCGCCACGCGCCAGACGCGATTGCTCGATGGTCGCCCAGTGCCGACGGCACAACGGCCCGGTCTTGGACCCCAGGTCGATCGCCTGCTTGGCGAGGCGTTCGGCCGCCGGCCAGTCGGCCTGCAGCACCGACACTTCGGCACGTTCCTGCAGAATCGCCGGGTCGCCCGACACCAAGCCCAGCGCCTGATCCAGGGCCGCAGCGGCGCCGGCCAGATCGCCGGCCTGGCGTTTGCTCTTGGCGGTCTCGCGCAAATCATCCACCTGCGGGTCGCGCAGCGGCTGCACCGACAGTTCGGTGTCGTCCGCGCCGGCTTCGCGTTCGATCAGCAACAGCCGCTGGGTCGGGGTGGTCGGGTCCACCGGGGTCGGCGGCGGCGCGGGTGGTGCGCTGACGCAGGCGGTGAGTGCGGCCAGGACGCCGATCGGGGCGAGCAAACGGTGCATTCGGTTCATGGGGTCGTTCCAATCAACGCGTGGGTGGGGCCGCGGCAGGTGCGGCGGCAGGGTCTTCGGGCTTCTTTTCCAGACCGAAGAAGCGGCGCCAGCCACCGCCGCTGGATTGTTCGGCAGGTGCGGCCGCTTCGCCGGGCGCGGCTTCGATCGACGGCGCGTTGCCTGCGCACGGCGCGTAGGCCGGCGTGAAGCCGACCACGAACGGGAACTGGCGCGCACCCGGGCAACCCGGGTCGGTGACGCCGGTGCCGCTGGCGTCCACCCACTGCCAATCCAGACCTTTGCCGCTGACCTTCAATGGCGCACTCGGCAGGCGGGCGAAGATGCTCGACCACACCCGCATCGCGCCGGTGGCGCCATACAAGCCGGTTTCGGCGTTCTGGTCGTTGCCCATCCAGATCACCGCCAGATGATCGCCGGTGTAGCCGGCATACCAGCTGTCGCGACCGTCGTTGGAGGTACCGGTCTTGCCGGCCGACGACAGGCGCCCCAGGCCATCGCCCAGCAACTGCCGCGCAGTACCGCCGCTGACCACCTGCTGCAGGCCGATGCTGATGAGGTTGGCGGCCACCGAATCGCCTTCCTGCGCCGGCGCCGGGGTCTTGTCATAGCGCTTGAGCAGCTTGCCTTGCGGGTCGAGCACACCGCGCACCGCATGCAGCGGCTGGATCTCGCCGCCGGCTGCCAGGAACTGATACAGCTGCGCCATGCCATATGGGCTCTGGTCGGTGGTGCCCAGGATCAGCGCCGGATTGGGCTCGGCCTTGATACCGGCCAACACCTGGATCAGCTGCGCGATGCGGTCCGCGCCGACCTGCATGCCCACCCGCACCGTGGCCTGGTTGTAGGAATGCGCCAGCGCATCGACCAGGCGCACCGTGCCGTGGCTGCGGTTGTCGGAATTGCCCGGCGACCAGGTCTTGCCGCGGCTGAGCTGCACGGTCACCGGCGAGTCGTCGACCCAACTGGATAGCGCCCAGCGGTCCGGCGAGGCCAAGGCCAGCATGTAGACGAACGGCTTGAGCAACGAGCCCACCTGCCGCTGCGCTTCCACCGCACGATTGAAACCCGGCTTGGCCACATCGCGGCTGCCGACCACGGCGAGCACATCGCCGTTATGCACGTCGGTAAGCACCAACCCCGCCTGCAGCGGCGGGCGTTTCTTGTTGTCCAGCCGCTTGATGGTGCCGGTCACTGCGCCTTCGGCATACGCCTGCGCTGACGGCGACATGCCGGTAAGCACGCTCATGCCGGCGCCCTGCAGCACGCCTTCCGGATAGTCGTGCGCCAGCTGGCGCCGCACCAGGTCCACATACGCCGGAAAACGGTTGGCAGCGACCAGGCCAGGCTCGATCGGCACGCCCAACGGCGCAGCCAGCGCGCGCTTGTATTCGGCGTCGTTGATCAGATTGTTTTCGTGCAGCTTGCCGAGCACGAAATTGCGTCGGTCCAGCGCGCGTTCCGGGTTGCGCCGCGGGTCGTAGTACGACGGCCCCTTGACCAGCCCGATCAACAATGCGATCTGCTCGGTGGTCATCGAATTGAGTTCGCGACCGAACCACAGTTCCGCGCCCGACGACACGCCGTGGATCGCCTGCCCGCCGCGCTGGCCCAGATAGACCTGGTTGAGATAGGCCTCCAGGATGGTGCGCTTGTCGTAGCGCGCCTCCATGATCACCGCGTACAGAATCTCGTTGAACTTGCGCGTGAGCGTCTGTTCCTTGCCGATGCCGAGCAGGCCACTGCGGGCCAACTGCTGGGTCAGGGTGCTGGCGCCCTGGCGGACCTGGCCGCCGGAGCGCGCCATGATCCAGGCCGCGCGCACCATGCCGCTCAGGTCGATGCCGTGGTGGCTGTTGAAGTCGCGGTCTTCCACCGCCTGCAGGCCGGTGACCAGCAGCTCGGGCACTTCTTCCATGCGCACCAGGCGGCGTTCTTCCTGCTTCTGGCCGTACAGGGTGGCGATGCGCGCCGGGTCCAGGCGTGCGCTCTTGAGCGCCTTGCGGTCGCCGGCGTCGCGCAGGCTGGCCACGCGCCCACCGGCCAGGCTGACTTCGATACGGCGCGCCGGCACGCGTCCATCCACATCGATGTAGCCGCGGCTGGCGATGGTGAAGCGGCTGCCGTCCTGCTGGTAGGTGCCGGCCAGCTTCGCCTGACCGTCGTCGCGGTACGACGCCGCGTCCAGCTCGGTCTTCAGCGTGGCCGCATCCAGTGCGTTGCCCGGCACGAGCACCAGCGGCCGCCCGTACACGCGGGTGGGGATCTGCCAACGCAGTTCGCCAAAGCGCTGGGTGACCTGCTTGTTCAGATACACCGTATAGGGAATCAGGAAACCGAGCGCCAGCGCGAACGCGGCAAATCCCCAGACGATGAGTCTGCGTTGCCAGCGGGAGCCTTGCGCATTGGTGTCGTCCTCGAAATCGTCGGGAGCGTCGTTGTCGTGGCGTCGGGGCACAGGAATGCGAGAATGTAGAGTGCGGCGAGTCTAGCGCAGCGCTGTCATGGCTGTGACCTGCCGGCCCGTCGGCCGTTAAGAGCGGCTAACAAAACGACCGATGCCGCTTCGCCAGGCGCGAGGTGTTCTCGGCAGCAGCGCAGGCATGGCTCGCACACTGCGCTGGCAGATGCAACGATTGCCTCGACCCGCGCTCTGCTCGCCACGTTTCACTGCCCCACCACGCTGGAGTTCCAACGCAATGTCGATGTCTTTGGCCGATGCGCGCTATCTGTTCAATCGCGTCCTCGGCCTGATCCACCGCAGCGTGGCCAGCATGCGCACGCGCGGCTGGCGCGCCACCTGGCAACGCATTCGCGTGCACACGCAGGCGCCCCCGGTCGCCCTGGGCACGCCGCTGTGGCTGCCGCAGGCCGCCCCGTTCGCGGCGTTCGCGTTGCCACACAGCCCTACCCCGCGGGTGACGGTGGTGATTCCGGTCTACAACCACATTGCGCACACCTTGGCCTGCCTGCGCGCGCTGGCGGCGCATCCGCCGCTGCTGAGTGTGGAAATCATCGTCGTGGACGACGGCAGCAGCGACGCCACCGCTGAACAGTTGCCGCAGATCGCCGGTTTGCACTATCACCTGCGTGCGAGCAACGGCGGCTTCATCGCGGCCTGCAACGACGGCATCGCACTGGCCCGCGGCGATTTCGTGGTGCTGCTCAACAACGACACCATTCCGCAGCCCGGCTGGCTGGACCGGTTGATCGACACCTTTGCCCAGCATCCGGGCGCCGGCCTGGTCGGCGCGCAACTGGTGTATCCGGACGGGCGCCTGCAGGAATCCGGCGGCGTGGTCTTCGGCGATGGCAGCGCCTGGAGCTACGGCCGCTTTGAATCGTCCGAAGACCCACGCTATGCATATGTACGCGCGATGGACTACTGCTCGGGCGCGGCAATCGCGCTACCGCGCGCGCTGTTGCACACGCTGGGCGGACTGGACCGGCGCTACATGCCGGCGTATTACGAAGACACCGATCTGGCGTTTGCAGTCCGCGCGGCCGGATATCAGGTGCTGGTGCAGCCGGCCAGCGTTGTGGTGCATGACCGGACCAATGAGACGAAAACGGGATCAATGGTTGCGGAGCATCAAAGGCAATTCGCCAAAAAATGGGCACTGCAACTCAGCAAACAAGTTCAGCAACCAGTGCTGCCCGGGCCGGCACTGCTGCACCGCCACCAGCGACAGGTCTTGATCCTGGACGAGTGCGTGCCGCAGCCGGACCGCGACTCAGGCTCGCTGCGGCAGTTCAACCTGATCCGACTGCTGCGCGAAGAAGGCGCGCATGTCGTCTTCGTGCCGACACGCCGCGAACACGCCGGGCGCCACACCCAGGCATTGCAGCAGCTCGGTATCGAAGTCTGGTACGCGCCGTTTCTCGAAGGCATCGGCAGCTGGCTGCGCAGCCATGGTGCGCGATTTGCAGTGGTGCTGCTGGTGCGCCACCACGTGGCGCATGCCTGCCTGCCATTGCTCAGGCAATATGCGCGCCAGGCGCGCACCTTGTTCGATACCGTCGACCTGCATTACCTGCGCGAACGCCGAGGTGCCGAGCTGGCCGGCGATGCCAATCTGCTGCGTAGCGCAGAACGCACCCGCGTGCGCGAGCTCGAGATCATGGCGGCCACCGATGTCACCCTGCTGGTGTCTGCCGCAGAACAGGCGCAGTTGCGCGCGGATGCGCCACACATCCGCACCGCCCTGCTGTCCAACCTGCATGAGGTCGCCGGCAGCGGCCACAGCTTCGCGCAGCGCCGCGACCTGGTCTTCGTCGGCGGCTTTCGTCATCCGCCGAATGTGGATGCGGTACAGTGGTTCATCAGTGACATCTTTCCGCAGGTCCGTGCGCAGCTGCCCGAGGTGGTCTTCCACTGCATCGGTGCCGACCTGCCCGACGCCCTGCGATTGTTGGCCGACGAATGCCCCGGCGTGCAGCTGCATGGTCACGTTCCGGATCTGGTTCCGTTCATGGACAGCGCACGTATCGCGGTGGCGCCGCTGCGTTTTGGCGCGGGCGTGAAAGGCAAGATCAATCTCAGCATGGCGCACGGCCAGCCGGTGGTCGGCACCACCTGCGCGGTGGAAGGCATGCACCTGCGCGATGGCGAGGATGTGTGCGTCGCCGACGATGCGGACGCCTTCGCCGCTGCAATCGTGCGGCTGTATCGAGATGCGACGTTGTGGCAGCGCTTGGCCGATAACGGCTTGCGCAACGTGGCCGAGCATTTTTCGCTGGACGCAGCACGGGCGACGGTACGCGAGTTATTTATTGCGGGGTGAGCAGGCGGCTAGGGATTGGCGCCTGGATCGTTTGCATCACTAAACGCCCCAGGACACGCAGTGATTGGCGATTGATCCGCCTTCGCCGCATCGCGACGCTGCGCACGTACCCTCATCTGCCCCTTCGGAGCACCTTCTCCGGTGGGAGAAGGGAGTGTGCATCCCAGCTTGTATCGCGTGCTGGTTGAAGGCTGCACAGTTTGGTTCACCTGCGTCTGCAGCACGCATCGCATCTGATGCAAATATGGGGGCTTGAAGCGTGGGACTGTGCCCGTACCTGATGCAACACGGGCCTTAGACCGTGGGACTGCACACGCTCGGCGGGCTTCCAAGTTGCCCACATCACCAGCAACCGCTCACCGCTGTTCGGCCACCGCCTTGACCCGCCGCGTGAATTCGGCCAGTTCCGGCAAACCCGGATCCAGCTGATGCGCCTCGTCCTGCGCACGGCGGGCGAAGGCTGCGTCCTCCTGGCCCAGCCGCTCGCTCCCGACCGCCACCCAGCGCTGTGCAAGGCGGCGTCGCGCACCGGCCAATGCATCGGCATTGGGTGTCAGCGCCTGCCAGGCATCCAGGCACCCACGTGCGGCACGCAGGCGGTTGTTGCGCAGTTCGTCCTCGAAACAACGTTGGCTGGCCGGTACCACGCGCGCCGCTGCCCGCAGCACACGCGGATCGCGCGGCGCCAGCGCCTGCGCGGCACGCACGGCGTCGTAGGCGCTGGCGCCCGGGGGTGTCATCCAGTGTTGCTGCGCTTGGGCATCGGCAACGCGCTGCAGCAATGCCCGCAGACGGCGCTCGCGCGTGCCCCGCGACAGGCTCGCGTCCGGGCCGCGCTGGGCGTCGCGCGCGCGCGCAATCGCTTGCTCGGCCTGCACGATCGACGCGGCGCCCGGCGCCAATTGCTGCGCCTGACCCAAGGATTGCAACGCATCGTCGAAGTGGAAATCCGCCGCCTGCCGGCTGGCCTGTGCGGCGTACTCGTCCGCCACCTGGTCGCGGCCCCGCTGGGCGGCCCCATCGTCCGGTTCGGCGGCGAGCACCGCGTTGAAATCGCGCGCAGCCGGGGCCAGGCGACCACGTCGCAGCAAGGCCTGCGCACGTTGACGCCGTTGCTCCAGCACCCGGTGGTACTGGCCTTCGGTGAGCGGCATGTCGACATGCCCGGCGTCGTAACGCTTGGCCGCGGCCAGCAGCGCCGAGGCCTCGCCGAGCTCATCGCGCGCCAGTGCGTGGCGTGCCTGCGCCAACAGATCGGTCAAGGCGTCTTCGCGGCCTTCCAGTGCGTCGGTGCGGTCAGGCGCCAGGGTCAGGATGCGTTGGTAGAGCGGCAACGCACTCTCCGGCGTGCCGTCCAGGCGGCCCTGCTGCTGGGCAGCCGCCGCCTGCGCCAATAAGGCATCCAGCCCGACCCGACGCGCCTGCAGCGCGCGCAGCCGCGCCGCAACCGGGGCGATCTGCGCCTGCGGCGCCTCCAGGGCGGTGGCCAGCGCCAGCGCGCGCTGCGCTGCTGCGACATCGCCTGCTGCAACCGCTGCACGTGCCTGCACTACCGCAGCAGCGCCGGTCCGCGCCAGCCCGGTCCGGGCTTCCCCACGGTCGCTGTCCAGTGCAAGTGCGGCGGCGAACAGTTCCCGCGCACCGCTGCCGTTGGCGGCGCTGAGCTGGCCGCGCGCCAAGGCCGCATCGCCCCGCTGCAACAGTTGCTGGATGCGCGTGTCCGGCCACAGCCAGTCGGCCAGCGGCCTGCGCAGCACGACCACGGTGAGCAACAGACAGACGCACAGCGCCAACACCATGCGCCAGAGCGCGCGGCTGCGCAGTGGCGCCCAGAGGCGGGGCGATCTGGCCCAGCGCGGGAGCAAAGACATACGGTGGCGTCCATCCTTGGCGCGACCTGACGGGGACGCGTTCACCGCATCATGGTAGCGGTGGAGGTTGCGAAGGCGGCGTGGGCTCTTCGGGAATCGGGAATCGGGAATCGGGAATCGTCAGGCAAGCACAGCTCTCGCCCCTCATGGGCTGTGTGTTTCACACCGGGGCGCACCTTCCAGGTACGCGGCGTCCTCAGCCCAGCCGCCGCACCTCGCTCACCCCGGGCAGCGCATCCAGCTTGCCAAGCAGGCCGGACAGCTGGCCGTAATCGCTGACCTTCAAGCGCAGCCGCAGTTGCGCCCTGCCGGTATCGCGAACGTTGTCGCTGTTGATTTCCAGCACGTGCGCGTCTTCCTGGGCGATCAGGTTGGTGATGTCCTTGAGCAGCCAGCGGCGGTCCACCGCGCGCACCTGCACATCCACCTCGTAGCCGCTGCCGGCCTTGCCCCACTCCACCGGCAACACGCGCTGCGGGTGGGCGGCCGCCAGGCGCGCCAGTGCCGCGCAGTCGGTGCGGTGCACGGTGATGCCACGGCCGCGAGTGAGGTAGCCGGCAATCGGCTCGCCGGCCACCGGCTGGCAGCAACGCGCCAACTGCACCAGCAAATTGCCCACTCCCTCGACGGTGAATTTGGATTTCCCCAACCCATCGCGCCGCGCGGTCGGCCGCGGGGGTGCCGGTACTGCCGGCTGGGACGCGGCGCGCTCGGCCTCCAGCAACGCACGGCTGACTTGGTTCGGGCCGGTATCGCCCAGGGCGACCTGGATATACAGCTCGTCGATGTTTTCGGCGTGGAATTTGCGCGCGGCCACGCTCAGATCCGCATGCTGCAGGCCCAGGCGCTTGAGCTCGCGATCAAGCAAGTCCTTGCCCGCTTGCACGTTGCGCGCGCGGTCCAGCTTATGGAACCAGGCGCGCACCTTGTCGCGCGAGCGCCCGCTGGCCAGAAAGCCGTTGGAGGCCAGCAGCCAATCGCGGCGCGGGTCCGCTTCCTTGGCGGTCATGATCTCCACGCGGTCGCCGCTGCGCAGCCGGTAGGTCAGCGGCACGATGCGGTCGTTGACGCGCGCGCCACGGCAGCGATGCCCGACCATGGTGTGCACGTGATATGCAAAATCCAGCGGCGTGGCACCTTGCGGCAGATCGATCACCTCGCCCTTGGGGGTCAGCGCGTACACGCGGTCTTCGATCAGCTCGGCATCCAGCGCGCCGGCCAGCTCGCCATGCTCGCCCTCCTGCACCTGCTCCAGCAGCTGGCGCATCCACAGAATCTTGCGGTCGAAGGCCTTTTCGCCGCCCTTGCCGCCTTCCTTGTATTTCCAGTGCGCGGCCACGCCGAGTTCGGCCTGAGCGTGCATTTCGAAGGTACGGATCTGGATTTCGATCGTGCGCCCTTCCGGGCCGACCACCGCGGTATGCAACGAACGGTAGTCGTTGGCCTTGGGCCGGGCGATGTAATCGTCGAACTCGCTCGGGACCGGCGCCCACAGCGAATGCACCGCACCCAACGCGGCGTAGCAGGCGGCCACGTCATCGACCATGACCCGCACCGCACGGATGTCGTACAGTTGATCGAACGACAGACGCTTTTTCTGCATCTTCCGCCAGATGCTGTAGATGTGCTTCGGCCGCCCGCTCACCTCTGCGCGCAGGCCCTGCTGGACAAGCGCTGCCGACAAGGTGCGCTTGACCGCTTCCAGGTAGCGCTCGCGCGCCACGCGGGTTTCGTCCACTTCACGGGCGATGCGACGATAGGTCTCCGGCTCCAGATGCCGGAATGCCAGGTCCTCCAGCTCCCACTTCACCTGCCAGATGCCCAACCGGTTGGCCAGCGGCGCGTGGATGTCGCGCGTGAGCTGGGCCAGCGCGCGGCGCTCATCTTCGCTCAGGCGATCGGCCACGCGCATGCGCGCCAGCTGCCGTGCCAGCAGGATCGGCACCACGCGCAAGTCGTGGATGATGGAAAGCAGCAGACGTCGCAACCCTTCGCTGTTGCGCCCGGCCTCGCGTCCGGCATGCAGCGCCCAGACCTGATCGGCTGCGTCCAGGCCGTCTAGCAGACCTTCCACCGCCACCCGCCGCTCCGCCGGTTGCCACGGCAGGCCCGCGATCGCGCCACGCAAGGCAGGCAAATCGAACAGCAACGCCGCAATCAGGGTGGCTTCGTCGGCAGCCAGCAGTGCCAATGCATCCAGGGTGTCGCCAAGCAATGCCCACGGCACGTTATCGGTCTGCGCGGGCGGCAGGTCCTGCCAGGCCTGCGCCAGCGCATCGCGCACTGCGGGCGCGATCGAGGCCACGGCGGGACGCTGCAGCAACGCCTGCAGACGATCAAATGAGAAACTGGTCACAGCGGTGGACACGGCGGTGGGCAACAGCAGGGGGCTGACGACTACGGTAACGTGCGCGTCACCTTCTCCACAACGCGTTTTGCCGAGGCGCTCGCCATGCGAGACGCCGCTCTCGCTTATGCCAGGTTCACCCGGCAACGTCTTGATTCGTAACCGCCAGGCGCGAAAAGCGACACGGCGCCGCAAAGGAAAGTTGGGACCGACGCGCCTTTTTACGTGCGCTTTACAACTGCGCCAGACCGCCTGCCTATGCTCGGAAGACGTCGTGCGTTGCATCTAGCAGCCAGCGACGTTTTCCCCAACTGCGAGGTAGCCGTATGAAGACCTGGAAGAAGCCTGTCGTTCGTGAAGTCAATTGTGGCGCCGAAATCAACTGCTACGTCTCCGGCGAGTTTTGATCCTGCACGTTTCACGTGCACCTTGCCGCCCTTCCTCTTGATGCATGACCGGCAGTTGCCGGCAGATTAGGTCACAGTTCTCCATGCGCATCATCGTCTTGGGATCGGCGGCCGGCGGTGGGCACCCGCAGTGGAATTGCCACACCTCCGCAAGCCTGCGGGCGTGGCAGCAAACAGACGGTGCCCAGCGTCGTACCCAGGCCAGTATCGCGGTCAGTGCCGATGGCGAGCGCTGGGTGCTGATCAATGCCTCTCCCGATTTCCGCCAACAAATTCTTGCAACACCTGCCTTGTGGCCGCAGCACGGGCTGCGACATTCGCCGATCGAGGCAGTGCTGCTGACCAGCGGCGAGATCGACCACATCGCCGGACTGCTCTCGATGCGCGAAAGCCAGCGGTTTTCATTGCATGCCAGCAGCCGCGTGTTGGACCTGCTCGCGCAAAATCCCATCTTCGACGCCGTCAATCCGCACTACGTGAGCCGGCAGCCGTTCGCGCTGGACACACCACTGGCGCTATGTGGGTTGCAGCTCACGCCATTCTCGGTGCCCGGCAAGGTGCCCTTGTTCATGGAATCGCGCAGCGGCGGCGACCTGGCTGGGTCCAATGAAGAAACCCTCGGGCTCACCATCGACGATGGCCGCCGCCGCATGCATTACATTCCCGGCTGCGCTGCGATGACCGACGCCTTGCGTGCGCGCCTGCAGGACGCCGAACTGGTGTTCTTCGACGGCACGTTGTGGCGCGACGACGAGATGGTGCAGCTGGGCATCAGCCAGAAGACCGGCCAACGCATGGGCCACATGAGCATCGATGGCCCCGATGGCACCATCGCCGCGTTCGCACCCTTGAACGTGGCGCGCAAGATCTTCATCCATCTCAACACCACCAATCCCGTGCTCAACACCTTCTCGCCCGAGTTCGCCAGCGCGCGCGCCAGCGGTTGGGAGGTTGCGCATGACGGCCTAGAGATCGCCCTGTGACCGCCCTGCTCAGCCCCGACCAACTGGAAGCGGACCTGCGTGCCATCGGCGCGCGCCTGTATCACGACCAGCATCCGTTCCATGCGCTGTTGCACCACGGCAAGCTCGACCGAGGCCAGGTGCAGGCCTGGGCGTTGAACCGCTTCGAGTACCAGCGCTGCATTCCGCTGAAGGACGCGGCGATCCTGGCGCGCATGGAAGATCCGGCGCTGCGGCGGATCTGGCGGCAACGCATTCTCGACCACGACGGCAATAGCGCCAGCGATGGCGGCATCGCGCGCTGGCTACACCTCACCGACGCGCTCGGCCTGGACCGCACGCTGGTGGAGTCCGGGCGCGCGCTGCTGCCGGGTACGCGATTTGCGGTGCAGGCGTACCTGCACTTCGTGCGCGAAAAAAGCCTGCTCGAAGCCATCGCCTCGTCGCTGACCGAATTGTTCGCGCCCAACATCATCGGCCAGCGCGTGGCCGGTATGCTCAAGCATTACGACTTCGTCTCGTCCGAAGCGCTGGCCTATTTCGAACATCGCCTGACCGAGGCGCCACGCGATTCGGATTTCGCGCTGGATTACGTCAAGCAGCATGCCGATACGGTCGAAAAACAGGCGCTGGTCAAGGCCGCGTTGCATTTCAAGTGCTCGGTGCTGTGGGCGCAGCTGGATGCACTGCATGTGGCCTACGTAGCGCCAGGCATCGTCTGGCCGGATGCCTTCGTGCCGGACCGCGACGCCAGCCGGGTCGCAGCATGAGCGGCATTACCCGCGATAGCCGGCCGGCGCTGCGGGCGGGCGTGCGCCTGCAACAAGACCGCGCACGCGATCAGTGGGTGCTGCTCGCACCCGAGCGCGTGGTCGAGCTGGACGACATCGCCTTGGTGGTCGCGCAGCGCTACGACGGCACACGCTCGCTGGCGCAGATCGCGCAGGAGCTGGCCGCAGAATTCGATGCGGACGCAGCGCAAATCGAAGCGGACGTGATCGAACTCACCGATACCCTGCATCAGAAACGTTTGCTGCGGCTATGAGCATCGCGCCACCACCGCTGTCGGTGTTGTTGGAGCTGACCCACCGCTGCCCGTTGGCGTGCCCGTATTGCTCCAACCCGATCGCGCTGGCCGCGCTGCGCGAGGAAATGGACACCGCAGGCTGGCGCTCGCTGTTGCAGCAGGCCGCCGACATGGGCGTGCTGCAGGCGCATTTCTCCGGCGGCGAACCGATGCTGCGCAAAGACCTGCCCGAACTGGTCGCACATGCGCGCGCGCTCGGGCTGTACAGCAACCTGATCACCTCCGGCGTCGCTGGCGGCGAGCCGATGCTGGACCAACTGCAGGCGGCCGGGCTGGAACATGTGCAGCTGAGCGTGCAGGACGTAGACCCGGCCGGCGCCGACCGTATCGCCGGCTACCGCAATAGCTTGTCCAGGAAGCGCGAATTCGCCGCTGCGGTCCGCGCACGCGGCCTACCGCTGACGATCAACGCGGTACTGCACCGCCATAACGCCGAGCGCGTGCCCGGCATGATCGCGCTGGCGCTGGAGTGGCAGGCCGAGCGCATCGAAGTAGCGCACACCCAATACTACGGCTGGGGCCTGCGCAACCGCGCTGCGCTGATGCCCAGCCGCGAGCAACTGCTGGCCACCATCGACGCGGTGGAAACCGCACGTCGCCAGCTCGGCGACCGCCTGGCGATCGATTTCGTCACGCCCGATTACTACGCGCGCCAGCCCAAACCCTGCATGGGTGGCTGGGGCCAGCGTTTCGTCAATATTTCTCCGCGCGGCGATGTGCTGCCCTGCCATGCCGCCGAGACCATCGAGGGCATGCGCTTTGATAATCTGCGCGAGCGCTCGCTGGCCGACATCTGGAACAACGGCGAGGCGTTCGTGCGCTTTCGCGGCACCGCATGGATGCCGGAGGTGTGCCAGGGCTGCCCCAAGCGCGAGATCGATTGGGGTGGCTGCCGCTGTCAGGCACTGGCGCTCAGCGGCGATGCCGCCACGCTGGACCCGGTCTGCGAGCGTTCGCCCATCCATGCGCAGGTGCGCGCAGCCGCCGAGCAGGAGTCGGCATCGCCGGCACCGGCCTTCGTCTACCGCCGCCCCGAACGCCTAGCACCAGCCGCTGCGGACATGCTGGAATAGGCAGCGCCGGCGTGCGTCAACAGCGTCTACACTAGCCCCCTCTTCTTCTTCGGATGGCTTCCATGTCGCTCGCGCGCCGCATTCCCTTGCTGGTTTGCCTGACCTTGGCGTTGCATGCCGCCCCCGCCCTGGCGCAACGCGCGGTGCAAGGCGACCTGCAGTCGCAGATGAGTGCCGAACAGTTCAAGGCCGCCGGCCTGGACAAGCTCAATGCCAGCGAACTGGCTGCGCTCAACGATTGGCTACAGGGCAAGGTCGCCAAAGAGGCCGCAGTGGTGGTCGAACAGGCCAAGGAAGCCGGCCGTCAGGAAGTGATCGTCAAGAACCGCGGCTTCTTCGACTTCGGCAGCAAGGAGCCGATCGAGAGCACGATGCTCGGCGAATTCAAGGGCTTTTCGAAGGGCCGCGTCTACACGCTGGCGAATGGTCAGGAGTGGGAACAAACCGATACGGCCAGCCTGTCCGCAGTACGCAAGGATGCACCCAAGGTCAAGATCAAGCCGGGTCTGGTCGGCGTGTGGTATCTGCAGATCGAGGGTTACAACACCCCTGCAAAGGTGCGGCGGATCAAGTAGCGCATCCGCCACGCTTTCGCGGCTGCCGAAGACGGTCGCCGCGCTTGGCATCGGCAGGCGCCACGCGAATCCCGCCACTGGGCGTTGCGCATGCAAGATCGCAACTGCAGCCGCTGCACTTCGCCCGCGGGATGCCGCTCACTGCAGAGCAGCGCATGCGCAAGGCAACGCTGGTGCCGGCAGACAGAGCGCAAACCTAGGTGCGCCCCCTTTAGGCGCAGCTGACGTGGCGCGCCGAATCATCGTACTCCGCATCGCGCAGACACAGCCCATTGCCGGTAGCGAGAAGCGCCGCCCTCCTTACCGATAGCGACCACGCGTACACTCCTGCACACACCGCGCGCGCCACCCCGTCGCTGACGCGACTGCTGACCACGCTTCCCATGCGATTGGCGCGGCAAGCGCTGGCCACACGCACGGTCTCTGGAGAACCTGCATGCGCTCGATGACCTATTGCAGCCTGGTACTGCTATCGTCACTGACACTGTTTGCCGGCATCGCGTCCGCTGACTCACTCGCTTCTGCTGCGTCGCCGGCAGAGCGCTGCGCGAATGCACCGGACGTTGGCTTCGGGCAATCCTTGGTGTGTTACCGCGATGCCATCGAACGACAACCGTTGACCTATACGCGCGTTGGCACCAGCAGCGTTGCCGGTGTCGAGCGGCGCGACTACCTGCTGACCTCGCAGGACTGGTCGCCAGAGGGACTGGTCACGCCGTCGCGCTGGCAGCATGACGTGGCGATCTATGTGCCGAAAGAGGCCTTGCCCACGCGCGCGGTATTGATCTCAACCAACGGTACGCGTCATCCGGTGGATGGCAATACGGCGCAGCCGGCCAGCGAGTTGGCGCCCGAGGCGCTGGCGGCGTTGGCGCAACGCACCCACACGGTGGTGATCGCGCTCAGCGACATTCCCAACCAGGCGTTGAGCTACCAGGGCGATACCAACCCACGCCGCGAAGACGACAGCGTGGCCTATAGTTGGTCGCTGTTTCTCAAGGCGCCGCAGCAGCGCAAGACACTGCCGCTGCACGTGCCGATGGCGGCCGCGATTGCGCGCACCATGAGCCTGGCCGAGCGCGAATTGGCCCCGTTGCAAGTCCACCGCTTCGTGCTTGCCGGCGCCTCCAAACGCGGGTGGGCCAGCTGGCATGCCACCATCGCCGACCGGCGCGTAGAGGCGGTGGCGCCATTGGTGATCGACATCCTCAACATGCCGGCGGTGCTGGAGCATATGTCCCGCACCTATGGCGGCAACTGGCCGATTGCCTTCGACGCCTATGCAAAGCAGGGCATCACCACACAACTGCAGACCCCGGCTTTTGCGCAATTGGTGCAGCTGCAAGATCCGCTGAGCTATTTGCACACGCCGTACCGCACACGGCTGGCGGTGCCCAAGTACATCGTCAATGCCAGCGGCGACGACTTCTTTTTGCCGGACAACGCCCGGTTCTTCTATGACGCGCTGCCCGGCAGCAAGGCGCTGCGCGTCCTGCCCAATAGTGCGCACAACATTCGCGCCTCTGTCGTCGATACCCTGGCGCCGTTCATCACGCGCCTGCAGCAGCAGCGCCCGTTACCGCAAGTGAGCGGTGTGTTGCGTACCGGCGAAGCGCCGCAGATCCGCTTCCGCTCCTCCGAGCGGCCAACGCAGGTGCAGCTGTGGAGTGCACATAATCCACAGGCGCGCGATTTCCGCTACGCCTGCGGCATACGCTACAGCGCCACGCCGATTGCGCTTGCCGACGGCGGCACCGTCTCGGTACCGGTGCAGATTCCGGAGAACGGCTGGAGCGCGTATTTCGTGGAAGCCACTTACGCGGATGGATTCGTTGCCACCAGCCAGGCCTATGTACTCGGCAAGCAGCGTTACCCCACCCAGGCACCGCCCACCGATAACGCGGCCTGCAGCACGCTGCCTGGCGTGACCAGCGGTGGCGCCGGGCCCTGACGCAGTCCTTGAAACAGGGTGGGTGGGGCGATAGCCAACTGAAGCACCCGGTGGGCAGCTGGGCGCCATGCGCCGGCTTGCCGAGTCCGCTTTTCACCAACCACTGCGCCACGTTGGACGCATTTGTCCACTTTGCGCAACGAAGTCCGCACAGACAACCCAGAAGCGCACGTTTTTGCACTTGAGCACGCCACCAAGATCGATTCAACCCGGCTGATCCATTGACATCGTTGTCACCAACTCCTAAACAGGCCCCTACTCGCTGACGGCATCGGCCGGTCAGACGGACCAAAGGACTGAATGTGGCTGCGACTTCGCGTTCCGCTTACGCCTCTGCCTCGCCCGATGTCCCCGTTGCCATCAGCTTCATCGCTGCCGATGTCGGCGGCACGCATGTGCGTGTCGGGCACATGCTGCAGGCGCGCGATGCAGCCATCGAGCTTTCGCATTACCGCACCTATCGCTGCGCCGAGCACGCCAGTCTCCAGGCCATCCTCGAGGATTTCCTGCACCAGCGGCGCGGCGTCGATGCGGTGGTCATCGCCAGCGCCGGCGTGGCGCTGGACGATGGCAGCTTCATCAGCAACAACCTGCCATGGACGATTTCACCCAGCCGCATCGGTGCTGCACTGGCAGTGCGCAACGTGCACCTGGTCAACGATTTCGAGGCGGTGGCCTACGCAGCGCCGCAGATGGAACAACGCGCCGTGCTGCAGCTGAGCGGGCCGACACCGCGCCATGCGCGTGCCAACGGGCCGATTCTGGTGGTCGGCCCCGGGACCGGTCTGGGTGCAGCACTGTGGATCGATGCCAAGCCACGCGCGATCGTGCTGGCCACCGAAGCCGGCCAGGTCGCGCTGGCCAGCACCCACCCGCGCGAGTACGCCGTGCTGCAATGCCTGTTACGTGACCGGCACTATTTGCCGCTCGAGCACGTGCTCTCCGGCCCGGGATTACGGCATCTCTACGATGCGGTGTGCGAGCTGCATGGCGCAACGCCGCGTCATCGTCTGCCCGCCGCCGTGACGCACGCAGCGCTGCACGAAGACGATGCGCTTGCGCGCGAGTGCCTGGAGATTTTTTGCGGCCTGCTGGGGAGCGCGGTCGGCGACATGGCGCTGGCCTACGGCGCTGCCGGTGGCATCTATCTGGCCGGGGGCTTCCTGCCGACGATCGGCCAGTTCCTCTGGCAGCGCCTTTGCCGAGCGCTTCCTGGACAAGGGAAACATGCGCGCTGTGCTCGAACGCATTCCGGTCAAATTGGTCGAGCACGGGCAACTGGGCGTGCTCGGCGCGGCCAACTGGTATCTGCAGCACCACACCGACCTGTCGTAAGCGATACCACGCGTTCTACCCCGAGCGCGCGTCTGCAAGACCCCGCATCCGGCGAGCGGCAGCCCGCCGTCCATCCCTGTGCGTGATGAGGAGAGACATCATGAAATACAGCACTACCCTGTCCAGCGCCATTGCACTATCGCTGGCATTCGCTGCGCAAGCCCAGGACAGCGCTGGTACGCAAGCCACCGACCTGGATGCCGTCCAGGTGGTCGGCATCCGCGCCAGCCTGGAAAAATCGCTCGATACCAAACGCAACAACACCGGCATCTCCGAGGCGATCACCGCCGAAGACATCGGCAAATTCCCGAGCACCAACGTGGCCGAAGCGCTCTCGCAGATTCCCGGCGTGACGTTGGACAGACGCTTCGGGCAAGGCGAGCGCGTGAGTATCGACGGCACCGACCCCAGCCTCAATCTGTCGTTTCTGGACGGGCATCCGGTCGCGCAGGCGATCTGGCTCTACGGCGAACAACCCAGCCGCGGTTTCGATTACACCCTGCTGGCCCCGCAGATCCTGGGCCGTGCGGAAATCCTCAAATCCTCCGAAGCGCGCCTGACCGAAGGCAGCCTCGGTGGCACGGTGCTGATGCATACGCGGCAGCCACTGGATCTGAAAGTCAATGAAGTGGCTGCATCCATCGGCTACAGCTACAGCGACCAGGCCAGCCAGGGCAAACCCAACGCGGCACTGCTCTACAGCTGGAAGAACGCAGCCGAGACCTTCGGCATTGCGGTCTCGGCGCAGCATTACGAAGAACGCGTGGACCGCCGCGGCATGGAGGTCTTCGGCTACGTACCGGCCAGCACTTTCGCCAATGCCGCAGGCGGCGTGCCTGCCGATGCGGATGTGCCCAACTCGATCAACGCTGCCTGGTTCCAGCAGGATCGCGAGCGCGACAGCGCCGTGGTCAACCTGCAACTCAAGCCCAGTGAAGCGCTGGAGTTCACTCTGAGCGGCCTGTACATCAACGAGAACTTCGACAACTACAACCAGTCGATGTACAGCTTTTTGACCTGGAATGCCGGCACGGTGGCGGCGGTGGACCAACTTGGCGGCGTCCGTAACGGTGTGGTCACCAGTGGCCACTCCAGCGCCAATGCCATCCCGCTCGGCGGTACGGTGATCTACGACAACAACGTGCGCGAATCGGAGGTGACGACCAAAGGACTGGATCTGCGCGGCGCCTTCCGCGGCGAGGGTTGGGGCTTGAACGGACAGGTGGGCCAGAGCAAGTCCGAGAACAAAGATCTCTCGCAATACTTCATCGAGCCTTTCTACAACGGCGGCTTCAGCTGGGACACCCGCCGCGGCATCCGTTTCGACGATTCGGTAGCGGCACGTAACCCGGCCAATTGGGGTTCGGCCGGCGGCTGGTTCGGCAACAACGGCATCTTCTCTACCGAAAGCAAGGACACGTATGGCCAGCTGGATTTGAATCTGCAGTTCGACAGCGTGTTCAATCAATTGTTGCTGGGCGTGCGCCACGGCAAGCACGACGAGCGCTTCGAGCTCAATGTCTATGGCGGCGTCACACCCGGCACCCTGGCCGATGTGGGCACGATAGGGCTCACCGATCTGCAGGGGTTCTATCCCGATCACGGCCGGCACATACAGGCAGGTCGCAACAACGTGCTTAACTGGATCCGCAACAGCCCGGTCGATTACAGCGCACCGGATCCGGCCAGCTACCTCAACAACAGCTGGGCGCTGGAGCAGACCAACAACGCAGCCTATGCGCAGCTGAATTTTTCCAGTGGCGGTCTGCGCGGCAATCTTGGCGTGCGCTACGTGGATTCCAAGACCGAAGGCAGCGGCTTCGTCTACAGCGGCACGCCCTCCCTCGCCGACGCCGGCAGCCTGTGGCAGACCCGCACCCGCAAGGAAGACTTTCTGCTGCCTTCGCTGACGCTGTCGTACGACACCAGCGACGACTGGGTATTCCGCTTCGCTGCGGCCAAGGTCATCGCCTGGGCACCTTACAACCAGATGGTCAACAACACCTTCCTCAACGACACCACGTTGACCGGCAGCGGCGGCAATGCAGACCTGTCTCCGTACGAATCCTGGAACTTCAATCTCTCTGCCGAATATTATTTTGCGCAGCAAGCGGTGGTGGCGTGGTCGGTGTTCTACAAGAAGATCGACAACTACATCGACACCAGCGCCAGCGTGGAGCGCCAGTACAACGCATTGCGCGATACCGCACCGCAAAGCTGGGCGCAGTTGGTGGGCAGCAACGGCTGCACGGCCGATGGCTATTGCGACTACAGCATTCAACGGCCGCGCAATGCCGGCGATGGCAAGGTCAAGGGCTTCAACATCTCCTTCCAGCAACCGTTCGGCGACAGCGGCTTCGGCCTGACCGCCAACTACACCTATGCCGCTGGCGAAAACAACACCGGCGATGCCCTGCCCTACCAATCGCGCAACAGCCTCGCCTTCAGCCCCTGCTACGAAAAAGGCCCGCTCAATGCGCGGCTGACCTACAACTGGCGCGACAGCTACCTGGCCGGCGGTTATGTGGCCGGTGCGGCACCGGCAAGCGTGGACGATTACGCCGAACTCGGCGCCAGCGTCGGCTATGCCTTCAGCCCGAACTGGTCGCTGCAGGTCGATGCGCAGAACCTGCTGGACGAGCAATACCTGCAGTATCTGGGTGACAAGGACCACCTGGCCGGTCGCTACAAGAGCGTACGCCGCTACATGGCCAGCCTGCACCTGAAGTTCTAGCGTAGCCAGCAACACGACTGCGCTCACCGCCGGGTGGGCGCGGCCGGTGCCCAGAATCGGCATCTACCACTTACACATGCCGGTTCCTGTGCGCCGTCCCGCCCGCCTGGCGCCTGCTCGCTACGTCTGTTAGCAGCTCTCAGCTTCTAAGACGGACGCCGCGCGGGTTGTGAGATGCGCTCGGCCCGTGTCGGATGCGCAGCCTTGCATCAGGCCTCAGCTGCGCAATGCAGCCACCCGTTGCGACAGTTTCTTCGCCGAAACGCCGGATTTTGCACCCAGCTCCTGCGCAAATACCGACACGCGCAGCTCTTCCAGATCCCAACGCAGCGCCTGCCACTCTTGGCGGTTTTGCAAACCGCGCGCGGCGGCCTCTTCCACTGCATCCACGAACGGTTTGAGCTCAAGCATGCGCGCCTGGTCGCGCGCAGGATCGCGCTTTGCGCGTTCGGTGCGCAGGATCATCGCCCTGAGGTAGCGCGGATAATTGGCCAATGCGTCGGCCGGGGTGTCGCGCAGGAAGCCTGCATGCACCAGCGCGCGCAGTTGCTGCTCCATGTCATCCAGATTGCCGCGTGCCCAGCCCATCAACGGTGCTTCCAACAGTGGCTTGAGTTCGGCCACGGCGCCCAGGATGCTTTCGGCCAGCTTCAAGCGCTCCATCGCTTCGCCGAACAGCCGCTTGCTCGCATCGTCTCGGCGCTGCGCAAATGCGCCGGGGTCGCGAATGGCGCCCAGGCCATCGGCCAGCACGGCGTTGAGCGCCGCATCGACCAGATCGCCACGCAAGCGTTCCTGTGATTCGATCGCCGCATACAGCAGCCCGGTCTTGGGCGACACCGGCAGTTGCTTGCGTGCCTGTTTGATCTTGTCGGCCAATGCGATTTCCAGCAAGCGCCGCACGCCGCGCGGATGCGCCCGCGCCGCTTCGTTGCGGTCGGCGAAGATGCGCAGCGCCGCGTTGTCACCCTGATCCACCAGCGCCGGGTACGCCGGGACGCCGGCTTCGCCTGCCACCTGCTCGGGAATCGGCGCGCCCGGAAAATCGCGCAGGCCTTCGGCGGCCAGCGCGCGCCCGGCCCGTGCGGCGAATGCCTGCCCGGCACGCTCGCCGAAGCGCGCCCGCAGCCCGTTCAGATCGCGCGACTCGGCCAACACTTTGCCGTCGTCGTCGCGCAGGCGCAGGTTCATCAGCAGATGCGTGTCTAACGCCTGCTCATCGAAATCCAGCGCGGTGACCTGCGTCCCGGTGGCCTTGGTCAGAAAGCGCGCCAGCTCGCCACGGATATCGTCGGCCGAGGCCACACTGTAGGCCTCGTAGAACGCGCGCCCGAAATCCGGTGCCGGCACGTAGTTGCGGCGTTGCGCCTTGGGCAGGCTACGAATCAACGCAGACGCCTTGTCGGCAACGAATCCCGGTGCCAGCCACGACAGGCGCGAAGGATCCAGCGCATTGAGCAAGTGCAATGGCACATCCATGGTCACGCCGTCGTCGACGGCACCCGGCTCGAAACGGTAATGCAACGGTAGGCGCGCATCGCCAAGCGGGAAATACTTCGGAAAGCGATCGGCTTCGCTGCCTTCGCCCGGCAGCAGATCGTTCAACGACCAATGCAGGCTGCGGCGTTTGTCCGGCGGCAAGGTCTTCCACCACGCATCCAAGCCGCTGGCCGAATGCAGCTCGGCCGGAATGCGATCCAGATACCAGCGCGCCTGCCAGCCTTCGTCGGCAACGATACCGGCGCGACGCAACTTGGCCTCTTCTTCGCGTGCCTGCTCGAGCACTTTGAGGTTATCGGCCACGAATGCGGCCCGCGTATTGATTTCGCCGGTCACCAAGCCTTGGCGCACGAACAGATCATGCGCTGCGGCCGGATCGATCTTGCCGAAATGCACTGGCTTTTTCGGCGCCAGCACCAGCCCGAACAGGCTGATCTGTTCCGAAGCAACGACCTGCCCCTGCGCACGCGACCAATGCGCATCGAAATGCTTGCGCGCCAGCAGATGCGGCAGCTCGGCAATGGCCCAGTCCGGCTCGATCGCGGCATTGGTCATGCCCCACACTTTCTGCGTGTCCAGCAACGTGGCCGCCAGAATCCACGGCGGCGGTTTGCGCGCCAGCGCCGAACCGGGGAACGGCACGAACCGGCGTTGCCGCGCGGCCAGATAGTCGCCCTTTTCCGTGCGGTGGCCGATCTGGGTCGGCAGCCCCGCCAACAGCGCGCGGTGCAGCGCCTGATAGGCCGCCGCACGTTCGCGTTCGCTGCTACGGGCCGATGCTTCGGCAGCTTCGGCCGGCTGGTTCACCGCAGCCGGCGCGGGTGTCGCAGGCGCTGCGTTGGGATCGGGCCTGCCTTCGCGCGCCAGTCGCGCGGCACGGTGCAGCTGGCCACGCGTGGGTCGGTTGGCGTTGTGGCCGTCTTCGCGGGCGGGCGCACTGGCACCGGCCAGCAACGGCGCCAGCATCGCGTTGGCCGGCTCTTCGCTCCAGCCCAGTTCTTCGCACAGCAACCGCAGCTGCCGATGCAGCTCGCGCCACTCGCGCATGCGCAAGAACCCGAGGAAATGCCGGTTGCACCAGTCGCGCAGCTTGGACTGGGTAAGATCTTCATGCACCTGCCGGTACGCATCCCACAAGCGCAGGATGCCGACGAATTCAGAGCGCGCATCGGCAAACAGCGCATGCGCGTTATCGGCCGCTTCGCGCGCCTCCGGCGGGCGCTCGCGCGGATCCTGGATGCCCAGGAATGCGGCGATGATGATCATCTCGCGCAAGCACCCATGTTGCTGCGCGGCCACCAGCATGCGCGCCAGCTTGACGTCCACCGGCAGGCGCGCCATCTGGCGGCCGGTCGCGGTCAGACGCCGCTGCGTATCGATGGCGCCCAGCTCCAGTAGCTGTTGCCAACCATCGGCCACCGCACGTTCGTCGGGTGCTTCCAGAAACGGGAAGTCTTCGATCCTGCCCAGCCCCAGCTGCAGCATGCGCAAGATCACCCCGGACAACGAGGAACGTCGGATTTCCGGATCGGTGAATGCCGGACGCGCGGCAAAATCCGCTTCGGCATACAGCCGGTAGCAGATGCCCTCGGCAATACGCCCGCAACGGCCCATGCGCTGGTTGGCGCTGGCCTGCGAGATCGGCTCGATATGCAGGCGGTCCAGCTTCTGGCGCGGGCTGTAGCGTTTGACGCGGGCAAGCCCCTGGTCCACCACATACCGGATGCGCGGCACCGTCAGCGACGTTTCGGCCACGTTGGTGGCCAGTACCAGGCGCCGGCGCGGGCCCGGGTTGAACACGCGGTCCTGATCGGCTGCCGACAGCCGCGCATACAGCGGCACCACTTCGGTTTCGCGGTATTTGCGCCGTTCCAGCGACTGGTGCGCATCGCGAATCTCGCGCTCGCCCGGCAGGAACATCAGCACATCGCCGCGCGGGTCGATGCGGGTGATCTCATCGATGGCCGCCACGATCGCATCGTTGACACTGCGCTCGCCGTCGCGGCCGCTGCCGTGTTCTCCATCGTCGCCGTCGCCCGTATCGCCTTCCAGCGGGCGATAACGCACCTCGACCGGGAAGGTGCGGCCTTCCACGCTGATCACCGGCGCGTTGTCGAAGTGCTGCGCAAAGCGCTCGGTGTCGATGGTGGCCGAGGTGACGATCAACTTGAGATCGGAGCGCTTGTGCAGCAACTGCTTGAGATAGCCCAGCAGGAAATCGATATTGAGGCTGCGCTCGTGCGCCTCGTCCACGATGATGGTGTCGTAGGACGACAGCCAACGGTCGCTGGCGATTTCCGCCAGCAGGATGCCGTCGGTCATGAACTTGATGCGCGACTGATCGCTGACGCGATCGGTGAAGCGCACCTGGAAGCCCACCGTGGTGCCCAACGGCGTCTTCAGCTCGTCGGCCACGCGCGCGGCCACCGCGCGCGCGGCGATCCGGCGTGGTTGGGTGCAGCCGATCATTCCGGCGGCTCCGCGTCCGGCCGCCAGGCACAGCTTGGGCAGCTGAGTGGTCTTGCCCGAGCCTGTTTCGCCGGCGATGACCACCACCTGATGGTCGCGGATCAGCGCGATGATGCGCTCGGCCTCGCGCGCAATCGGCAACTGGTCGTCCAGCGTGATGGCCGGCTGCTGCTCGGCCCGTGCCTGGCGTTGCGCCTGCGATGCCGCCAGTGCCTGCTCGAACGCATCGCGCACCTGCGGGTTGCCTGGCTTGCCCTGCCAGCGCGACCATAGGCCCAGCAAGCGGCCACGGTCGCGGCTCATCGCGCCATCCACGGCACGGCGGCGCTCACGCAAGGTGTCGGCAAGGGTGGAGTCGATAGCGCTCATTGATGGAAAAATGTGAAAAATTGAATGACGTTTGATCCTTTAGCCTGTCTATTGTGACGCCATATCAGTTCCCTAAGACATCAACCCCGCAAGGACCATCCCATGTCCAAGAAAAAGAACGCCAACAAGCCCGTCGTCGTCAGCGACGCCCTGCCGGTCGCTGCTGCATCGGCGCCGCATATCGATATCGGGATCAAGGACAGCGATCGCAAGCAGATCTCCGACGGTCTGGCCCGCTACATGGCTGACGCCTTCACCTTGTATCTGAAGACCCACAACTTCCACTGGAACGTCACCGGGTCGATGTTCAACTCGCTGCACACCATGTTCGAAACCCAGTACACCGAGCAGTGGGCGGCGCTGGACGAGGTGGCCGAGCGCATCCGCGCCCTGGGCTACAACGCTCCAGGCTCGTACCGCGAATTCGTCGCGCTGACCTCGATCCCGGAAGAGCCGGGCCTGAGCGACAGCGCCGACTGGCGTGAAATGGTGCGCCAGCTGGTCAGCGGCAACGAAGCGGTCTGCCGCACCGCACGCAAGGTGCTGGGCACCGCCGACGACGCCGGCGACGACCCGACTGTGGACCTGCTGACCCAGCGCCTGCAGACCCACGAGAAGTACGCCTGGATGCTGCGCTCGCTGTTGCAGTAAAGCCTCTGGGCTTCGCCCCTTCGGGTTTGCCCAAGGTTTCGCAGTTGCGAAACCTTGGGCCCCTGCTCAATTGCCTGCCACACCCCGCGCCTTTGGCGCGCCCCCTAACTCAGGGGGCTCTTGGTGTCATGTTCACTGCGATAGAGCGCATAGAGCACGGGCTGTGCAGTACTCAGCATTCCTTTGCCGGGCCACGCATATCGAAAGTCTTTGAGCCCCTCTCCCGCCGGGGGCGAGAAGGCACAGCTTGCGCGCCACTGGCGCGCATGCCTCGGCGCGCCCGCGCCGCAAGCGCGTGCCGGGGCGCGGAGCGGGGGGTTGGGTGAGTACGCAGCGAAGCCTCGTGCAACTCACTGCTCCCAACTCCTCACGCATCACTGGTCAACCCAACATCCACATCACGGCAATCCCTGATGCGGCTTCGCGCAACTCCACCCAGCAACACCCCGGCCAGGGCTTGACCCGCACGGTATCCTAGGCGGATGTCTTCCCCCGCCCACGAACTGCTCAGCCGCGTCTTTGGCTACGACGACTTCCGCGGCCCGCAGCAGGCCATTGTCGAACACGTCGCTGCCGGCAACGATGCCCTGGTCCTCATGCCCACCGGTGGCGGCAAATCGCTGTGCTACCAGGTGCCGGCGCTGCTACGCGACGGCATCGGCATCGTGGTCTCGCCGCTGATCGCGCTGATGCAGGATCAGGTCGAGGCCCTGCGCCAGCTCGGCGTGCGCGCCGAGTTCCTTAATTCCACCCTGGATGCAGAAAACGCCCAGCGCGTGGAACGCGCCCTGCTGTCCGGCGACCTGGATCTGCTTTACGTTGCGCCGGAGCGCCTGCTGACCCAGCGCTTCCTTTCATTGCTGGAACGTAGCCGCATTGCGCTATTCGCCATCGACGAAGCGCATTGCGTCTCGCAATGGGGCCACGATTTCCGCCCGGAATACCGCCAGCTCACTGTACTGCATGAGCGCTGGCCGCATGTACCGCGCATGGCGTTGACGGCCACCGCCGACCCGCCGACCCAGCGCGAGATCGCAGAGCGCCTGGATCTGGTAGACGCGCGCCACTTCGTCAGTTCCTTCGACCGCCCCAACATCCGCTACACGGTGGTGCAGAAGGACAATGCGCGCAAACAGCTGCAGGAATTCCTGGGCCGTCATCGTGGCTCGGCCGGCATCGTCTATGCGATGTCGCGGCGCAAGGTGGAAGAAACCGCGCAGCAACTGTGCGCGCAAGGCTTCAATGCACTGCCCTATCACGCCGGCCTGCCGGCAGAGGTACGCGCAGAAAACCAGCGCCGCTTCCTGCGCGAGGACGGCATCATCATGGCCGCCACGATCGCTTTCGGCATGGGCATCGACAAGCCGGACGTGCGCTTCGTGGCGCACGTGGATCTGCCCAAATCGCTTGAGGGCTACTACCAGGAAACCGGACGCGCCGGCCGCGACGGCGATCCCGCCGAGGCCTGGCTGTGCTACGGCCTGGGCGATGTGGTGCTGCTCAAGCAGATGATCGAGCAGGGCGAAGCGGCCGAAGAGCGCAAGCGTCTGGAGCGCGCCAAGCTCGACCACCTGCTGGGCTATTGCGAATCGATGCAATGCCGTCGCCAGGTGCTGCTGGCCGGCTTCGGCGAGACCTATCCCAAACCCTGCGGCAACTGCGACAACTGCCTGACCCCGGCCGCCGCCTGGGACGCCACGGTGGCCTCGCAGAAAGCGCTCAGTTGCGTCTACCGCAGCGGGCAGCGCTTTGGCGTGGGTCATCTGATCGACATCCTGCGCGGTAGCGAAAACGAGCGTATCAAACAGCTGGGGCACGACCAGCTCAGCACCTACGGCATCGGCCGCGATCTGGACGAACGTACCTGGCGCGGCGTGTTTCGCCAACTGGTGGCCGCCAGCCTGCTGGAAGTCGATAGCGAAGGTCACGGCGGCTTACGCCTCACCGATGCCAGCCGCCAGGTGCTCAAGGGCGAGCGCCAGGTCATGATGCGCCGCGAAAACCCGGCTGCCGGGCGCGAGCGTAGCGCGCAGCGCACCGGCCTGCCGGTGCAGCCGCAGGATCTGGCGCTGTTCAATGCCTTGCGCGGCTTGCGCGCGGATCTGGCCAAGGAACAGAACGTGCCGGCCTTCGTGATCTTCCATGACAGCACCTTGCGCAACATCGCCGAACAACGGCCAACCAGCATCGATGCGCTCTCGCGGGTGGGCGGCATCGGCGGCGGCAAGCTGGCGCGCTACGGCGCGCAATTGATCGAGATCGTGCGCGAACAGGGCTGATGCAGCAGCGTGTGTCAACACAACACCGCAGACGGCACAAAAATCCGCAAGATCGACAGCGCGCATTCAATCAGCCGTTGCTAGTTTCACACAGCGAGCTGGCACGCGCTGCCAGCCCCTCTTCGTAGAGTCCAACCGATGAAACGCAGCCTGCTTGTCCTGGTCACTCTGTTTGCCGCCGGCAGCGCCGCCTCTGGAAGTGCGTTGGCCCAAGCCAGCGACGGCAATCCCGACACGGCGACCGCACGTTCGCTGGACCTGAGCCTTCCGCAAGCCCGGGTGCAGCTCCGCTCCGACCCGGAATACAGCAACGACCCGCCGGGCACCTTCTACGGCGACAAGAGCGGCCCCAAGCCGGCACTGGCCCGGCCAAGTGCAGCCTCCATCGCTGCCGAGCGCGCCGAGCAATGCCAGGGCAAGCTGCATGGTGCTGTCGAAACCGGCCTGGGCTATTCCAGCCGCGGCGGCAACAGCAACTGGCAGGCGGTGAATTTGAATTCCTGCAAGACCTATTACGACGACGACGGCAAGGCGCACCAAATTGGCGTCAGCATCAGTGTCGGACGTGGTGAGGGCTCCATCTTTGGCCCGCGTTATGCCCCCGGCGGCTATGGTCCAGGCCCGTTCGGCTGGTAACCATACGGCGAGGTTTGCGTTGACAGAGGGTTCACTGCCGCATCGCTGAGAATGTGGCCTGCCTTACGAGACCAGCTCATGCCACAGAACAAGGAACGGCCGGTTGTCTTCGTTGTCGAAGACGGCGACGGAACCCGACAGCTCAGCTGCCTTGTGCTGGAGAGCTATGGTTTCACCTGCCGCAGCGCCGGCTCGGTCGAGGAAGCCTTGACCTTGATCGAAAGCGATCCGCGCGTGGATGTGCTGTTTTCCGATATCCATTTCCCGGGTGGCCTGACCGGTGTGGACCTGGCGCTCAAGACCGCACACGCGCCGTACAACCTGCCGGTGCTGCTGACTTCCGGCCTGGCCGTCGAATACGTGGAAGAGATCCTCCCCGACGGCGTTGCCTTCCTGGAAAAGCCGTATACCCCTGAGCAACTGCTGAGTGCGATCCGCAGCGTGATGGCCAAGCACCGCGTGCTGGCAAGCCCGGTCGCGTAACGCGAGCGGCCACGACTGGACAGCCGCCCACAATCCCGGTGTTGAATGCCAGCCGTCGCGCGGTGCGACGGCGACGGGGACGGGGACGGGGATTGACCACAACACGGTAGTACCACAGACGCGCCGCAACGCGCATCTGGCAACGCCGTGTCTTACGCCAGGGGAAAACACGAGACATCTAGTGACCGCAGCCGTTGCCATGGCTGCGCTGAGCGGTTGCGTCACGGTCATGAACGATGCAACGCAGCCAATTCGGGGCGACACCAAGAGGGCCGATGGACAACTGGTTTCCGGCGCCGACCGCGCCATCAGCAACGACAAGGACCGCGTGACGGTGAAGTCCGGCCAAACCGCATAAGTGCGTCGTTCCGCGCGCAATCTGGATGTGGCCTGCGTACTGCCGCCCGGCTAACGCGACGCCGCAGGCCGTCCCATCTCGCGCGCCAATGTGGGCATTTGAGGCAACATTCTGACTTCAGCGCGGTTTGCGGCAGCGGCAGCGGCAGCGGCAATACGGTGCAGATCGATTGTTCCGGCTCCACTGCAGCTCCACCTTTCAGTGATGCGGTGAGCGGGGAGTTGTGGGCGCAAGCCCCGTTCATACGCAGATCGTCGCGACGGCTGTCGGGAACGCCCCGACAGCGTGTCGGCTCGCTCCCGATTTACCCGACCGATGTCGCATTTAAACTGCAGCCACCGGACGCGAGGCCTGTTGGGCCGCTCAACTCGCGGGGCGCAGAGCACGCCCCTGCCGGGACACGGACGAGTAAAGGCGCGAGAGAATGGCCGCGCCTCCTCCCCGATCTGCCCGTGCGTTCGCTCGTGCAGCCATTTAGCAGGCAAGAATTGCCGCCAGGTTCGATGCCTGGAAGCCCTGCCTCGCCCTGCAATTGACCGCAGTCAACCGACGTTGCGATCGCGCATCTCATTGGCACTCAATCAGCGCAGTATGCCCATGTGCGCGCATCACGCCGCAAGCGCTCGCTTGGCGGCCAGCTCATGCACGGGGCCATCCTTCCCGAATCACGCTGCACAGGCACGCTCCCCGACGTGCAAGGTGGCTGGTTCCTTGCTGCATGGATCGATGCAAGACAACGTCAGCTACCGAGTCACTCAGGTAGATGCTGGAAAAACAGCACTCTGCGTCATCGACGCGACCGAAATATTCGCCTGCTTCTGCAGCAAACCATGCATTTCACGCGATCAAGCAGGCTGCTCGCTAGGCTAACCTCATCGCAGCGCTGTGCTGCGCAAGACTGTCAGGAGTTCCGCATGGGCGACAATTCGTTTTTATCTCCGGCCTTCATCATCCTGGTCATTGGTGTGATTGCCGTTGTGCTGTTTCTGGTCACGCGTGCAAAGAAAAAGCGCAACAAGAAATAATCGCAGCATGCATGCTGCCGCGACTAAGCACATTTGCACGCAAGCGCTACGTGATTCCAGCTGCTGCAGCCGCATGCCGCGGTGCTCCAGTCAGAACCGCTCACCTGCCGGCAGGTAGCGCCATTCGCCGATCGCCAGCTTGCCCAGCGACACCCGGCCCACGCGCAAGCGGCGAATGCTCCTGACCTCCAGGCCTACTTCGCCGCACATGTAGCGCAGCTGGCCGGGCTGCACGTGCTTGATCGCAAACCGCAGGCGGCCTTCGCTTTGCCAGCTCACCTTGCAAGGCGACAGACTGCGTTGCTGGTAGACCAAGCCATGCGCCAGCCGCGCCATTCCGTAGGGACGCAGCTCACCCTGCACTTCAACCAGAAATTCCTGCTCGATCGCGCTGGCGTCAGCGCTCAGCCGGCGCAGCACGCGGCCATCCTGGCTCAGGATCAGCAGCCCGCTTGCGGCGTCTTCCAGCGGCAGCGGCGCTTGCAAGCGTAGGAAGTGCCGCTTCAACACACGTAGGTCGGACTGGTCCAGTGCGCTGCGCGTTGCCGGCGTGGCCAGCGCCAGCGCCAGCGCGGCATCGGCGCAGATGCCTGCGGGCTTGTGCAGTAACAAGGTGGCGGGCTCGGCAGGCGCCAACACCGCATTTGCGGCCAGGGTGACCTGCGCCACGGTAGCCAGCGCCTGCGGTTCTTCGACCACCACGCCGTCCACGCTGACCCACCCGCCCTCGATGTAGTGCTGGGCCTCGCCACGCGAGCAGCCGAACGCGGCAGCTACACATTTATCGAGACGGATCGGATCGGACATGCGGCGAGCTCAGCATCAGGGGACGGCAGTGTACGTGCTGGCTGCTCGCCCGCGTGAGTCGCTGCGCAATGCATTCGATGGTGCGCCCGCGCAGGTCGGCACTGTCCGCTACCGACGCAACGGCAAACGCCGTGCACGCAGACGCCGGCAAACGCTTCTGCACTGCACGACAACGTGGGAAACTCGATGCTCACACAGGAGATCGCAGATGTTTATCCAGTTCGGCACCGCCCGGGTCCGCCTCAACCATATCTCTGTCATCAGCGACCCGTTCAACGCTGGCGAAAGCTTCGGGTCCTACTGCCACTCGGTTCGGGTCGGGCTGATCTCCGGCGAAGAGCTCTTTGCGCGCTTCAACAGCGAGGGTGGCGCCGAGCAACTGCACGCAGACGTGCTCGCTGCGCTGGAAGCCTGAGCAAGAGTGATCGCCATCGCGTCGCGCTGCTTGCGCACGCGATGGCGCAAGCGGCAGCACGTTGCGTTTCCCGGCAGGCATGCTGCAGCGCGGCAACACGCGCGACGCAGCGAGCGGATACTTCAATCCACTACTTCGCACGGCCCACCCGCTACCAGGCTCGCGGCAGATCGTTGCCCAGCGCTCGATGCGGAACTGAGCACTGCATCGCAATCCAATGACCGGTTGCAGGCGCGGCCACGCGCCAATGTCGGCAAAGCGTCAGAAAATCGCTGCACCACTGAGACGCTTCGATCCGGCCAGATGCACATAAATTTGCGCCTTGGAGCTCCCATGTCAGGACACGGGAAGCCGCTGTCATGAAACTTCCGATCTGTAATGAATCAACGGTAAGTATTTTCGATCGACGGTCTTTAGCCCCATGGAATCCGGCCGCTAGCTGGGCAAGGCGCTTGAGTCGATGCACCCCGCATCCACCGAGCTGCTCAGCTGTGCTACCTGGAAGCGGTCATAAATGACTTTCTGCAACGCATCAATGTCGGCCGTCGCCTCGGAATGGCCTTCGGTATTCTGATTCTGCTGTCGGGCCTGCTTGTGGCAACCGGCCTGATCACCATGTCCAATGCGCGTTATGAGCTGGACACCATCGTCAACAACAACATGGAAAGGATCCGGCTGTCCTCCGAAATGCTCGATGCCAACACCAACGTGGCGATCGGCTTGCGCGACGTGGTGATGGTCTCCGGCGATGCGGCCAACCGGCGCGCACTGGACATGATCGAAAAGAGTCGTGCGCGCTACAAGCAGGCCCACGATGCCTTGGCTGCGATGCCGAGCAGCGAACTCGAGAAAAAAGCGCTAAGGAAGCTCTGAACAACGCACCACAGATACGCGACACTACCCGCCTCATCATGTAGAGGATCATCTATGCAGCTGACGTTCGGTGACGCTGAGGGCCTGGGCAAGCGCAAGCAGACCCGGCGCG
>NZ_VZPL01000005.1 GCF_008801575.1 Xanthomonas cissicola | reverse complement strand
CGCGCCGGGTCTGCTTGCGCTTGCCCAGGCCCTCAGCGTCACCGAACGTCAGCTGCATAGATGATCCTCTACATGATGAGGCGGGTAGTGTCGCGTATCTGTGGTGCGTTGTTCAGAGCTTCCTTAGGCTCCACCTGCCTTGCACTGCAGCAGGCACGCACCATCGAAAACGAAATGGCTGCAGCCGAAAAAAATATCATCAACAAGGCACGGGCAAGCTATGCCAGCTACACCGCCGACGACCCAGCGTATCTCGACGACCTTGAAAAGGACTTCGCGGCATCCGCCAATGCTTGGCGAACGTATCGCGGCACCTATTGCCAAGCCGAGCCGTTGGTGCAGGGAATGTCTCGTAACGAGCAAGATGCGCTATCGACAGCATGCAAGATGAGCATCACACGCTCACGTATCGAGCAACTGGAGCAACTCGCAAAATCCATCCCATAGGGTCCAGTGATGGCACAGATTTATAGATACGATGCGCTCAGCCGTCAGAGCTTCGAAGTTCTTGCTTACAACGCTGTCGGACGCTCCAGCGAGGTAAATCTCGGTGCTGCATACGCATTACAACACAGCACTGGTAACTCGGGCTGGTCGGTAGGCATCATGCAATGGGACTTCGGCCAACCTGGGCGCGGTGAAGCTGCTGCGGAGATGCTTCGTCATTATTCGGATTGGGCGCTAACCGACCAAGGCTTCACCCAAACAGAGCAGACAGGCCTGTTACGTCGACTACAGACACGCGGCCAAGTGGGTAACGACCTTTCCGCTAAAGAACAGGATCGTCTCAACGAATTTCTCAGATCTGATGACGGGCGCATGTTTGTGCAAGATCTGAATGCTCAGCAGGTAGAGCGCAAATGGCAGGCTGTGGGACAGCCTTTGTCAGAAATAGGATGGCTGCGGGATCTCAACAGGACATACCCGGACGAAGCCGCTGAGATCGTTGCTGTCACCAGCAAACTTCACAACCAGAACCAAGCCCGTGGTGAGCTGCTTGTCGGCACCCTCCAGCAGTCCACGGGCATGACGCCCGAAAGCGTCCGTGAGTGGATCGGAAACCAGGGAATCAACGGACTGAACCCTGCCGCTCGCGCCGCGATCACGTCCGGGCGCGACGCGACAGTTAGGGGCGTCAGCCTCGTCAATGCATTGGAACTTGGAAGTGGACCAGGTAGCGAAGAGTGGAGGACCCAGGTCAGGGATGCCAACAACCCGGCCTTGGCCAGAGGATTCAACAGCGAACCCAGCTTGCAGCTTTTCGATGCCATGTTGCGCCATCCAGTAATTGGAGCGCGCATTCTTGGAAGGATGGATACCGAAGCAGCTGGACCGCCGCTAGTGATTGCCGGTGCGAACGAACTTGCCAGAGCTGAGATCTCTCAGGTCAGAGTTGATCGTCAAGGCCACTTATCGGTGACTGATCCTTCCGGGGAAATGCATATCTGGAATGGCAGATCTTGGGCTTCAGCACTAGAACGAACCGACCCGATCTACCACCGCGGAGCCCACCCTTTTGGGCCACCTGCACCCCTGACCCTCGATTCGCCAGCCTTGCCGCCAATATTCGCGCAGTGCGTAGAACGCGTTCATGCGTTGGACCGATCATTGGGGAGATCACCAGATGAACGCAGTGATAGGGCGGCCGCATGTCTGGCGACCGAGGCAATGGCAAACGGCCTCACGCGTGTAGACCACGTAATGCTCAGCACGGCCACGCCATCGCTGCAGGCTGGACATCATCTTTTCGCCGTACAGGGCAGTCCTAGCAACCCTGCGCACATGCGAGCTCATGTGGAAACCAAGGTGGCGATCAATACCCCGATCGTGTCGGTCCAGCGTGGGCTGGACCTCCAACAAGAACAGTTAACTCAGCAGCAGAGAATGCAACTGGAGCAAACACAGGAACCGCAACGCCAGGGACCGGTGATCGGATAGATGGTGGCACGGGTCTGGTGTTCCCAAGTTGCTCGCCAATCCATTCGCAACCACTTGCCAGGCGGGTGCACTCCTACCGAATGAAGGTGACCCAACCTGCAGGCGATCGAGCTCAACGCATTACCCGATAAACCGCAACCCCACGCCCGGTTCGGTGACGATGTAATGCGGGTCGGCGGCATCGTCCTGCAGCTTCTGGCGCAGCTTGCCGACCAGGATGCGCAGATAATGGGTGTCTTCCTCGTGGGTGGGGCCCCACACTTCGCGCAGCAACTGCGGTTGGGTGACCACGCGGCCGGCGTGCTTGAGCAGCAGTGCGAGCAGGGCGTATTCCTTGCGGCTCAGCGGCACGGCCTCGCCGTGCAGGGTGACCTCGCGCAGGCCCAGATGGATATGCAGCCGGCCGTCGTCGAACACGCTTTCTTCCACCGTGCTGCCGGCGCCGGCCTGGCGCAGCAGCGAGCGGATGCGGGCCATCAATTCCTGCACGCCGAAGGGTTTGGTGACGTAGTCGTTGGCGCCGGCATCGAGCGCGGCGACCTTTTCGGTTTCGCCGGCGCGCACGGTGAGCATGATCACCGGCACGTTGGACCACTGGCGGATCTCGCGCAGCACGTCATGCCCATCGCGATCGGGCAGGCCGATGTCCAGCACCACCAGTTCGGCGCCCTGCCCGGCCAGCAAGGCCAGGCCTTCTTCGCCGGTGCCGGCCTGCAGCACACGATAGCCCTGCGCACGCAGGCTGATGTCGAGGAAACGGCGGATCTGCGGCTCGTCGTCGACGATCAGCACGCGGGCGGGCGGGATGGCAGTGAGGTCAGTCGGCATCGGGGCGAGGTGGCGCGGCGGGAACGAGCAACGGCAGCGTAATGCGGATGGTGGTGCCGTGACCATGCGCGCTCGCCAATGCCGCCACGCTGCCGCCGTGCGCGCCGATCATGCCCTGGCAGATGGCAAGACCCAAGCCGGTGCCGTTGCGCCCGCGGTCGCCGCGCTCCACGCTGTAGAACATGTCGAAGATCCGCGCGCGCTCGTCTTCGGGAATGCCCGGCCCCTGGTCGCCGATGTCGATCTGCAACGCGCCGGCACGCAGCTGCGCGTGCACGGTCACCGGCACGCCGGCTGGCGAAAATTTCGCCGCATTTTCCAGCACGTTGAAGATGGCCTGTTCCACCAGCGCCGGGTGCACCCAGATCGCCGGCAGGTCGGCGGCCAGGTCCAGTTGCAGGCGCACCTCCGGCTGATAGCGCTGCAGGCGGCGGGCGGCCGAGCCGATCAATTCGTCGACGCCGATCCAGTCGCGATTCAAGGTCAGGCCGGTGTGGCCGAGCCGGGTCATGTCGAGCAGGTTCTGGATGTAGCGATCCAGCCGCTCGCCTTCGAGCTGGATGGTGTCGAGCAGACTGTGACGGTCGTGCGTGTCCATCGCATCGCCGTAGCTGGCCAGGCTGCTGGCCGAGCCGATCATCGAGGCCAGCGGCGAGCGTAGATCGTGCGAGACCGACGAGAGCAAGGCAGAACGCAGGCGCTCGGTTTCGCCACTGACGCGCGCGCCTTCCAGATCGGCGACCAGGCGCGTGCGCAGCGCAGCCTGGCCGATGTCTTCCACCATCGCTTCGGCCAGGCGGCGTTGTTCCAGGCCGGGCCGTTGCAGCGCCTGTCGAAAGCGCAGCGCGGCCACACCCAGGGTGCCGCGCTCGTGGCGCACCGGCAGGCACCACCACTGCGCCCCGGCCAAGGTATCGGTGAAACGGCCGGCCGGTTGGCCGTGGCGCTGGGTCCAATCGGCGGCGCTGCGATCTAGCGCACCGAAGCTGGCGGGTGCGTCGCTTTCGCGCTGCTCCAGGCGTAGCCAGACCTCGGCATCCAGCGCAGTGGTCAGCGCCCGACGGCCGGCTTCCAGCACCTGCCCCAGATCGGCGGCGGTGCTGAGCTGGCGGGCCAGCGCCTGCAAGGCGTTGGCATGCGCATTGGCCGCGCGCAAGGCCAGGACCTGGCTGCGCAAACGCGAGGCCAGCCGGCCGGCGACCAGCGCGGCGATCAGGAACATGCACACCGTCACCACGCCCTGGCGCGCGCTGATCTGCAAGGTGAAACGCGGCTCGATGAAGAAGAAGTTGTAGGCGACAAAACTCAGCAATGCGGCAACCACCGCAGCGGCCATGCGCGTGCGCGAAGCCACCAGCACCACTGCGACGATGAACACCATCGACAGGTCGTCGATATCGGTCCAGCGCTGCAGCAACCACGCCACCCCCACCGCACCAGCGGCCGCGATCGCAGCGAACGCCATGTCGTAGCGCTGCAGCCATTGGCGCGGGTTGCGCCAGCGTTGGCGCGCACGTGCGCGCGCATCGGCGGAGCTGACGATCACCAGTTCGTAATGCGCGCCACGTTGCAGCAATTGCTGGGTCAGCGTGCGGTTGAACATGCGCGCCAGCGGGCGCTCGCGGGTGCGCCCCAGCACCAGGGTGGAGATGCCGTTCTGCGAGGCGAAATCCAGCAAGGCATCGGCCACATTGGCGCCATGCAGCAGCGCGGTGTCGCCACCGAGGCGATGGGCGAGCGCGAATGCGCGATCGATTTCCAGCTGCCAGGCTGCATCAGTCACGGTGCGGGTCTGCACGGTGACCACCGTCCACGGTGCATCGCGCCGCTCCGACAGACGCCGCGCCACGCGCACCAGATAATCCGAGCTGCCGCGGCCATCGATGGCCACCACCACGCGGCGTCGCAACGCGGCGGTGCCAGGCAGGCCGCGCGCGGCCTGGGTATCGCGCAGATCGCTGTCGACGCGGTCGGCAGCGGTCTGCATCGCCAGCTCGCGCAAGGCGGTGAGGTTGGAAGGCGAGAAAAACGCCTGCAATGCCTGCGTGGCCTGCTCGGGCAAATACACCTTGCCCTGCTGCAGGCGCTCGATCAGTTCGCGTGGCGGCAGGTCCACCAGCACGATGTCGCGCAGGCGGTCGAACACGGCATCGGGCACGGTCTCGGACACGCGCACGCCGGTGATGCGCAGCACGATGTCGTTAAGGCTTTCCAGGTGCTGGATGTTGACCGTGGTGTAGACGTCGATCCCGGCATCGAGCAACTCCACGATGTCTTGCCAGCGCCGCTCATGGCGGCTGCCGGGCACGTTGCGGTGCGCCAGCTCGTCGATCAGGGCCAGCCGCGGCTTGCGTGCCAGCAATGCATCCAGGTCGAGTTCTTCCAGCATGCGGCCCTGGTAACTCACGCGGGCGCGCGACAGCAGCGGCAAGCCTTCCAGCAACGCCGCGGTTTCGCTGCGCCCGTGCGTTTCCACCACGCCGGCCACCACATCCATGCCCTGGCGCAGGCGCTCGCGCGCCCGCGACAACATGGCGTAGGTCTTGCCGACCCCGGGCGCGGCGCCCAGGAACACCGTCAACCGACCACCGTGTTCGCGCTGTAATTCGCCGATCAGGGCATCGGCTTGCTGGGTGCGGGCGTCGTTCATCGGGAATCGGGAATCGGGAATCGGGAATCGCAGAGCGTACAGCTGAGTGTTCCTAGTGCGCTTGCTTCACACCATTTCCCCTTCCCAACTCCCCATTCCCAGCTTGATCAAGCGCCAGATTCAACGCCAACACATTCACCCGCGGCTGCCCAAGCAGTCCGAACTGGGGTGCTTCGGTGGTCGCCTGCACCAGGGCGGCAACGCGTTGCTCGGGCCAGCCGCGTGCGGCGGCCACGCGGCGGATCTGCACCTGGGCGCCGGCCGGGCTCAGGTGCGGGTCCAGGCCGCTGCCGGATTGGGTCAGCAGCTCGCCCGGTACGGCCTCAGGGGCGATGCCGTCGCGTGCGGCCACTTGCGCACGCGTGGTGGCGATGCGGGCCAGCAAATCGGGATTGGAGCGGGCCTGGTTGCTGCCGGCCGCGGCGGTGAGATCGTACTTGGCGGCCGACGGACGCGGCTGGAAATAGCGCGCATCGGTAAACGGCTGGGCCACCAAGGCCGAACCAACCACGCGCGCATCGACGCGCATCAGCGACCCGGTGGCCTGCTCGGAGAACAGCGCACCGGTGATGCCGGTGGCGATCAGCGAGTAGGCCAGGCCCAACCCGAACAAGGTGAACACCGCGAGCACCAGCGAACCGCGCAGGACGCCGTCGTCGCGTAACGGCAAGGAAGAAGACATGGACATGTTCCAGGACGAAGAAAGGGGCATCACGCGTGGCTCAGGCACCGAGGACGGCAACCAGCGCCAGATCGATCGCTTTGATCGCAGCGAACGGCAGCAACACGCCACCCACGCCGTAGATCAGCATGTTCCGGCGCAACAGCGCGGTGGCGCTGGAGGGACGAAAACGCACCCCGCGCAACGCCAGCGGAATCAAGGCCGGAATGATCAACGCATTGAAGATCAGCGCCGCCAGCACCGCATGGCGCGGGCTGGAGAGCTGCATCACGTTGAGCGCTGCCATCGACGGGATGGCGGCAGCAAACAGCGCCGGCAGGATCGCGAAATACTTGGAAACGTCGTTGGCCAGCGAGAAGGTGGTCAACGCGCCACGCGTGATCAGCTGCTGCTTGCCCACTTCCACCACCGCCAGCAGCTTGGCCGGATCCGAATCCAGATCCACCATGTTGCCGGCTTCCTTGGCCGCCTGCGTGCCGGAGTTCATTGCCAGGCCCACGTCGGCCTGCGCGAGCGCCGGGGCATCGTTGGTGCCGTCGCCGACCATCGCCACCAGTCGCCCGCCCGTCTGTTCGGCACGGATGCGTGCCAGCTTGTCTTCCGGGCGAGCCTGGGCGATGTAGTCGTCCACGCCGGCTTCGGCAGCGATCGCAGCTGCGGTGAGCGGGTTGTCGCCGGTGATCATCACCGTCTTGATGCCCATCGCACGCAACTGCGCGAACTTTTCCTTGATGCCCTGCTTGACCACGTCGCTCAACTCGACCACACCGAGCACATGACGGCCTTCGGCCACCACCAACGGTGTGGCACCGCCACGTGCGACTTCTTCGATGCGGCCCTGCAATTCCGGCGAGACCGTCGCGCCCTGCGCCTGCACATACGCCACGATCGAATCGCCGGCGCCCTTGCGGATGCTGCGCCCGCCGATATCCACGCCGGACATACGCGTCTGCGCGGTGAACGCGATGAAATCCCCACCCTCCGCCTCCACTGCGATGGCACCTTGCTGACGCGCCAGCTTGACGATGGATTTCCCTTCCGGCGTCGGGTCGGCCAGCGAGGCGAGCATGGCCGCATCGCGCAATTGCGCGCGGTCGACGCCGGCCAGCGGATGGAACGCGGTGGCCTGGCGGTCGCCGTAGGTAATGGTGCCGGTCTTGTCGAGCAGCAGCACATCCACGTCGCCGGCCACTTCCACGGCCTTGCCGGATTTGGCCAACACATTGGCCGACAGCGCGCGGTTCATGCCAGCGATACCAATGGCCGGCAACAGCCCGCCGATGGTGGTCGGGATCAGGCACACCAGCAACGCGATCAGCAGCAGCGGATCCAGCGTGACGCCGACAAAGCCCGCGATCGCCGGCAACGATGCCACCACGATCAAAAACGTCAGCGTCATCGCTGCCAGCAACAAGGTCAGCGCAATTTCGTTCGGCGTCTTTTGCCGGTTGGCGCCTTCCACCAACGCGATCATGCGATCGAGAAAGCTGTGCCCCGGCTCGGCGGTGACCTTGAATACGATCTCGTCGGAGAGCACGCGGGTGCCACCGATGACGCCGCTGCGATCGGTGCCGGCCTCGCGCAGCACCGGCGCCGATTCGCCGGTCACCGCCGCTTCGTTGATGGTGGCAACACCCCGTACGATCTCGCCATCGGCCGGCACGAATTCGCCTTCGGACACCATGACGTAATCGCCCGGGCGCAACTCCGCTGCCGGCACGCGCGTTTCGCGGCCACCGAGTGCGGTTTCCACCCTGCGTGCCACCAGGTCCTTGCGTGCACGCCGCAACGAGGCGGCCTGCCCACGCCCACGCGCTTCGGCAATGGCTTCGGCAAAATTGCCGAACAACACGGTGACGAACAGAATCGCCGTCACCGCCCAGCCGAAGCCGGCATGCGAGTGCCCGCTGGCGGTGATCACCGCTGCCAGCACCGTGCCGCCCATCACCACCGCCATCACCGGGCTGCGCAGCAGATGCCGCGGCGCCAACTTGGCGAACGCCGCGCGCATCGCCGCAACCAGCACGGCGGCATCGAACAACGCTGCGTCACCGCGCTCGCGTTTTTCAGTCGTATCGATCGTAGACATTGCTCAAAACTCTCAGGACGCCGCCAGGGCGAGGTGTTCAGCGATGGGACCCAGCACCAGTGCCGGCATGAACTGCAGCACGGTCAGCACGATCACGATCGCCATCAGGGTCAGCGCAAAGGTGGGCGTTTCGACCTGCAGGCTGCCGGCGGACTCCGGTGCACGCCGCTTCACTGCCATGCGTGCGGCCACCATCAACGGCAGGATCAACGCCGGATACCGTCCCAGCGCCAGCACCACCGAACAGCTCAGATTCCACCAGTACGTGGCATCGCCCAGGCCTTCGAAACCCGAGCCATTGTTGGCGAACGCAGAGGTGTACTCGTAGAACACCTGGCTGATGCCGTGGAAGCCGGGGTTGGAATTGGCAGTCAATGCCGGGACTGCCAGCGCCACTGCGGTAAAGCCCAGCACCACCAGCGGCTGCAGCAGGATCAACAGCGCCAGCAACTGCACTTCGCGCGATTCGATCTTGCGGCCGAACAACTCCGGCGTGCGTCCGGTCATCAAGCCGGCCAGAAACACGCTCAGCAACAGATACACCACGAACTGCTGCAGGCCGCAGCCGATGCCGCCCCAGATGGCGTTGATCAGCATGTCGACCAACGTGACCAGGCCACTCAACGGCGCCAACGAATCGTGCATCGCATTGACCGAGCCATTGGAGGTCTGCGTGGTCAACGCCGCCCACAATGCCGAGGCGTCCGCACCGATGCGCACTTCCTTGCCTTCCATCAGTGCCGGCGAGCTTGCGGTGGCCGAGTGCGCTTCGGACCACAGCAAGAGCGCGGTGGATGCGGCGGACATCGTCAACATCGTGCCGAACACCAACGCCGTAAGTCGCTTGCGCCCGGTCAGATAGCCGACCATGAACACCACGCTCATCGGCAGCAAGACCAAGGCGAGGGTTTCGAGCAGATTGCTCAACGGTGTGGGGTTTTCCAGCGCCACTGAACTGTTGGGGCCATACCAGCCACCGCCGTTGGTGCCGAGCTGTTTCACCGCCACCATCGCCGCAACCGGGCCCACCGCAATGGTCTGCTTGGGCATGCCCGCGCTGCCATCCAACGGCGTCGCGGTGGCCGCGCCCTGCAAGGTCGACGGCACGCCCTGCCAGCCGAGCAGCACGGCCCACAGCAGGCACAGCGGCAACAACACGCGTACGCTGGAGCGGATCACGTCGGCCCAATAGTTGCCGACGTCGGCTTCAGGCAGCGCTTCCAGGCCGGAACCCGTGTGTTGGCGTCCCTGACGCGACACTTCCGGCTCCGAAATCTCCGCCACAGCCGTCGTGTCCAGAATCGGTGCAGCAATCGACGCTTGTGTGGCTGCGCGCCCACCGAACAAGGCGCGCAGCGTCGCAACCGCCAATGCCAATCCCATCATCGGCGTCACCACCTGCAGGCCGACGATGCCGGTCATCTGCGCCAGATACGACAACTGCGCCTGGCCGGAATAATGCTGCTGATTGGTATTGGTGACGAACGACACCATGGTGTGCAGCGCGGTATCCCAACGCATGTTGGGGATGGCATCCGGGTTGAACGGCAGCCATGCCTGGGTCATGAACACCACCCAGGTCAACAAACCAACGACAAGGTTGCTGAGCAGAAAGGCCATGCTGTAGCCGCGCCACGACATGCCCTGCTGCGGGCGCGTGCCGAGCAGTGCGTACAACGGCCGCTCGATCCAGCCGAACAGCGCATCGCCACGCATCGGTGCGCCGCGCATCACCGCGGCCATGTAACGGCCCAGGGGCCACGCCAGCGCGATGGCCAGCGCGTACACAAGAAAAGTTTCAGTCATTGGAGCGCACTCGGATCAGAAGTCTTCGGGCCGCAGCACCACGTACAGCAGGTACGCAGCAGCAACGAGTACGGCCACGCCGCACAACAGGGACAACCAGCCAGGCATGTCGGTCACTCCCCCATCTGCGCGCACGGCGGCGCGATCAATGCGATGTGCAACAACGTAGGTGGCGTATGCGTGCCAACATGGCAAAGCGCTGCCGCACCGTGCGCGCAGCGCCGATGGAGCAGACAGGTCAAGGGATGCATCGGAATCGTCCACGGCGGAACCGCTCCGCCAACCTGCGCAGTCTCTGCCTGGGCCGCGTAAAGTCGCTATGGACCTGCCGCGGGCGCGACGTAAAGTCCGCATAAAATGCGCAGAGCAGCCGTGCGCCTCAACCAGATAACCCTCTGGGTGCTCCGACTGCTGGTTCCCCGACTGCGCGGGCCCGGCGGCGCGCAGATGGCAGCCATACGGTGAAGCCCCATCTGCTCTAGGGTCGCGCCGGACAGGGTGGCGCCAGGCGGATGCGCGTCCGCTGGTGTGACCACACCACACTCAATCAAACAGTGCTCACATGTCCAGATACCTGCGCGACACAGTCGCAAGCATCATGCTGGCCGTGGCGATCGCGTCATCGCATCTGGCGATGAGTTCAGCGGCCTGGTTCGGGATCGCAGCAGCCTGCGCACGGACGGCGGCGATGACCGGTATCTGCTCGCTCGGGAAGAGGCTCCCTGCCGCTGCAAGCACATCCAGGCTGCATAGATAACGCACCGCGGCAGGCTGGTGTGGCAACGCCCCAGCCAACCGCCTCAACACCGCGGCGCCACTCTCGGTGCTGTCCAATGCATGCACGGCTCGCGTCAATTCCCTGAAGGCGGCTTGGCGCACTCCCGGATTGGGCAGTCTGTTCAACAAGGCCACCAAGTGGGTCAAGGCTTCGGCTCCATCGCCCGAACGCGCGAGGTGCTCGGCAAGCTGCGCATACGCCTGCTGGAATCGATGGATCGGCTCCAATCCGACAAGATGCAGGCGCAGGGTCACCTCCGCCAACAGGCGGGGGCCGGTCTGGAGCGCGGCAGCCTCGGTGATCGCCAGGTTGACTGCCTCCTCGGGCAGCTGCCTGATCGCCGATGCCAGCAAATGAAACGGAAGTGCTCCGCCAATGCCTCCGGCAGCGCCGCCCTGGACCGGGGCCACGGCGCCTTGCGCTCCTGGCTCAGCATCACCTTGCACGCCCCCCTGCATCAGCCTCTGCTACTGCCCCCATATGGCCACCGTGCGCTGCTCCGGCAGCAGCCTGCAGCGCTTGCCTTCGCGTGGCAATCAAACTGGGCAAGATTGCATGCAAGGCGAGCGCGCGCAGGTCCTCGGGCAAGCATCCCAGGTCATCCATCAAGCGCGCCACCACGCGAAATGCCATATTCCCGGAATAGCGGGTGGCGTGATTCAACACCGCAGTAAACGCCTCAAATCGCTGCGCCTGCGGCAATGATGGAATCCGCGCCGCACGCCTTCCGTATCCGCGCAATATCTGCTCGCTGCGATCCTCATCGTCCGGGTAGGGGAAATGCGTCACCTCGTCCAGGGCGACGCGCATGCTTTCTGCACTATAGACGGCCCCGAACTCCAAGCTCGGGTCATAGCGCGGCCGCGCGGTCAGGAACGCTCGCATCCCGCTGGTGTCTTCCGCCATCTGCCGCGAGACGCTACCCAGGCGCACGAGGCTGCGTGGTCAGCACCGCTGCACAATCTCGCGGCGGAGATCATTCGGCAGCGCAGAAAGTCCGTCGAAGGTCTCGGCACGCTGGGTTGGCACTGCGCCTGGGGCGAGGATTCCTTGGCTCTCCGAAGCCTGTGACGTCAACGCCTCCTGCGTTTGGCTGGTCGACGCCACAGCATGCGGCAGGCCGGTTCGGTTGATCGGCATCTCGGGTCTCCTGCGGTGTGCCGCAGCAGCGGCATCGAGTTAGGCTTCGTGCTTACTTTCCCGAAAGCGGCATCGTGTGTGCGCGCACTGTCAGAAATCGCGTTCGCCTGAACGAACGCGACGTGACAGGTGCAGATGTGGGTTCTGCGGATGGCCTGCATCCGCCGCTGCTCGCTAGTACTGCGGCGGGCGACCTGGGATCGATGCAGATGCGGCGTGCCGCCCTACCGCAGCGGCACGTTCAACACGGACGGCGCTGCAACTGGCGAGGTGAATGTCACCGTGCCACCGCCCTCGCTGGCATCGGTATAGCGCGCGTCGCGGGTGTCGATCACCAAGACCAATCGCTGCCCTGCGGGAATCTCGGTTGCCGCCGCCTGCAGTAGCCAGTCCAGCGTGACTGCGCGCCCCGATGTGGCATTGCGCAACGAATACGGCGCATGCGTAATCAGTTTCGCCACGCCCAGCGCATCCATGCAGTAGAGATACGCGAAAAGGCTGACGTTGGACTGACTGGGCACCACTGTGACGCGTAGCGACGGGCGACCGGCCAGGCGCCGGGTGCCGTTCGATGGCGAGCCGACCCACACTGCGGCGGCGGCGCGGTTGACCAGCGGAATGGAGGTGCTCACCGGCAGGCCGATGCCTTGCAGCAAACCGCTGACCAGCACCACCCCGGAATCGGCCACGGTCGGCACGTCGGTGGCGATGCGCCATTGCCAACCGCTCGCCGTCCCTCCGGTCAATCCACCAGTGGGGCTCAGCAACCCTGCTGGTGCGGACAGACCAAGCTGTGTCGTGGCCTGTTGGACCGATGCCCAGTCCGGATAGTCCAGCCATTGGCCCGCACGTGGCGATAGCCGCACTGGCGCTTCTGCATCCACGCCGTTGCGAAGCTGCTTGAGATGGCGATCGAACCAGCGCGTGGTCGCGGTATAGATCTCATTCGGTAAACCCAATGCGCCGGGCAGCTCTGCGGTGGCGTGATCGCCCTGGCTGAGCAGCAGTTGTTTGGGGCCACGCAACTGGTTGAAGAACGCAGTGGTCTGATTGGGCGGAAACAATCCGTCGTTGAAGGCGTTACCCAACAGGACCGCGGCACCACGCGCATTGAGCGCTGCCACATCGGTCGAGGGGCTGCGCGAGGCGGCCTGCGGCAGGAAGCCCTGCACCGCGCCGTCGTAATCGCCTTGCGCCACGCGTGCGCCAATCTGCGCCAGATCCGGGCCGGCCCGGCCGGTCAGTGCGCCCGCACTCACCAGCAGTCCCACGCCCTGCTGGCTCACCGTGCGATTGGAATACAGCGAGGCTTCCAGATCGGCCCAACCGCTGAGCGCGGCCACCGCCTTGATACGCGGGTCGCGCTCGGCCGCCAGCAGGCTGATGCCTGCGCCGTACGAGATGCCCGACGCGCCGATCGCATTGGGATTGGCCGGTGTATGCGCCAATGCCCAGTCGATCACCGCACTGACGTCTTCCACCGTGTCCGGCCCGGCGATATCGATCTGCCCAGCCGAATCCCAGAATCCACGCGAGGTATAGCTGACCACCACGTAGCCGTCGCTGGCCAGTTGGGTGGCGCGCCCCAGATATTCCAGATTGGGCAGCGACCAGCTGGCCGGCATCACGATCAGCGGAAACGGCCCGGCGCCCTGCCCTTGCGGCACCAGCACCAATGCGCCCATTTGGGCGCCGTCCCAGCCTGGAATGCGTTCATAGGTCTTGCTGAAGGCGCCCGCCACGGCCGACGCCGATGCCGATGCCAACAGCAACGCCAGTACGGCGATGCTCCCGATCCAACGCTTGCTCATGCTGCTGTCTCCCACGCAAAGCCGGGCCGGGATGGCCCAGCGGCAACTGCGATACATCCGTGGTTGGGGGGGAGAACGTGGCGAACGTACCAGACGGTACGGTATGGCTCAAGGGCCGGGATGCGGGATCGGTTAAAGTGCGTGTGCGGGTCCGCCGGCTCAGGAGCGGTCAGGCAGACCGGCTTGCGACCTTCGCCCGCTTGCGGGAGAAGGTGCCCGAAGGGCGGATGAGGGCGCTGGCAGCACCCGTCGTTCCCAATGCGCTCCACCCAACTTCACAGAAGGCGCCACCGCCGCGCCCATACGCACCCAGCGATCAGCGCTCAGCGATCAGCGCAGCAGCATCGTCTCAGCGCAGTGCACCGACACCGCCCACATCCGCTGCACGCTCCAACCCCACGCCTCAACCGACGAAATGCTGGTACCCGCGCTGCGGTGGGTGCCAGGGGTTGCCTTCGGCGTCGTGCACCACCACACCGGGCGCGGCGACAATCTGGCCGATGCGGGTTGCAGCCACCTGTGCAAATTCCATTGCCTGCGCCACGGCATCGCGATGCTGCGGCGCGGCGGTGAAACACAACTCGTAATCGTCGCCACCGCCGAGTTGCCAGCCAAGGCATTGCACCACGTCGATTCCGGCACTGCGCGGCAGCGCCGGTAAGGCCGCAAGCAACAGGCGCGCCCCCACGCCGCTGCGTTCGCATAGATGTCCCAGATCGGCCAGCAGACCGTCGGAAATGTCCACGCAGGCATGCGCAAGCCCGCGCAGGCGCAGCCCCGCCTGCACACGGGGCTGCGGACGCAGCAGGCGGCCGCGCCAGCGCTCGTGCAACGGGTCGGCAGCCGCGCAGGTCACATCCAGCTGGCCGGCCTGCCACAACGCCAACGCGGCGGCGGCTTCACCCGGCGCACCGGTTACCCACACGTCATCGCCAACGCGCGCACCATCGCGCCGCAATGCTGCGCCAGGCGGCAGGCTGCCGATCGCAGTCACCGCGCACGACAACGGCCCGCGCGTGGTGTCGCCACCGACCAGCACGATGTCGTGTGCATCAGCCAGCGCGAAGAAGCCATCAGCAAACCCATCCACCCATGCCGCATCGTCGTGCGGCAACGACAACGACAAGGTGCACCAACGCGGTTGCGCGCCCATCGCCGCCAGATCGGAGAGATTGACAGCCAGCGTCTTCCAGCCCAGATCGTCAGCGCGCGTCTCATGCGGAAAATGCACGCCGGCATTGAGCGTATCGGCGGTGATCGCCAACTGCTCGCCGGCCGGCGGCTGCAGCAATGCTGCATCGTCGCCAATGCCCAACGGCACATCGGCACGCGCTGCAATGCGCGCACCCAGACGGGCAATTAGATCGAATTCGGGCATGGCGACGGAAATCGGGAAAAGGGAATCGGGAATCGCAAAAGCGCCTCAGCAGGTATCGGAAACGGTGCTCTTACGATTCCCCATTCCCGACTCCCCATTTCCCGCGGCGCTCAGGCGCCGCTGGCGCCCGACTCCACCTTGCGCCACTCCACCGCGGCGCGGCCCAGTACCCCGTTGACGTAGGTGTGGCCGTGCTCGGAGCCGAAGCGCTTGGCGGTTTCGATCGCTTCGTTGATCACCACGCGGTACGGCACATCCTGGCGGTACAGCAATTCGTAGGCGGCCAGGCGCAGCACGGCGCGTTCGATCGCATCGACCTCTTCCACGCTGCGATCCAGGTACGGCGTCAGCGCGGTATCCAGCTCGGCGCGATTGCTCAGCACGCCTTCCACCAGGTTCTCGAAGTACGCCAGATCGGCCACTTCGTGCGCCTGCTCGTGCGCGAACTGCGCGATCACCTGCTTGGCGAAACCGCCGGAGATCTGCCAGGCATAGACCGCCTGCAAGGCGCGCCGACGTGCGCGCGACCGCAGCACCGGGTCGATGCCGTCGCGACGGCCGTGGCGCGAATGCCCACCGGGCTTGCTCATGGCAGCAACTCCATCAAATTCACCAGTTCCAGCGCTGCAAGCGCGCATTCCTCGCCCTTATTGCCGTGGCTGCCGCCAGCACGGGCTTCGGCATCTTCCACGCGTTCGACCGCCAGCACGCCATTGAGCACCGGCACGCCGGTCTGCAACTGCACGCTCATCAGGCCTTCGGCACACAGGTCGGCCACGTGCTCGTAATGGCGGGTATCGCCACGAATCACGCAGCCCAGCGCGATGATCGCGCCGTGCTGACCGGACTGCGCTACGCGATTGGCGGCGATCGGGATCTCCCAGGCGCCCGGCACGCGGATCACGTCGATGGCGTCTTCGCCGATGCCGTTGCCGGCCAGGCTCTGGCGCGCGCCGGCAACCAGCACGTCGGTGATACGGGCATTCCAGCGGCTGGCGATGATCGCAAAGCGCGCGGTGGTGGGGCGAAGATCGCCTTCGTAGTGGGTCATGCGGGTCGGCAACTCGAGGGGGCGGGAAGTTTAACAGCTGCCGGGCCCAGGCCTGGCCGACGCGTGTGGGCCGGGTCGGCCAAAGCAGACCCAGCCATGCGCGTCAACAACACAGGCCATGGCAATCGGCCGAAGTTATTGAGGACATCGCCCAGCGCCACCAGGCTCTTGCGCCTGCACAGCCAGCCAGCGCAGGCCATGGCTGGATTGGTAGCGACACCAGGCCACTGCGTTGCCGGCACACGCACCGCGTTGCTGACAGCTGCGCGCCGTCAGCAACGCAACAGTCGAGACCACCGCGACCGGCCAAGTGATTGCGGCAACCGCTCGCAGCCATCTCAGGGAACGGCAGACGGCGGCACCGAGCGCACGCCTTCACCGGCATGGCACTCCAAATACTCGACCACCTCCAGCCCGAATCCGGCCAACCCCACCTGGCGCCGGGGGGTGCCCAGCACGCGCAACTTGCCCAGGCCGAGGTCGGCCAGGATCTGCGCACCGGCGCCGTTGCGCCGCCACTGACTCACGTCCTTGGCATTGGCGGCGGCTTCGGGCTGCTGGCGCAGCCGTGCCAGCAGCGATTCGCTGTCGCGTGGCGCCGACAGCACCACCATCACGCCCTGCCCCTCGGCGGCGATCGCGCGCAAGGCATCAGTGGCTGCCACGCCGAAGTCATCGCGCTGCCAGTGCAGCAGGTCGGCCAATGGGTTTTCCACCTGGACGCGCACCAGCGTCGGCGTCTGCGGATCGGCACGCCCGCGCAACAGCGCAAAGTGCAGGTCGTGCGCGATGCGGTCGCGGTAGGTCACCAGCTTGAACGCACCGAATTCGGTGGTGATCTCGCGCTCGTCCACGCGCTCGACGGTGTGCTCATTGGCAAGCCGATATGCGATCAGGTCGGCGATCGAGCCCATCTTCAGCCCATGCTCGCGCGCGAACACTTCCAGCTGCGGGCGACGCGCCATGCTGCCGTCCGGGTTGAGCACTTCCACCAGCACACCGGCCGGTTCCAGTCCGGCCAGCATCGGCAGATCGCTGGCCGCTTCGGTGTGGCCGGCGCGGGTCAGCACGCCACCGGGCTGGGAGATCAACGGGAAAATATGCCCGGGCTGGCTCAAATCCTGTGGCCGGGCATCCGGGCGGACTGCGGTGCGCACGGTGTGCGCGCGGTCGTAGGCCGAAATGCCGGTGGTCACCCCTTCGGCCGCTTCGATGCTGACAGTGAAGTTGGTCTGGAACTGCGCGGTGTTGTTGCGCACCATCGGCGCCAGACCCAGCTGCGCGCAGCGCTCGCGGGTCAGCGACAGGCACACCAGCCCGCGCGCGTGGGTGACCATGAAGTTGATGTCCGACGGCTTCACCAACTCGGCGGCCATGATCAGATCGCCTTCGTTTTCGCGGTCTTCGTCATCGACGATGACCACCATGCGTCCGGCGCGCAGTTCTTCGATCAGTTCCGGAACGGGCGCGAAATTCATGCTGCCCCCCGCGTGCCGAGCAGGCGTTCGACGTAGCGCGCCACCAGATCGATTTCCAGGTTCACCGCCGCACCGACCGCAGTCTGCGCAAACGCGGTGTGGGCTACGGTGTGCGGAATCAACGCGACCTCGAAGCCGTCTTCGTCTACGTCGTTGACGGTGAGGCTCACGCCGTCCACGCAAATCGAGCCCTTCTTGGCCACATAGCGCAACACCGACGCCGGCGCGGCAAACCGCCAGCGCTGCGCACGCGCATCGTCATGGACCGACTGCACCTGGCCCAGGCCATCCACATGTCCGCTGACCAGGTGCCCGCCAAGCCGATCGGTGGGTCGCATCGCGCGTTCCAGATTGAGCAATGCGCCCTCCGGCAACGCGCCCAGGGTGGTCAGCGACAGCGTCTCGGTCGAGGCATCGGCCTGAAAACTGTCCGCGTCGAACGCGATCACGGTCAGGCACACGCCATTGACCGCGATGCTCTCGCCCAACTGGACCGCTTCGAACGGCAGCGTGCCGGTGGCGAAGGTGAAACGCACATCGCCGCCCTGCGGCTGTCGCGCGGCCAGCTGGCCGACGCCTTCGATGATGCCGGTGAACATTAGCGTGCCCCCGCTTGCAGCAGCAAGGCTGCCGTGGTGGAGCGCTGGAAGGCCGCGGCGCAGCGCGGCAAGTGGTGCATGGACATTAGTCGTTTCTCGCAGGAGTTGAGCGAAAAACGCCGCAAGGCAAAGCAAACAGGCGCGCGCACAGCCGCAAGGCTGTGCGGTGGCCGTCTTCTTTCATCCGGACTATACCGTCGGCTCCGGCATCGGACCGGATCTGCTGACCTTGCGCAGCAGGGGTTTGGCGTTAGTCCGCTCAACCCTGGAGTGCAAGCGCTCGCGGGCTCGCATGCTTGCGCATGCCTACCGCCGGTGGGGAATCGCACCCCGCCCTGAAGACGTTCGTGAGTACCGGCGAACCGGCGCGCAAAGTTTAACAGGGCACATCGGCGCGAAGGCTGAGTGTGGAAGAAGTCTGGCAGGACACTGCGTCATGTCAGGAAATCCCCCCATAGCCAGGATTGTGAAGGATCTGTTAATTTACGCGCCGCGACGGGAGACGTCGTTCTTTTCCACCTCGCAACGGGGTGGAGACACGGACATCAATTCGGAGAGAGACATCCAATGCGTAAGACCCTGATTCTGGCTGCGCTGCTGGCGGCCGCACCGTTTGCCGCGTCTGCGGAAGGCCTGAGCTACACTTATGTCGAAGGTGGCTGGAACCGTACCGAAATCAGCGTCAACGGCGATTCGGACGATATCGACGGCGGCTACATCCGCGGTTCCTGGCAGATTGCCCAGCCGGTCTACCTGTTGGCCAGCTATGAGCGCGCCAACAAGGATTACACCCTCGGTGGCGGCTTCGTGCTCGAAGGCACGCTGCAGCAGGCCACGTTGGGTATTGGGTACCGCCAGGAAATGACCGAGCGCGTCGAGTTCACCGCCGACATCAGCGTGTTGCGCGCCAAGGTCGAATCCGACCTGCGCCTGCGCGGCCGTTCGGTCGACGATGCGTCGGATTCGAGCAACCTGGGCTTCGCCAACCTGGGTCTGCGCGGCAAGCCTTCGCCGCGCACCGAAGCCTGGATCAAGGCCGGCTACATCGACGGTAGCGACGTGGACAAGGGTGAGTTCGTCGGCACCCTGGGTGGCCAGGTCAACTTCACCCGCACCTGGGGCCTGGTCGCCGAAGCGCAGTTCGTCGACGACGCCAACCAGTACAAGGTCGGCGTGCGCGCGAGCTTCTGATCGGCGTCGCGCATGAAAAAAAGGCCCCGCATGCGGGGCCTTTTTTATGCGCGTAACGGCACGGCCGCGCAGCATCGCGCGCCCCATGCAGCGCTCACCCGGCAACAACCGGCGCATAGCGCAGACGCAGATTCTGGCCCAGCTGGCGCACATCCAGCAGCTGCAGCGCAGCGCGCTGCGCCATCGTTTCGATGCCAAGGCCAGCGAGCAAGGGCTTTGCGGTGTCGCCCAGCAACACCGGGGCCATGTAGACCAGCAGTTCGTCGACCAGCCCGGCCTGCAGCAGCGCACCGCTCAGCGTGGCGCCGCCTTCCACGTGGACTTCGTTGATGCCGCGCTCGGCCAGCAGCGCCAGCACCGCGGTCAGATCGAAACGTCCAGCATGCAGCTGCATCGCAAGGAACTGCGCATCGGTCGGCAAAGGTGCGGACACATCCTCGCCATGCAGATACAGCGTCGGCGCGTCGCCCTGACGAATGTTCCTGCACGCCAACGTCCGCAGCCCGGCATCGAGCACCACGCGCAACGGCGGCACGACCGACGTGTCCTCGCCCAGCCGCACCGTCATGGATGGGTCGTCGGCCATCACCGTACCTGCACCGGTCAGGACCGCGCCCGCACGTGCGCGCCAGCGCTGCACATCTGCACGCGCATCGGCACTGGTGATCCATTTGGATTCGCCGCTGGCCAGCGCGGTACGGCCGTCCAGGCTGGCGCCGAGTTTGACCCGCAACCACGGCCGCCCACGCTCCACCCGCGATAGAAATCCCCGGTTAAGCGTGCGCGCCTGCGCCTGCATCACGCCGCTCAGCACTTCGATCCCTGCCTCGCGCAGCAACGCGAAACCGCCGCCATTGACCTGCGGAAACGGGTCGGCCATCGCCGCGACCACACGTCTGACGCCTGCCTCGATCAAAGCCAGCGCACACGGCGGCGTGCGTCCGTAATGCGCGCATGGCTCCAGCGTCACATACGCGGTGGCACCGCGCGCCAACTCACCCGCTGCACGCAGCGCGAAGACTTCGGCATGCGGGCCGCCGGCACGTTGATGAAAGCCCTCGCCCACGCATACGCCATCGCGCACGATCACGCAGCCCACCATCGGATTGGGGCGGGTGGTGTAGGCGCCGCGCTCGGCCAGACGCAACGCCTGCGCCATCCAGCGATGGTCGTCGGCACTGGCGGTCGTTGCGGCCTCACTCATTGCGTCACCACTCCCGGCGCAATGCGCATCACCACGATCTGCATCGGGCCCAGCAATAATTCGGTATGTGTCTGCCATCCCAGGCGCTGGTAGAACGGCACCAATCCCGGCTGGCAATACAGATAGAGCAGCGGCACGCCCAGCTGCGCGGCGGCCTGCACACAGTGCGCCACCAACGCCTCCCCGATGCCCTGCCCGCGCGCTTGCGGCTGCACATACAACGACGCTAACCAAGGCGACCATCGTCGGATGCGTGCGTCGTCGTTTTCGAGCAGGCTCACCGAGCCCAGCCACTGCGTTTGATCCAGCGCCACCCAGGTCGTCGGAATGACGCCATCGCGCGCATGGCTGCGCAACTCGCTCAGCGCCTCATCGATGTTCCACTCCGGCAACAGCGCGCCGAAGGCCTGTAGATGCGCTTGCGCAATCGCAGGCAGGTACTGCGGCGTTTGCGCAACGCAGGCGATGCGCATCGCGCTCATCGCTTGCCGGGTTTGCCGGCGCGTTCCAATGCCGCTTCCAGCAGCGGCAGTTGTTCGCTGCCGACCGGCAGTTCGCGTTCGAGCTTTTCGATTTCCTCGCGGAAGTCGGCCACGTCCTGAAAACTGCGATACACCGAGGCAAAGCGCACATAGCCGACATGATCGAGCTTGCGCAGCTCCACCATCACGTATTCGCCTACCCGCAGCGAACCCACTTCGCGCTCGCCGGACATGCGCAGCTGGTGCACCACCGCGCGCACCGCCGCTTCGATCTGCTCTTCGGCCACCGGCCGCTTTTGCAGCGCGCGGTCGAAGCTGGTGCGCAGCTTGCGTGCATCGAACGCCTCGCGTCCACCATCGCTCTTGACCACGGTGGGCAGCTTCAGCTCGATCGTTTCCAACGTACTGAACCGTTCGCCGCACGCCTCGCACTCGCGGCGCCGACGGATCGTCGTGCCGTCTTCGGACACCCGCGAATCGATCACGCGGGTGTCGTTGTGCTGGCAGAAGGGGCAATGCATCAGACGTCCGGGAATAGGGAGAGGGGAATAGGGAATCGGGCCAGCAGAGCTATCGCAGCGTCGCTTTTACCATTCTCGTCTCCCCATTCCCCATTCCGTATCAGCCATACACCGGATAGCGCTTGCACTGCGCAGTCACCGCGTCGCGCACCTTCGCCAGCACGGCTTCGTCGGTTGGCGCGTCGAGCACGTCGGCGATCCAGTTGGCCAGATCGATGCTGTCCTGTTCCTGGTAACCGCGCGTGGTGATCGCCGGGGTGCCCAGGCGCAGACCGGAGGTGACGAACGGCGAGCGCGGGTCGTTGGGGACCGAATTCTTGTTGACGGTGATGTGCGCCTTGCCAAGCGCGGCTTCGGCATCCTTGCCGGAGACGTCGCGACCGATCATGTCCACCAGCATCAGATGGTTCTCGGTGCCGCCGGAAACGATCTTGTAGCCGCGCGCGATCAGCGTATTGGCCATCGCCTGGGCGTTCTTGACCACTTGTTGCTGATAGGTCTTGAACGCCGGCTCCAGCGCCTCCTTGAACGCCACCGCCTTGGCCGCGATGACATGCATCAGCGGGCCGCCCTGGATGCCGGGGAACACGATCGACTGCAGCTTTTTCTGCAGCTCTTCGCTGGCGCCCTTGGCGACGATGATGCCGCCACGCGGGCCACGCAGTGTCTTGTGCGTGGTCGAGGTGACCACGTGCGCATGTTCCATCGGGCTGGGATACACCCCGGCGGCGACCAGGCCGGCGATGTGCGCCATGTCCACGAACAGGTAGGCACCGACGCTGTCGGCGATGGCGCGGAAGCGGGCCCAGTCGATCTTCTGCGAATACGCAGAGAAACCGGCCACCACCATCTTCGGCTTGTGCTCGGTCGCCAGGCGCTGGACCTCGTCGTAATCGATCAGGCCCTGCTCGTTGACGCCGTACTGCACCGCGTTGAACAGCTTGCCGGAGACGTTGACCTTCGCGCCGTGGGTCAGGTGGCCGCCATGCGCCAGGCTCATCCCCAGGATGGTGTCGGCCGGCTGCAGCAGTGCCAGATACACCGCCTGATTGGCCTGCGAACCGCTGTGCGGCTGGACGTTCGCGTAATCGGCGCCAAATACCTGCTTGATGCGCTCGATCGCCAGTTGTTCGGCAATATCCACGAACTCGCAGCCGCCGTAGTAGCGCTTGCCCGGATAGCCTTCGGCGTACTTGTTGGTCAGCTGGCTGCCCTGCGCTTCCATCACCAACGGGCTGCAGTAGTTTTCGCTGGCGATCAGCTCGACGTGATCCTCCTGGCGGCCGGCTTCAGCAGCGATGGCCTTGGCCAGTTCGGGGTCGTAGGTTTCCAGTCGGACATCGCGCGAGAACATTCGAAGCTCCGGGGCAGCTATTGCCAGTAGGGTCGCCGATTGTAAGCCCCTGCCGCACGGGTGACCAACCGCGCAGCCGGCACGGCCGGTGCCCCCGTACTGCGCACATGACAAAGGCGCACCCGGAGATGCGCCTTTGTGCGATGACTGGCCCGACGGCCGGTCGCGGCCGGGAATGACCCGGTGGCCGCGCCGAGTTAGTTGTTGAGCACCAGGTCGGCAATGATGCCGGTGGCGATAGCCACCAACAGCAGATTGCCGCGGTCGTCGCGCTGCCAGCGATAGCCGTACGGCGGGCGGCGCAGGTCGTAGCGGTCGTAATCGTTCACCACATAGACCGGGCCATGGTAGCGCTGGCCACGGGCCCAGTACGGACGCGGCGGCGGGCCGGCGCGGTAGTACGCGGGGCGGTCGTAGACGTAGACGCGATTGCGGTCGTAGCGGCGGTCCTGGTAGCGGGCATCGCGGTAGCCCTCGCGATAGCCATTGCTGTAGTAGCGGCGGTCCTGGCGCCACTCGCGACGGTCGTCACGGCGGTCGTCGCGCCAGTCCCTTCGATGGTCGGGGCCATGGTGGCGATCATGGCCGCGCCGATCGTGGTCGCGGTCCCAATCCCCGGCGAACGCAGCAGGTGCGAAGGCACCCAGCGCCAGGATGGAGGAAAGCACAACGGTAACGATGCGTTTGCGGTTCATGACGGTTCCTGTTCGCGGTGTCGTAATTTCATTAAGGGACGGACCGCCTTAACGCATTCTTGCTGGAATCGATTACGAAAAAGCCTATTCAGGTCGAAAGTAAGGTGCCGTTTAACTGCCGGGGCGCTGCCGCGACCCAAGCCACTTGCCCGTATAATTGGCGCAATCCCTTTTCCGCTGCCTCCGGCCTCGGCCGGCGGGCTGCCTGCGTCCACGGAGCCCCCATGTCGCAATACATCTACACCATGAACCGCGTCAGCAAGGTGGTCCCGCCCAAGCGGCAGATCATCAAGGACATCTCGCTGAGCTTCTTCCCGGGCGCCAAGATCGGCCTGCTGGGCCTGAACGGCGCGGGCAAGTCCACGGTACTGAAGATCATGGCCGGGGTGGACACCGATTTCGAAGGCGAGGCACGCCCGCAACCGGGCATCAAGGTCGGCTACCTGGCGCAGGAACCGCAGCTCAATCCCGAGCACACCGTGCGCGAGGCGGTGGAAGAGGGCGTGGGCGACGTGCTGCAGGCCCAGGCCGCGCTGGACGCGGTGTATCTGGCCTATGCCGAAGAAGGCGCCGATTTCGACGCGCTGGCCAAGGAACAGGAACGCCTGGAAGCGATCCTGGCCGCCGGCGATGCGCACACCCTGGAAAACCAGCTGGATGTGGCCGCCGATGCGCTGCGCCTGCCGCCGTGGGACGCCATCGTCGGCAAGCTCTCCGGTGGCGAAAAGCGTCGCGTGGCGCTGTGCCGCCTACTGTTGCAAAAGCCGGACATGCTGCTGCTCGACGAACCCACCAACCACCTGGACGCCGAGTCGGTGGAATGGCTGGAGCAGTTCCTGGCGCGCTACACCGGCACCGTGGTGGCGGTGACGCATGATCGCTACTTCCTCGACAACGCCGCCGAGTGGATCCTGGAACTGGACCGCGGCCGCGGCATTCCGTGGAAGGGCAACTACACCGACTGGCTGACCCAGAAGGACGAGCGCCTCAAGCAGGAAGACAACCAGGAGAAGTCCCGCCAGAAGGCGATCCAGAAGGAACTGGAATGGTCGCGCCAGAACGCCAAGGGCGGCCGCACCAAGGGCAAGGCACGTCTGGCCCGCCTGGAAGAGCTGCAATCGGTCGATTACCAGAAGCGCAACGAAACCAACGAGATCTTCATCCCGCCGGGCGAACGCCTGGGCAACGCGGTGATGGAGTTCAAGAACGTGTCCAAGAAGTTCGGCGACCGCCTGTTGATCGACAACCTGTCGATGATCGTGCCGCCGGGCGCCATCGTCGGCATCATCGGCCCCAACGGTGCCGGTAAGTCGACCCTGTTCAAGATGATTACCGGCCAGGAAAAGCCGGACTCCGGCGAGATCGTGGTCGGACCGACCGTGCAGCTGTCGTACGTGGACCAGAGCCGCGACGCGCTGGAAGGCAACCACAATGTGTTCCAGGAAATCGCTGGGGGCCTGGACATCCTCAACATCAACGGCATCGAGATCCAGTCGCGCGCCTACATCGGCCGCTTCAACTTCAAGGGCCAGGACCAGCAGAAGATGGTCGGTTCGCTGTCCGGTGGTGAGCGCGGTCGTCTGCACATGGCCAAGACCCTGCTGCAGGGCGGCAACGTACTGCTGCTCGACGAACCGTCAAACGACCTGGACATCGAAACCCTGCGTGCGCTGGAAGATGCGTTGCTGGAATTCCCTGGCAATACCTTCGTGATTTCGCATGACCGCTGGTTCCTGGACCGCATCGCCACGCACATCTTGGCCTTCGAAGGCGATTCGCACGTGGAGTTCTTCCAGGGCAACTATCGCGAGTATGAAGAAGACAAGCGCCGCCGCATGGGCGACGACGCCGGCCCCAAGCGCCTGCGCTTCAAAGCGTTGAAGTAAGTCGTCGTCGGAGTAGAAAAAGGCGCCGAAAGGCGCCTTTTTTATCTGCGATGTCATCGGACGGGTGCTTGGCTGTTGGCTGCTATCGCCGTCCACCTGCGCCTGTGCAGTCGCCTGTTCTCCCGTCGACGGCATGCTCACTTACGCTGCACTACCGTGCCGGCGTCATCCATCTGAGCCTTGCACATGCCTGTCAGCTATTCGATCAGCCTGCCCGATCCCAAGCTCGCCCGCGGTAGCGCGCCCTCGGTGAGCTTCACCGCCAATGGCGCCGAAGCCTTTGCCGAGCAATTGCAGGCGGCGCTGCGCGACCCGGCCTGGTTCGATCGTTGGCGCCAGCTGCAGACCGACCCGGACGAGGTGGACCCCAGCCTGGGCATTACCGACCCGGCCGCCACGGTCACCGGCAAGCAGCACGATCTGCGCATCGACCTGGTCGCCACCACCAGTCTCCCGGGCGAGCTCTTCAAGCAGCGCATGCAGGCACTGGCTGGCTCGCACTGGCAAATGCGCGACGTTCGCTGAAGCTGCATCGCCACGCGCCCTGCGTGGCAGGCCGAGGTCATGCCGTCGTCCCTGCGCGGCGTGGCCATCGCCATTTCAGATTCACCGCCAGCGTGCCGACCACGATCAGCGCCAGCCCCAGCCACTGCACCGGTACCAAGGCGTGGCCGTAGAGCAGGTAATCCAGCAGCAGCGTGACCAACGGGTACACAAACGCCAACACGGCGATCGTGGCCACGTGCAGATGGCGATACGACGAATAGAACAGCACGTACACCACGCCGCTGTGGATCACGCCCAACCCGACCAGCCAGACCCAATGCAGCCCTGGATGCAGCGCCGCACTGCTGGAGAAGCCGGCCAACAGCAGCGTGCCGACCCAGCACTGCACGGTCACGACCGCCAGCGGGCGCTCGCGGCTGATGCGACGCGACATCAGCAGCGATGCGCCGCACAGCAAGGCTGCCAGCAGGGTCAGCGCGATGCCGAGCAGATAGCCGCGATCGGCCGCCTGCCACAGCCGCGCCGGATCGGCGGAGCACGCCACCCCGACGAATGCCAGCAGCGTCCAGCCCAGATCCGCGCGCCGCGTACGCTCGCCCTGTAATACCGCCGCCAGGATGAGCATGACGAACGGGAACACGTGATAGACCATCGTCGCCACGCCGATCGACGAGCGCGCCATGCCGGCGAACAATGCCACCCAGTTGAGCACCAGCAATACACCACTGATGGTCGCATCGCGCAGCAATGCGCGCTCGTGCCACAGACCCCGCAACTGGCCGCCGAACACACCGCACACGGTGAGAAACAGCGCACCGAACAGGCAGCGATAGAACACGGCGGTGACTGGATCCTGGCGGCTTTCATGCACGAACACACCGACCGAGCCGATCAGCACTTCGGCCACCAGCAATTGCCAGACGGCACGGCGCGCTACGCCGGTAGCAACGGCGACGGCCGCGCTCACAACGCGATCGTCCCATGCAGGTACTGCACCGCGCTGCCGCGCACATAGACATGCGGCCCCTCGACCCGGCAGCCAAGCTCGCCGCCACGCGCCGAAGCTTGCAGTGCGGTCAGCTGCGCCTTGCCCAGGGTCTGCGCCCACAACGGCGCCAACGCCGCATGGATGGAGCCGGTCACCGGATCTTCGGCGCCGCCATTGGCCGGCCAGAAATAGCGCGATACGAAATCGTGGCCGCTGCCGGGCGCGGTCACCGCAACATCCCGCGGCGCCAACGCCAACATGCGCGTCAGATCCGGCACCACCTCGCGCACCTGGCGCTCGTCCGCGTACACCGCGATGTACGCCTGCCGATTGGCGTAGACCGCCTGCGGCGCGATCGACAAGGCATCGAGCAGGGCCTGCGGTACCGCTGCCACCAAGGCCGGCGCCTGGTTCGGAAAGCGCATCTCGAAGCTGCCGTCGGCAAGCCGTTCCACACCCAGTTCGCCGACCGCGGCCGCACACAAACGCAACGGGAACGGTGCGAGTTGCTGGGTGGCGATCACGAACGCGCTGGCCAGCGTCGCGTGACCGCAGAAGCCGACCTCCTTCAGCGGCGAGAACCAGCGGATCGCGAACACGCCATCGGCATCGCGTACGAAGAATGCCGTCTCCGACAGGTTGTTTTCGCTGGCGATGGCCTGCATCAGCGCATCCGGCAACCAGGCCTGCAGCGGCACCACCGCAGCCGGATTGCCCTTGAAGCGGAGCGTGGTGAACGCATCGATGACGAACACGGAAAGCGGCATGACCGGCCTCGCACACAACGGGAACGCCGACACGCGGGCCGGCACAGCAGCAGTGTGCAGCGCTGCCCCCCGACCAGTACAGATTCAGATACGCTACAAATCAACCAGTACAGATAAGGCGCCCTCAATGCTCTTGTACGAATCGCTCGCCATGCGGCTGCGCGAGCAGATCGAGCGTGGCACGTTGCGCGCCGGCGAGCGGCTGCCCTCGATCCGGCAGCTGGCCGCCAATCACGGCATCAGCGCGGCCACGGCGGTGCAGGCGTGTCTGCAACTCGAGCGCGAAGGACGCGTACAGGCGCGGCCGCGCGCGGGTTACTTCGTGCGCGCCACGGCCGTTGCATCGCCTGCCGCGCTACCTGCGCCGCGTCGACGCACGCCTGGTATGGTCGATCATCCGGCATTGCAGCGCGTGCTCGACACCGTGGCGCGCACCGACCTGTTGCCGCTGCACACCGCCACTCCTGCGCCGGCCCTGTTACCCGCCGCGCACCTGGCCGCCGCATTGTCGCGTCAGGTGCGGCGCCAGCGCACTGCCGCACTGGATTACGCGCCACCGCAAGGTCATGCCGCGCTGCGGCGGCAAATCGCACAACGCTACGCGCATTGCGCCACCAGCGTGGCTGCGGACGAAGTGGTAATCACCGCCGGCGCGATGGAGGCCATCAGCCTGGCATTGCGCACACTCACCATGCCCGGCGATGTCGTTCTGGTGGAAACTCCCACGTATCACGGCATTTTGCAGGCGATGGCCGCATTGCGTCTCAAGGTGCTGGAGGTGCCCAACCGCAGCGGCCAGGGGATCGATATCGCGCGCCTGGAGTCGCTACTGCAACGCACGAAGGTGCGCGCTGCCGTGCTGGTGCCCAATTTCAATAATCCCATTGGAAGCCTCACTCCCGACAGCGCCAAGCGCGCCCTGCTCGACAGCTGCGCGCGACATGGCACGGTGGTGATCGAAGACGACATCTACGGCGAGCTCGATTGGTCGGGCCAGCGCCCACGTCCGCTGCGCCACTTCGATACGCATGCCAACGTGATCACCTGCGGCTCGTTCTCCAAGGTGCTGGCCCCGGGCCTGCGCGTGGGCTGGTTGCTCGGAGGCGACTGGACCGACGCACTGGTGCGCGCCAAATATTTTTCCACAGTTGGCGGTGCCAGCCTGCCGCAACTGGCGCTGGCCGATTACCTGGCGCATCACGATCTGGAACGCCACCTGCGCAAGCTGCGGCGCACACTGGCCAACAACGGGCAACGCCTGCGCGATGCGATCGTGCGGTACTGGCCACACGGCACGCGCGTCGGCGACCCCGCTGGCGGATTGTCGCTCTGGCTGCAATTGCCCGCAGGCGGCAGCGGCCAGGCGTTGTTCGAAGCGGCACTGACCGAACGCATCGGCACCTCGCCCGGGCATTTGTATTCCAGCCGTGGCGACTACGCCGACCACCTGCGTCTGAGCTGCGGCCAGCCGTGGAGCGACACCCTGGAAGCGGCAATGCGCCGGCTGGGCAAACTGGCTGCACGATGACCGCGTTGAAACGCCGCCCGCGGACGTTCACAGGCATCACGCAGGTGGCTGGTTCGCACCGACACTGCGTTGTCCATCAAACTGCGTTTTCGATCAATACGCGACTGCTGCAAAGGGCCGCGCTCGGCGGACTGGCAGAATGACTGCGCTCGCCGCCAGGCGGCTGTGCCCGGCCCTCGGTGCGGCGTGCATCAAGCTTACATTCTGTCGCCCAAGCGCGGCCCATGCGGACGTAACGACGACTCGCAACGTTCTGGCAGCCGCTCCAAAACAGATCCACGTTGCAAAAACTCCTGGCATCCCAGCGCGCGCGATCGACGCTTTTGATCAGCGGCCACTGGCACGGCGTCGTTTCGCCAACCAGCACCGGCAACACAATGCCCGGCGTGATCATCGCAGCGAAACCCGGAGCCAGCAGTTCGGCGAACGCGGCGATGAGATAGCCAGGGTGCGGCAGCGTACAGGCGCAACCGATGTCTGTGTCATGCAACTCCCAGCTGCGCTGCGCGTCTTTAGGTCATGCACGCGAGCGCCTGCACTCACCCACGCAAGGCCGCAGCATGATGCGCAATGTGCTCGCCGATGAAGCTGGAAATGAAGTAGTAGCTGTGGTCATAACCGGGCTGCAGCCGCACCGTCACCGGGTAGCCCGCGACCTTGGCGGCGCCTTCAAATAGCGCGGTTTTCAGCTGGTTTTGCAGAAATTCGTCCGCATCGCCCTGATCGATCAGCAGCGGCAAACGCTCCTGAGCGTCGGCAATCAATGCGGTGGCATCGTAGGCTTTCCAGGTCGCGCGGTCGTTGCCCAGATACTGGCCAAATGCTTTCTCGCCCCACGGCACCTGGCTGGGCGCCACGATCGGCGAAAACGCCGACACGCTGCGATAGCGGCCCGGGTTCTTCAGTGCGATGGTCAAGGCGCCGTGCCCACCCATCGAATGGCCACTGATCGCACGCGCACCGGTGGTGGCGAAAGTCGCTTCGATCAACGCCGGCAATTCGTTCACCACGTAATCGTACATGCGGTAATGCGCCGCCCATGGCGCTTGCGTGGCATCAACGTAGAAGCCGGCGCCCTTGCCGATGTCGTAACCGTCCGCATCCGCCACATCCTCGCCCCGTGGGCTGGTGTCGGGCGCAATTAGGATCACGCCATGTTCGGCCGCATAGCGCTGCGCGCCGGCCTTGCTGATGAAATTCTGTTCGGTGCAGGTCAAACCGCTCAACCAGTACAGCACCGGCAACGGGCCGTCCGCGGCTTGCGGCGGCAGGTAAACGCCCACCTGCATGTTGCAGTTCAAGGTGTGCGACTGATGCCGATAGACATCCTGCCAGCCGCCGAAGCAGGCGCGGTGTTCGATACGTTCCATGAGATTCCTTACGAAGAGAAAACCCTGCAGCCGGATCGCCGGTTGCAGGGTTGGACCATCAATGCAACAGACCCTTCTTGCGTGCCACATGGGCCGACAGGGCATCCATCAACGCTGGGGAGAGGCAGTCGTAGGGCGGCAATCCCAGTTCGGTCAGACGCGCGCGTACGTCATCCATCTGCTCCGGCGGCGTGCCGGTTTCGATGATCGACGAGACGAACGCGGCAAAGCCCGGTGCCGACCAGCCCTGTTGTTTCGACAACTCGGTGTGCACAAAATCCAGACCGTAGAACGCATGGTCCTTGTTTTCGATCCGCCCATACAGGTGTACGCCGCAACCGGTGCACGCATGGCGCTGGATCGTCGCGCTTTCGTCGACGATCTTCAACTTTTCCTGGTGGGCGGTGACCTCGACGTTGTCGCGCGGAACCACCGCCACGACCGAGAACTTCGCGCCATCGGGTTTCCAGCATTTACTGCAACCGCAAGCATGGTTATGCGCGGTCTGCGCAGACACCTCGACGGTCACCTTGTCGCTGGCGCAGTGGCATTCAAGCGTGCCGCCTTGAAAATGTTCTGCACCATCTCGCGCAACACCATCATCTACCGAAGGATGAATCGACACGTTAGTCATTACGCTCCTCCCGGAGTGTCGGGTACCACGTGCGCGGAAGCGGCCGCGCGCCGCTCCTGGCCGCCTGGTCAGAAATGGATCACGGTGCGGATCGACTTGCCCTCGTGCATCAGGTGGAAGGCCTCGTTGATCTCTTCCAACGGCATGGTGTGGGTGATGAATGGGTCCAGGTCGATCTCGCCCTTCATCGACTGCTCCACCATGCCCGGCAATTGCGTACGTCCCTTGACGCCACCGAAGGCGCTGCCGCGCCATACGCGACCAGTCACCAGCTGGAAGGGACGCGTGCTGATTTCCTGGCCGGCGCCAGCCACGCCGATGATGACGCTCTCGCCCCAGCCCTTGTGGCAACACTCCAGCGCCGAACGCATCACATTGACGTTGCCGATGCATTCGAAGCTGAAGTCCACGCCGCCATCGGTCAACTCGACGATGACCTCCTGAATCGGCTTGTCGTAGTCCTTGGGGTTGATGCAGTCGGTGGCACCCATGCTGCGCGCCAGATCGAACTTGCCCGGATTGGTGTCGATGGCCAGGATGCGCCCAGCCTTGGCCTGTACCGCGCCCTGGATTACCGCAAGACCGATGCCGCCCAGGCCGAAAACGGCAACACTCTCGCCGGGCTTGACCTTGGCGGTGTTGTGCACCGCGCCGATACCGGTGGTGACGCCGCAGCCGAGCAGGCAGACCTTCTCCAGCGGTGCCTCCGGGTTAACCACGGCCAGCGAAATTTCCGGCACGACGGTGTATTCGCTGAAGGTGCTGCAGCCCATGTAGTGATAAATCGGCTCGCCGTTGTAGGAGAAGCGCGTGGTGCCGTCGGGCATCAGGCCCTTGCCCTGGGTGGCGCGTACGGCCTGGCACAGGTTGGTCTTGCCGGACAAACAGAATTTGCACTTGCGGCATTCGGCCGTGTACAGCGGGATCACGTGATCGCCGATCTTGACGCTGGTCACGCCTTCGCCGACCTGTTCGACGATGCCGCCGCCTTCATGCCCGAGCACCGACGGGAAGATGCCTTCCGGGTCGTCGCCAGACAGCGTGAAGGCATCGGTGTGGCACACACCGGTGTGGGTGATGCGGACCAGCACTTCCCCGGCTTTCGGCGGCGCGACGTCGATTTCGACGATTTCCAGCGGCTTGCCGGGCCCAAATGCGACTGCTGCACGGGATTTCATGGGATGACGCTCCTGACGATGAGGTTCGAGGACGGGGGCGCGACCAGCGCCGACCCGGTGGGAGTTTTATTTGAGGTAGGACCGGACCAGACCGAGCAGGTCCTGCACCCGCTCGGCGCGTTGCGCATCGGATGCGGCGGCGTGCCCGAAGTCTTCGCGGATATGCGCTTCAAGCACCTGCGACATCAGCCCGTTCACGGCACCCCGAATCGCGGCGATCTGCTGCAAGACCGGAGCGCAGTCTGCGCCCGCCTGCAGCGCCCGCTCCAGCGCGTCGCATTGCCCGCGCAACCGGCGCACGCGCGCCAGCGCTCGCTTTTTCTCGTGCGGCGAATGCGGCATGACGGCTCCAGCGAAATACTGGGGGGCAGTATATGGATTGTTTCGAAAAAAGCTATGCCCAGCGGCCTGCTGACGGTCGTCTTGTTGAGCGCGATCACCGCCCCTCGTTGGCAGATTGGGGGATGCGCGAGTTGCGCGCTGGCAGCACATGGGTGAAGAGGCCACCTGTAACCGCAGTGCAGCACGCACATTGCGCAGAGGTGGCGACACCTCGCACGCCGCAGACGCGCGAGATACCCAGCACAACGATGGCTGCGGGCCATGACCGCAACACCTGACCCTTCGATCATCCCTACCGTTGCCGACCGCCGATGTGGCGTCCCCGCATCAGCGCGGGGGCTGGAACGGCGGTAGCGGTAGCGGTAGCGGTAGCGGTAGCGGTAGCGGTAGCGGTGGCGGTGGCGGTGGCGGTGGCGGTGGCGGTGGCGGTAGCGGTAGCGGTGGCGGTGGCGGCGGCGGCGGCGGCGGCGGCGGCGGCGGAGCAAATCCTGCGGCATCCAGGCATTTCGCCAGTAGGTCGGGCGGCAGGTCCGGCGAAGGCGCCTGCGGGAACGGCGCTGCGATGCCTTCGGCGGTAGCGCATGCCTGCAACGCTGCGTCGAATTCGGAATCGTCTGGCGGCAGGCCAGGCGGTCCATCTGCTGCATCCGGTGCGTCGAATGCGTCGCCATCGAAGGGCGGCGGCGGCGGTGGGACGCCCCTGTGCACCAGGCAGCCGTCGACGCTTTCCCGATCTTGCCGCTCCGGCGCAGCGCGGTGCGCGAGGTCGGCAGGCGGCGTTGGGACCACATCGTGTTCCGGCGCACAAGCCGGTACCGCATCGATGTTTCTTGCATCCGGCGGCGGTGGCGGTGGCGGTGGCGGTTCACGATGCGCGTAGGGCAGAGGCGCATGATGCGCAACACCGCAGAAATTCGCACAACCTGCCAGGTTGAGCGCTGCGAGTATTGCAGTGGTAACGACAACGCGTGGTGGTGCGTGGACCATCGTGATCTCCCTGGCTGGATGGCACATCTGCGCACGGCATGCAGACGGCGGACGCGGGCTGGGCCGCGCTCGTCCGGAAAGCGTTGCAGCTGACTGTGCTGCGCATTTGCCACCGCGCGCCGCGCGCCGGCGAGGATTGGCGCTTGCCGGCATGCGCAGCGCAGATGCAAGGTGCGTGCAACGCATGCTTCGGCTGACGCGTCGGAAGATGCAGCTGGTCCGACAGGTGGCGACGCAGATGCTGTCGCTGTCAGTTTTCGACGGCAGCCGGCGCCGCGGCGACCGCAGCGTCCACTGCATGCTCCGGTAGCGAGGCCAGCACCGCAGCGCGAAAGCGCGCGGCAAATGCCGCATCGTTGCCTTGGTAGAACGCGCGCGCGTTGGCCGACAACTGGTCCAGTTGGGCCTGTGGCAATGCCAGGGCGGTTTCCACTGCCTGTGCGATGCCTGCCGCGTCCACGTAGTAATACGATGCCAGACGGCGCTGACGCACCTCGGCCACCGGAATCAGCACCCCGTGTTCGGGCCTGATCAATTCATTCATCGGCTCGCCGTCGGTCGCCAGCGTCACCGCGCCCACGCTTAGCGCTTCCATCAGGTAGTGCCCGAACCCTTCGGCCTCTGAGGGGCATAGATGGAACAGATGCGCGTTCTGCATGCGGCGCAGTTCGGCATCGTCCAGATACCCCACGCGGTGGTCGATGTTCGGGGCCACGACCGGTTTGCCGGCGGTGCGCGGGTCTGCACCACCGTCAGCAGCGGCCACTCCGGATGCCGCTGCCAGGTGTCCAGCAAGACGCGCGTGCCCTTGGCGGTACTGCGCCCGGCCAGGTGGAAGAAAGCGCGCTGACGAAACACGCGTGCGTCGTACCGATCCGGGCTGGTGAAGCCAATGAAGCGTGTGGCGCACCCGAGGCTGCGGAAGATTCGCTCGGCATGGTGGGTCTTGCACAGCACCGCATCGAAGCGCGGCAGCAATGGCAGCCGCTTGGGCAGCAGCCACTCCGGGTTGGGCACCAGCAGGTTGATCTGCCCCAGCGGCAGGCAGCGCTTGTACACGCGCTCTGAAAAGATCTGCAGCGGCACCCGCCCGAACAGCATGCGGCTGGCCCACAGGCGCGCCTCGCGCCCAGTGTCGTGCAGGCGCTGACTGGTGAATCCCACTTCCTGCACCGGCACGCCGCCAGCGCGCAGCGTGTTGGCCATCAGCACCATGTCGCGGGTCAGCCCCACGCCGTTGTCGCGACTGATCACCCGCATCATTGGAAATGCCTTGTCATGCACGCACGCGCCAGTACAACCGCATAGTGTCGATGCCGTGGCTTCCTGCGCGATGTCTTGGTCTGTCATGGTGCGTTACACGTGTGCCAATGGTTGACAAATTCGATCATTATGATGCGTGCTCCAGCCCTGCAATTGCGAGCACCATGTATCCGGCAGCCACCACCTTGCGCGGGCCAAGCGCCGCGCCACAGACGATGATCCCTATGGACCTGCAACAACCCTGCGTTCTCGTGGTCGACGACGACCCGGACCTGCGCAAGCTGATCGGCGAATTTCTGAGCGCCCACGGCTACCAGGTGGATATGGCCGAAAACGTGGCGGAGATGCGCTCTGTCATGGCGCAGCGCCGCCCGGACCTCATCGTACTCGACGTGATGATGCCGGGAGAAGATGGGCTGAGTGCAGCGCGCGCCCTGGCCAGCGAGCGCGGTTCACCTGCGGTCATCATGCTCAGCGCGCTGGGTAACGACACCGACCGCATCATCGGGCTGGAAGTCGGCGCCGACGATTACCTCGCCAAGCCCTGCAATCCGCGCGAATTGCTGGCGCGTGTGCGCGCCCTGCTGCGGCGCAGCCAGGCCAGCAACGAACAGGCCGACCAGCGCGGAAACGTCTACGAATTCGCCGGCTGGCGGCTGGACGTGGTACGCCGCGACCTGCGCGACCCTACCGGCATCTTCATCAATCTGTCCGACGGCGAGTTCGCGCTGCTGCGCACCTTCGTCGAACACCCGCAGCGCGTGCTCAGCCGCGACCAGTTACTGGACTACGCCCGTGGCCGCGACACCGACGTCTACGACCGCGCCATCGACAGCCAGATCAGCCGCCTGCGCCGCAAAATCAATGAGCGCGTCCATACCGAATTGATTCGCACCGTACGCAACGAGGGCTACATGCTGCTGCCGAGCGTCTCGCGCCTGTGAGCAAACCGGCACGGCGCGGGCTGTCGATCTTTGCGCGGACCTTTGTATTGCTGGCGGTGGCCCTGCTCACCGCCCAGGCGGTGGGCATCGCCCTGCTGGTGATGCGTACCCCCGTCTACGAGCCTCCCGTCCATCCGCCGGAAGTGGTGGCGCTGCTCTCCACCCGCATGCCGGCCGGGACCCAGACCCTGAAAGTGCATGAATCGGCGCAAGCCCCGGTGCCGCCGACAGGCCAGGTGCGCGACCCCTTCGCCGAAATGCTGCTTGCGCACTGGCTGGATGTGCCCGAACGCCAGGTGCGGTTCTATCGCAACGCCAATGATCGTGAAGGCCCGCAGCCAGGCATGCTGCCGCCGCAGCGTTGGTCCAACCGGGACCACGCCGGCGACGGCGGTGGCGGTGGCGGGGCGCACGAACGCCTGGGCACGCAACCTCTGCCGCCGTTTCCGGACGACTGGCCGCGCGACAGCCACCCCGCTGCGCTGTCCGGCGACGGGCTGCGGCCGGACGAGCTACCCGGCGCATGGGAAAGCGAGCGCCTGACCCCGGGCGTACCGCTGCTGGACGGGTTCACCGCCGCCCTGCAACAACCCGATGGCCGTTGGCGTACGGTGGAATCGCCGCGTCGACGCCTCTCGGGCGAGTTCAAGACGCATGTCGTGCTGCTGTTCCTGGCCGGCCTGCTGGCCAACGTGCCGCTGGCATGGTGGTTTTCGCGCGCGCTGTCGGCACCGATCAAGCGCTTTGCCGAGGCTGCCGACCGCCTGGGCCGTAATCCTGATGCCGCGGCCCTGCAACGCAGCGGCCCGCCGGAAATCGTGCGCGCGGCCGATTCGTTCAACGCGATGCAGGCGCGCCTGAACCGCCTGATCAACGAACGCACGCACATGGTCGCAGCGATCGCGCACGACTTGCGCACGCCGCTGGCGCGGCTGTCGTTTCGTCTGGATGGCCTGCAACCACCGCTGCGCGACAAGGCGCTGGCCGATATCAACGAGATGAAGGCGATGATTTCCGCAGCGCTGGACTTCATCCAGAACGACCGTCATCGCGGCGAACGCGCGCCGCTGGATCTGCGCTTGCTGGTGGAGAGCGTGGTCGACAACGCCACCGATATCGGCGCCGACGCCGAGCTGCTGCCCGGCCCGGAAATTACCCTGGACGGCGACCCGCTGGCATTGCGCCGCGCCGTCATGAATCTGCTCGAAAACGCGTTGAAATACGGCAAGCGCGCCCGTCTGCAACTGCAGCGCGACGGCGAGGACGGCGTGTTGTGGATCGACGACGACGGCCCCGGCATCGATCCCACCCAGCGCGAACAATTGTTGCTGCCGTTCGTGCGTGGCGAGTCCTCGCGCAATCGCGACACCGGCGGCATCGGGCTGGGCTTGTCGGTGGCGCACAGCATCGTGCTGGCGCACGGCGGCGACCTACGTCTGGACAATCGGCCGCATGGCGGATTGCGCGTGACCGTACGACTGCCCTGCATGCCGGAGCGACGCTGACCTGAGATGGAGTGCGGCCTGCCGGGCCGCGCAAGCGGCAGCTGTGCTGATACGACCCGACACAGCTGTTCCGGCACTAGCCTTGCGCGTGGGGCTACATCGGCTGACGCGGCGACACCGGCGCCGCCAGCCATCACCGACGCCCACCGGATCGCCAGCGCCAACACGCGCTGGCAACCGGCCAAGGCGCGCTCAGTAAGCGAAGTCGCGGAACACGCGGTCGATATCGCCGTTCCATGCGCCGTGATACAGCGCCAGCTTGCGTTCGGCAGCGGTGACGCCGCTTTCGGCGATCTCGGCGATCACATCCAGAAAGCCGGTTTCGTCCTGCCCGTCGCGATTCAGGCGTGCGCGGCGACGCAGGCCTTCGCGCGCGATGTTGACCGCCTCCACTGCCAGATCGCGCGCGGTGCCATTGCGGAACGGCAGGCCCAGCGCATGCTTGGGCACGCCGTCGCGCAGCGCGTGCCGCTCGGTCGGGCTGAAATCCTTGACCAGGTCCCAGGCCGCATCCAGCGCGGTCTGGTCGTACAGCAGGCCGACCCAGAACGCCGACAACGCGCACAACCGATCCCAGGGGCCGGCATCGGCACCGCGCATTTCCAGATACTTCTTCAAACGCACTTCCGGAAATGCGGTGGTCATGTGGTCGGACCAATCGCGCAATGTCGGCAACGCGCCCGGCAGCGCAGGCAGCTTGCCCTGCATGAAATCGCGGAAGCTCTGCCCGCTGGCATCGTGATACACGCCATCGCGGTAGGAAAAATACATCGGCACATCGAGCAGGTAATCGACGTAGCGGTCGTAGCCGAAGCCGTCTTCGAACACGAAATCCAGCATGCCGGTGCGATCGCCGTCGGTGTCGGTCCAGATGTGCGAGCGGTAGCTGAGATAGCCGTTCGGCTTGCCGTCGGTGAACGGCGAATCGGCGAACAACGCGGTGGCGATCGGCTGCAACGCCAGCGACACGCGGAACTTCTTCACCATGTCCGCTTCGGTGGCGTAATCCAGGTTGACCTGCACCGTGCAGGTGCGCGTCATCATGTCCAGGCCGAGCGAGCCGACCTTGGGCATGTAGTTCTTCATGATCTGGTAGCGGCCCTTGGGCATCCACGGCATCTGGTCGCGACGCCACTTGGGCTGGAAGCCCATGCCCAGAAAGCCCAGCTGCAATTCGCCGGCGACCTGCGCCACTTCGTCCAGATGGGTACCGGTTTCCACGCACGTATGGTGCAGGGTTTCCACCGCCGCGCCGGAGAGCTCCAGCTGTCCGGCCGGCTCCAGCGTGACCGATGCGCCGTCGCGCAGCAGCGCGATGGTGCGGCCGTTTTCCTGGACCGGCTCCCAGCCGAAACGGGTCAGACCGGTCAGCAAGGCCTCGATACCGCGTGCACCGTCGAAAGTAGGCGCACGCAGGTCATCCAACTGGAAGCCGAACTTCTCGTGCTCGGTGCCGATCCGCCAGTCCGCACTCGGCTTCTCGCCGGAAGCCAGCACCTGGGCCAGCTCCGCACGTTCGGTGATCGGCGTTTCGGCAACGTGGCTAGGACTCGACAAGGGCAGGCTCGCAAACGAAAGGGGGGGGGACGATGTGGGGATACTCCCCTGCCACCGCAAGGCCCGCACTATAACCGCAGGGCATGGAAAGAATTGCCGCCATCGGCCACGTCTGAGATTTCCATCCATGCGCACTGGGTCGCCGACGCCGCAGCAGGCACGGGCGCGACCGCACCGCCCGATGTCGGGCGTCGCCTCGGGCTGCAGCACGCAGGCATCCACCGGGAGGAGATGCACCAGGTTCGCCCCCGGCCGCGCACCCGCAATCCTGTAGCATCGCCCAGCCATGACCGCTGCACCCACACCCACCGACACCCTGCTCGCGCAGATGACCAGCCTGATGCACTGCGAGCGCGCAGAAGGCTTCGCCTGCGTGAGCGCGCGGCGCGAACATGGGGCCCGTTCGGTGGATCTGATCCAGCCGCAGTTCGCGATTCTGCTGCAAGGCCGCCAGCAGGTGAGCAGCGCGACGCAATCGCTGCAGCTGCTGCCGGGCGATCTGTTTCTGGCGACGCGCCGTTGCCGGATCGATGTGATCAATACGCCCGACCCGCAGACCGGGCTCTACATGAGCGCGGTGGTCCCTCTCTGCGAAGAGGCGCTGGCCGCTGCGCGCGCCTTATGGACCGAGCCGCTGCCTGAGGCCGGCGCCGACATTGCACGGTTGCCGGCGATCGATTTCGAGTTGGCGCTGCGGCAATGGCGCGATGCGCTGCAACACGGTCTGTACACCGAAGCACGCCTGGCGTTGGCCGCATTGGTCGTCAATGTCTGTCGTCGCGGCCACGGTGGCCTGCTGCTGCCGCCGGCACCAGGCATCGCCGAGCAGGTACGCGCGCTGATCGCCGCGCAACCGCAGCGAGGGTGGCGCTCGCGCGATATCGAAGACCGCCTGGGCATCAGTGGCGCCACCTTGCGCCGCCATCTGGCCGCCGAACAACGCTCGCTGCGCGAACTGATCACCGACGCGCGACTGGCGCACGCGATGGGCCTGCTCTACAGCACGCGCTGGCCGCTCAAGACCGTGGCCGCGCGTGCCGGTTATCGCTCTACCCGCAGCTTCAGTCAGCGGTTTCAGCAGCGTTACGGACTGGATCCTGCCAGCATCGGCAATAGCCGCTAGATCGCCGGAGCGAGCGCTTCGCGCAGCACAATGAGCGAAGCGCGCAACTCGCTGGCGCCAACATGGCGACATCGCGGCGGTTGCCGCCTGCTCTGGAGTTGCTCATGTCCGTTTCCGCCCTGCGTGGGCTGGCGCCGCTGGTACTCGCCGTCAGCGCCACGCTCGCACACGCCGCTGCGCCCACCTCCCCCCACGCACAGGTTCCCGGCTTTTACCTGCAGCGTATCGGCAGCCTACGCGTGGCCGCCTTGTTCGACGGTCGCGTGGCATTGACGCGGCAAGAGCTGACGAATGTGGACCCGGCCGAGCGCGACCGTCTGCTCGCGCACGCTTACGTACCCGAAGACGAGAACGGCGTGCAGACTGCCGTCAACGCATACCTGATCCAGGATGGCAGCCACCTCAGCCTGGTCGACACCGGCACCGCGCAGTGCATGGGGCCCGGCCTGGGTCAGGTGCTGAGTCACTTGCGCGCGGCCGGTTACGACCCTGCCCAGGTCGACGATGTGTTGCTGACCCATGCGCATCCGGATCACCTGTGCGGCCTGCTCGATGCGCACGGCGCACCGGCGTTTCCCAACGCCACGGTGTGGCTGTCCGACGCCGATGCCGCGTACTGGCTGGATCCCGCTTCGGAGGCCGATGCCATGCCGATGGTGCGGTTCGCCTTCCCGTTGGCGCGTGCCGCGGTGGCGCCTTATCTGGCCCAGGGTCGGCTGCGCCGTTTCCAGCCCGGCAAGACCGCCTTGCCGGCCGGCATCACGGCTTTGGACAGCCGGGGTCACACGCCCGGCCACGTGTCCTATCGCTTCGACGGCGGCGCCGGCAACACACTGCTGGTGTGGGGCGATGTCCTGCACTATCACGCCGTGCAGTTCGCCCAGCCGGACGCGTCGTTTGAGGCCGACAGCGATCGCACCCAGGCCATCGCCTCACGCCGTCGCCTGCTGGTGCAGGCAGCCGACGGCCGCTGGTGGGTGGCCGGCGCGCACCTGCCATTCCCCGGTCTGGGTCATGTGCGCCGCGAGGGCAACGCGTTCGCCTGGGTGCCGACCGAATTCGGCCCGGTGCCGGCGACGCCTTGAAGGAGGTCGCCAGCGCAGATCGCATCGCCGCCTGATGCGCTGCGACAACCGGCGCGCAGACCGCGCCGGCACGAGGATCGAGCCGGTTCAGCGCATGAGAACCTGGCCGGCGACCGGTCGCAAGACGAACCAGTCGCGGCAGCCCGCTCCCTAGGCGCAACCCGGCCCCTGTGCCCACCGATGCCGCATCTGAAAACGACGAGCCCTGGCTCGCCGTCCTGAACTGCCCGCCGGGACGGGCGTCATGGCGCCTGGCCCGGTTCACCCTCCGCTGCAGGCGGTGCACCATCCAGGCCCAGCCAGCCACCGACGATCCCGCGCAGTTCGTCCACGCCCTGGCGCGATTCGCCGGAGTAGGTCTGCACGGTCACGCTGTCGCCGAAGCGCGAGGTCACTTCTTTCTTGACCTTCTGCAGGGTCTGCATCTGCTGGCCACGGCCGAGCTTGTCGGCCTTGGTCAGCAAGCCGTGCGCGGGGAGGCCGCGCTCGGCGGCGTAACCGAGCATCTGCAGGTCGTAATCCTTCAGTGGGTGGCGGATATCCATCACCACCACCAGCCCGCGCAAGGCCTCGCGGGTGCGGAAATAGCGGTCGATGAAGGCCTGCCAGTGCGCCTGCAGGTCCTGCGGCACCTTGGCGTAGCCATAGCCGGGCAGGTCCACCAGGTAGCGCTCGGGCTGGATCTGGAAGAACACCAGCTGCTGGGTGCGGCCGGGCGTCTTGGACACGCGCGCCAGCGCGTTCTGGCGGGTCAGCGCATTGAGCGCGCTGGATTTTCCGGCGTTGGAGCGGCCGGCAAAGGCCACCTCGTAGCCGCCATCGTCGGGCAATTGCCGGGCGTTGTGGGCGGACAGGTGGTAGCGGGCTTGTTCGATAAGGAGCGACATCCCCTTAGGATCGCACGTTCGGGCCTGGTCGTTTTGCTGCACTGTTCGTTGACCCTGGCGCAAAGGCGTGTCGATAATCGAAGCACGCCTGCCACTGCCAGTACCCAACGCGCGCGGGCCGGGTCCATACGGAGCTTTAGCTGATGCGCCATGCTCGTGTGCTAGTCCTCGCCGCCCTCGCCGTCCCGGTCATTGCGGCCGTGGCGTTTGCGCAATCGGCAGTCACGCCGATCCCCGATCCGCCGCCGGTGCGCGTTGCGCCGCTGGAGGTGGACCTGGCCAAGACCACCTGGGGAGATGCCAAGGCCGGCCAGACCAAGGCGGCTGCCTGCGCAGCCTGCCATGGGCCGGACGGCAATCCGGCAGTGGCGATGTACCCGCGCATTGCCGGGCAAACCGAGCGCTACGTCGCGCATCAGGTGGCGCTGATTGCCAGCGGCGAGCGTAATACCGGCATGTCGGCGGTGATGGTGCCCTTCGTCAAGGACCTCACCGCCCAGGACATGCGCGATCTGGGCGCCTATTTCGCCACCCAGAAGGCCTCTGCCGGTGTCGCCGACGACGCGGCGATCGCCGAGGGCCCCTACCAGGGCATGAAGTTCTACGAGGTCGGCGAAAAGCTCTACCGCGGCGGCGACATCGCCCGCGGTGTGCCGGCCTGCATGGCCTGCCATGGGCCGTCCGGCAGCGGCAATCCGGGCCCGGCCTATCCGCGCCTGGGCGGACAGCACGCCGAGTACGTGGCGCGGCGCCTGAAGGAATACCAGGCCGGCACCACCCAGGAGCGCAATCCAGCGCTGTTCAATATCATGGCGCAGGTGGCGCATCCGCTGACCGAGCAGGAGATCCAGGCGCTGGCCAGCTACCTGCAAGGCCTGCATGGTCGTGCCGACGACGCGGCAGCGGCGCAGCCGCCTGCAGGAGCGCCCGCACGTTCGTGAGCTGATCCCTGCCGTCGCCACACCGCTTCACGACGCCGGTCCCGCGACCGGCGTCGTCGTTTACCGCTCGCCCCTCGCCCCCCACGGAGCCCGCATGAAATTGCTTTCCCGTCTGCCCCTGCTGTTGTTGTTGCTGTTGCCGCTGGTGGCCTGCGCCGCCGACAAGAACGCCGCGCCGGTCGAAGGCGAGGACTACACCCTGATCGACGGCGGCCAGCCGTACGCCCCGCTTGCCGGCAAGGTCGAAGTGACCGAAGTCTTCGGCTACACCTGTCCGCACTGCGCGCATTTCGAACCGGTGCTGGAAGCCTGGGTGGCCAAGCAGCCGGCGTATGTGCGCTTCACCCCGGTGCCGGCGGCCTTTGGTGGCTTCTGGGACGCGTTCGCACGCGCCTACTTCGCTGCCGACATCCTGGGCGTGGCCAAGCGCAGTCACCGCGCCATGTTCGACGCCATCCATGAAAAGCAGACCGTGCCCACCCAGAACGTGGCGCCGGAAGAACTGGCCGCGTTCTACGCCAGTTACGGCATCCCGCAGCAGCGCTTCATCGAGACCTACAAGAGCGAGGCGGTGGATGCCAAGCTCAAGGCCGCGCGCGAGTTCGCGCTGCGCAGCAAGATCCCCGGCACACCGGCCATCATCGTCAACGGCCGCTACCTGATCGGCGCACGCAATTACCCGGACATGCTGCGCATTGCCGACTACCTGATCGCCCGCGAGCACGCCGCGCCGGCCAAGCGCTGAACCGCATAACCGCCAGCGACGGCCGCGCGTGGCATCATGCGCCCCGCGGCCGTCCGGCCCTTTTCTCGCCCCACGCTGGAGATCCAATCCGATGAAGACCCGCTTCGCCCTGACGCTGATGGCGCTGTTGCCGATCCTGGTCGCCTGCAAGGCGCAGGACGGTTCGTCCGACACCGCACCTGCCGCCACCACCCCAGCTGCCGAAACGGCGCCCGCCCCTCCTGCTGCCGCTACCCCGGCCGCAGACCCCGCCGCTCCGCCTGCAGTCGGCGAAAGCGCCACCACTCCGCCGCCCGCCGCCCCCAGCGCTGCCCCGCGCGCACCGAATGGCCCCGAGCCGGTCGCCGGCACCGATTATCTGGACATCGACGGTGGCCAGCCCTATCAGCAGGCCGCCGGCAAGATCGAAGTGGCCGAAGTCTTCGGCTATGTCTGCCCTGCCTGCAACGCGTTCCAGCCGCTGATCGGGCCATGGAAGGCGGGTCTGCCATCGGACGTGCATTTCGTCTATGTGCCGGCCATGTTCGGCGGCCCGTGGGATGACTACGGCCGCGCCTTCTATGCTGCCGAGACGCTGGGCGTGCAGGAAAAGACCCACGAAGCCTTGTACAAGGCCATCCACGTCGACCAGACCCTCAAGGGCGAGCGCGGCAAGGATTCGGTGCAGGACATCGCCGCGTTCTACGCCAAGTACGGCGTGGACCAGAAGACCTTCATCGACACCATGAGCAGCTTCGGCGTCTCGGCCAAGACCAACCGCGCCAAGCAGTTCGCCACCCGCAGCAAGATCACCGGCACCCCGTCGCTGATCGTCAACGGCAAGTATCTGGTCAAGGGCCAGAGCTTCCCGGACATGCTGCGCATTGCCGATCACCTGATCGCGCGCGAACGCGCCACGCTGGCCAAGTGAGTCGCGCGAACGCAACGTCGTGAACGCTTCGGACTCGCGCACCCTGCGGGTGCTGACCGCCAATATCCAGGCTGGCTCCAGCACCCGCCGTTACAGCGACTATGTGACGCGTAGCTGGTCGCACGCGTTGCCGCTGGGCAGCAAGCGCACCAGCCTGGACAGCATCGCCAAGCTGGTGGGCGAACGCGACATCGTCGGCCTGCAGGAGGCCGACCCCGGCAGCCTGCGCTCGGGTTTCACCAACCAGACCCACTATCTGGCCGAGCGCGCCGGTTTCGATTACTGGAGCCACCAACCCAACCGTCGCATGGGTGGGGTGGCCTCCAGCGCCAACGGTTTGCTGAGCAAGCTCGAACCGGTGGAAGTGCAGGACCATGCCCTGCCCGGCCGCATCGGCGGACGCGGCATCCTGCTGGCGAAATTCGGTGAGGGCCGCGATGGCCTGGCCGTGGCGGTGGCGCATCTGTCGCTGGGCGCCAATTCGCGCATGGCGCAGCTGGCCTTCATCGCCGAACTGTTGTCCGACCATCCCAACGCCATGTTGATGGGCGATTTCAATTGCATGGCTGATCGACCGGAGATGCAGTCGCTCTATCGCCATACCCGTCTGCAACCGCCGAGCTGCGACGTGCACACCTTTCCCAGCTGGCGTCCAGACCGGGCGATCGACCACATCCTGGTCAGCGACAGCCTGGTGATCGAACATACCGAAGCGATTCCGGCCGCGTTTTCAGATCATCTGGCAGTGGGGATGGATATCCACGTACCAAAGCAATTGCTGCGTTAAGAGCAGCCAACAGAACTCCTGCGCAGCCGCCAGGCGGGCGCGGCCGGTGCTCGGAATCCTCTTGTATCACTCGTCCACTCCAGTTCTGAGCGCGCCGCCCACACCCACCTAACGGCTGCTCGCTACGTTTTGTTGGCCACTCCGAACAACCGGAAAAGTGACGCCCGGTTCGCATTGGCGAACTCGACCGCTGACGCCCCCTCGACACCGCCTGTGCGATAACGCAGGCGGTTTTTCGTTGGGAGCGCAGCACGTGATATGCAGCGTATGAGTGTGTCGCCATGAGTGCGACAGCGCCGCACATCTTGCCGGTACGCACCCTGCGCCCGGTGTTCGTACTGGCTGCCACTGTCGTGTGCACGTTTGCCTTGCTGGTGTCGTTGTTTCCGCTGGAATCAGGACGTGTGCTGCTGGATGCGCAGACCTGGGCGTCGCGCAATGTCGGCTGGTACTACCTGCTGGCGACGACGCTGTATCTGGTGTTCGTGCTGGCCACGGCCCTGTCCAGCTACGGCAACATCAAGCTCGGCGCCGATCACGACGAGCCGGAATTCAGTTACCTCTCCTGGGCCGGCATGCTGTTCGCCGCGGGCATCAGCATCACGCTGTTCTTCTTCTGCGTTTCCGAGCCGCTCACGCATTATCTGCAACCGCCACAGGGCGGCACCGGCAGTGGCGAAGCCTCCGCACGCCAGGCGATGCAGCTGCTGTTCCTGCATTGGGGCCTGCATGGTTGGGGCGTGTTCGCGCTGGCGGCCATGGCGCTGGCGTATTTCGCCTTCCGCCACAACCTGCCGCTGGCGCTGCGATCGGCGTTGTATCCGCTGATCGGCAAACGCATCAATGGGCCGATCGGCTACACCGTGGATGCGCTGGGCATCGTGGCCACCGTGTTCGGCCTGGGCGCTGACATGGGCTTTGGCGTGCTGCATCTCAACGCCGGCCTGAGCACCTTGATGGACGTGCCGCATACGCACTGGGTGCAGGTGGCGCTGATCGTGGCGATGATGGGCGCGGCCATTGTGGTGGCGGTCTCCGGCGTCGAAAAAGGCGTGCGCTGGATGTCGGACATCAACATGCTGCTGGCCATGGCGCTGCTGTTGTTCATGCTGTTCGCCGGCCCGACGCAGTACCTGCTCAATGCGCTGATGCAAAACCTGGGCGACTACCTGGGCAGCGTGGTCAACAAGAGTTTCGACGTGTATGCCTATGGTGGCCGCGCCGATTGGCTGGGCGACTGGACGGTGTTCTATTGGGCCTGGTGGATCGGTTGGGCGCCCTTCGTCGGGCTGTTCATCGCACGCATCTCGCGCGGCCGCACCATTCGCGAATTCGTGTTGGGGGTGTTGCTGATACCGCTCGGGTTTACGCTGGCATGGCTGTCGATCTTCGGCAACAGCGCGCTGGATCAGCTGCTGCATCACGGCCAGACAGCATGGGCGCAGCAGGCCATCGATGCGCCGCAGACCGTGTTGTATGCGTTGCTGCAGCGTTACCCGTGGAGCCGCACGGTCATCACGGTCACGGTGGCGATCAGTTTCGTGTTCTTCGTGACCTCCGCCGATTCCGGCACGGTGGTGTTGTCCACGCTCTCCTCTCACGGCGGTGAACCGCACGACGACGGCCCGCGCTGGCTACGTGTGTTCTGGGGCGTACTCACTGCCGTGGTCACGGCAGGCCTGTTGCTGGCCGGCAGCATGGACGCACTGAAATCGGCGGTGGTGCTGGCCTCGCTGCCATTCTCTGCAGTGCTGCTGCTGATGGCCTGGGGCCTGTCGCGCGCACTCAGCGAAGAATCGCAGCGCAAACGCGCGCAGCTTTACAGCCCCAGCCCGTTGATCGGGCAATCACGCCATCACGGCGGCTGGCGTCAGCGGTTGGGCCAGGCGATGCACTTCCCGGCGCGCGATGAGGTGTATCGCTTCATGCACGACCAGGTGCGCCCGGCGATCGAAGCGGTCACCGCACAACTGCAAGAGGAAGGCTGGAAGGTGAGCAGCCGCATCGACGACGGCGACATGGAAATCAGCGTCGATCACGGCGAACAGCAGGGCTTCCGCTATCAAATCGTGATGCGCGGGTATCTCACTCCGTCGTTTGCCGCGCAGCGCTTCCGTAACCAGCGCTACTACCGCGCCGAGGTCTACCTGTACGAAGGCAGCCAGGACTACGACCTGGTGGGCTACAGCCGCGAACAGATCATCAACGACATCATCGATCAATACGAACGTCACCTGCAGTTTCTGCATCTCACCCGCTAAAGGTGCGTCGCTGCGGCGACCGTCCCACAGGAGGTTTGTCATGCCACGTTTCCCCGACCAGTTGCTGTATATCGGCGGCCGTTATGTTCCCGCCCGCGGCGGCCACACGTTCGAAGTGGTCAACCCCGCTACCGGCGAGGTGCTGGCCAACGTGCACAACGCCGGCGTCGACGATCTGGATGCCGCCGTCGATAGCGCGAAGGCAGGCCAGCAACGATGGGCAGCCCTGACGACGGTGGAGCGCTCGCGCATTCTGCTGCGTGCGGTGGCGTTGCTACGCGAACGCAACGATGCACTGGCGCAATTGGAAACGCTCAACACCGGCAAGCCGCTGAGCGAGACACGCAGCGTCGATGTGGTCACCGGTGCGGACGTACTGGAGTATTACGCTGGCGTTGCGCAGGCGCTGCAGGGTGCGCAAGTGCCCTTGCGCGAAGGCAGCTTTTTCTACACGCGCCACGAACCGCTGGGCGTTGTGGGTGCGATCGGCGCGTGGAATTACCCCATCCAGATCGCACTGTGGAAAGCCGCGCCCGCCCTGGCCGCCGGTAACGCGATGATCTTCAAACCCAGCGAAGTCACCCCGCTCACCGCGCTGAAACTGGCCGAAATCTTTACCGAGGCCGGCCTGCCCGATGGCGTGTTCAACGTGTTGCCCGGCGATGGCGCCAGCGTGGGCACTGCGCTCACCGAGCATCCGCAGATCGAAAAGATCAGTTTCACCGGCGGCACCGCCACCGGCCGCAAGGTGATGGCCAGCGCATCGAGTTCGTCGCTGAAGGAGGTGACCATGGAACTGGGCGGCAAGTCGCCTCTGATTGTCTGCGCCGATGCCGATTTGGACGTTGCTGCCGACATCGCCATGATGGCCAACTTCTACAGCTCCGGGCAGGTGTGCACCAACGGCACGCGCGTGTTCGTGCCGCGCGCCTTGCGTCACGCATTCGAAGCGCGCCTGCTGGCCCGCGTGCAACGGATCCATATCGGCGACCCGCTCGATGAGCGCACCACCTTCGGTCCGCTGGTCAGCGCCGCGCATATGCAGCGCGTGATGGAGCATATCGAACAGGGCAAGGCAGAAGGCGCACGTCTTCTATGCGGCGGCGAGCGCCTGCAAGATGGCGCACTGGCGCAAGGCTATTACGTGGCGCCGACCATCTTCAGCGATTGCACCGATGTGATGACCATCGTGCGCGAGGAAATCTTCGGACCGGTCTTGAGCCTGCTCACCTACGACGACGAAGACGAAGCGGTGACGCGCGCCAACGCCACCACGTATGGGCTGGCTGCAGGCGTGGTCACGCCGGACCTGGCGCGTGCACACCGGCTGATCCATCGCCTGGAAGCGGGCATCTGCTGGGTCAACACCTGGGGCGAGTCGCCGGCCCCGATGCCGGTGGGCGGCTACAAGCAGTCGGGCGTGGGGCGCGAAAACGGCCTGGCGACCTTGCAGGCCTACACGCGCACCAAATCCGTCCAGATCGAACTGGAACGTTACGCGTCGGTGTTCTGACGGCCGGGAGCCGGCGCAGGCAGGCGCGGCGGCAGCGACGCGCCGCGATCGCTTCCCGCGCGCACGCCCGCGTCTGTGCCATCCGCCTCGATCGCCACCGCACCGTTACCGCATCAGGAGACACCATGCAACGCGACTACGACTACATCATCATCGGCGCCGGCTCGGCAGGCAACGTGCTGGCGGCACGCCTGACCGAAGATCCCGGCGTGACCGTGCTGCTGCTCGAAGCGGGCGGGCCGGATTACCGCCTGGATTTCCGCACGCAGATGCCGGCAGCATTGGCCTTCCCGTTGCAGGGGCGCCGCTACAACTGGGCCTATGAAACCGAGCCGGAACCTTACATGGACAACCGGCGCATGGAGTGCGGTCGCGGCAAGGGCCTGGGCGGTTCGTCGCTGATCAACGGCATGTGCTACATCCGCGGCAATGCGCTCGACTTCGATCATTGGGCCAAGCGCCCCGGCCTGGAGGACTGGAGCTACCGCGATGTCCTGCCGTACTTCCGCAAGGCAGAAACGCGCGACATCGGCGCCAACGACTATCACGGCGGCGACGGTCCGGTGAGCGTGGCAACGCCGAAGAACGACAACAACGTGTTGTTCCATGCCATGGTCGAGGCAGGCGTCCAGGCAGGCTACCCGCGTACCGACGATCTCAATGGCTACCAGCAGGAAGGCTTCGGACCGATGGACCGCACGGTGACGCCACGCGGGCGCCGCGCCAGCACCGCGCGCGGTTACCTGGACATGGCCAAGCCGCGCGATGGCCTGCATATCGTCACCCACGCCACCACCGATCGCATTTTGTTTGCAGGCAAGCGCGCCATCGGCGTGCATTACCTGGTGGGTCACAGCAGCGAAGGAATCGATGCGCATGCGCGCCGCGAAGTGCTGGTGTGCGCAGGTGCGATCGCCTCGCCGCAGCTGCTGCAACGCTCCGGCGTGGGCGCACCCGATCTGCTGCGCGCCCTCGATGTGCAACTGGTGCACGATCTGCCCGGTGTGGGCCAGAATCTGCAGGACCACCTGGAGGTGTATATCCAGTATGCGTGCACCAAACCGGTCTCGCTGTATCCGGCACTGCAATGGTGGAACCAGCCGGCGATCGGCGCGCAATGGTTGTTCGCCGGCACCGGTACCGGCGCCAGCAATCAGTTCGAAGCCGGCGGCTTCATCCGCACGCGCGAGGAATTCGACTGGCCCAACATCCAGTACCACTTCCTTCCGGTTGCCATCAATTACAACGGCAGCAATGCGGTCAAGGAGCACGGCTTCCAAGCGCACGTCGGCTCGATGCGCACACCCAGCCGCGGGCGTGTGCACGCCAAATCGCGCGACCCGCGCCAGCATCCTTCGATCCTGTTCAACTACCAATCCACCGACCAGGACTGGCAGGAATTCCGCGACGCGATCCGCATCACCCGCGAGATCATCGCGCAACCGGCGCTAGACGCTTACCGCGGCCGCGAGATCAGCCCCAGTGCGGACTGCAAGACCGATGCGGAGCTGGACGCATTCGTCCGCTCTCGCGCAGAAACCGCCTATCACCCCTCCTGCTCCTGCGCGATGGGCACCGACGACATGGCGGTTGTCGACGGCCAGGGCCGCGTGCACGGCATGGAGGGCCTGCGCGTGATCGACGCCTCGATCATGCCGCGCATCATCACCGGCAACCTCAACGCCACCACCATCATGATTGCCGAGAAAATCGCCGACCGCATGCGCGGTCGCGCACCATTACCGCGCAGTACTGCCGATTACTACATTGCCGGCGATGCCCCTGTGCGCGGGTGACTTTTCTCCGGGTCGAGCGTGCGGTGCGCGAACCCTTTGGCATGTACCGTGAACCCGTCCATGAGCGCGTTAGCGGCGTCCACGCCGCCGATGGTCCCGCAAGCAGCCGGGAGAGCGCACAGACAGGCGCATGATTGCTCGGGCATCATGCGCTGATGAAGATCTATCTTGTTGGCGGCGCAGTCCGCGATGCATTGCTTGAGCAGCCGGCTGGCGACCGCGACTGGGTGGTGGTCGGCGCCGATCAGGCGCAGATGGAGGCGCAGGGGTTCAAGCCGGTCGGCAAGGATTTCCCGGTGTTTCTGCACCCGCGCAGTGGCGAGGAATACGCACTGGCGCGTACCGAGCGCAAATCCGGCCGCGGATATCGCGGCTTCGTGGTGGACGCCGACCCATCGGTGACCCTGGAAGAAGACCTGCTGCGCCGCGACTTCACCATCAACGCGATCGCGCGCGATGAGGACACGGGCCAATTGTTCGACCCGTACAACGGTGTGCGTGATCTGCAGGCGCGCGTATTGCGGCATGTCGGTCCGGCGTTCATCGAAGATCCTGTGCGTGTATTGCGTGCCGCGCGCTTCATGGCGCGGCTGGCCCCGCTGGGCTTTTCGCTCGCTGCTGAAACTGCGGCATTGATGCGGGACATGGCCGCCGGCGGCGAACTCGACAGCCTGGTGCCGGAGCGCGTGTGGCAGGAGCTGCGGCGCGCATTGAGCTGCGCGCAGCCCTCGGCGTTCCTGCGCACGCTGCACGATGCCGATGCGCTGCGCGTCATCCTGCCGGAAGTCGATGCGCTGTACGGCGTGCCGCAGCGCGCCGATTTCCATCCGGAGGTCGACACGGGCATTCACCAGGAAATGGTCAGCGATATAGCGGCCCGTCTGGCGCCCGGCGATGCGCTGGTGGGCTTTGCTGCGCTGACCCACGACCTGGGTAAGGCGCTCACGCCGCAAGCGCAATGGCCGCGACATGTCATGCACGAGCAACGCGGCGTTGCGCCATTGCAGGCGCTGTGCGAGCGGCTCAAGGTGCCGCAGGACTTTCGGCAACTTGCCATCATCGCCTGCCGCGAACACTTGAACGTGCATCGTCTGGCCGAGCTCCGCGACCGCACCCTGCACGAGCTGCTGGTGCGCTGCGATGCGTTTCGCCGGCCGGAGCGTATCGCGCAGCTGGCACTGGTCTGCGAAGCAGACAAGCGTGGCCGTCTGGGCAGTGAAGAAGCCGCGTACCCGCAGGGCGAAGCGCTCAAACGGCTGCACGCCGCCGCACTGGCGATCAATGCGCGGGATCTGGCGGCCGAGGGTCTGCAAGGGCCGCAGATCGGCGAGGCACTGACGAAGGCGCGCATTGCCGCGATTGCGGCAGCGCGAAACACTGGTGCATAGCGACGTCTCGCGCGCACCGTTTTCTGCATGCAACAGGATGCGGCAACGTTAAAAACAGCGACATTGCAGCGAACCGCACGGCTGACGGAATCTGCCCTTCGAAGCCAGGAACTCAAGCGAAATCTAGTTGTCCGCCACGAGATAAAGGCGGCTGCACAAAGCAGCCGCCCTGGCCGGGCATTACAGCTTGAAATTCAGGCTCAACATGAAAGAGCGACCGTTCTTGTAGATGTAGTACGGCTGGTTCTTGTTGCCGATGTAGCTGAAGTAGGTTTCGTCCAGCAGGTTGGTGGCTTCCAGCGCCACGCGCAGTCGCTCGGTGGCCTGGTAGCCGAATGACGCATCGACTTGCGTAAACGCGTCGGTCATCTGCTGCCCGTTGAGCCTGCCAATCTGGGTGAAGTATTCCGAGCGCCAACCCAGATTCACCCGCGCGCTCCACTTGCCTTGTTCGTAGTACGGGCTGACGTTGTAGGCATTGCGCGAGTTGTACGGCAGGCTGTAATCGCCGTCGGTCTTGGAATCGGAATAGGTGTAGTTGGCCACCACGCCGAAGCCATTGCCGAAATTGTGCTGCAGATTGAGCGCGACACCGCGCACCCTGGCATCGCCGGCGTTGGTAGGTACCGATGTCTGGTAGGTGCTCGAGCCGCCGGTGGCGTTATTGAAGAACACACGATCCTGCACCGTGGTCAGGATGTAGTTGGAGATGTCGCGCGAGAAGAATTCGCCGCTGAGCAGGCTGCTGTCGGAGAAATACCACTCCAGCGATGCACCGAGGTTGGTGGACTCGTACGGGCTCAGTCCTGGGTTGCCGGTCGACGCCGTCAGCGTGGTGTCGTCGGTGGCCACGTACGGCGTCATGTTGGTGTAGCGCGGCCGCGCGATCACTTTGGAGGCGGCAAATCGCAGCATCAGGTCGTCGCGCAGGTCGTAGGCGATATTGAACGAAGGCAACCATTTGCCGTAGCTGCTGAGAAAGTTGACCGGCGTGTAACCGCCGCCCGGCGCATAGCTGAAGCCATCTGTTGAATCGCGCGAATGCACATAGCGCACGCCGATGTTGCCGCGATACCGCTCGCCGGAGAAGTTGCCTTGCAGGAACCACGCACGGTTCTGCTCCTCGATGCTGTAGTTGCCGGCATAGCTGATCGGCAGACCGTCGTCGCCTTCCAGTCCGCTGATATACCGGCTGATCGCACCGCTGTCGATGGTCGACCAGCGTTGCATGTCGGCGCTGGTCGACAGCCCATCCAGATAGCCCGAGGGCGTGGTGCCCGGCGAGAATGCCGCCAGCGTGCTGCCATCGTTCGGGGTCCAGGTGCGGCTGTAGGACGATTGCCCGGTGGCGTGATTGGTGAGCTTGATGCCGGTGAGGATCTGCGTAAACGGCCCCCACTCCACCGCATGATCGAAATCCAGCTGCAGATAGCGCTCCTTGTCGTACTGCGGGCTGTGACTGGCCGAGGCGTTGTTGAGCTGCATCGCCGCCGCATTGGTGGGATCGGTACTGTAGTCCATCGCGGTACGGCGCCCGTCGATGGTGTAGCTGTAGCCGGCCAGATTGCGGAACTGGATGCCGTAGATACGCTCGGCGCCGCCTTGCGAACTGGTGTAACCCACCTGGCTGGAGGCGTTCCACCCATCGCCATGCCAGTCGGTGCGCAGGTGGATGCTGCCGGTGCTGACCTGGCTATTGCGCAGATAGCCGTCGAGATAGGTGTTGGACTGGTCGCCGAAGGTACCCGAGGTGGCGATACCGTTCTCGAAGCCCAAGGCCTGCGCATCGCCCGGCGTCGAGCCCCAGTAACCGTAGCGGCTCTGGTTGTAGTTATCGAAGCTTTCCTTGACATACAGGCCAGTCAGATTGAGCTCGAAATCGCTGTCCGGCTTCCACTGCAGCGCCGCGCTGACACCGTCGCGCTTGCGCGTTTGCTGGAACAACGCCGTGTTGATCGACGTCGGAAACACGCCGGTGTTGTTGCCGACCACACCCGGCGGAAACCCGGCGCCCTGCACATTGTCGTAGCCGAAAATTTCAACGCCGTCGCGGCGCAGGACACGCTGCGAATGCATCACCGAGGTAAGCACGCCCAGGGTTTGGTCCTGATTCTTCCAGCTATACAGCGCCGAGGCATTCGGCTTGCCTTCGTCGGAGCGATCGTTGTAGCCATAGCTCACGGTCCCGGTGAGCGTATTGCGATCCAGATCCAGCGGTTTGCGCGTATGCACGATCACGGTGCCGCCGATGGAACCCTCGTCGATGCGCGCTTCGGGCGTCTTGTAGACCTCCATCAAGCCGACCACTTCCGGCGCCAGGGTGCTGTAGTTGAACGAGCGGCTGTCCGGGTCGTTGGGGTCGCCGCCCCAACTGGTCGATGCAATGGTCTGGCCGTTGAGCAACACACGGTTGAGCGCCGGATCGGTGCCCAGGATGCTGACTTTTTCGCCTTCGCCGAACTGCCTGTCCACGGTGATACCGGACAACCGCGACAGCGATTCGGCGACATTGGTATCTGGAAACTTGCCGATGTCTTCGGCGCTGATCGCGTCGACGATCGCATCGGCGTTGCGCTTGACGTTGAGCGCCTTGCCCAGGCTGGCCTGGTAACCCACCACCTTGATTTCGTCCAGGGTGGAAACCGAGGGATCGGTTTGTGGTGGTGTCTGTTGCTGCGCGGGTGCGGGCTGCTCCTGCGCAAATGCGGGAAGGCTTGCGACGCAGGCCAAGCTGGCGCCACTATGAGCAGACGCCTGACAGCCGCGCTCAATGGTGAGCGGCGCAGTGGGTTGACGGACGCAGATACCGGAACACAAGGGGACAAAGCGAACAGACGGGAAAACAGCATTGCGTGGACCTCATCACTGATGTCGGATGGCAACCGTCTGGTTGCACAACGGCGCGCGACGCGCGTGCCATGCCCGTGATCCGTCCCCTGTGCCGGATACGAACAGCCACCCGCATTGCGTGACGACATGCGGGTAAAAGCCGACCACTGGAACAACGGCCGGTTATCGTCTTCTCGAACGTCGAGCAGATGTTTCTTCGCTGAGAACGTTACCAGCGAAGGTGCCTTCCGTGGCTTGTAGTGTCAACCCGTTGCTGCATACGTCCATTTTTATGCGCTAAACAACGTCTTCCCTGCAGATACGGGATGATGGCGTGATCGTCGTCTCACTGCCCTTTACGTCGATGCAGACCACTGCGCCCTATGCCCTGTTCGCACACGGTGGCACACCAAAATGTTGCGACGCAAAGTAGCTGCGCACGCGAAGTGTGCTGCGCATGCGCGCGTGGATGATGCGCATAAACTTGCGCAGGTTGGAACGCTGCGCTGTCGCCCGATGGCCGATGGCCCGCTGCACGCGTGTCGGGTTAGACAACAACCTGTCCACCGTAGGACTGGTTTCATCGCTGCCGTAGGGCGTGCACGGTGCCAGCGTCCGGTGTAGTTCCGTCGGTCCGGCAACAAGACCTGTACATCACGTGCCGGCGGCGACCAGCGCGTTTGTTGGGTGAAGGCGAAGCATGCGACATGCGACGACTCACTGCATGGGCCGCTGCATGTCCCTGCATTTCAAGGATCAAACGCAACGCGCGCGCCGCATCACGCAATGCGGCGCGCACGATACGTTGGCCGGCCAAGATAGGTCTCAAGCAGCAGTTACCTGGGCACGGTCAGCGCACGGCAGCGGACCGGTGGTCGTGCCGCTCCGAGCACCGGCCGCGTTCCGCTGCGGCGACGCAGGCGTGTGGGCGGCGGCGCTTAGTCGCGCTGCCCAGCCACCCACGTGCTCAACACCTGCACATCGTCATCCACCAGCACCAGATCGGCTTGGTAGCCGGGGGCGATGCGTCCCAGGCGTTCGCCCAGGCCAATGCATTGCGCGGGGTAGGTAGAAGCCATGCGCGCGGCTTCGGCCAGGTCCACGCCCAGCCAGCGCACGCTGTTGCGCACGGCGGTGGCCATGTCCAATGCGGAGCCGGCCAGTGCACCATCGGCATTTCGCACCACGCCGTCCACGGCGGTGATGGTTTCGCCGTAGAGATCGAAGCTGGCGCTTTCGCTGCCTACCATCGGCATGGCGTCGGTGACCAGCAGCAACTTGCCGCGTGGCTTGGCCGCGAGCGCCACACGCAAGCTGGCCGGATGCACGTGCACGCCGTCGACGATGACGCCGCACCAAATCGTCGGGTCTTCCAGTGCCGCGCCCACCGCATTGGGTTCGCGGCCAGCCAGCTGCGACATCGCGTTGTACACGTGCGTGAAGCCGCTGACGCCGGCGGCAATGCCATCGCGTGCCTGCTCGTAGGTGGCCGCAGTGTGGCCGGCGAACACGAGCGCGCCGCCGGCAACGAAGGCACGGATATCGTCCAGCGGAACGCGCTCGGGTGCGAGCGTGATCAAGGTGACGCCATTGTCCAATGAGGTATCGACGGCAATCTCGTGCGCGTCCGGTACGCGGAACTTGTCCGCGTCGTGCGTGCCCTTGCGCGCAGGACTCAGGTACGGGCCCTCCAGATGGATGCCGAGCACGCCGGGTACGCCTTGCGCGATGGCCTGGCGAGTGGCATCGATCGCTTCGGCCATCACCTCAGCGGTGTCGCTGATCAAGGTTGGCAGCATGCCGGTGGTGCCGAAGCGACGATGCGCGGCGGCGATCGTGGCCAGTGCCTGGGGGTCGCGTGCGTTGTTGAACAACACGCCGCCGCCGCCATTGACCTGGATGTCGATAAAGCCCGGCAACAAGCTGGCGCCACCCAGGTCCAGGCGCGTATCGGCCTGCGTAACGCGCGCATCGTCGGCCGGCACGATCGCCTGGATCTGCGTGCCAGCCAGCATCACGACCAGGCCGTCCTGCAATCCGTTGTCGGTGAGCACACGTGCATTGCACAGTGCCTGAGTCGTGAGAGCGTGCATGATCAGACGGTTTCCGTGACCTTGTTCAGATGCGGCGGCAGATCGGGATTGTTGCCGCGCTGCAATGCCAATGCATTGATCGCGCGATAGAAGCTCTGCACGGTCAACAGCGGCGCACAGGCCGGGTGCGCGGCCTCTGCCAGCGGCAAATCGCCACCGGGCGCGGCCAGCCACACCTGCGCGCCACGCGCGCGGAATTCTTCGGCCAGTGCGCGGGTACCGGCACCGGTTTCGTCGGGCTGTGCGAAGACCAGCACCGGGAACCCCGGCCCCACCAGGGCCATCGGCCCGTGCTTGACCTCGGCCGAGCTGTAGGCTTCGGCGTGCAAGCCGCAGGTTTCCTTGAACTTCAATGCCGCTTCCTGCGCTGCGCCCAGGCCCAGGCCGCGGCCGAGCACGAACAGATTGTGCGCAGGCGCCAGACCGGCGGTGAGCGCGGACCAATCGGCCTGCCACGCGCTGCGCAACTGCTGCGGCAATGCGTCGAGCGCGGCAAGCAAGGCGGGGTCGTTCTTCCACACCGCGCCCAGATGCAGGACCGCGGCCAGCGAAGCGAGATAACTCTTGGTGGCGGCCACGCTTCTTTCCGGGCCTGCGCCCAGCGGAATCACCACCTCGGCCAGTTGCGCCAGCGGCGAATCTTCCACGTTGACCAGCGCGACCACGCGCGCGCCGGCAGCCTTGGCCGCTTCGGCATTGCGCAGCAGATCCGGGCTCTTGCCCGATTGCGAAATCACGATGTACAGCGCGCCACGCAGTTGCAGCGGCGCTGCATAGACCGAGCCCACCGACGGCGACGCAGATGCGGTGACGATGCCGAGCTGGGTTTCGAACAGGTACTTGGCATAGGTGGCCGCATGATCGGAGCTACCGCGCGCGCAGGTCACCACGAACGGCGGCGGCGTCTCGCGCAGCGATTGCGCAAGCGCGGCGATGGTGTCGGCATTACGCGCGAACTGTGCAGCAACCACATCGGCGGTCTGCGCCGCTTCGCGGAACATCAAGGTCTCGGTTTCGGAGGGAAGGCTCATCGTGGCTCAGGCAGATTCAGGAGGAAGGGGTTTGCCGGTGGACGCAGGCGCCGGCGCGGTGGAGCCGCGCACCACCAACTGCGGCACGAAGCCGCGGCTCTGCAATTGCGCCGGTTGGTCGTCGTAGGCATCGCTGCGCAGCTGGCTGATCAACAAGCGTGCGGCATGCCGCGCGATGTCGTCGGTGGCCTGCTTGGCAGTGGTCAGTGCCGGCCACGAATGGCGCGAGAACGGGCTGTCTTCGAACCCGGCGATCGACAATTGATACGGCACGTTCATGCCGGTGGACTTGGCCGCGGCCAGCACGCCTGCAGCGATCTCGTCGTTGCTGCCGAAGATGGCGGTGGGCGGCTCGCGCAACGACAACAGCCGGCGTGCGCCACGGAAGCCATCGTCGAACGTGTAGTCGCCGGGAATCACCAGGTGCTTGTCCAGGCTGATGCCGTAATCCTTCAACGCCGCTTCATAGCCGGCGTAACGTTCGCCGCTGGAGCGATGCTGCGGGCCGCCCCACAGGAAGCCGATGCGTTGATGGCCGAGCTGGATCAGGTGCTCGGTGATTTCATACGCGGCATCGCGGTCGTCGATATACACGCACGGGCCATCGCCGGGGTCGTCGGTGGAGGCGATGATGCGCACGCTCTTGATGCCGCGCGCGGCCAGACCGGCCAGCAATTCCGGGCGCTCGGACATCGGCGCGGTCAACACCACGCCGGCCAGGCGCGAGCGCTGCACCCATTCGGCCAGTTCTTCGGCCAGCAACGGCGAGGTGGAATCGCAGGGATGGATCTGCAAGCCGAAGCCGGTTTCGCGGCACGCGGCCAGCACGCCATTCTGAATGCCGATGATGTGGTACGGGTTGGGGTTGTCGTATACCAGGCCGATCACGAACGGCGTGCCGCTGCGCAGATTGCGCGCGGACGGATCGGGTTCGTAGTCGAGATCGGCGATGGCGCGCAGCACGCGTGCACGCGTGGCCTGCATCACCGATGGCTCGTTGTTGATCACCCGCGACACGGTCTTCAACGAGACCTTGGCGCGCTCGGCGACATCTTTGATTGTGGGCCTGCGCATGGATGTACCTTGTCCGTCGGAACGCATCATGCCGCCGCGATCACTTGGCCTGGGCCGGCAGGCCCACGCGATGACCGCGCAGCGAATAGAACAGGATGTACAGATAGCACGGCACCATCAGTGCAGCGAACACGACCTGGAAGTCGTAGTGCTGCTTGAGGATGGCGAACAGCTGCGGAATGATCGCGCCGCCAGCGATGCCCATCACCAGCAATGCCGAGCCGATTTCGGTGAACCGGCCCAGTCCGCGAATGGCCAGCGGAAAGATCGCCGGCCACATCATCGCGTTGGCAAAGCCGAGCGCGGCGACGAAGCCCACCGACACGTAGCCGTGGGTGAACAAGGCACCGAGCGAGAACAGCACGCCCAGCACCGCCGACACGCTCAGGTAACGCGCCTGCGAGATCACGCGCGGAATCAATACCAGGCCGGCGATGTAGCCCAGCAACATCGCGCCCAGCGTGTAGGAGGTGAAGATCTTGGTGATGTCCAACGGGAGATTGAAGCCGTGTCCGTAGGTGCCGATGGCATCGCCGGCCATCACTTCCACGCCCACATAGACGAACAGGCACAGCACGCCCAGCCATAGGTGCGGGAACTGGAAGATGCTGGATTTCTGCACGCCACCGGTCGCGCCCGGCGTAGCGTTGGCTTCGGAGGGCTTGAGCTCGGGCAATGGCGAGAACAGCACGCCAATGGCCAGCAACAGCAGGACGCCGGACATCACCAGATACGGCGCGTGAATCTTGGCGGCGAAGGCGGTGAGCAAGGTTTCCTTGGTCGTCGCATCGGCGCTGGCCACCTGCGCGGACAGGTCGCCGATACCGTGCAGCACCAGCGAGCCGATCAGGATCGGCGCCAGGATGCCGGCAATCTTGTTGCAGATGCCCATCAAGGCGATACGCCGCGCGGCACTTTCGATCGGCCCGAGAATGCTGATGTACGGGTTGATCGCCGTCTGCAGCAAGGCCAGGCCGCTGCCGATGACGAATAGGCCGCCCAGCGCGCCGGGATACCAACGCTGCGTGGCGAACTGGCCGAAGCCTGCTGCGCCCACGGCCATCACCACCAGGCTCAGCGCCAGGCCTTTCTTCATGCCGGTGCGCTTGAGAATCCACGACGAGGGCAAGGCCAGAAAGAAGTACGACAGGTAGAACACCATCAGCACCAGGAATGCGTTGACCTCGTTGAGGTCGAACGCCAGCCGCACGAAGGTGATCAGCGGCCCGTTGATCCAGGTGAAAAAGCCGATGATGAAAAACAGCACGCCGACGATGGCGATCGAGACAACGGGGTTTGCGGGCCTGGCGGTAGTCATGGATCGGCTGGCTCTGAGGTCGTCGTAAGGAATGCCGTTGGCGTCAGCGGCGCAGTTCGGCGACGAAATCGTAGAAGTCGTTGTGGCAATAGGTGTCGGTCAATTCGATCGCGCTGCCATCGCGGGCATAGCCCACGCGCACCACATGCAAAATCGCCTCGCCGGTCTTCATGCGCAGGTGTTCGGCCAGCCGCGCGGGCAGATTGATGGCGCGGAAGTACTGCAGGGCACGCACCACCGGCGTGCCCTGCGCATCCAGATAGCTGTAGAGCGAATCGCCGATCTGCTGCGGGTCGGCGACGATGCGTTGCGGCAACACCGCGTGCTCGTAGGCCATGACCCGGTCGTCGGCACTGCGCAGCCGCGTCAGCGAGGCCACCGCGGCATCCGGCGACAGGCCCAGGCGCAGGATCTCTTCGCCATGCGCCGGGCGCAGCCGCCGCTCCAGCCAGCGCGTGCCCGGCTCATAGCCCTTGATGCGCAGCGTCTCGCTGAAACTGGTCAGGCCGCTGAGCTGATGCTGGATCTGCGTGGTGACGAAGGTGCCGGCGCCCTGCCGGCGCGAGACCAGGCCTTGTTCGACCAGCACATCCACCGCCTGGCGCAGGGTCACCCGCGAGATCTGCAGCCGCTCGCACAGCTGGCGCTCGGCCGGCAGCGCCTCGCCGGCCTTCCACTGCCCGCCACGGATGGCGTCGGTAAGCTTGGCGGCCAGTTGCAGATACAGCGGGGTCGGCGTGGACGCGTCCAGTGCCAGCGCGTCCATCCTGGGGTCGTCGTCCGTCCTGGCGTTGGTTTTCGGTTTGACCACTGCCTGTCCTCCGGACCGACGGGGATTCGTTAGGTCCAATATAGTACCAATTTGCGCAACGCGCATCAGGCCGCGGCCGACCTCGACGCACGCAATCGGGTGAATTGCCTGGCCGCGCCACATTGGCCGCTGCCACGGGTGGGCATCGTGCAGCCATGGCCGAGCTGGTCAGTGCGTTGCACCCTGGCCCGTCGCCGGATGGGCGATGCGATCACAGCCGCAGGTACCAGCGCCGCCGATCCATCCACCAACCCACCGCGCAGCACATCAGCGTGTAGCTCAGCGCGCACAGCAGCGAGCCGAGTGGTCCTGGCGTAATGGTCTGGAACACGCCGATGCCGGCCCAGGCGTACAGGTCCAGCCCGGAGCTTCCGGCCGGGATCAGCCGCAACACCACCACGAACAATTCGGAGAACAGGTAGATCGCCAGCGGGTTGCGCCCCAGAACGGTGAAGAAACCGCTGCCGCCGGTCCAGCCGCGCAATTCCAGCAGGTATACCAGTGCACCCAGCGCCAGCAGATCCAGGCCCACCGTGCAGGCGACGAACGAGCCGCTCCAGAGCTTCTTCGACAACGGCCAGGCCGGTGCCCAGAGCAGCGCCAGCAGCACCAGACCTGCGCCCGCCAACAACAAGCTGCGCGTGCTGGCAATGGTCTTGCCATGTCGCTGCAGGAAGCGCCCGCACAGATAACCGGCCAGCACATTGACCGTGGCCGACAGCGTGCCGAGCAAGCCTTCAGGATCGAAGCCGCCATCCTTGCGGTACAGATGATCACGCCCGTACAGCCACAGATCCAGGCGAGTGCCGGCATTGCCGGTCTTGCTCAATTCCGCGCCAGGTTGGCAGAAGGCGTACAACAACGCCCAATAGCCCAACAGCAGTGCTAAGCAGACAGGCGCGATGCCGCGCGGTGGCAGATAGCGCACCAGCAATGCCGCCGCCAGATAGCACAGGCCGATCCGTTGCAATACGCCGGTCAGGCGAAGTTGATCGACCGTCGTGAACGCCCATCCACCATCTGGCTGCAGATGGAAAAAAGGAAACCAGTACATCAGCACACCGCATAGCAGGATCAGCGCGGCGCGTCTGCTCACACGGCCGAGGAACTGCAGATGCGGCGTGTTGGTTGCCAGCGCAAAACTCATCGCGCTCCCAACCGCGAACAGGAACGAAGGAAACACCAGATCGGCCAGCGTGAAGCCGAACCAAGCCGCGTGGGTCAGCTGCGCGTACGCCTGCGCGCCCGGCCCTGCGGTGTTGACCAGAATCATCAGGAAGATGGTCAGGCCGCGGAACACATCCAGTGAGAGGAAGCGTTCGCGCTTTGACGGTGCGGCTGCAGCGGGAGTGGCAGCCGCGGGCGTGTGTGCGCTCATTGCACGCCCTCGCCCACGTCATAGAGGTGGATGCGACATGCACATCTGGTGGTCTGGGCTCTTGCATCGACGCAACTGCGCTCCGGCATGAACGCCATGCGCAACACGGATTCGTTCATTGAGCGCCCCCTTGCGTGGCGCTGTGAACGCCACCGGATGCACCTTCTTGCCGCGCGTCTGGCCCGCGATCCTGCGAAGCGCGTTGCCTTGGATCGTGCGCATCTACCTGTGCCAGCAAGGTGTGCAGCAAGCTCAGTGGCTCACGTGGCGGCTGACGCTTCGACATCTCGTCCTGCGCGGACCATTGGCGTTCCCATGTTGCAAGCTGGTGATCCACGGCCACCGCATCGAACGGCGTGCCGGCCTTGCGTGCAGCACGATACGCGCTGAGAAAGCGCGTCCAACGCTGCAGATAGAAGTCTGCGTACATGCCCTGCCACGCCTTGGACGCGTAATCAGCAAGGTGGCCGTCGCCGCCCCAGACACTGACCTGCGCTCGCGCATTGCCGACATAGGCGCGCCGCAATCCGGCATCGTGGCCGGCCGCAGCGGCGGCCTGGCCGGTCCAGTCGGCCAAGGTTTCGTGTTGACCGCCAACCAGCGCATCCAGTCCCCGCACCAGTTGCGTGGTGCGCGCCAGCTGCGCATCGCCGCGCGCGAAATCGCCGGCATTATAGGCCTGCACCACTGCCTGCAATTGACGGTCGGCCTGCAGGCTCAGGTAGTGGCGTGCGTCTTCGATCAAATCGTAGCGATACAGCGGCGCATCTGCATAACGGTTGGCCTGCCGCAGCAACGCATCGATGGCGCGGCGCAGGCGTTGCGGGTCGCCAGGACGATCGTCGAAATCGACGATGTCGGCAGTCGGCCGCTTGAACAGCAGGTAGGCACCGGCACGCTTGTTCCACCAGCGTGGCGACCAGTAACGGGTCTGGTAGATGCCTGCTTCCAGATCAGACCATGCGCTCAGTAATGCAGCATCGCTGCGGCCGTAGCGCGCGCGCAGATAGTGCGTGAGCCACTGCGACCACGATTGTTGCGGGCCTTCCCAGGCCAGCGCGTAGAGATACTCGTAGATCACCGAGTTGCTGTGCAGGCCTTCCGGAAACACGCCGAAGCCGCGCAGATTGCGTTTGTCCGGATCGGCCAGCAAGGCTTGCAGATCGCGCCGATAGAACGCGAAATCGCCGTACAACGGGTTGCTAGCGCCGTAGTTGTGCACGTAGCCGTAGATCCACTGCTTGTTGTCGAAGGCCTGCGATGCCTTCCAGGTACCGGGATAGCGGTCGTTGCCGATGTCAAGCACCATCAAGCGCGCGTCGGGCACCTTGCCGAGAAACGCAGCGATCGCCTGCGCTTGCCAGAACTGGCGGTCGGCACCGAACAGCCAGCCCTGCATCACCCAGGTGGCCTTCGGATTCACCTGCGCGATGGAGCGATACAACGCCTGCCCGTACTCGGCCAGGCGTGCATCGCGTTGCGCTGGCGGTACCGCTTTTGCCCGCGCAGCATCGGAGTTGGCGATGCTGTCGCCGTACCTGGCGGCGGCCACGTCGCTGCCATCGTCGGCCACGGGTGGCAGCATTTCGTTGAAGGCATCGGCCAGGTAGAACTCGCCTGCGCCGTAGGTCTGGGCGTACAGCTCAAGGAAGCGCCGCGCGAGCTTGGCAAACAGCGGATCGCGCGGATCCAGCCAATAGGTCTCGTGAAAGCCTTCCCAGGCGCGCATGCGATAGATGCGCGCATGCGGATGGGCCTGCGCGAACGCCCTGGGCACGTAGCCGGCAAATGCGGGCAGCACCGGCTGCATGCCCAACTCGCGCATGCGCGTCAGGATCTGCTTCTGCAGCACGCGTTTGCTGTCGATCCAGTGTTGCGGCAGCGGTGCGCGATAGCCTTCGATATTGCCCATGCGCTGCCACGGCGTGAACGCCGGGCCGGAAAAATACTCCGCCAGCGCGTCATCGCCGACATCGAACTCGCGCCACAACGCTTGCCAGATCGCTTCCTGGCCTTCCATCGCCAGCGGCATGTCGATGCCATGCAAGGCCATCCAGTCGATCTCGCGCTGCCAGCGCGGCCAATCCCAGAACGGCGTGGTGTAGCCGTAGGTGCAGGTATTGAGATAGGCGCGGTGGGCAAATGGCGTGCGCACTTGACCACTGCGGTAGGCCGGCCATTGCGCTGGCAGCGCCACGCGGTCGCCCTCCCAACTCATCGAGGCCGCACCTGCTTGACCGAGATACGCATAGGCGCCACGCGCCAAGGCTACTTGCGAGGAGCCGGCAATGCGCACCGTGTCGCCGCCGGCGTCGATGCGGTACCAGTCTGCACCATCGCCACGCGGTGCGACGGTCATGTCGAACTGGGCGGCACGCGCGCCGATCAGGCGTTGCACGACTGCCTGCGCGGGCGGTGCCGCCAGCACGGGGACGGGAGTGGCGAGCAACGCACCCAGCACCATGGCGAACAGGCGCGCAGGCGACGATGAGGAAAACAGTGAAAAGGTCATGGCAGGTTCCGATAATGCACGGTGACGACGTCGTGGAATCCAAACGGTTGATCGGCAGCGACATGCAGAATCACCGCCAGGGTGCGCTCGCCGGCCGCGGGTGCAAGCGCCACGGTGATCGGTGTTCCGGCCGCTGCCTGGGCGACCGCGCGGCCGTCCAGAAATACCTGCGCCGGCCCGCTGAGGCGGCCCAGGTCGAGTATGCCGCCGCGGGTTTGCATGCCCTGCCACGGTGTGAATTGACTGCGATACAACACATAGCCGGCACGTTCGGGGGCGCTTTCCAAGGTGCCTGGCAACGTGTTGCTCCAGCTGTTGTTGTCGTTAGGACGGCGCGGGAGATCCGGTGCGGGCGGCTGCGCGAATGCAGCGGTGTGGCGCCAGCTTTCGACCACCATCACTGGCGCCGCGATCGGCACCGATGCCGGCAGCGGCGCCGACGTGCGGCCGATGTCAAGCACTGCATCGCGCAATCCGGGGCTACTTGCCTGCAGGCGCAACACGCCCGCACCGCTCCCGGCTTGCACGATTGCCTGCGCCAGCCCGTTGAACAACGCCACCTGCGTGCTTTGATCCGCTGCATGCGAATTCGGGTCGCCATTGCCGACACCCAACAGCCGGCCGCCGCTGATCTGCAGCGTCAGCAGTGCATTGCAATCGGGCACGTGGCGCCCCTGCGCGTCCACCGCTTCCAACGTCACCGGTTGCGCATCGCGGCCATCGCCGTGTAGTTCGCTGCGGTCGGGGATGAGTTTGAGCGCGACCGGGGCGCCGGTGGTTTCGACGCGCGTGCGCGCCACTTCGTGTCCCCCACGCCAGGCCACCGCTTCGAGCATGCCCGGCGCGTAGTCCACTTGCCACTGATTCGATTGCGCACGATCCACCGCTTGTTTCACGAGCGAGCGGCCGTTGAGCCACAACTCCACCTGCTCGGCATTGCAGAACGCCATGACCTTGATCGGCTGACCTTCGCGGCCGGGCCAGTTCCAGTGTGGCAACAGATGCAGTACCGGCGCATCGTCGATCCATAAGGCGCGACGCAGCCAATAGGCGCCCTTGGCAAATCCGCATTGGTCCATGATGCCGAAGAACGACCCCACCGATGGCCATTCGAACGGCGTGGGTTCCCCGCGATAATCGAAGCCGGTCCACACGAAACTGCCGGCGACGAACGGGCGTTCGACAATCAGCTGCCAGGCGCGGCGATGGGTATTGCCCCAGTCCGCGGCCAGGCTGTCGTCTTCGGCCACCACGTGCGCATCCAGATCGGTGAACCACGCACCACGCGTCTGAAACGCACTGGTGTCTTCGCTGGACAGCATCGGCGTGCGCGGACGCGCTGCATGCACGCGGTCGTAGTTGTACTGCCGATAGTTGAAACCGAGCACGTCCACCACATCGGCCGCGCCGCCGGTGGCGAACATGCCGTCGTTCATGCCGGCGGTGATTGGGCGCGTGTCGTCGAGCGCCCGCACCGCGCTGGCGGCGCGCGCCGTGATCGCGTAACCGGTGGCGGTGCCTTGCAGCGGCTCTTCGTTGAGCAGCGACCACAGAAACACGCTGGGATGATTGCGCTGGCGCCGCACCATGTTGCGCAGCAACGCCACATAGTCGGGTGCAGGATTGAACAAGCGGTTCTCGGCCATCACCAACATGCCGAGACGGTCGCAGGCCTGCAGCAGTTCCGGCGCCACTGCGTGATGCAGACGGATGGCGTTGCAGCCAATCGATTTCAGCCGCTGCAGACGAAACACATGCAGCGCATCGGGCAACGCCACGCCGACGCCAGCATGGTCCTGATGCAGGCAGACGCCCATGATCTTGAGCGGACGCCCATTGAGAAAAAACCCGTGATCGGCGTCGAAGCGCAGGCTACGAAAACCGACCTCGCATGCGGCACGGTCGCTGCGGCCATCCGCGCTGCGCACTTCGGCTTGCAGGCGATACAGCACGGGGGTGTCCACGCTCCAGCGCTGCGGCTGCGGCACTGCGATGCTGAGCGCCGCCTGTGCCGTGCCGAATGCGGCGACGCGTCGTTGTGTCTCGCCATGCGCCACGACAGCGCCATGCGTGTCGCGCAAGACGACCTCGACCCACGCATCAGCGGGCTGTTCACCGCTGTTGACAAGGTCCAACTGCACCGGCACCTGCCAAACATCGTCTGGGCCTTCCCGCGGCACGGCTGCCAGGCCATCGCCGGCGATATGCAGGGGCGCGCGCAGCACCAGCCAGGTGTGTCGGTAGATGCCGCCGCCTTCGTACCACCACCCATCCATGGCCTCGGCATCGACGCGGATGGCGATGCAGTTCAATGCATTGCCATAACGTGCGACGGGCGTGATGTCGATCACCAGCCCGTTGTAGCCGCTCCAACTGCGCGCCATCAGCATGCCGTTGACCCACACCGTGGCATGGCTGGCGACACCGTCCAGACGCAGTTCCACCGCCTGGCCGCGCACTGCATCTTCCAGCCGAAACGTGCGCCGGTACCAGGCGATACCGCGCGGGCGATAGCCTTGCGCGACGTTGGCGTCGGCGCGCACCGGTTGCTCCAATACAAAATCGTGCGGCACTTGCAGCTGCCGCCAACCGGTATCGTCGAACTCCGGCGCCGCTGCGCCCCAGGCCCGGCCCGCCTTGCCATTGGCGTACGTCTCGTCCTGCCCCAGCAGGCGCGGAAATGGCACATCGCCGGCATGGAAGCGCCACCCATCGTCCAGATCCAGCCATTGGCCGCCGGCATCTGTCGCGGAGCCCTGTGGCCTGGGACGCGGCTTGGCGCTGGTACCGACACGTCTGGTGCCTGCGGCTGCCGCGCCAGAGACCAGCGCAGGCGCGCTAAGCAGCGATGAGGCGCAGACGCTGCCGGCTAGGAACTCACGCCTGCGCATGGCAGCGCCTGGTCAACTGCAGTGCATGCACGTCACATGGTGCCTGCACTGCTAGCACTGCATGGCACGCTTCCAACGAAACCGCACTGTTGCCCTCACTGCTGGCCGCCGCACGCAACTGTGCACGGCGGCCCGAAGCGCGCTGCCTCAGCATCAAAGCATGTCCCACTGCATCGACAGGTAGTAGCTTCGACCAGTGACGCCGGTCATCTGCCAGCGGCTGGGGATGTCCTTGTACGCTTCTTCCTTTCGGTTGGTGAGATTCAGGCCGCCCAGCTGGAAACTCAGCTTGTCGTTGACCTGGTAGCCAAGCACTGCATCCAGCTGCGTGCGTGCCTTCATGATGTGGCCTTCGCGCGCGAAGAAGCTGTCGCTGCTGTCCTGTTCGTACTCGCTGCGATGATTGAGCGACACGCGTGCCGAGTAGTGCGCGCTCTCCCAGTACGCGGTCGCGTTCCAGGTCTGTTCTGACAGGTTGCGGATCTTGAAATCGGTATCGCGCTGCGGAATCACCCGGGTGAAATTGGTGTTGAACCCGAAACCATCGATCGGCAACCAGGCATCCAGCGATTGCGTCCAGCCCAGCTCGTAACCGCGAATCTTTACCTTGCTCGGATCATTGGTGGTGGCGGTGATCTCGTAGATATCGCCGTTACTACTCACACAATCGCCGGCTGCATTGCTGGAGAGCACGGTACCGTTAAAGGCGGCCGGGCAAACGATGCTATTGAAGGTGCCGTTCTTGATGTTTTTCCAGAATCCGGCCACGGTCAGCGCGCCGCCGTTGCCGTAATACCACTCCAGGCTCAGGTCGGCTTGGTCAGCGGTCAATGCCTTCAGATCGGTCTGGCCCTGGGCGACGACATAGGTGGTGGTGCCGCCAGTATTGGTGCCGGTGGAAATCGTCGAAGCGATCGCGGTGTTGCTGTCCAGAATCGGCCGCACCAGGACCTTGGCGGCCGCAAAGCGCAGCAACAAGTTTTCGCGCATATCCAGCACCAGATTCAGGCTGGGCAACCAGTTGGAATACTCGTAGGGCGCGCGAGCGGTGCCGACCACGACATTGGCGTCGTCGCTGGCGGCTTGCGTCTGAGTCAGGTAGGTATCGGTGGTGCGTTTGGTATTTTCGTAGCGCATGCCGACATTGCCGCGCAGACGCATGCTGCCGATGTCGGTGTCGATGCGCGCCATCGCATACGCCGAAGAAATGTCGTTCTCGATGCTGTAGCTGCTCTGCGGTGCAAACAGCACCGGCACGGTGATGCCCGCGGCCGCCAGCGAGCGCGCATAAGCCGCCACGTCCGGGGTGACCCAGCTGTCCTGCGAGGCGAGTTGTCCGTCAAGGAAGTTGCTGACCGTGCTGCTGGCTGCGGACAGCTCCGGGAACATGTCGAAGCCGGACACCGCACCGGTCCTGAGCAGATACAGGAAGTCGCGCCGGCGCACATCGCGATCGAAGGTTTCGCGACGGTATTTGGCACCGAAGCGCACCGCGTTCAACGCGCCCAGTTCAAGATACCGTTCGGCATCCAGTTGCAGCGACCATTCCTTGTTGCTGAGCGATTGGATGGAACCGTTGGGGTATTCGCTGCGCACCAGATTGGTCTTGTTCCACGCACTGGCGTCATTGGCATCGGCATCGGTGGTCAGCGAGATCGCGTCGGGATTGGAGGTATCCAGCAGCGTTGCCGAGGGAATCCGTCCCAGGATCGCGGCGCGCTCGTTCTCGTCGGTCTTGCCCTGGGTGTAATTGGCCGCGCCACTCAGCGTCCAGGCATCGCCCTTCCACTTGAAGTCGTAGGTGAGCAACTGAGTGGACAGATTGTGCTGTTCGATCTGGTGATTATTTTCCAGCCAGTAATCCGACGCCGACACCTGTGTGGCGGTCAGCCCGTTGGTCTGCAGCACTGTCAGCGGACTGCGCTCGAACGAGTACACCAGCTGGTTCATGTCGTTGGCGGTCCTGTCCTGCGAATACAGCGCAGTGAGGTTCATCTCCAGCTGTTCGCTAGGCTTCCATTGCAGCCCGCCATTGAACATCTTGCGCGTGGTCTCGCGCTCGATCGAGCGATAGCGCGGACGGCGTGGGATATACAACGTGCCGGCGTCGGTGGCCTGCGTGTACCAACGGTCGATCCACAGATAATCGGCGCGATCCTTGAGCTTCTGATAGCCGGCGCTGAGAAACACGCCAAGATCGCCGCCACCGAACTTGAACTGGTCGATATAGGTCAGCACGCCCTTGGGCGTTGGCGAACCACCGGCAAACTCGGAGTACTGCGTTTTGGCTGAGAACAGCAGCTTGGTCTGCTGGTAGTCCAGGGGTTTGGTGGTGTTGATGTTGACCGTGCCCGACAGGCCACCGGCGTCCATGTCCGCCGATGGCGATTTGATCACCTCGATGCCGGCGGCTACTTCTGGCTGGATGATGTCGTAGCGGAAGCCATCGGTGAAATCGGCGCTTTTGATCACCTGGCCGTTGATGGTGGTGGCCGAATACTGCGGCCCCAGGCCACGCACGCTGATGGTGGAACCGCGCCCGTTGATAGTGGAAATCTGCACACCGGGAATGCGCTGGATCGCCTCGGCGATGTTTTCGGCAGGAAACTTGCCGATGTCCTGCGCAGAGATGCCGTCGGTCATGCGCACGTCGTCGCGCTTGTTGTCCATCGCGGTGATCAGGCTCTTCTGGTACGAGCTGGTGACCTTGATGGCATCGAGTTGGGAGATCTGCGCCGATGCCGCCGCCGATGCGTCCTGTGTCTGCGCGTTGGCGCCGCAGGCAAGCAGCGACAGCGCAATGGCAAGGGACAGCGATGAGGGCGAACAACAACGCAGCGAGGCACGCGGGAGAGGCGACATGAGAAATCCTGAAGTGGAATGGCTGGACGACAACGCGACTGGCGTTCCGATCGATCAGCGATGACAGATCCCGGCGCTGGCAACCCAACCACGCGCGCACAGGTCACCAGTTCCGGATGTCCGGAACCGCCTGCGATCTGTTGTCTGCGAGCACCCCGCAAGCCCCCCCGTGGGTGCCGATGCCGCGTCCGTCCCAGGACGGGCACGCATGCCATTGCTGATCAACGGCCCTGACTGGAAAGTACCAATTCAGTGGAGTTGATTCTTATGGTCTCTAAAAGATCGTGTCAACAGTCACTTTCGAAAGCGTTCGATAGCGCTCTGATAATGCACCCGATCCTTACCGCCATTGACCTGCAACGGTGCGTGCAAAGATATCGGAAGCGCACTGGGCATCGTTGTCACATGACCAGTCACTGACCAATTCCTTGTGACCAGACCAATTCTGGGCAGTCCACGTCGCGGCCCCGACGTCGCAATCACTGCTGGCTGCGTCACCGTCCTTCGCGGCGTGCTCATGTGTATTCCAAAGCGCGTATCGCGGTACTTGCACAGGCGAACCCGTGCCGCGATGACTGCTTGCCGCGCCACGACGACAACGTTGTCAACGGATGAGCCTACACGCCATCCAATCGCCGCAACGAACATATCAGCCGCAACGCATGCACGATCATGGTGCAGAAGACGGGTGCTGTGGCACGTCGCCAGTCATAGCGTTTCTAGTGCAATCGACCTTCATCGTTGCGCAAAAACCCGCGCTCCGGAGTAGCAGCGAAGCCCAGCAATTGCAGCCCGACACCCAACACTGCGTCCTGCGCTGGATCCACGCGCGACTGCAGTTGCCAGCGTCCGTCGGGCCAGAGTTGCAGCTGCGCCTTGGCCTGCACGCCGGCGGGCAATGCGGTGTCGGGCAGCAAGGTCAGCACGGCGGTGTGATCCACGCACGCCGGCTGCCCGGACAAGCGCAGTGGCGGCAGACCGGGCAGCGCGCCCGCCCCGCTTGCCAGCAATTGCAGGCTGACACGCCCGTGCGCCTGCACGCAGCCGGTGGCATCGAATAGCAGATCGACCTGCTGCAGCTGCACCGCCAGATCGATCAGTGCCACGCCACCCGGCTGGCGCACCAGGAGTTGGCCCTGTGCATTGCGCATGCCGCGTTGCGCGCCGTCCACCAACAGCAGTTGCAACTGTGTAGACTGCAACTGCACCCGACGTTCGCCACGCAACAGCGGCCAGACCCGCGGCCGCACCGCCACATCGCCGAACACGATGCCTTGCCATTGCACCTGCCGCAACGTGCCGGCCCAGATCGGGCCCTCCACATCCAGCACCGAGAACGGCAGCCCCTCGCGCGGCAGCACCAGGCGCAACGGGACAAATGCCAGCAGCGCGACGCCCGCCATCGACACCAAGATCAAGGCCCAGCGCATGCGTGTCACGGTCCCGATTCCGCAAACCCGCAGCGTACGCGGAGTTGGCCCTGCTCGCGTGCCACGCTCAGTTGTGTCGGCGCCAGGCCGTGCGCCTGTCGCAATCGCTCAAGCCAGCCGAACAGCGCGGCCGCGCCGACGGCCTCGATCTGCACGTCCACCCCGCCCGCGGCGCTGCGCTGTTGGGAGGTGATGTTGACGCCGGCATCGCGTGCGCTGCTTGCGATGATCTCGGCCAGGGCCGGTGAGCCCAGTGCGGCGGCGCGTCTGGTCGACGCTGCCTGCGCAGATGCATCGAGCGCCAGCTGCGCAGCATCGGCATAGCGCGCCCAGGCCCGGTCATGCCAGTGCCGCAATGGGACGTAAAGCGCATACCAACCGACGAATGCCGCCAGTGCGGCACACATCACGCCCAACATGCGCCGCTCACGCGGCGCCCGGGTCTGCCACCATTGCGTGCCGCGTTGCAGCGATGCCTTCATCGCAATGGCTCCAGCGCGAACGGTGTCCGCATGCGACCGTCCTCGACTTGGCTGCTGCCCGGATCCAGGTGCCATCCAGCATCCGCAAGCCGCGCCGAGAGCTGCTGCAGGCTGGCGTCATCGGTGTGCAGCAAGGTCGCGCGCAACGGCTGTGCGGGGTTGTAGTCCAGCTGATCCAATTCTGCCGCTGGAAGGGTATCGACTGCGGCGAACAAGGTGCTCAGCTGCATCGCCAGGCGATCGGTCGCCGTGCCGGCCTGCCGACGCGCCTGCAATGCGGCTGGCACCGCCGCTGCGTCGTGCACACCCAACTGCGTGGCGGTCCGCGCTTGCAGTACACGCGCACCGATCTCGTAGCGCAAGGTCTGCGCCAGCAACAGCAACACCGGCGATAGCAGCACCGGCGATAGCAGCACCAGCGCAGCCAGCACCGCCAGACGGCGCGGAGCGCGCTTTTGCTCGGCAGCGGCCTTGTTCGCGAACGGGTGCTGCAGCAGATCGATCGGCACGTGCGCAGCGGAGCGCGCAAAGCCGGCGATGGAGTGCGTTGGGTCGGGCCCCGGCGGCACTGCCGGCACACGATCGCCCAGCAGCAGACGCGCTGCCTCTGGCTCCAGGCTGCAGGCCAGCTGTGCGCCACGGATCAGCCAACGGCCGTCCCAGTGCATCACTGCTGCCGTCGCATCGGCACCAGGCTCCAGCAATAGGCAATCCGGCACCACCGCATCGGGAGCGAAGCCGAGTTGCGTTGCGCGCGCCAGCCACTGCTGCATCACCACGCTGTCCACTGCGGCGACCAGGCGTGTGCCATCGGCCTCAGCGCTATCGGCGATCACCACATGCAGGGCCTGCGTCTCAATCGCCAGATGCTCAGCCAGTTGCAGACGCGCAGCGGCCCGTGATTGCGCCATGCTGCGGCCAGGCAAGCGCAACCAGCGCAGATGCACATCCACACCCGGCACCACCAGGAGGGTGCGCGCGGATGGCTCTGGCGGCGTGGTGGCTTGACCCACCGATTGCACCTGCCCCTGCGCATCTGCACGCACCGCAATGGATTCAGCGGCTGCATCGGCTGGCAGCAACAACAACGTGGTGGTCATTGGTCAGAACTCCATTGGCGCGCGACCAGTCGGATCCGGCCGGCCGTTTCCTGTTGCAGCAACGCTTCCAGCATGACCTGCGCGCCGGCATGGTCGACCTGGCTGTAGAGAGAGAAATAGCGGGTGCGCAGTGCGAGTTGTTCCATCACCGCATTGGACAACTCGGCCTGCATCAGCGCCGGCTGGCTGAGAAACATCCGGATGTCGCGCCATCCTCCAGCCGGCCGTGCAGCGATAACGCGTCGCGCGGCCGGCAGCTCCAGCGCTCCTCCGGTCAACGCCACCAGCACCGGCGCATCGTCCAGGCGCAGCGTGTTGATATTGATCGGCGACAAGCGGCCCTCCGGCAATGCGCAGACATACGGCTGCAGTTGCGCAATCAGTTGCGGCGTATAACCGGCGATGGCGCGCAGTTCGCTGACGCCTGCCAGCAAGGTTGCACCGGTGCGCTGCGGTGCGGCCGCCTGCAGGTAGCGGTCGTCTTCGGCACCGTGCACGCCCGGCTGTGTGTCGGAGTCGATCCAGTCCACCAATGCGTCGGTCAGCGCATGCGCCTGTTGCGGGGCGATGCCCAACACGTCGAGCAATGCGCGATATTGGCGTGCGCCCTCATCGCTACGCTGCCATTGTTCGGGCGCACCAACGACCACGCTGTTGAGATTGAAGCAGCCGCCGCGATCGTGCAGACGCACGCTCACCGCACCGTCGTCCAGCGGAAAGCCGATCGGCTGGTCGTTCCAGCCGCCGTCCAGCGTAGTGCGCAGCGGATCCCGCTCGGACAGCGCCTGCAAGCGTTGCCGCGCAACGGCCTCGCTGCCCAGGGCGTACCACTGCGCTTGCGTCATGGCTTCGCCATTGCCGCTGCGGCGCAGACCAAAGCGCAGGTCTTCCAGCACGGCCGCCATCAGCAAGGTCATCACGGCAACCAGCAGCAATACCGTGAGCAAGGCTACGCCGCGTTGCCTGGCAGGTGCGTGCAGTGCCATCACGTGCGCCCTTCCGGCAACAGGAACAGTTGGCGTACGCGCCCCCAGTGCTCCAGGTCCAGCTCCAGCGCGACTGCATCCGGCAACGCTTCAAGCCCACCGCTCCAGCCATCGCTCCATTGCGCCCGGTAATGGAATGCCACCGACGCCGAACGTACGCCGCGCAACAACACTTGCGGCGTGCCAGCTGCCCCGCCGTCGAGCGCAGAGCGTGCGCTGCGCTCCAGCCGCTCATCCACGATGCGATATTCCACGTATTGCAGCGACGCACGCGGCGCCTGGTCCGGATTGCTCCAGCCACGTCGCACAAACCCGAACAAGGGCCCGTACGTCCCGGACGCACTCGCAACAAAGGCGCTGCGTGCGGCGCTGCCCTCGCTGTTGCGGGTACGGCGCACCGCGGCCTGCTGCAGGTCGCTGCGCAGCAGGCCATGGGCCAATTGAAAGTCGCGAATCTGCTGCAGTCGCGCGCGCACGGCATCGCGCTGATCGATGCTCTGCCGCATCACCGCCACCGCAGCTGCGGCCACCAACGCGAATATCGCCAAGGCCACCAACAATTCGATCAAAGTAAAGCCGCGCGTGCGCTGTTTGCGGATCATTCTGCGCTCCGCAGCATGCTCAGGCTGGCAACGTCCTGCACTTGGCCTGCGGCACGCACGCGCACCTCGATCCGCAACAGGCCTGCCGCGCCGGCCGGCAGCGACTGGCGTTGCCACTCCCAGCTGCGCCCGCCGAGCATTACCTGCCCGTTCGCAGGCGCACGGATTGCCGGAGCCGGCGCCAGCGTCGCTTCAATCGCCTGGTTTTCTGCCACCACCGCGGCAAGCGCGCGCTCTTCCAACACCACCGCTGTGCGCGTGCTCTCGCCGGAAAGGTTCAACAGGCCGACCACCGCCATGCCGAAGATCGCCAGCGCGACCATCAGTTCGAGCAGCGAAAATCCACCCGATGCGCGTGCGTTAGCGAGAGGGCGCATCGACCTGCACCACGCCTGCGGCATCTACCACGATCTGCATCTGTTGCCGGCCATCGCCCAATGCGATGCGCTGCGGTGTGGCCGCGCCGGTGGGATCGAAGCGCACACTCAGTTGCTTGCTGCCGGCCGGCAGTTGCGCCTGGATGCCTTCCGGCCAACGCATCGTAGCGAATGGCGTTTCATCCAAGGCGATCCAACGCTGCTGCACCTGACGCCGGAACGCATAGCCGCCGGCATCGATGCTGACCTCCACCATGCGCAAACTCATGATCGCCTCGTCGCGTGCATGCATCAGCGCGCTGGCCAACGTGTCGGCATGATCGTGCAGATCGCGCCGCGTATCGGGCAAGGTCATCACCACCAGCGTGCTGGCAAGCGCGGTGATCACCAGTACGGCCAGCACCTCGAGCAGGGTGAAGCCACGCTCGAGCAGGGTGAAGCCACGCGCGCGCATTGGCGCCACGTGCATGTGCATGTGCATCGACGATTGCCTTGTGGCCGGCATGAATGACATTGTCGGCACTCAGCGCCAGTTGCCGATATCGGCGTTGTCGGCGTCGCCGCCTTCTGCACCGTCCGCGCCTAGCGAATACACATCGAAGCCGCCATTGCGACCCGGACGCCGATATTGATACGCATGGCCCCATGGGTCTTCCGGCAGCCGGCGGATGTAGCCGCCGTGCCGATAGCGCTCCGGTCGCGTCAATCCGCTCGGCGGGTTGAGCAGGGCTTGCAGCCCTTGTTCGGTACTCGGGTAGCTGAGGTTGTCCAGGCGATAGGTTTCCAGCGCCTGCTCCAGTACCGCCACGTCGGCGCGGGCTTTTTCGATCATTGCGCGATCCTGGCTGGGCATCACATTGATCATCACCACGGTGGCGAGCAGGCCGATGATGACGATGACCACCATCAGTTCGACCAGGGTGAAACCACGCGTGCGTCGCTGTGCCGTCGGCCAGCCAAGGCGTGCACGAGAGTGGATGGACTGCATGACGGTCTCCAAAGATAAGCGGCTGCGCTCAACCAAGCGCGAGGGTGTTGAATTGCAGGATGGGCAGCAGGATCGACAATACGATCACCGCCACCACGCCGCCGAGCAGCACGATGATGGCCGGCTCCAGCAAGCTCATCGCGGCGGTGGTGAAGGCCTCGAATTCGCGTTCCAGGTAATCGGCCGCACGCTCCAGCATCGGCGCCAGACGACCGCTGTTTTCGCCGCTGGAGGCCATGTACAGCAGCGTCGGCGGAAACACCCCCGCGCGCTTCATGGCCGCGGCCAGGCTGCCGCCCTCGCGGATCGCGGTGACCATGCTGTCGGTGGCCAGCCGCAGCGCGCGGTTGTCCACGGTGCGCGCAGCGATCATCAGCCCCTCCATCAATGGCAGGCCGCTGTTGACCATGATCGCCAGGGTGCGTGCCATGCGCGCGGCGTGCAGATCGCGGATCAACCGGCCCAGCAGTGGCGCGCGCAATAGCGCCCGGTCCGCTGCAAGGCGCAGCGCCGGGCGCTTGAGCAGCTGCACCGCTGCAACCAGCGCCACCACCAGGGCGATCAGCAGCGGGATGCCTGCATGCAGCAGGAAATGCGACACGCCGATCACCATGCGCGTCAGCCACGGCAAGGCGCGGCCCATCGAATCGAACTGGTCCACCACCTTGGGCACCACGAAGGTCATCAGCACGATCACCACCGCACCGGCCGTCGCTGCAAGCGCTGTCGGATAGACCAATGCAGACTGTAACTTGCTGCGCACCTGTGCCTGGCGTTCGAGCAGATCGGCCAGTCGTTCCAGCACCTGCGGCAACGCACCCGCGCTTTCGCCAGCGGCCACCATCGCGCGATACAACGCAGGAAACGCCTTGCCCTGGCGTGCCATCGCATCGGACAGGCGAAACCCTTCGACCACCAATGCATGCGTCTGGCTGGTGACCCGACGCACGCCGCGGCGTTCGGACTGTGTGCCGATGGTGCGCAAGGCTTCTTCCAGCGGTGCTGTCTCCACCAGCGTGGCGAGCTGGCGGGTGAACAGCACCAGATCCTTGCCACTGAAGCGCGCCGCGCGCACGGCCGTGCTGGCGGTCGCGGCCGCAACTTCCACACGCACCGGCACCCATTGGCGCTGTTCCAGCTGCGCACGTGCGCTGTTTATGCTGTCGGCGCTGATCACGCCGTGCCGGTTGCGCCCATGCAGATCGAGCACGGTGTAATCAAACTGCGGCATGCGCATCGTCCTGTTGGCGAGTCACACGCAGCGCTTCTTCCAGCGTGGTCAGGCCTTGCAGCACGGCCGCGCGTGCCGCTTCGCCCAGCCGCGGTACGCGTGCGAAGGCGACCGCAGCCAGTGCATCTTCGTCGGCGTTGTCGCCGATCAAACGGCGCATCGCATCGTCTACCGCAATCGCTTCGTAGATACCCACGCGCCCGGCGTATCCGCTGTGGTGGCAGGCGTTGCAGCCGGCCGCTGCGTAGATCACTGCATCGGCCGGCGCCTGCAACAGGTGGGCCGTCCCAGCGTCCATCGGCCGTGCACTGCGGCACTGCGTGCACAAGCGCCGCACCAGCCGCTGCGCCAGAATCAGTCGCAGGCTCGATGCCAGCAGAAACGGCTCGATCCCCATATCGCGCAACCGCGTGACCGCACCCACTGCATCATTGGTGTGCACGGTGGAGAGCACCAGATGGCCGGTGAGGCTGGCCTGCACCGCAATCTGCGCAGTCTCGGTATCGCGGATCTCGCCGATCATCACCACGTCCGGGTCCTGGCGCAGGATCGCGCGTAGGCCGGCGGCGAAGGTCATGCCGACACGTGCGTTGACCTGGGTCTGGCCGACGCCGTCGATGGCGTACTCCACCGGGTCTTCCACGGTGAGGATGTTGCGCGAGCCATCGTTGAGCAAGCGCAGCGCCGCGTACAAGGTCGTGGTCTTGCCCGAACCGGTGGGCCCGGTGACCAGCACGATGCCGTTGGGCACCTGCAAGGCACGCTGTACGGCGTGCATCACCGCCGGTGGCATGCCCAGTTGCGCCAGCGACAGCGTGCCCTGTTCCTTATCCAAAATACGCAGCACCACGCGCTCGCTGCCGCGCGTGGGCAAGGTGGAGACGCGCACATCCAGCGCCTTGGCCCCCATCACCAGCGACACGCGCCCATCCTGCGGGATGCGTTTTTCGGCGATATCCAGCCGCGCCATCACCTTGACGCGCGACACCAGCAGCGGTGCGATGCGTCCGGGCAGCGTGGCTGCCTCGCGCATCACGCCATCCACGCGCAGGCGCACGCGCAAACGCGATTCGTAGGATTCCAGATGCACGTCGGATGCACCCAGCCGCGCGGCTTCGGCGATGATGCCGTTGATCAGGCGGATGATCGGCGCATCGTCCTGGCTGTCGAGCAGATCGGCGGTGGGGATGTCGTCGATCAACGAATCCAGGCTGCCATGCAGATCCAGCGCTTCCACCTGCACGCCTTGTTCCAGCCCGGCATCGGCGTAGATCTCCGACACATGCCGGTCGAACACCGACGGCGCCAGCGTGCGCACCTGCAATGGCAGGCCCAACGCGCGGCGCAACTCGATCAAGGCCTGCACATCGCCACCTTCGCGCAACCCGATCTGCGCTGTGGTGTCGCTGCCAAGCAGCACCACGCCGTGACGCTTGGCGAATGCATAGGAAATGCCGGCGCGCGCAGTGCTCATGGCGTCACCGCTGCACGGGACGTGCGCCGGGCGCAGGTGTCGTTGCCGGTGCCGGCGCAACTGACGAGGGACCTGCCGGCAACTGCGGCGGCTGCGCACGCAAGTAGTCGCGCACCAATGCATCCAGCGCCGCTTCCGGGTCGCCATCGGCCAGCTGACGCTCCCGCAGATAGGTGTAGCGTGGCGCGGTCATGCGCTGGGCATCGGCTGCATCGCGAATGATGGTGGGGCGAATGAACACCATCAGGTTGGTCTTGTCGCGGTTGCGCGACTTGTGCCGGAACAACGCGCCCAGGCCGGGTACATCGCCAAGCAGCGGCACCTTCTCCACGGTCTGGCGGTCGTTCTGATCGAGCAGGCCGCCAAGCGCCACGATGGCACCGTTCTCCACCACCACGCGCGTTTCGATCTGGCGCTTGTTGAACACCAGCTCCGACGATTGCGCGCTGACCGGCCCGGCAATCGCCGAGACCTCCTGCTTGATCGCCAGCGTGATGCCGCCGGCGGTATTGATCTGCGGGCGCACTTCCAGCTCCATGCCCACGTCCTGGCGCTGGATGGTGCGGAATGGGTTGTCGTTGGCCGCGCCGAGCACTTCGCCAGTGGTGATCGGCACTTCCTGGCCTACCAGGATGCGCGCCTGCTCGTTATCCAGGGTCATGATCGAGGGCGTGGACAACAGGTTTGAGCCGGTGTCGCTCTTGACCGCATCGATGATCATGCCGAACACCGCATCGTTGCTTTGCCCGGCCAGGCCGATCAAGCCGCCGCTCAAACCGAGCAGCGATTGCGCAGCCACGTTGCGCGCCTGTTCCAGCACCGAATCGTCGTCGGCATTGCCGCTGCGCGTGCCAGCCGCCGCAGCGGCCAGCGGCACGATGCCTGGCGATGCGCCGCTGTATTGCGTGGCGACCAACGGCACCGTGCCGTTGCGGCCGGCCAGCAGCAGCTGCACGCCCAGGCGCTTGGCGGCGGTGTCGGAAATCTCCACCACGATCGCTTCGACCAATACCTGCTCGCGATGCACATCCAGCTGCCGGATCACATCCATCAAGGCGCGCTGGGTCTCCGGGTCGGCGTTGATGATCAACGCGTTGGAGCCTGGGTAACGCACGATCACCGGGCGCTTGCCTGCCGCCGGCGCGATCACCTGCGTCTGCGCAGCGCCGCTCGCGGCGGCCACATCGATCGCAGCCAAACGTGTGTCCTGCCCGACCTGCGCCTCATTGCCTGGAGTCTGGCCGACCAATTGCTGCAACACCGGCAATAGTTGCTCGGCACTGGCGTGTTGCAAGCGCACCACGCTGACGTCGCCACGGCGCTCGGCGCGCCCGTCCAGATCGACTGCGGTACGTACCACGCGCTGCACCAGTGCGGGGTCGCCACGCACGATCAAGGAATTGCTGCTTTCCACCGGCAACACCGACAGCACGTTACTGCGCTCGCCTCCTTGCCCGAACAGCGAGGTCAGGGTGCGCGCCAGTTCCTGCGCCGAGCTATTGCGCAACGTCACCGTATCGATGGCCGCACGGTCGGTATCGATCTGCGCCACCAACGTGCGGATGCGTCGCAGGTTATCGGCGTAGTCGGCGATCAACAGGCTATTGCCTTGCGGCATAGCCATGATCACGCCACCGCGCCCGATCAACGGCTTGAGGATCTCGGCGGCGCTGCGTGCGTCCACGCGCTGCAGGGTGAAGACCTGCGTGGCGAACCCCAGGTTGCCGTTGGCGGCGCTACCCGGCTGCTGCGCGGCGGTGTCGTCGGGAATGATGCGGTAGGTCGATGGCCCGCTGGACACCGCAATCAATCCATTGGCGCGTAGCACGGCCAGCAGCATGCCCAGCAGATCGGCTTCGGACATCGCCTGCGCACGCGCCACGTTGACCGAGCCCTGCACGCGCGTGTCCACGATGAAGGTGATGCCGGTGGCACGCGAGACGTCCTGGATGAAGGCGCGCAGGTCCACGTCCTGCAGGCGCACTGCCGGCGCATCGGCGGCATGCAGTGCGGTCATCGGCACCGCGGGCAATGCGAGCAACAACGTGGCCGAGATCAGCCAGAGCCGGCGAACAACGGTCATTGCGGGCGCTTCAAGGTCATGGTGTGGGTCTGGCCGTCGCGGCGGTAGGTCAGCGTGGCGCTCTGGCCATCGCGCAATTCGTCCTGCAGTTCGCGCAGATGTTCTGCATCGAGCGTGCGGCCATTGATCTGGGTCAGCACATCGCCCGGCGCCAAGCCGGCCTGACGCAGCAACGCGCCATCTCCGCGCGGCATGAGGGTGAAGCCGCCACCCTCGGCGCTGGCCCGCAGACCTGCGCTGGCGAGCAACTGCTGCGGGTCGACGGCGGTGGCTGCGGTCGGGTCTGCTGCAGTGGCGACATTCGATTGCGCAGCTGCCGGGGCAATGGCTGGTGCGGTTGCGCTCGTTGCTGCAGCCGGGGGCGCTGCACCCGCAGCAGATGCCTCGCTCAATGCGATGCGACGCACGCTGCCGCCAGCGCGCAGCAACACATGATCGGCCGCGATCGCCTGCACCATCAGGCCGGGCGCCACCGTGTCGCCGACGCGGTACGCGCCTTGGCGGCCATCGCTACCGCTGAGATAGGCAGCCGCCTGGGTGCCGCCAACACGCACGCCATGCAGCACGATGCCATCGCGATTGGCGTCGGATGCGCTGCGATAGAACACATCGCGACGCAATGCGGACACGTCGAGAGTAGCGACCGCACCGGCCTGCGCAGTGCCCAACGGCCCGATCGGCGTCAGCACCAGCCACAACAGACGAACACCTTGCAGCACCAGCAATGCGGCCACACCGCCCGCCACCGCCGTGCGAACGCCCGGCGCCAGCAACAAGGAATTCAACGAGGGCCAGGCGCGTTGCAAAGCGGACGTCCGTCTCAGGATTTCGATCGGATGACAGAATGCGGCGGCAATGTGTCAGTTCGAAGAAACCGATGACACAGACAGACACACGGCGCCACACGACAAAATGCGAACGTCCGCCATGCAATGCACAGCGGGCGTTGCGGCACCTGGCACCTGCAGCCCAGATCAGAAGCGCGCTGTCACACTGATGTCATAGCTGATACCGGGCTGGTAGGTGTATAGGTCGACCCGGTTGCTCGCCACTTTCTGATACTCCTGGTACTTGGTCTTGAGCAGGTTGCGCGCGGCAAAATTCACCGACACCGTATCGCCCGACCACGTCAGTCCCTTCTTGATCACCAAATCCAGTGAGGTGCCCGGCCTGTCGATGTAATCCGGCTGCCCCGGGCGACCACGCGCCGACACCCGCTCGCCTACGTAGTTGGCAATCAACGTGGCCTGACTGTGCGTGCTCTCGCTTTCCACACCGATCTGCAGATTGGCGATGTCATCCGACTGGCCCTGCAATGCGGAACCATCGCGAATAAACAAGGTCGCCTGCACCGGTGCGCTGAAACCGAACGGCTGCACCGTGTCGCCAGCGCTGGCACTTACCTCGGACTTGGTGCGGGTGTAGTTGCCGGACACGAACATGCGCTTGTCGCCCCACCAATCGGCAGCGATCGGCAACTCCAGATATTTCTTGGCCTCCAGCTCCACGCCGTACAGGGTGGCCTTGGGCGCATTGATGAAGCTCTGCACGATGCCGCCGCCGGGTGCGTCGTTGACGATGGCTTCGATCGGCTTGTCGATGTTCTTGTAGAACGCGCCGACAGTGACGTACTGGCCCGGTTCGAAGAACCATTCGTAGCGTGCATCCAGATTGACCAGCTCGCTATCGACCAAGAACGGGTTGCCGAAGAACTGACGGTCGATGTCCGGGTCCAGATACTGCTGAGGCGCCATTTCTCGAAACTGCGGGCGCGCGATGGTCTTGGAAGCGCCAAAGCGCAGCTGCCGGTTCTCGGCAAAATTCCAGGTCACCGTGGCCGACGGCAGCGCATAGCTGTTGTGCAACGGCGCCACGCCGTCCTGGCGCGTGCCGCTGAAGATGTCGTACGGATGCACCGCCTGGGTGGCGTTTTCGTAACGTACGCCCGCCGTGGCGCGCAGAGTCGGCACGATCTCGCCCTCCGCCTGCAGATACGCTGCCTTGACCTTCAAGGTCGCCTCGTAGGCAGCCGCACCGAAACTGCCGGTGGTTTCGCGCAGGCGCAGCAGATCGTTGCTGAGGTTGTAATCGGAGAACAGATAATCCACGCGCTGATACTGGTTCAGGAACGGCAGCGGGCCGTCCAGCGCCAGGAAGCGGAATTCGCGGCTCCACGCGCTGCGGTCGTTGTCCAGATAGGCCAGCCCGCCCTTGACGGTGAGGTCGTATTCCATCGGCAAGCGCCAGGTGACATCCACGCCGCCGCTGGCCACGGTGTCGTCGACCTTGCTGAAGCGCGTGTAGTTCTGCACGCGTGAGGCGTCGTGCGCCCAGTAGCCATCCAGCCGCTCGTAACGAATGCCGGTTTCGTAAGGCACATCGCGGCTGGCGTTGGCCACTGCAGCGCGCCATTCGATCTTCAGGTCGTCGTATTCGCCGAACGCGTGCGTGCCGCGCAGCTGATTGTTGATCAACTGCCGCGCGTACCACTCGGTGTTGTCGTCGCGCACGTCGAAACCTGCCAGTTCGTCGCGTCCGGCGCGGCTGCGCGCCACCTTCAAGGTGTCGTGCACGTATAGCGTGGTCCAGCCGATGGTATGCCGGCCATATTCCCAGCCCAGCCCCAGCATGCCGTTGCTGCGCACGTTGTTGCGGGTGGTGGCGAAGTCGTAATTGGAATTGAACTCGACACTGTCGCCGACAAAGATGCCGTCCTGCTGCTTGCCGGTACGCGTGCGCCATTCGTTGTCGTAGCTGGCCACCGCGATGATGCCCAGCTTGGCCTCGCCCACGTCCATGCTGTAGCCGGCGCTGCCGCCGACATTGACGTCCGGAGCGATGCTATCCTTTTCCTGCAGTAGATACAGGTTGGCATCGTTCAAGCTGCGCCCGATGCGACGGATGTCCTCGCGCGAAAAGCTGCCCAGATCGACACGACGACCGGTCCTGATCGCATCGCGCAAGGCAGCAGGCTGCTTGCGGGTGCCATCATCAACGCCCCACTCGTCATCGTCGGAACCGTAATAGGTCAGGCCTTTTTCGCCGGTGCTGACGCTGTTGGCGCCGCCACCCACGGTCAACGACAGGAACGGCTTGTCGGGGATCTCCATCGATTGCAGATCGATCACGCCGCCACCGAATTCGCCCGGATAATCGGCCGAATAGGTCTTTTGCACGGTCACGCTGGCCAGCACGTCGCTGGGGAACAGGTCCAGCGGCACCACGCGCTGCATCGGCTCGGGGCTGGGCAGCGGCGAACCGTTGAACAACGCAGACGAATAGCGCTCGCCCAGGCCGCGTACATACACATACTTGCCGCGCGACAGGCTCAGCCCGGTGACACGCGTCAGCGCCACCGCGGCGCTGCTGTCGCCGGTGCGCTCCATGTCTTCGCGCGTCACGAACGAGGCAACTTCGGAGGTTTGCAGCATCGGCTCGGGAATGTAGTCGCCACGCACCACGACCTGGTCGAGTTGCTTGGGCACACTGGTACCGGCCGCGCTGGACGTACCGCTGCCGGTATCGGCGTCGCTGGCGATCGACTGCGCCATGGCGGCGCCGGACATCAGCAAGGTGGAGATGGAAAGAGACAGGCCCGTCCGCGAAAGACGGGCAACAGCAGAGGTTCGCATCGTGGGAGCCCTGGCAACAGAAAGATGAAGCTGGACGCATCGCACGGCGACCGATGGCCGCCGTGCGATGCCATGCCTCAGCAGGGACGATCGGCGGTCAGGCCGCAGGTCCAGCCCTGCCACCAGGTGTCGTTGGCATCGCGCACGCCACCGATGTAGTTCACCTGCTGAAAGAAGCTGCTCACCCCGTTCAAGCCCTGAAACGCCGGCACTGCGTTTTCATTGGCGCCATTGACGAAGGTGTTCTGCAAGGTGGACACGCCATTGGCGACATTGTTGGTACCGGCCGCAAACTGGCTGGCGGCACGCGGGTCGCTGCCGAAGGCCGTCGGGCAGGCGAAGAACACCGAGTTGAAGGTACCGAGCGTGTCGGTATCGGCCAGGTTGAAGCACACCAGGCCATCGCCGGTGCCGCCGGCAGGACGGGTCACCACCGAGTTGTAGAACGCGGCCTGCGTGCCCTGGTTGAGCATGATCGCCGCACCGGCGCGCGCATTGCCCACGTAGGTGAAATTGGCCACCTTCGGGCGCGAATACGGCTGGCGACGCAGGCTGCTCCACTCGTTCATGCAATCGCCGCCACCGGCACGCTGCACCACGATGCCGAACTGTAGTGCACCGTTCCAGCCAGCATCGGTATCCAGCGAATCGTCGTCGGCACCGGTGATGACCAGATGGCTACCGTTGACCGTACCGCCGAACCATTCGATGCCGTCGTCGGAGCTGTTGTGGATCTGCACATAATCCAGCTTGGTACCGCTACCCACACCAGCCAGCGTGATGCCCTGCAATTCGTTGTTGGGCGAAATTTCGAAGCCCGAATACATCACGCGCAGGTAGCGCATCGAACCGCTGTTGTCGGTGGCGTTGTTGCCGCCATAGAACGCGTTGGTACCTTCCACCTGCGCCTGGCATTCCGGCGTACCGGACACGGTGGTGCCCGGGCAGTTGTTGATCGCCGCGCGCCCCAGCACCACGATGCCGCCCCACAGGCCAATGGTATTTGCACTGACCGTGCTCTCCAGCGCCTGACGCGCGGTGAAGACGATCGGCGCAGTCGCGCTGCCTTCGGCGAAGATCTGCGAACCGCGATTGATCACGATGTAGTCGCTCCCGGCCGACCCGAACAGGGTCACGCCCGGCTCGATGGTCAAGACACCCTGCGTACTGCCGGCGGCCGGTGCGGTGGCGTTGCCGCCGCGGTCGGTGCCGACATTGACGCGACCGCTGATCGAATACACGGTGCCCGCGCGCGCCGGCACCACCAGGTTGCCGTTGACGGTTTCCGGCAACTGGCAGGCGCGTAGCGTGTTTTTGGCGATGGTGCCGACGTTGGAAAAACCGCTCGGGCAATCGGCGGCCGGGCCGCTCGGTGCGGGTGCCGGCGTCGGCGCAGGCGTGGGCGCCGGCGTCGGTGTGGGGGCCGGTGCCGGCGGGAATGCGCCTTCCCCTGGCGAGGCGACACGGTCGGCTCCGCCACCACAGGCCGACAGCGCCAGTGCGGTACCAAACGTCATGAGAAGTGTCTTGCTGCTGTTGCGAACGGCCATGCGGCTGATCTCCAGGTCAACGGGTCCGGTATGAAGAGGAGTCGTCAAGAATTGGTGGCGTTCCGCGCACTGCAGTGGCGAGCACGTTCAAGATCCCCGTCACTTTTATAGAGGGCATCTGTTTCATTTGTCTTACCGCGACACAATTGACATACGAATGCCACACGTCGACATGCACTGTAGAGCGATGACACACACAGATATCCCGACCCCGCTGGCCGACTGGATCGTGGCGCAAGCCGTGGCCGGCCATCCGCCCGAGCAAGCGCTACAGCCGCTCCTGGATCAGGGCTGGAACGAACAGGACGCCATTGATGCGGTCGAGGCACTGGTCCGTGCCCACATCCAACAACACGCGCAAGCAAACGGCTTGCCGATGCCGGTGCGCGTGCCCGCGTTGCAACAGGACACCGATGCATCGCTGCTTGCATTGGGCGACCGCGAGGTACGCGTCTTGGTCAGCCTGTTGCTGCCGCGCGTGGTGGTACTCGGCGGTTTTCTTTCCGACGGTGAATGCGATGCATTGATCGCCTTGGCCCGTCCGCGCCTGGCGCGTTCGCGCACCGTGGACAATGCGAACGGAGAGCACATGGTGCATGCAGCACGCACCAGCGACAGCATGTGCCTGCGCGTTGGCCAGGATGCGCTGTGCCAACGTATCGAAGCGCGCATCGCGCGCCTGTTCGACTGGCCAGTCGATCACGGCGAAGGGTTGCAGGTACTGCGCTACGCGACCGGTGCCGAATACCGGCCGCACTACGATTACTTCGACCCGGACGCAGCCGGCACCCCGATATTGTTGCAGGCCGGCGGGCAACGCGTCGCCTCGCTGGTGATGTACCTCAATACGCCAGAACGCGGCGGCGCGACGCGTTTTCCTGACGCGCATCTGGATGTCGCTGCGGTCAAGGGCAATGCAGTGTTTTTCAGCTACGACCGCCCGCATCCGATGACGCGTAGCCTGCATGCCGGCGCGCCGGTATTGGCCGGCGAAAAGTGGGTGGCCACAAAGTGGTTACGCGAACGCGCAGTGCGCATGCCCGGATAAGCGCTGCAAGAAGGCGCCGGCGGGATCGGCCACGTCCACCGCCAGCGAGGAACGACGCGGCGCCTGCATCGCCTGCTGCGCTGTTGGCCGTTGGCCGTTGGCCGTTGGCCGTTATCCACGCTGCGAGCGCATCGCCAACATGCAAGCCGCCCGCCACGCATTGCGCCACGAGCTGCCTGCTGACCGCTTCCCAAGCCGCCCTAAAGCACGACACAAATTGAATTTGTCAGCAGATGTTATAACATGTCATTTCTGACACACTTCCACTGGCCCGCAGGTGTTGCCCGCTTCATGAAGATCCGTCCCCTCGTGGCGACTGTCGCCGCTCTGCTCTTTGCTGCCGACGCACGCGCGCAGTCCTCCGATTCGGCACTGACGCTCGGCAAGGTCGACGTCCATCAGCATCACGAAGGCCAGCTCAGTGCGCATCAGGTGCTGACGTCGGTAGATGTCCTGGGCGCCGACCAGATCGAGGACAAGAACGTGTCCTACAGCTGGGAATTGCTCGGGCAGATGCCCGGCATGCAGTTGACCGAAACCCGTCAGGGCGCCGAATCGGGCAAAGTCAGCTTCCGCGCCTTCAACGGCGAGGGCTATCTCAATGCAATCAAGACCCTGATCGACGGCATTCCCAGCAACGTCAACAGCGGCAACCAGCGTTTCATCGACATGCTGTTTCCGCTGGAAATCAGCTACATCGAGGTGGTGCGCGGCACCAACGATCCGCGCTATGGGCTGCACAACATCGGCGGCAACATCAACTTCGGCACCCGCCAGGGCGGCAGCTACACCGATGCCCGCGTTGCCTACGGCAGTTACGCCAGCCGCGATGCGCAGATCGCGATAGGGCGCGAGCACGACGGATTCGCGCAGAACTACTTCATCGGCGCACAGGCATCGGATGGCTATCGTGCGCACGATCGTTCCAGCAAGTATGTGTTGGGCGGCAAGTGGTTCTACGGCAATCTCGACGACGGCATGCGCATCGGCCTGACGGCACGCGCGTACCGCAACCAGGCCGACGAGCCGGGCTTCATGACCGCAGCAGAGCTGCAGACCGACCGTCGCAGCTCGGACCGCCGCAACCGCAATGATGGCGACGACCGCGACATGCAGCAGGCCGGCGTGCACCTGGACCTGAAACTGACCGACGCCCTGTTCCTGGGCAGCAAGCTTTACTACAACCGCTACGAGGACGACCGCCGGGTGACCTTCAGCGACCTGCCCATCGGCAATGCGCCGCGTCAGCGTCGGCGCTGGGACGAAACGCAGGTAGGCATGCTCAACACCCTGACCTGGCGCGCCAACGACTTGCTGACCCTGGAAGGCGGCATCAACTACGAACATCAAGACAATGCGTACCGACGCGAGCGCTTCAACTATGCCGAGCCTACCGACTTCACCGCAGCGCCAGCGCGCATCCAGAACGACGACCGCTATACGTTCGACAATTGGGGCGCCTACGTGCAGGCCATCTATCAGCCGGTCGAGGCACTGAAGCTGGTGCCGGCCTATCGCGTGGACCGCTTCGACGGCGACACACTGCTGCCGGGCGCGGTGCGCGCACCGCTGCAGCGTTACGGCAGCATCGGGCAGCCCAAACTCAGCGTGATCTACGCCCTGACCCCCACCACCAACGTGTATGCCAACTGGGGCCGTACCTTCCAGGTGTTGACCGGCTCCACCGCCCCGGCCTATCTCACCTCAGGGCAAGCCGGCATCCGTCCTTCCACCAACACCGGCGTCGAGCTGGGCATGAAGTTCAGCCCATTTGCAGGCAGCCAGGCGCGCATCGCCGTCTGGCAACAGGATGCGGAAAACGAGGTGTCGAACATGCCGGCCACCGGCACCACCGTCACCTTGGGCAAGACGCGTCGCCGCGGCGTGGATGCGCAGATCAGCGCACAGCTGGGCGATCGATGGACGCTCTGGGCATCGCATGCCTACCAGGAAGCCAGGATCACGCGCGACGACCGTACCGCCGCGCTTTCGCTGCAAGGCAATGAAGTCATCGCCACGCCCCGCTACATCAGCAACATCGGCGTGGACTACCGCGCGACTGAGGCGTTGCAACTGGGTCTGCAGGGACGCGCCCAGGGCGATTACTACCTCGAGGAGCGCAACGTGGCAGGCAAGTACGGCGGCTTTGCGACGCTCGACCTCACGGTGCGCTATACGATCAACCCGAACTGGAGCGTGGACGTGCAGGTCCGCAATGCCACCGGTCGCGAGTATGCCTACGTGTGGTACGACAGCTTCTTCTGGGCACAGGCGCAGCCCATGTTCTCGCCAGCGGCCGGACGGCAGCTGTATCTCGGGCTGAGAATGAAGCTGTAACGGCAGCGGCAGCGGTGGCGAGGTGCGAATCGCTGGTCCGCAGCGTAGCGGCTGCACAAACCGTCATCGCCAAGCCGGTAACTGGCGCCCCGCCGCGGCCTCGGCATGCTGCCTGGCGCAAGCGGCCCTTGAGCGCGATGCTTTATACCGGTGCGGCAATATGCTGCCAGGTTGACCAGGGCCGCGTCGGCGCCGGGGTCCGTTTACGGCCGTGGGCAGGCGCCTGGCCTGCCGTGGCATCGTTCAATCACCGTCGCCGCCGTCCAAACAGGCGCTGATCGATCCGCAACATCACATATCGCAATGGCGTCCATGCCAGACAGAGCCCGGCGAGAATGCCCAAGGTATCGGCCAATGCATCGTATGGGTCGGCGCTGCGATTGGTGGTCAGCGCGCCTTGCGCGATTTCGATGCCGATGCCCAGCAGCACCAGCCCGAAGGCGGCAAACACCAGTGCGCGCCGGGTCGCAAACAATTGCACCGCTCCCCAGCACAACAACGCGAACGTGATGAAGTGCTCGGCCTTGTCGCTGTTGGACGGCAGCTCCGGAAACTCCGGCGGCGGCCCCAGGCACACGGCAATGACCACAACAATCGCAGCGATCCACAAGCCCACCCACAACCGCGGCCGGTGAAACGGCCGGAGTGCCGAACTCACAACCGCCATGTCAGATCGCCGGACAGGAATGCAGGGGCAAAATCGACATCGCGCGAGAAGCCCATCACCTGGAAGCGCTCGCCCATCTCGCTGGGCAGGGTCAGCCGCTTGATCTGTTCGCGTAGACGCATGCGCCCCACTTCATCGGTGCGCGTATCGGCCTGCGCCAACAATGCGTCCAGCCCATTGCCGAGCAGGAAGCTCGCTTGCGTGCAATAGCCGGCCAGCTCGAAACCTGCGCCGGTGCCTGCCTCGGCCAACGCGGTGAAGTCCACCGATGCGGTCAGATCCTGCAAACCCGGCCAACGGTAGAGATCTTCATGCATGCGGTGCCGGTAAAACGCACGCAAGGTGCCGTCCTGGCGCTGCGCACGATAGAACTCGCCGCGCGGGTAACCGTAGTCGACGAACACCATCGCGCCACGCTTCAAGCCGCCGGCTACCGCCTGGATCCAGTACGGCAACTGCGGCAGCAACTCGGAGCGATAGCCCTCGGCGAACGGCTGCTCCAGATAGCGCTCCAGGTGACGCACGGCCGCACTCAGCAACGCATCGGCCGGTTGCTCGCCGCGCGCGAAGTGCTGCTGGTCATCCAGCACCACGGTCTCTTCATACACCTGCCCATCGCGCAGTGCGAAGCGTGGCGTGGGCAATGCGTCGATGACTTCGTTGGCGAACAGCACGCCATCCCAATCGTCCGGAAACGGCGCATCCAGCCATTCCACCAGATCGAATACCGGCGGGATCAGACTGCGCCCCAGCCGCTCGCGCTGACGTTCGCGCAGGTCGGCGCTGGGCTCCAGGATCGCGTAGCGCTCGGGCAGCGCGTCCAGCTCCAGCAGCCGCTTGAGCGTGACTTCGGCAAACGCACCGCTGCCGCCGCCCACTTCCAGCACCCGCGCCTGCGGCCCGAGCTGCTGCAATACCGGCGCCAACGCGCCGGAAACGGTGGCCGCAAACAACGGCCCCAATTCCGGAGCGGTGACGAAATCGCCGGCCTCGCCGAACTTGCTGGCGCCGGCGCTGTAATAGCCCAGGCCCGGCGCATACAGCGCCAGCTCCATGAAGCGCGAGAACGGAATCGCACCGCCGGCGGCCTGGATCTCGGCGCGCACATGCGCAGCCAGCCGGTCGCTGTGGGCCAGCGCGTCCGGATCGGGTGTGGGAAGGTCGGCGTGCATGCGGGCACCGGTTGCGGGGACAATGCACAGGATAGCCGAGCCCTCCGCAACGCCGAGCGAGTACGCCATGACAGACAGTTCCAAGGTGGTGTTGATCACCGGTGCAGCCCGCCGCATCGGCGCGCAGATCGCCACCACGCTGCACGCTGCCGGCTACTGCGTTGCGCTGCATGCACACCGCTCCGCCGAGGTGCTGGACGCACGCGTGGCCGAACTGTGCCGGCAGCGTGCCGGCAGCGCGCATGCCTTGCACGCCGATCTGCGGCTGCCCGATGCACCTGCGCAATTGGTGGCCGGCTGCCTTGCCGCCTTCGGTCGTCTGGATGGCGTGGTCAACAACGCCTCGGCGTTCTACCCCACCGCCATCGGTGAGGCCACTGCGGCGCAGTGGGACGACTTGTTTGCGGTCAATGCACGCGCGCCGTTCTTCATCGCGCAAGCCGCCGCCGCACAGTTGCGCCAGCGGCGCGGGGCCATCGTCAACCTCACCGATCTGCACGCGCAGCAGCCGATGCGCAACCACCCGCTATACGGCGCCTCCAAGAGCGCGCTGGAAATGCTGACCCGTTCGCTGGCGCTGGAACTGGCGCCGCACGTGCGTGTCAACGCGGTCGCACCTGGCGCCATCCTGTGGCCGGAAGAAGGCAAATCCGCCGACGCCAAGCATGCGCTGCTCGCGCGCACGCCGCTGGCGCGCATCGGCACGCCGGAGGAAATCGCCGAAGCGGTGCGCTGGTTGCTGGACGACGCCAGCTTCGTCACCGGGCATACCCTGCACGTCGATGGCGGCCGCCAGCTCAGTTGAACGATGCGTCCGGGGCCTGCGCGCTTTCGCTGCGTGGCAACGATATCCCTGTCATGCACGTGAGCCCGGCTGCCGCCTCGGCGCGTGCGGCACTGCCAGACAGTCCGCACGCCGTCGCGCTAGGTGCATGTTTGCTCGGCCGCGTTCAACCGCGCTGCCAGAACAGCGCTATTGCGTGACGCTCAACTCCGGCGCAGCCGCATCCAGCTCCACCGTGGCAAACGCGCTGCCGTACTGCGGATGCGCCTGCCACAGGGTTGCCAATGTCTGCCCGCTCAGCGGGTCGATGAAGTCCGGCGCGATGTCGGCCAGCGGCTTGAGCACGAATGCATGTTTGAGTTCGGGCCGCGGGATGCGCAGATGCCCGGGGCCTTCGACGATACGGTCGCCGAAGAACACCACGTCCAGATCCAGGGTGCGGTCGCTGAAACGCGGGCCGCTGCGATCGCGCCCATGCGCATCTTCCAGCGCATGCAGCCAGTGATCCAGCGCGTCCAGATCCAGATCGGTCTGCAATACCGCCGCATTGTTGACGAAGTCCGGCCCATCGAAGCCCACCGCGGGCGTGCGGTACGCGGGTGACACGACAACCTGGCCGAAGCGCGCGCGCAGGGCGGCGACAGCCAAGCGCAGGTAGTGGGTCGGCTGGACGTTGCTGCCGAGGCTGAGAAGCACGGTGGTCATACGTTATTCGCGCATGCGGCCGGCGTGGACGTCAACTGTTGCAATCGCGTTGCACCGTCGACGCATGCGCCGGCTGCGCGCAAACGTGATCTCAGGCCACTTCCAGCGCATGCGAAACGGCGCGGAACACCCGGCGCATTTCCAGCGGCTTGCGCAGCACATGCACCGGCAGATCCGACGGGAAATGCGCACGCTGCAGCGGCGCACCGACATCTTCCAGCACGATCGCCGGGCCCTGGTACCCCAGCTCCTGCATGCTCAACAGCACGCTCACTGCCGAGAGCAGGATGATGTCGCTGTCGATGATCACCAGATCCGGCATCGCGTGCTGCTGCACCAGTTGCAGCGCCGCGGCGCCATCGCTGGCCAGCTGCGGCTGATAGCCCTGGCTGGAGAGCGCATTGCCCAGCAGCGATAGGCGCGTGGCCTCGCCATCCACCAGCAAAATGCGCTGCCCATGGCCAAGCGGCAGCGGCAGTTCGGCTTCCGTCACCGCCGTCGACACCGCACGCATCGGCACGATCATGTCAAAGCGCGTCCCTTCGCCCAGCCGGCTATCGACCACGATGCTGCCGCCATAGCTTTCGATGATGCGCTTGCACGAAATCAGTCCCAACCCGGTGCCATCGGCCTTGGTGGTGAAGAAAGGGCTGAACAGGCGCGCGCGGGTTTCATCGCTCATGCCCACGCCGGTGTCGGCCACGCTCATGCGCACGCGCGAGGCATCGTAGCGATCGGCTGCCAGGATCAGTCTGCCGCCCTCGGGCATCGCCTGGATCGCGTTCAAGCCAAGGTTGAGCAGGCATTGCTGCAATTCGGTGTAGTTGGCCTCGATGGTCAGATCCGCGGCGATGGTGTCCATCTGCAGGCGTACCCCATCGGGCAGGCTGCTCTTGAGCAGCATCTGCACGGCCTGGAACAGATTGGCGATGGAGACCTGCTCGCGCGGCTTGTTGGAACCGCGCACGAACGAGAGCATCGACTCGGCCATCTCATGCCCGCGCCGGCCGCATTCGGCCACCACGTTGGCCAGCTGACGCAGCTGCGGGTCGTCGGTGCGCCCGGCCAGCAGGTCGGGCACGATCAACAACGGTTGCAGGATATTGCGCAGGTCGTGACTCAAACCGGCCGCGAGCATCGCCAGGCTTTCCAGACGTTGCGCGCGCATCAGCTCGCTTTCCACGCGCTGGCGTTCCAGATCCGCACGCGCCTCGCGGATCGCGCGGATCACCGCGCTCGGCAAGCGCGTCGGGTTGTGCTTGATGATGTAGTCGTTGGCGCCATCCTGCAGCGCCTTGACCGCGGTCTCCTCACCCATGGTGCCGGAGACGAAGATGAAGGGTGTGGCACCGTTCTGGCGCACCAGGCGCAGCGCCTGGTGTCCGGAAAAGCCCGGCATGCTCAGGTCCGACAGCACGATGTCCGGCTGGAAGTCGTCCAGCGCGGCGCGCAGCGACGGCTCGCTGTCCACACGCTCGAATGCCGCATCCAGCCCGGCCTCGAGCAACTGATCGGACAACAGCTCGGCGTCTTCCGGTGAATCTTCCACCAGAAGGATCTTCAGCTGCTCCAGGTTGCCCCCCTCATGCGGCATGGTTCAGTCCAGCTCCGGTGCCTGGTTGATGACCGCCCAGAACGTGCCGAGCGTCTTGACCGCGTTGAAGAACTGATCCACATCCACCGGCTTGACCACATAGGCATTCACGCCCAGGTCCCAGCTGCGGGCCAGATCGCTTTCTTCGCGCGAGGACGACAGGATCACTACCGGCAGGCGCTTGAGCGTCTCGTCGCTGCGCACCTGCTTGAGCACTTCCAGCCCGTCCAGGCGCGGCATCTTGATGTCCAGCAGCAGCACGGCCGGCAGGCCTTCCTCGCGGTCGGCGAACATGCCACGGCGCAGCAGGTAGTCCATGGCTTCCACGCCGTCTTCGACGTGCACGATGGGATTGGCAAGGCGGGCTTCGCGCAAGGCGTCGACCGCCATCTCCGCATCGGCCGGGCTGTCTTCTGCCAGAAGAATGGTACGGATGGCGGTCATGCAGTGAACTCTTGGTTGGGCGCTTCAAGCGCAGGAGGTAACACGAAATAAAACGTGGCGCCTTCGTCGACGGCGCCTTCGGCCCATACCCGGCCGCCGTGACGGGTCAACACCCGCCGCACGCTGGCCAGGCCGATGCCGGTCCCAGCGTATTCGCTGGCCTTGTGCAAACGTTGGAACACACCGAACAATTTTCCGCTGTATTCCATATCGAAACCGGCACCATTGTCGCGCACGCTGAACTGGTGGCCGCCGTCGGACATCGGCGTGTAGCTGACCTCGATTTTGGCCACCTCGCGCTTGGCGCTGTACTTGACTGCATTGCCAAGCAGGTTCATCCACAGCTGGCGCATCATGTTTTCGTCGGCAACCAGCACCGGCAGTGGTGCGATATGCCATTCCACCCGGTGGCCGGTGTTCTCGCTCTGCACGTTGGAATCCAGAATCGCACGCGTTTCGGCCACCAGCGATTGCATGTCCACCGCCTGCAGGCGCAGCGCACCGCGGCCCAGGCGCGAATACACCAGCAGATCGTCGATCAGCGAGGCCATGCGCCGCGCCGAGCTGCTGATCACTTCCATGTAATGACGCGACTTCTCGTCGGCCGTATCGCCCAGATGACGCGCCAGCTTGTCGGAGAATCCGGCCACATGCCGCAACGGTGCGCGCAGATCGTGCGAGACCGAATAGCTGAAGGCTTCCAGTTCGCGGTTGACTTCCGAGACCTGCTCCACTTTGCCCTCCATCTGCCGGTTGAGCTCATGGATGCGCAACTGCGCGGTCTTCTGCAGGCTGATGTCGCTCACCGTCATCAGCACCACGTCTTCGTCGGCGGTGTCGGGCAGCGGCATGCGGCGTGCATTGATCAACATGGTGCGCAGCACGCCGTCGGCGGCGCGCTGCTCGTGTTCGTAATCCCACAACTCGCGTCCACGCAACAACACGTCCGCCAGACGCTGGTGGATCTGCGCATCGCGCCAGACGCCCCCGCCCACATCTTCCAGCGCCATCAATTCGTTGCCGCGCTCTTCCAGGCCATACAGGTCGGCAAAGGCAGGGTTATGCAACACGATGCGCTGGCTGGCATCCAGCAGCACGATCGGCTCGCGCACGGTTTGCAGCACCGAGCTGGCGCGGCCATTGGCGCGCAGGTATTCCTGCTCGGCCGCCAGCCGGCGGCGGATCTGCCGCTGCAGCAGCCAGGTCACCGTGCCCAGCAACAGCAACTGCACCGCCAGCGCCGCCCAGCTCAACACCGCGTAATGCATGCGCTCGGTTTCGGCGCGCGCATTGCGCAGCGCCAGCAGACCGCCTTCGGCGCTTTGCAGGTCATCGATCAGCACACGGATCGGGTTGTTCAGGGTCATGTCGTTGATCAGCGCGCGGATTTGCTCCGGCGCGGTGGTCACCGCAATGCGCTCGGCCAATAGCAGACGCCGTTCGATAGTGCTCTGGATGCGCCCCATGCGTACTTGCTGGGCGGGGTTGTCTTTGGTCAGAAAAATCAGCCGCTGCACCGCGGCCTGGGCCTCGCTACGCCCGCGCCGCATCCGTTCCAGCAGCGCCGGGCGCTCGACCCCGTGCGAGCGCATCAGCGCTGCCGATTCGGCGTTGCGCATTGCCGCTTCCAAGCGTTGCGCGTTTTCCAGCACTTGCTGGCTATGCGAGACCCAGGTCGCGGCCTGGTTGGCGTTGCGGGCCATCTGCTGCAGCAACAACGAGGGCACCACCACAATCAGGAACACGGCAACCGCCAATAGAGGCAGGCGCCAGCGATCCCATTTGTCTGCTTGGACCGTTGTTTGCATTGCTGGACCGAATTCGCTCGCTGCAGGGGGCCTAAGACTGATCGGCATTGTCTCCGATCACGCAGCTTGCCAGATTAATGATTCAGAGAAATCATGTCCGTCTGTGACATAGCTGAATGGGCATAGCATACGTATAGCATGCGTGAAAACGGCGCGAGCGCGTTGCCGACTATCGGCAGACTGGACGGTTCTTCGAAACGAAAAAGGCGCACTCCGTGGAGTGCGCCTGGTGCTCGGGTCGCCGCCTCGCCTCGGCGGCCCGGCATTCGCAGCAGCTGCGCTTACTTCTTCGCAGCGGTGACCTTCAGGCCGGTCGACTTGACGCTCTTGACGCCCTCGATGCCCTTGGCAACGGCAACGGCCTTGTCATGCTCGGCCTGGGTGGCGACCGCACCGGTCAGGGTCACGATGCCGTTCTTGGTCTCGACCTTCACGTCGGTACCGGAGACGTTGTCGGTGGCCAGCAGGTCGGCCTTGACCTTGGTGGTGATCCAGGTGTCGGTGACCGGCTTCTTGGACTCGTTCATGCCGGCAGCATGATCCTTGTGGTCGGCATGTTCCTGCGGTGCCGCAAATGCCTGCGACGCGCCGAGGGTCAGACCGAGCGACAGCGACAGAGCCAGCAACTTGCGTGCATGCGTCATGTTCTTCATACCAAGCACCTCCTGTTGAATGTGGGCGCAGCTTGCGGTGGCGCTCGTCGAGCAGACGTGACCGTTGCATGCAGAGGTTGTGAACCCTGCGCACACGGGCAGGTGCAATACCATGCCGGCTCCCTCCGTCGTTGCGATGAACCGTTTTCAATGCCTAAACTGTTCAATCTGGCCGTCGTCGGCTATGGCTATGTCGGCCGCACCTTTCATGCACCGCTGATCGCAAGCACCCCCGGCCTGCAGCTGCACAGCGTGGTGTCGTCCAAGCCGCAACAGCCACAGGCCGATTTCCCCGGCGTCACCGTGGTGGCCGACCTCGACAGTGCGCTGGCCGATCCCGCACTGGATGCCGTGGTGCTGGCTACCCCGAACCATACCCATGCGCCCTTCGCGCTGGAGGCCCTGGCCGCCGGCAAGCATGTGCTGGTGGACAAGCCGTTCGCGCTGGATGCGACGCAGGCGCAACAGATGGTCGATGCCGCCAACGCCGCGGGACGCATCATCAGCGTGTTCCAGAATCGCCGCTGGGATGCGGACTTTCTCACCGTGCGCCGGCTGATCGAAGAAGGCCAGCTGGGCGAGGTGGTGGAATTTCATTCGCACTTCGACCGCTATCGCCCGCAGGTACGCGACCGTTGGCGCGAGAGCGATAGCCCCGGTGCCGGACTGTGGTACGACCTGGGCCCGCATCTGCTCGATCAGGCGATGCAGTTGTTCGGTATGCCGCAGGGCATTGCCGCGGATCTGCAACGTCAGCGCGACCAGGCACGCAGCGTCGATTATTTCCATGTCACCCTGCACTACCCCCGGCTGCGCGTGATTCTGCACGCCGGGTCGCTGGTGGCCGATGGGAGCCTGCGCTTCGCCGTGCACGGCACGCGTGGCAGTTACCTCAAGCACGGCCTGGATACGCAGGAAGACCAGCTGCGCGCGGGCCGTCGGCCCGGCACGGTCGGTTGGGGCGTGGACCCCTTACCAGGCACGCTCACCCGCGTCGATGACGAAGGCCGCGTCCACACCCATCAGCCCGATAACCTGCCGGGCGACTACCGGCAGTGCTACGCCGCCTTTCGCGACGCACTGGCAGGCACCGGCCCGGCGCCGGTCAGCAGCAGCGATGCGGTGCAGCTGATGCAGCTGGTGGACCTTGCGCAACGCGGCGCTGCGGACGGCCGAGTGCAGTGGCTGGATGCCGCGCGCGGCTGATCACGCTGAGACGGTTCTGTACTTCCAACAGTGCGCGCCGCGATCCGGCTCGCACAGCCATCGCATCCCAGCCCTTACGCGTCCTTGCTACCGATCGTCGGCGCTGCCGAGGTCGTGGTCATCACCGCGTGGCCGCCGAACTGGCTGCGCATCGCCGCGAGCAGCTTGTCGGTAAACGAATCCTTGTCGCGCGAGCGCAGCCGCTCCATCAGCGACAACGTGATGACCGGTGCAGAGACTTCCAGATCGATCGCTTCGGCAACCGTCCAGCGGCCTTCGCCAGAATCGGCCACGAACGGCGCGATGCCGGCCATGGTCGGGTTATGCGTCAACGCATCGGCCGTCAGATCCAGCAGCCACGAACGCACCACGCTGCCATCGCGCCAGATTTCGGCAACCTGGTGCAGATCCAACGCAAAATCGGCCTTGTGCTGCATCAGCGCGAAGCCTTCCGCGTAGGCCTGCATCATTCCGTATTCGATGCCGTTGTGGACCATCTTGGTGAAGTGGCCTGCACCGCTCGGGCCAACCCGTCCCCAGCCCTTGTCCGGCGCCGGCGCGAGCGTTGCCAGGATCGGATGCAACCCCGTCACCGCCGCTTCGTCGCCACCCACCATCAGGCTATAGCCTTCCTGCAGACCCCAGATGCCACCGCTGGTGCCGCAATCGACAAACGCGATGCCACTGGCCTGCAGCAATGCCGCACGCCGCTGCGAATCCTTGTAGTACGAATTGCCGCCATCGATGACGATGTCGCCGGCCTGCAGCAAGGGCAGCAGCTGCGCCAGCGTGTCATCGACGATCTTGCCGGCCGGCACCATCAACCACACCACGCGCGGGCTCGGCAGTGCGGACACCAGCGCTGCCAGCGCATCGGCGGTGACGATGCCCTTGGCTTGCGCGCTGGTGCGCGCGTTCGCGCCCGGATCGTAGCCATGCACGCGATGCCCACCATTGACCAAGCGCTCGGCCATGTTGGCGCCCATGCGGCCCAGTCCCACCATACCCAGTTCCATAATCGCTCCTCATGATCTGATCAGTGCAGGGTGCCACGCTCGGCGTACGCTGGCGTGGCGGAATTCTCAATGGATTGTTCCGCGACGGTGGCGGCGCTGCACTGCTGCAGCTGCCAGTCGATCCATCGCCAGTACAAGGTGGTGCGCACATTGTGCAACGTCAGGTCGATGGCGTACGGCGTGCGCGGGTTACGGTCGAGCAGGCGTGCCACGTGGTAGCCGATCGGCTTGGTGCCTTTTGGATGCACATAGACCAAAAAGCCATGGTAGAACGGGTCATCCAGCAGCGTCTGCAGCTGCAGCAGCTGTGCCTGCTGCTGTGGGTCGAGCGTGGCGCGCAACGCTGCATCGCGCTCGTAAAGCAGGCGTTCGAAGCGGCGCTTGCCAGGCCCGCGCAACTGTTTGGCCAACTCCCAGATCTGCTGGTTGCGCGCGTCGTAGTACGCAAAGCCACCATGCTGCGCCAGCGCCTGCGCGGCTGCATCGCTGACATCCACGACCACGAAATTTTCGGCCTGATTGTGGATGTCATCCAGGTAGGACTTATCGAACACATGCGCGATGAAGCCAGGTGCGCCGACGAACGCCTGCCGCCCGAGCTGAGAGGTTTTCACCGCCTTGCCGTCGGCGAAGAATTCGCCGGCATGCGCACCGAGCAGGATGCTGTCGGTGTTGTGCAAGGTCAGGAACGTGCCGATCGACAATTCGCCAGGCGTAAATACCTCGTCGAACCCGGCATCGCCGAACAGCTCGCGCTGGGTAGCGAGCTGAGCCACCTGTCGGCCTACGCCGCACTCGGAACGCACCTGGCCACGGTAGAACGCATCCAACGCCTGCGCATTGCTGCCGCGCGGCTGATACCCGCGACCGAAACTGCGAAAACCGCTCCAGCCCTGCGCGGCTGCGCCACGCCAGCCGAATCCGACCCAGCCCAGCTGCAGCGCCGAGAAGCGGTAGCGCGGGTTGTTCTGCAATTGCGTTACCGCGCGGCGGGTGGCTGCACCGAGTTCGAACGCATAGGCGCAGTGCGTGGCTGCATCGTCCAGCACGGCGGTGAGCGCTGCGCCGCGCTGTTGCGTGTCCCAATCGGCCGGAAGCGTCAGCTGCAGATCGCCGGCGGCTTGCGCCTGCGCAAGCGTGCCGCGCGTGCAAGGTGCGCCGCGCTGGACCAACGGCGCGCTCACCGCGGCGCGATGGATGGTCCATCCCAGCCGTCGCAGCAGCGCTTCCACGCAATCTGCGCTGGCGGCGCGGGCGGTCTGGCTCGGCGCAGCGTCGGCGACCTGCAGCAGCTGCCCCGCCAGCAAGCCGCTTGCACATACCAGCGCAGCAAGTCGGCGCAGGCGCGCATGCCGTGGCGGCATCGGCGCACCTGGTGAGCGCGATGACGCACTGCGCTGCGCGCGGACAACCCTCATCGATGGCATAGGCAATAAATCGTCCGCACGACGCCACTCTCAAACGTAGAAAGCCCCGGCATGGCCGGGGCTCGCAGGATTCAATTCAGCTCAATCGCTGCACCAGACTCAGCGACGTTCGCAGAAGCGCTCGACTTGGCGATTGCCGTTGGCCTGCTGGCGATTGCCCTGGATGGTGCGGCCTGCCGCACCGCCCGCCACGGCGCCTGCCACGGTCGCCAGCTTCTTGCCGTTACCGCCGCCAACCTAGTTGCCCAGCAGGCCACCGATTGCAGCGCCGGCCAGCGTCCCGCCGATGCGGTTCGGGTCGGTCGAGTTCTTTTGCACTTCGACATTGCGGCAGCGCACGCGGGTGCCGTCATTGAACCTGCGACCCTCGTCCGCTTCGGTATAGCGCTGCTGATGCGAATAGTTTTGAGCCTGTGCGAAGGTGCTCGTCGCCATCAGGCCGATCAGGGACATACCCAACAGGGAGGTGCGCATTTTCATCGTTGTTCTCCACGTTTCTCGCCCGCTCGGCGAGGCATGGGCGCACTCTGGCCGCTGGCTCGAGAACATAACGTGAAGCGCACACCTGGCTATTCAGGCTTTGGCGCGAAGCGTGAACACGCCATCACGGCTGCGTGGCGGGCTCGGTTTGCGGCACCTGCGCCGGTGCTGGCGGGGGGTCTTGCGCTTCGACCGGCAATGGCGCGACCGGCGGCTGCGCGACCGTTGTGGGAGCGGCTGCAGCGGGCGCAGGCGATGCGGGCGTCGAAGAGTTCGCTGCAGGCGTTGCGGGCACTGCGGCTGCCGGCGCTGGTGTGGCCGCATGAGCAGGTGCGGGCGCAGGCGCTGCACTCACCGCAGCAGGTACGGCTTCGGTGACCTTGGGGAGATACGAATTCAGGCGTTCGAAAAAGCGCTTGTAGAACGCCGCATCCTGCACCGTGGTACTGGATACGCGCACCAGCGAATCGCCGCTGCTGCCGACCGGCAACGACAACGAGCCCAGCACGCCGACGCCCACGCTGGCCGAGGTGGAGCTCTTCTTCAGTGCGTAACGGTCCTGCAACGCACTGACGAACACCTGCGCCTTGCCGCCGTCCTGGCTGGCGCAGGAAATGCGCAGATTGAGTTGTTCGCTCTGGTCGGCTTCCTTGAGCTGGAAGTTCTTGCTGCCTTCCACCGCGGCGGCATCTGCGCGCGTGACCGCGTAGCCCTGACTCAACAGCACGCGCCGCGCCGCCTCGCAGGCTTGCGGCGAACTGGCCGCCACGCTGCGCGAATAGGTGTCGTCGGAATTGAACGACTCGCGCATCAGCATCGTGTCGCCCTTGCTGCCGCCGCAGCCAGCCAGGGTTGCCAGCGCGCCAAGCAGTGCGCCGCGCGCGATCAGGGAAGAACAAGACATAGAGAGATTCCGGCATCCAAAACCGGCACAGAGCATAGCGGCAACCCATGTGCGCGCGGCGTCGCGTTGCCGGGTCAGGGCAACGGCGGTTCATCCACTGGCAATTGCAGGTCTATCTGCAGGCGGCGGCCATCGGCACCGATGCGCTCGGCGCGCAGGTAATGGTGCGCACGCACCACCGCCAGTGCCACCGGCGCACGGCACGGTTCGCCCCACAGGCTCAACGCGAAGCCCTGTTGCTGCAGCCAGAGGGTAAGGCGGTCCCACAGCGCTTGTTCGCCATGCAGCATCAGGTCCAGATCGGCCGGACCGTCGGGCACCAGGGTCGGCGACGCCAGCCAGCGCGCGTAGCTGCCATGCACCACCACCGGCAGGCCCTGTGCCTGCACCGCCTGCAGCAATTGCGCGGCCTGCTGCAGATCCAGCCGGGCACGACAATGCTGAAAGATCAGCGCGTATTCGTGGCTGCGATTGCTCTGTGTCTCGGCATGCGCCAGCGCGGCGGCCGGACGCCGATAGCACAGCACCCGCTCCTCGCGCAGGGTGAACAGGCTGGCCAGGATGCGGCCCAGATCCCAGGCCTGCGGGATCACGAGGCCGCCGACCACCACGTTCTGCACCATCGCCACGCCCACGCCGTCGGGCCGCATCTGCTTGCGCAGCGCATGGAAGACCGCACGCATGCCGGTCAGATAGCTGGCGTAATCGCTGCTTGCGTAAAGCTGCCCAGGCAGCACGTCGCCACGCCAGTGGCAGCCGAAATACGGCACGTTGGTCAGACACAGGTCGATCGGCCCTGCCGGCGCGTTAACGGCCAGGCTGCCGACCACCACCGGCGCCTCCACCGCATGCCGCTGCAGACGCGCACGTGCCAACTGCGCGCGTGCCGGATCGATTTCCATGCCATGCGCGTTGCGGCCTTCCAGCGCGGCCGCCAGCAAGCTGCTGCCAAAGCCACAGAACGGGTCGAACACCTGCTCGCCCGGCCGGCTGAAATGGCGCACAAACGGGCGCATCTGATTGACCCAGCCACAATCGCGCCCGCCGAGCGGGTCGGCCGCGCGCAGATCGTCGGGCAGCCCCCAGGCGGCATCGTCCGGGACCGGCGTCCACCAACTGCGCTGATCGAACTCATCCATCGATGGGTTCCCACAAAACATCGGCGTCCGGGTCCCAGCCCGCACAGAGACGGCCGTTGGCGAAGAACACCAGCTTGTACAGATCGCCGGTCGCGTGACGCGCATGCATCGCGGCGTAGTCGGCGCTTTCGAAGACCACCTGCAAGCCCGCCCGATCGCGCAGCCGCACATTCCAGAAGTAATAGCCTTCGGTGAGGCCATCGGGTTGCCAGCGCGACCACCAGGGCTGCTGCATGCACTCGGCCAGCAACGTGTCCACGCCGACGCGGTGCGCGCCGATGTAGCGCAGCGTGCCGTTGCTGCGATAGGCATCGTCCAACCGCGACAATTCCCGAAAGATCACCTGGCTGGCGCCGCAGCTGCGCGCCCACGCGATGTACTGCGCAATGGCGTCGGCATTGTCCACGCCACCGCGCTGCACGATGCAGACCAATCGCAGCGGCAACCGTGCTGCCAGCCGCCGTGCCGTCTGCACGAAGGTCGCCACATCTGCGATTGGCTCATCCGGGCGGAAACGCATGATCGCGTCGTTGCGCTCCTGCAACGGATGATGACGCGACAGCTCGACCCACGACAGCCCGAAGGCAACCAACGCCTCGATCAACCGCGCACCGTCCGCACGCGCCAGCCCTGCGCCATTGCTGTACAGCACGCGCTGCTCGATGCGCGGGCCGTTCGGCGTGGTTGCCAGCGTCTGCAGCAAGGTCTGCAGCCACGCTGCATCGTCGGTCATTTCCAGACCCGACAACGAATACGACAGCGGCACATCGCGCAGCAACTGCAAGACAGAGCTCAACTGCTGGAAATACGCAGGCCCAGGTCGCAACGTCGCTGCCGCGCGACCGCCCCGGTGCTGCCGCAGATTTTCCGAACAGAACCCGCAGCGCGCCGAACACGGCCGCACCGAGGCATACGGGGTAAAGGTGATCGGCAGCGCCGCGCGATACGTGCGCCCGCCGATGCGCAGCGTATGCCAGCGACTGGCGTCGTCCTGCAGCGGCACACGCCGCTGCAGGTGGGGCGCTGCGGCGCGCAGACGCGCCAACAGCGCTGAAGCAGGCAACAAGGAGATGTCGTCGATGGAAGCGTGCATGGCGAGTCCTGCGCGCCGCGCGTCAGCGACGAGCAGCGTCGGCACGCGCGCGCACCTGCTCCAGCGTCCACTCCTGTTGCGACACGCCGTTTTCCCACACCGTGACCAGCGCGTCTTCGCTGTCCGGGTAGGTGTCGACCTCATCGAGCAACGCGCTGCGGTAGCTGCCATCGTGGCGATTGCGCAGCAAGGTCAGGCGACCGCGCTTGCTCTGCTTGCCCTGGTCGGTGATCGGGTCCTTGTAGACGTCGACCCACTGCCCGTCCACGCGCACCGCCGAGCACTTCAACGCAAACTTCTGCGTGTCGCGGTCCACCTTCTGCAGCAACGCACCGCCCATGCCGAAGGCAACGTTATCGGCGGCATAGCCGGCGGCGGTGATGCGTTCCAGGATCGCGCGCAGCGAGGTGGGGTTGATGCCATCGCCCTGGATCACCCGCACATGGTTGAGCACCTTGTAGCCCTTGCCATTGAGCTGATGGCCGAACGCTTCGTCCAGCAACAGCAGGCACTGCTCGACCACGTCCACCGGGTCGCCCGAATCCGGACGAATCACCACCGTCGCGCCGGAGGCGATCACTTCCTCGCGCAAGGTAGTGCCCCAATGTTCGCGAATGGCACGGTAGATGTCGTAGCTGTCCGACACCACCGCCACGATCGAACCCGGGCGCGCGAACTGCCGCAGCATGTTGCGATACGCATCCACCTCGCGCTCGCGGCCCCAGCTGGTGATGGTGCTGTGCTCGGCAGCGGGAATCGAATACCCGGCCACCGGCGTGTGGTAATGCGCACGCGCCAGCAGCAACGCCGACAAGGTGTCGGTACCGAGAAAATTCACCAGATGCGCGGCACCGCCCAATGCGGCCGAGCCAAGACTGGACACGCCACGCGCGCCAAAATCGTGCAGTTTGAAAGGCAGCTGTCCTTCCGGATCGTCGCTGGTGCGCTCCAGGTAGTCGCGCACGATCTGCTTCACCTGCCAGCTCACCGTGGCCACCGTCACCGGGTACCACACGCGCAGCAACAAGGTTTCCAGATACGACGGCACCCAGAACGCCTTGGCGTCGGTGGACTCGATGGTCATCAGCACGTTGTGCGTTGGCACCACGGCGCCCTCGGGCACCGCGCGGATGCGGATCGGCAACTGACCGCCAAGCCGGTCGACGATATCGCGCCAGCCTGCCTCGTTGAACGGCTCGCCATGCGCAGCCAGCAAGTGTTTCGCATCGTCGATGTCGGCGTGCGTCACCGGCCGGTTGATCGCGTCCTTCAGGAGCGACTGCAGACCGAAGAACACGGTCTGCTCGTAGAGCCCACCGCGCGATTCGACGTAGAAAAACGACGCATCGGTGCCGGGCGGATATTGCAGCCAGTGGCTGGCCTTGTAGCTATCGGTGTTGAGCAGCAGGTTATCGAGGTAATGCATGACGGAAGCTCCTTCGCGTCGAATGAACCGGCGGTCTGTCCGCCGGCGGGAGGTCACGGTTCAAGCGGTCACGGCATGTGCGCCCCTGGTGGTATCGCGGCAGCACGTCGTCGTTTGCGCGCGTCAGCCACGGCCCAGGAAGAATTCAAGAATGTGCAGGTGGTCTTCGTACAGGCGCGGGCCCATCGCCATCACTTCGGCGATCGGAATCCAGCGTGCCTTGTCGGCATCGTCGCCGCCGCGCACCGCAGGTAACTCCCCGGCCGGAAACTCGAAATGGAACGCATGGGTAATGGTGCGTCCGCGCTGACTGCGCTCGGGATGATCGAAGACCTGCCTGCCACGCAACGAGCCCTTGAGCACCGGCACCGGCAACTTGAGCCGGGTTTCCTCGCGCAACTCGCGCAGGCAGCAATCCAGCAGCCCTTCCTCCTGGCCGACGAAACCGCCAGGCAACGCCCACAATCCCTTGCCCGGTTCGGCGCGACGCCGCACCAGCAGCACATGGCCCGAATGCACCACCACCGCATCGGTGGTCACGAATGTCGGCGGATATGGCGCGTCTTTCCACGCGGCGCGGTATTGCTCGATGAAGCGGTATTCGGCCACCAGCTGCGCGTAGCTGGGCGAGTTGCGCCGGAAGGCCTCCAGCATGTCGTAGACGGGCGCCGGCACATTGCCGCGCAGCATCAACAAGCCGCCGTGGAAACCGATGTCGCCGGCTTCGAACAGATAGCGGCGCAATTCGGTGGCCGACAGCGTTGCGGTATGTTGCACGTCCTCCAGCGGCCACTGCGGAAACTCACGCAGGTAGTAGCTGCTGGCATCCTTGTCCATGCCGATCAGGCCGATGTTCGCATCCAGCGTGCCGCCATCGGCGTGCACCGCTTCGGCAACCTGCCGCTGCACTTCGGCGATCCACAGGCTTTCGTTGTACAGATGGTCGCGTAGCGGGCGCACGAGCAACCGCGCGGTTTCGCCCGGCAACGCAGATTCGATCATCACCGCACGTTCGGCGACGGTCCAAGGATTGCGAATGGTGCGGGGCGTGTCGGCCGAGCCGATCAGCACGATGAGCTTTTTCGCCTTGCCCAGCGCGTGGCGGGCGACGGCGGCGTGGCCGTTATGAAAGGGCTCGAAACGCCCGATAAACACGAGATAGTCGTACGGTGTTGCCATGAGAATCCCTCACGGTTGAGTGGTGAGCTGGCGGTCTGTCCGCCGGCTTGGTGAAATGCTACGCCGATGCACGACGGCGTCAAGCGGCCGCTTGCCTGTGCATCGGTGATCGTCGCCGTGACGCAGCGGTCATCATCTCTGGCTAGACTCGGCGCTCTTGCTTCTTCGAGGAATTTCCCTGCATGCCACGCTCCATCGCGCAGGTGCTGCGCTGCCTTCTGGCAATCGGTGCACTGTCGTGCATCGCCCTACCCGCGCTGGCTGGCACGCCGGTGGCACCACTGCGGGTCATGTCGTTCAACGTGCGCGTGCCGGCCGATACCGATGGCGACAAACGCTGGCAAGTGCGTCGCGCTGCCATGGTCGCCTTGATCAAACAGACGCATCCCGATGTGTTCGGCACGCAGGAACTGGTGAGCGAACAGGCGGCCTTTCTGGCCGAACAGTTGCCCGACTACCGCTGGTTCGGCCAGGGCCGGCGCGGCGATGACAGCGACGAGCACATGGGCGTGTTCTACGACGCGCGCGTCCTGGAGGTGGTGGAGTCAGGCGACTTCTGGCTGTCCGACACGCCCGAACGCGCCGGCAGCATCACCTGGGGCAATGTACTGCCACGCATGGCCACGTGGGCGCTGTTCGAGCGCCGCAGCGACAAACGCCGCTTTTACCTGTTCAATACGCACTTTCCGTATCGCGATGAGGACGAGCCCGCCCGCGAGCGCAGCGCGCGCCTGATCCTGTCGCGCATCGCGCAGTTGCCTGCCACGATCCCGGTGGTGCTGACCGGCGACTTCAACAGCGATCCGGACAAGATCACCTACCCCACGCTGACCGCAGTACTTCGCGATGCGCGCGCACAGGCCAGCAAGCGCAGCGGGCCGGAAAATACCTTCCAGGATTTCACCACGCACCCGACCCGGCGCATCGACTGGATCCTGTATCGCGGATTGCGTCCTTCCCGCTTTGCGACACTGGACGATCGTCCCGGCGGCATTCTGCCGTCGGACCATTACCCAGTGATGGCCGAGTTCGAGTGGCCACCCTGAAAACACGGACGTGCAAGAGCCGTTGGCCGGCAGCCAGGCGCGTGCCGGCTGTGACACGGCCACCCGATGCCCGCAGCGCTGCGGTCATCAAGCCGGATGAATGCCGGCATGCGTGGCGCTGGCCTGCAGCCATTCCAGCAAGGCCTGCAGGGTGACCGAGGGGGCGTCGCGCCAGATGATGGACAGCTCGCGCCGCGCCCAGGGTTCCTCCAGCGGCACCGCCGCCAGCTGCTGCCTGACACTGGAGCACGCCAGCGCCGCGTGCGGCACGATGGCCACGCCCACGCCGCGTGCCAGCATGCGGCACAGCGTTTCGAGACCCGGCACGCGCGCACGGATGCGCAGCTGTACGCCGGCCCGGGCCAGATGCGTCCGCAGGTGGCGCTGCAAGGCGTTGTCGGCCGATAACGCCAGCAACTGCATCGGCGCGATATCGGCCAGACGCAGGCTGCCTGCGCCGGCAAGCGGATGGCTGGCGGCCACCGCGACCACCAGGCGATCCTGTCGGAACGGACGCCGTTGCAGGCCGGTGAAGTCGGCATGCCCGGCCACCACGGCAAGGTCGGCACGTTCATCGCGCACGGCATCGGCAGCCTCCTCGCTGCCCCATTCGGCCAGGGTCAGGTCCACCCGCGGATGGGCCAGCAAAAAATCCGCAACGCACTCGGGTAGCCATTCGGAGAGTGCGGCGGTGTTCGCAGCCAATCGCAGGGTGACCTGTCCACCGAGTCCGTAATCGCCAAGCTCGCTGCGCATGGCCTGTTCCTGGCGTGCCAATGCCCGTGCATGCCGCAGCAGGACCTGGCCGGCAGCGGTGAGCGTCACGCCTCGCCGACCACGCTCGAACAGGGCCGCGCCGATCTGCAGCTCCAGCGCGCGAATACGCGCACTGGTAGCCGCCAGCGACAGCGCCACGCGGTCGGCGCCGGCAGTGATGCTGCCGGTGTCGGCCACCGCAACAAAGATCCGCAAGTCGGTGAATTCCACCTGCATCTGCACCTCCAGCCTTCGGCGTGGCCGAAGTCTGCCTCAAACAAAGACAGCTTGCCGGACACCGCTGCCGCACCGATCCTGACCGCCATGAATGAAGACGTTTCGCAACTTGGCATGGTCGCCGCTGTGTTCCTGCTTGCCGGCGCGGTCAAAGGCGTCGCCGGCATGGGGCTGCCAACCGTGGCAATGGGCCTGTTGGGACTGTGGCTGCCGCCCAGCCAAGCCGCCGCGCTGCTGGTGCTGCCTTCGTTGGTGACGAACCTGCAGCAGGCCTGGGGGCCAGCTGCGACCCTGCTGTTGCGACGTCTGTGGCCGGTGCTGGCCATGGTGGTGGTGGGCACCTGGTTCAGTGCCGGATTGATGATTGGCGGTCATCCGCGCTACCTGCGCGGCGCGCTTGGGGTCCTGCTGGTCGCCTATGCCCTGCTTGGGCTTGCCCGCCGGCAATGGACCCTGCCGCCACGTCACGAGCGCTGGGGCAGCCCGCTGATCGGCCTGGTCGGTGGCCTGCTCAATGGCGCCACCGGCGTGCTGGTCCTCCCGGTGGTGCCGTACCTGTCTGCACTTGGCCTGCCACGCGACCTGTTGATCCGCGCACTGGCCGCGTGCTTCGGCACGGCAACGCTTGCGCTGGCGGCGGCGCTGGTCTGGCATGGTGGGGTGCCGCTCTCCGCCGGCCTGCCATCGCTGCTGGCGCTGCTGCCCACCGCACTGGGAGTGTGGGCCGGCACGAAGCTGCGACGCCGCATCTCTTCCGAGGCATTCCGCCGGATATTTTTCGGCACCTTGCTGCTGCTCGGCCTGCAGGCCTGCTGGCAGGCGGTCGCTTGAGACGCTGCCAGCAGCCACGGTATTGCCAACATGAAAACGCCACCGGCAAGCGGTGGCGTCCATGCAGTCGATCGGCAGCGTGGCTCAGTCTGCCCAACGTCCCGGGGAGGTCGACTTCGGCAGCACCTGCGCCGACAAGGGCTTGTCCTGCGACAGCAAGCCCAGCGCATCTGCCAGGATGGCCGCCGATTCATGCAGAAGCGGATCCGGGCGCTTTTCGGCGGCCTTTTCGCGTGCAGTGTCCTTGACGATGTCGCGCTCGTTACCGGTCAGGCCGTCGTCGCTGTCTTCGGCAAGCGGATCCAGCGGCAGGCCGAGTTGCTTGCGAATCTGCTGGCGATCCTTGCGCTGCTGATCCTGCTTCTGTCGCTCGGCAACGCGCTCGGCCTCATTCAACGAAATGTACTTCTTGGCCTTTTCGTCGCGGAACTGCTTGACGTCTTCTTCCCACCACTGGAACTCCTTGTCGCTGGCAATGCGCGCAGTGTGCAGGGCCTGCAACTTGGGCAGCAATGCTGCGAAGTTGCCGTACTGGGTATGCGGGGCAGCGGCGATACGCGTCCACGGCAATGCATTGTCGTAGGTGCTCTCACCGAACTCGGTGGCATCCACGCTGGCCGGGAAGGCGATATCCGGCACCACACCCTTGTGCTGGGTGCTGGAGCCGCTGACGCGGAAGAACTGCGCGATCGTCAGCTTGACCTGCCCATACCGCTGCCCTTCGGCAGCAGGCCAACGATCCAGGTCGACGATGTTCTGCACGGTGCCCTTGCCGAAGCTGGTTTCGCCGATCACCAGACCACGGCCGTAATCCTGGATCGCACCGGCAAAGATCTCCGATGCCGACGCCGAGCCGCGGTTGATCAAGACAGCCAGCGGGCCGTCCCAGGCGACCTTGGGGTCGCTGTCGCCATTGACGGTGACGCGGCCGCCGGATTCGCGGACCTGCACGACCGGCCCCTGCTCGATGAACAAGCCGGTCAGTTCGATCGCCTCGTCGAGCGAACCACCGCCGTTGTTGCGCAGGTCCAGCACCACGCCATCGACCTTGTCGGTCTTGAAGCCGGCCAGCAGCTTGGCGACGTCGCGCGTGGCCGAGGCGTAGTCGGCTGCATTGCGACGGCGGCCTTCGAAATCCTGGTAGAAGCCCGGCAGCTTGATGATGCCGATGCGGCGCTGCGGCTCGCTGCCGGTGGCCGGCAAGGTGATGGTTTCGCCCTTGGCAGCCTGCTCGGCCAGACGCACCTTCTGACGGGTCAGGGTCACCGTGCGGTGCTTGCCATCGATGCCCGACTCGGCCGGGATGTACTCCAGGCGCACCTGGGTATCCTTGCTGCCGCGGATCTTGGCCACCACGTCGTCGATGCGCCAGCCGATCACATCTTCGATCGCGCCACTCTTGGCCTGCCCAACGCCGACGATGCGATCGCCCGGCTTGAGCGTGCCATCCACCGCCGCCGGACCGCCCGGGATCACCTCGCGGATCACCACCATGTCGTCCTGTTTCTGCAGCTGCGCGCCAATGCCTTCCAACGACAGCGACATCTGCTGGTTGAACGTCTCGGCAGTGCGCGGGGTGAAGTAATCGGTGTGCGGGTCGACGGCGTTGGTGTAGGCGTTGACGAAGAACTGGAACACGTCTTCGCCCTTGAGCTGCTTGACCGAATCGGCCAGCGCCACATACCGCTTGTCCAGCGTCTTGCGGATGTCGTCGGGCTTCTTGCCGGCCAGTTTCAGGCGCAGCCAATCGTTCATCACCGACTGGCGCCACAGCACGTCCAACTGCTTGTCGTCTGCAGCCCACGGCACGTCCTTGCGGTCGTACTCGAACTTGTCGTTACCGCTGAAATCGAAGTCCTGCTTGAGCAGGTCGCGCGCGTACTTGACGCGCTGATCGACGCGCTTCTTGTAGACCGAGAACACCTGGAACGCCGGCTCCAGGTTGCCGCCGCGCAACGCGTCGCCAACACCGGCCTGGAGGGGCGCGAAGCTGTCGATATCGGCCTGGGTGAAGAACTGTTTGCCGCCATCCAGCGTTTCCAGATAGCGCTTGAACACGTCCTTGGACATCGCCTCGTCCAGCGTGCGCGGCCGGTAGGCATAGCGGCTGTCGGAGAGCAGGCCGTACACGAGTTTGGTGGCCGTCGCCTGATCGGGCGTGGCAGCGGCCGGCAGCGCAGTGTCGGCGCGTGCGAGCAAAGCCATCGGAGTGGTCAACACCAGCGCCAGCAGGCCGGCCTTCATGCACGAAGAAACGTTGTAGGTCATCGAATGGCTCTCGGCACGGGGCCGACGAAAGAGAGGCGGTGAACGGATCAGACAGCATGACAGTGCCGAAAGTTGCTGGCGTTGTCATCCGCTGGCTGAATCAGCCTAGCGCCGGGCCCGTAGCGGATTGTGAACGAGACCGTACCTTGCGGCTGCACGCCGCACGGGCCAGAGACGGCGACAGCCCCGCGCGATGCACGGGGCTGTCGTCGATCGGCATTGCGATGGCCGGCCGAAGAACGTCGCGACTTGTCGAGTCAGTGCTCTACTGGCAACACGCGAGACCGGCCGGCATTGAGCGCACCAGCATCGCGGTGCTGCTGCGGGCACCGGTGCCCACCCGCCGCGGCACTCGTCCGATCGCCTATTGCCGACTCAGGCGGCGACGCCGGCGCCTGCGGCCTGACGATCGGCGTGGTACGAGGAACGCACCATCGGGCCGGAGGCAACATGACTGAAGCCCAGCGCGTTGCCGTAGTCTTCCAGCGCCTTGTATTCCTCCGGCGTCCAGTAACGCATCACCGGATGATGGTGCGGCGTCGGCTGCAAATACTGGCCGATGGTGATCATGTCCACATCGTGCGCGCGCAGGTCGCGCAGCGTGGCCTGCACCTGCTCCATCGTCTCGCCCAGGCCCAGCATGATGCCGGACTTGGTGGCGATGGACGGATGCTGCGCCTTGAAGCGCTGCAACAGCGTCAGCGACCACTGGTAGTCCGCGCCGGGGCGCACATTCGGGTAGAGGTCCGGCACGGTTTCGATGTTGTGGTTGAACACGTCCGGCTGGCTCAGCGCCAGGATCTCCAGCGCGCGGTCCATGCGGCCCTTGCCGCGGAAATCCGGGGTCAGGATTTCGATACGCGTGTTGGGCGAGCTGGTCCGGATCGCCGAGATGCAGTCGACGAAATGCTGCGCGCCACCGTCGCGCAGGTCGTCGCGATCCACGCTGGTCACCACCACATACTTCAGGCCCATGTCGGCAACGGTGGCGGCCAGGCTGGCAGGTTCGCTCGCGTCGGGCGGCTTTGGCCGGCCATGCGCCACGTCGCAGAACGAGCAGCGCCGCGTGCACACCTCGCCCAAAATCATGAAGGTCGCGGTGCCGTGGCTGAAGCACTCGTGGATGTTCGGGCAGCTGGCTTCTTCGCACACCGTGACCAGGCGGTTTTCGCGCAGCTTGGCCTTGAGGTTCTGTACCGCATTGCCAGACGGAATCCGCACCCGGATCCACGACGGTTTCCGCAGCACCGGCGCATCCACGAACTGCACCGGCGAGCGGTTGATCTTGTCGCCACCGATCTGCTTGACGCCAGTCTGCAGCGGCGCAGGCGCGGCGGTGTCGCCGGAGACGACCTGCAAGGGAATGGAACGGGCGATAGGCTGGGTCATGACGATACGGGGCGCTCAGGCCGGAAGCGAAAGGTCGGGCAATGCGGAAGTGGGCTGCAGCACGAGGCCGAACTGGCGCGCCAGCTGGTCGAGCAGCACCGCCTTGACGGCGTCCATCCCGGAGGGGCCGCCCAAGTCTAGCACCGAGGTCACCTGCAGACCCTGGTAGCCACACGGGTTGATGCGGTGGAACGGTTGCAGGTCCATCGCAACGTTGAACGACAACCCATGGAAGGTGCAGCCACGCCGCACGCGGATCCCAAGCGCGGCGATCTTGGCCCCGCCCACATACACGCCAGGAGCACCGTCGCGGCGCTCGGCCACGATGTTCCACTCGTCCAGCGTATCGATCAGCGCCTGTTCGATCTTGCACACGTAATCGCGCACGCCGATCTTCAGCCGGCGCAGGTCCAGCAGCGGGTACACCACCAATTGGCCAGGGCCGTGATACGTGACCTGCCCGCCGCGGTCGACCTGTAGCACCGGGATCTCGCCCGGTGCCAGGACATGTTCGGGTTTGCCCGCCTGACCCAACGTAAACACCGGCGCATGCTCGACCACCCAGATCTCATCGGCGGTGTACTCTTCGCGCGCATCGGTGAAACGCTGCATTGCACGCCACACAGGCGCGTAGTCTTGCTGGCCGAGGTCGCGCAATTGCGCAGGCAGGCCAGCCATGGAGCTGCTCACAGGCTCGGCCGCTACAGCGTCCACTTCACTTCCGGATGATCGCGCAGCGCCTGGTGCGCGGCCTCGAACTGCTCGCGGCTTTGGGCACGGAAGCCAATCTTGACCGAGACATACTTTCCGCTGGAAGAATGCTTCCAGCTCACGCTCTCCTGCAGCAGCTCCACGCCGGTGGCGGCAAGCAGGCGCGGAAGCTCGGTTTCCAGCCCACGCTCAGCCGTGCCCATGGCGCTGAGCTCGAAGGTGCCGGGAAACTGAAAGCCGTGATCGGGGTTGTCGGTGCTGATATCCATCCGCCCATTATCGGGCCGGCGATGGGCAAACCCAAGCCCGCGCAACCGATCGACGCGCCTGGCTCGTCTGTGGTGCCATGCAATCGGCACCGAACCTTCCAAAAGGTTACGCAACTAGGCTGTTTAACCGAACGCAGCCATGGGTAGTTGGCAACGCGGTCGCCAGCCGAAGCGGCAGAGGCTGCAGTCGCGACCAGACACTTCACACCGCGCAACAGAAGACGCAGGCATTTTTCCGATTCCAGCTCCCCTCTCCAGGCCCTCCATGCTTCGACCGCGCGCGTTGTCTGCTGCCTTGCTGCTTTCTCTTTCCGGGCTGTCGCTGCCGGCCCTGGCGGCGGATCAGTGCGATTCCAGCCGCCTTGGGCGCACGCCGCCTGCGGTGAACTTCCGTGTCGATAACGACCTGTTCGGCGGCGAAGATCAGGACCAGGGGTATTCCAACGGTGCGGTGCTGACGCTGGTGTCGCCGAACCTGGTCGATTACACCGACGACCCGTGCCTGCCGCGGACTGCGCGGTGGGTCAACAGCTATCTGGAGCGGCTACACCCGGGCGAATTCGATCAGCAGAACATGGTGTTCTCGATCGGCCAGGCGATCTTCACCCCGACCGATTACACCCGCCGCGACGTCATCCCGGACGACCGCCCGTATGCGGGCATCCTGCTGGCGAGCTTCGGCTACAACGCGCGTAACGATGCGCACCTGCGCACCACGCAGCTGCAGGTCGGCATTGTCGGTCCGTGGGCGCTTGCGAAGGAAGCGCAGGATGCGATCCACGATGCGCTCGGGGACGAGAAATTCCAGGGCTGGGACAATCAGCTGCACAACGAGCCGCTGATCAACCTGGTGCACGAGCGCATGCATCGCTGGCCGGCCGATGCCAGCGGCAATGCCGGTGGATTCGGCTGGGACTTCATTTCGCATTGGGGCGGCGCGGTCGGCAACATGGCCACGCATTTGAATGCCGGCGGCGAGGCCCGCTTCGGCTGGAAACTGCCGGACGACTTCGGCAGCACCCCGACCCGCCCGGCGGGCGAAAACACCGCCCCCAGCCGGCTCGGGCGCGCCAGCGGTTGGTCCGGCCACCTGTTCGTGACCACCGACGCGCGCTGGGTAATCCGCGACATCACGCTGGACGGCAACACCTTCCGCAACAGCCACAGCGTGGACAAGCGCCCGTTCGTCGGCGATGTGGGCTACGGCCTGGCGGTGATGTACGGCCGCTGGAAATTCGCCCTTGCCCGCTACCACCGCACCCGCGAATTCGACACCCAGCGCGAAACGCCGGTGTATGGCAGTTTTACGATCAGTCGGATGCTTTGACGGCGAATCGGGAATCGGGAATCGGGAATCGCAAAAGCCAAGGCTGTGCCTGGCGTCTAACCATTCCCGACTCTCAATTCCCGATTCCAAAAAAAAGCCGGCTTTCGCCGGCATTTTCTTTATTCCGATTCCCACCACATCCAGAACGCGTCCCAGAGGCGCTTGAAGAATCCGCCTTCTTCGACGGCGTTGATGGCGACCAGCGGGGCCTGGGCGATGACCTTGCCGTCCAGGCTGACCTTCACGGTGCCAACCTGCTGGCCCTGCTTGATCGGCGCCTGCAGGTTCTTGGGCACTTCCATGCTGGGCTTGAGGTCGTTGTAGCGGCCGCGCTGCAGGCTGACCAGCAACGGCTGTGCCACGCCGAGCTGCACTTCGTCCTGCTGACCCTTCCAGACCTTCTGCTTGGTGACGACCTTGCCGGGCGCGTACAGGCTGTGGGTTTCGAAGAAGCGGAAGCCCCAGTTGAGCAGCGCCAGGCTATCGGTGGCACGCTGTTCTTCGGAGCTGTCGCCCATGACCACGGCGATCAAACGCTGATCGCCGCGCTTGGCCGAGCTCAGCAGGCAGTAGCCGGCTTCGGAGGTGTGGCCGGTCTTGATGCCGTCCACGGCCGGGTCGCGCCACAGCAGCCGGTTACGGTTGCTCTGCTTGATGGTGCCGACCTGAAATTCCTTGATCTTGTTGTAGGCGTAGGTTTCCGGGTAATCGCGCACCATCGCGCGGCCCAGCAGGGCCAGGTCGTAGGCGGTGGAGTGATGCCCTTCGGCGCTCAGGCCGTGCGCGTTGACGAAGTACGAATCCTTCATGCCGATCTTGGCGGCGTAGCTGTTCATCAGCGAGGCGAAGGCTTCTTCGCTGCCGGCCACATGCTCGGCCAGCGCGATGGCGGCATCGTTGCCGGACTGGATCGCCATGCCCTTTTCCATGTCTTCCAGACGCGCCGTCTGGTTGACCGGGAAGCCGCTGTAGCTGCCGTCGGTGCCCGCACCGCCTTCGCGCCAGGCGCGTTCGCTCATCATGACCTGGTCGTCGCGCTTGACCTTGCCGTTCTTGATCTCGGCGGCGACCACGTAGGAGGTCATCACCTTGGTGATGCTGGCCGGCGCCAGTTGCTGGTGGATGTTTTCACCGGCCAGCACCTGCCCGGTGGCGTAGTCCATCAGGATCCAGGACTTGGACACGGCCGGTGCGGGTGCCGGCGGCACCGGCAAGGCGGCCGGGGCGGCAGCCACGGCAGGAGTCGGCTGCGGCGCAGGTGTCTGGGCGCAGACCAGGCCGAAGGCGAACGTGGCCACGGCAGCGGCGGCGAAGCGGAATTTCATTGAAGAACGACTCCTGACGGGCCCGAACGCCGGGCAATGCGAAATTGTAAGACGCCACGGCGATCAGGGCGACGCGTTGCACGATGCGCGCGCTTGCGCAGTTCAGCGATGGCGGCGGTCGTACGGACGCTTGTGGTGCCTCAGGCGAGCTGCCGGAAGCGGCATGCACAGGTGCAGGCATCGCTTGCAGCGTCCAACGAGGCGACGCTGGTGCGCAGGCGCTGGCTGGATGCAGACGACGCGAGGGGCCGCGACGCGCATGCCGAAGCCGACCTTGGCCGCATCCGCCTTGCAGATGCGCGATATTGGCCGCCAATTGGGGTGCTCAGCCGTTCCCGGTAACGCCGATGCAGCCAACGCGCAAGCAGCGGGTGCGCTCACGCTCGATCAGCGACGTGGTGACCGACCCGTGCGCATTAATTGGCCACGATCTGCGGACGACCAAAACCGAGTCCGGCGATACGCTGGGCAATCTCCGACGCATTTGCATGGTCGCGCGCATTCACGCGTAGCCGCCACAGCGTGCGCCCGCCACTGACGATGTCGCTGACGCTGGCACCGGCAATCCCCGCCGAGGCCAGTTGCGACAGTGCGCGATTGGCGTTTTCGCGGCTGGCGAAACTGGCGACCTGCAGCAGGATGTCGCCGAGTGCGGCTTCGGCCACGCTGGGTGCCTTGGCGGGCGCTGGCTCGGCCTTGAGCGGGCGCGAGGCAGTGCTTTCGGACGGCTTGACCGCCGCAACCGCCACTGGCGGCGCCGCGGCGGGTACGGCGGCAGACACTGACGCGGCCGGTCGCGGGGCCGCAGCGGCCGGCTTGCCGGTGGCCACACGCACGCCCTGCGCCTTCATCCAGGCATCGAAGTTGTCGGCATTGCCGGGTTGGCGCGAGTCGGCAACGCGGTAACGCCAACGCTCGCCAGCCGCAGCGACCGGCGCGCTGCCAGTGGGGGCTGTGGTGGACGCGGTCACCGCGGCGCCGGTGCCGGCACCGGTGGCGACCGCACGCGGCGGCACGGTGCGCGTGGGCAAGCGCTGCACCAGGCCATCGATCTGACTGGCGCCGGCAGCCGGCCGCGCCGTGGCCACGGCGGTATTCACCGGTGCCTGGCCACTGCGGCGCTTGGCGAGCAGATTGCCGTTGTCGGCTTCGGTGAGGCCGCGGACTTCGACATTGCCGGTGCCCTTGCCGGTGATGCCCAACTTCACCGCCGCGGCATAGCTCAGATCGATCACGCGGCCGTCGTGAAATGGGCCGCGGTCGTTGACGCGCACCACCACCGACTGGCCGGTGTCGGTATTGGTGACCAGCGCAAAGCTGGGCAGCGGCAAGGTCTTGTGCGCGGCGGTGAAGGCGTACATGTCGTACACCTCCTTGTTGGAGGTCAGCCGGCCATGGAACTTGTTGCCGTAGTACGAGGCGGTGCCGCGTTCGACATAGTCGCCCGGGTTGTCCATCACCACATAGCGCTTGCCCAGCACTTCGTACGGCGAACGGTTCCCCACCGCCGAGCGCGGCTCGTTGGTGACCAGTGGCTCGGGGATGCAGGCCACGTTGGGCACATGATCGGGCGTGGAGTCTTTCACCCCGGGCTTGTACAAGCCGCCAGCGGTGTAGTCGCCGCGCGTGGACGGGTCTTCCTTGGCGGGCGCATACGGCGAGGTGGACGGGCAACCGGTGGCGACATACGCCGGACCCTTGCCTTCGACCTTCACACCCTTGATCGCACCGCTGCCGTTGCCGCCGGCAGTTTTCTTCGGTGCGCTGCTACAGGCCGCCAGGCCAAGCATCAGCGCCATCGGGATCAGCCACTTGGGGCCTGCAATGCTGTTCATGCCGGGGGTAACTCCTTGCCGGCGATGGCCTCGGACAGCTGGAACACGGCCATCGCATACATCTTGGAAATGTTGTAACGGGTGATCGCATAAAAGTTCTGGAAGCCCAGCCAATACTGCTTGCCGTTGGCGTCGTCCAGGCTGATCGGGGTGGCGGTGCTGCCGGCCACCACCGGTGCGCTCGGGTGATAGCCGCGCGCCGACAGCTCGGACAGCGTGTACACCGGCGACCAGTCGGTGGGATTGAATTCTTCGTGCCCAGCGGCCAGCGTGGCCGGCACCGCGACCTGCCCGCCACGCACCCAGCCGCCCTTCTTGACGAAGTAGTTGGCGATCGAGGCGAACACGTCGTTGTAGTCGGTGAACAAATTGCACTTGCCGTCGGCATCGCCGTCCACGCCGAACTGGCGATAGCTGGACGGCATGAACTGGCCCATGCCCATTGCGCCGGCATAGCTGCCGATCAGGGTGGTGACGTCGAGTTGCTCTTCCTTGCCGAGCGCGAACAACTGGCCGAGTTCGTCGCGGAAAAACAGTTCGCGGCGCACTTCGCGCTCGAGCTTGGCCGGGTCGCCGCTGCGCGGATAGCGGAACGCCAGCGTGTACAACGCGTCCAGCACGCGGTATTTGCCGGCGTTGCTGCCGTAGCTGGTTTCCACCCCGATGATGGCGACGATCACCTGTGCCGGCACACCGGTGGCCGCTTCGACCTTGCTCAGCTCGGCGCGATGTTCGGCGAGAAACTTGCGGCCGCCGTCGATACGCGCCTGGGTGATGAACATCGGCCGGTATTCGTTCCACGGCTTGACCCGTTCGGCCGGGCGCGACATCGCAGTGACAATGGCGTCCTTGAATTGCGCCTGCGCCAGCACCGCTTCGATCTGCGCGGCATCGATGCCGTACTTGGCCGAGGTGTCGCGCACGAAGTTGGCGCGGGCGATCTCGAACGGGACCGGGGTCAGGTCGACTGGCGGAAGCGCAGGCGCCTCGGCGGCGGCGCTTGCGGGCGGGGTTGGCGCAACCGGTGGCTTGGCCGGCGGCGCGCTGGCGGCCGGTGGCGGGGACGGAGGGCTGGGCTGGGTCGCGCAGGCGACAAGGCCGAGGGTGAGCAGGCAGGTCAGGGTGCGTCGAATCATCGGCCGAGGGTAACAGACATCAGATGAACTTCTGGCAATAAGGCCATGAAACGAAAAGACTTTAGTCAAAGTCAAGTCTGCCGCGTGTGCGGCAGGGGATTCGGGATGGCGGGATTGGGGAGCCGGTGGTGCCTGCGGGCGGAAGGTTCCGGCCCGCGGCGGTCGTGATGTATGGGGCCGCAGCCCTATCTGCCATGCTGAAAGACGTACGTTCGCGGGCGAGGCACCAGCGGGTCTGGCGCGGCGAGTGACGGCCGCGCCAGCGAGATCACAGCGCGGGGAAGCGCGGTGCGCCCGAGCAGGTGGGCACCGCACCGCCGACCTGCACGGTGCCGGTGGTGACGCCAGTCCCCGACGGCGTGACGGCGCTGTTGCTCAGCCCGATCTTTGCGTTGCTGGCGCTGATCGACGCGTCGCTGTGCGCCACGTTGGCCAACACCAGATCCAGCGGTGTCTGCGCATCGAAGCCTTTCAGGATCCAGCCCTTGCCGCCGGCGTCGTTGCCGGTTTTGAGCCCATCGACCACGATCTGGCTGAAGGTCGGTTTGGTACCGCTGGTTGCGGCGGCGTAGAACGGGTTGATCACCAACGGGCTGCTGACGCCGTATAGGCAGGTGTTGCGATAGGTAATCAGACTGACCGGACCACCCTTGGCGAGGCTGGTCTTGATGCGCAGGCCGCTGTTGTCGGTGCTGCGGTTGCCCAGATCGTCGGTGGACACCAGCGCATTATTGTCGACCAGCACATTGCTGACGCCGGACATCACTTCGCTGCCGATCGAGATGCCGTGGGTGCCGTAGCAGCGCGAGTTGCGCACGGTGATGTTGGCCGACGTGGCGGCGATGGTCTTGATCGCCACGCAGTCGTCGCCGCCCATCACATCGCTGTCGTGGATGGTGGCGTTGACCACGCTGTCCAGATCCAGGCCGTCGGTATTGGGGCTGGTGGCCGGCGACTTCACCCGCGCGCCCCAGATGGTCAGGCCGTCGACGATATGCGCGAAGAAATGGAAATACGCCGCATTGATCAGGTTGATGTTGTAGAGCGTGAAGGCCGTGGCGTTCTGCACCTTGATCAGGTCGGGGCTGTTCTGCACCTGGCCTGCGTTCTTGGCGTTTTCGCCGAACTCCCACCAGGTGGTGCTCTTGCCGAGCATGGCCAGGTCGCCGCGCCCGTCAATGGTGCCCTGGCGCCCGCCGGTGCGCATGCCCATCACGCCCGCGTTCGCGCCTTTGATGCCGATCAACGGCAGGCAGCTGCCGCTCTTGGAAGCGGCGCTGCCGCAGCCGCTGCCGTAATCGGCCGGGTTGCGCGAGCCGTACACGGTGACGCCCTGATCGACGACCAGGGTGACGCCGGCGGGAATCGTCAGCGGCCCGGTCAGGAAGGCGTTGCCGCTGCCGCTGGTGAGCAACACTGCGCCGTTCTTGCACGCAGTGAGTGCCGCCTGGATGGTTCTGGTATCGGGCGGCGCGCTTTCCAGCGCCGCCTCGAACAAGCGACCGTTCGGCGTCTGGCTGGCCTTCAACGCGGGCTGGCAGAGGGAGGGAATCGCAGGTTGCGCGACAGCGCGCGCATCGCCGGTGGCGAACGCGACGGCACCGGCTTGCGCGGCCAGTGTGAGACAAACGCCGCCGATGGCGGCGGCTAGCAGTTTCATGGAAGAGATCACCCGAAAGAGGAATGGCGCGTGCTGCCGGAGCGACGCGACGCGGCCGCTGCTGCGATAGCAGCCTGGCGGACTCTACGGAGCAGCGCCTGCGTGCGCAGACCGCGAGCGAACCGGGCGCCGTGCCAACGAAGCGGCACCGCGCCGCTGTGTCGTCATTGCAATGGCGTGCGCAAAACTAACGCGCAACCTGCGGCATTTTCATCGCAACGCCGCACCCACTGCGCTCACGCTGAAAAAATGTGCGCGTCATTGCTGACGCGTGGCATTCATCGCTGCGCGCTACACGCCGCGCCAACCAACACGCATCAGTAACCGTGCACCGGGCGATGCGACTTCACTGCCATGACCAAGCCCAGCCCGGCCAGCAGCGATACCGCCGAGGTACCGCCGTAACTCATCAGCGGCATCGGCACGCCCACCACCGGCAGCAGGCCGGAAATCATGCCGCCGTTGACCAGTACGTAGACGAAGAACGCCAGGCCGGTGGCGCCGGCAACCAGGCGCGAATAAGTGTCGCGCGCCTGCGAGGCGATCCACAGGCAGCGGCCGATGACGATCAGGTACAGGGTCAGCACGGTGGCCACGCCGATCCAGCCGAATTCTTCGCTGAGCACGGAGAACGCAAAGTCGGTGGTCTGTTCGGGGATGAAGTTCAGGTGCGATTGCGAGCCCAGACCCCAGCCCTTGCCGTTCAACCCGCCCGAGCCAATCGCGATCTTGGACTGGATGATGTTCCAGCCCGCGCCAAGCGCATCGTTCTCGGGGTTGAGGAACATCATGATGCGGTCCTTCTGGTACGGCCGCAGCAGCCAGAACCATGCCACCGGCGCAGCCGCAGACACCCCACCCACACCGACGGCCACCCACCACCACGGCAGGCCGGCCAGCAGCAGCACGAACACGCCGCTGGCAGCGATCAACACGCCGGTGCCGAAGTCCGGCTGCAACATGATCAGCGCGGTGGGCACGCCGATGATCACGCCGGTCACCAGCACGGTGGAAATGCGCGGCGGCAGCGGCATGCGGTGCAGATACCAGGCCGCCATCATCGGCAAGCTGATCTTGAGCAGCTCTGCCGGCTGCAGGTAGAACACTTTCAGATCCAGCCACTGCCGGCCGTATTTACCGGTGCCCAGGGCGAAGACCGCCAGCAGCGGCAGCATCGACAAGCCGTACACCCACGGCGTCCAGGCGCGCAGGCGCAGTACCGACATGCGTGAAATGCCCCACATCGCCGCCGACCCGATGATGAAGCGGATGCCCTGCGCCAGCATCAGGTGCTCGCCATTGGCAGTGCCGCCGGCGCTCTTGAGCACCGACAGGCCGATGGCCATCAGGCCGCCCAGCGCCAGGCACAGCACCCAGTCCAGGCTGCGCGTAAAGCGCGCGGCCATGTCCGCCAACCAGCGCAGGATGTCGCTCAATGGTCGGTCTCCTGCACCGCGTCCGGCACATCCGGCACCACCGGTCGCGCGGGGATGTTGGGGTCCAGCGCAACGGCGCTCTGGCCGATCACCACCGGCAACTCGTCCAGCGTGGCAGCGGCGGCATCGCCGGCGGCACGCGCGTCGGTGACCCCGGCCTCGAACTGATTGACGCCCACGGCGGTCACGCCCAGCTCGCTGTCCAGCGGCTCCAGACCGGCAGGCATCTTGCCCAGCAGCCAGGCATCGAAGATCTTGCGTGCGATCGGCGCCGCGGAGCTGGTGCCGAAACCGCCGCCTTCCACCGCCACCGCCACCGCGATGACCGGGTTGTCGGCCGGCGCGAAGCCGACGAACAGGCCGCGGTGACGCAGGTGCAACGGTAGGCTGCGCGGATCCACTGCCGCCACGCCCTTGCGGCTGACCACCTGCGCGGTGCCGGTCTTGCCCGCCATCTGGTACGGCGCGCCAGGGGTGATGGCGTAGCCGGTGCCGCCGGGCCGCATGGTGTCCATCATGCCTTCGCGCACCACTTGCAGATGCGCGGGGTTCTGGCTGAGCGGCTTGCCTGGCGGCTGGATCATCGGCTCCCAGGGGTGATCGAAACCGGTGCGCTCTTCCAGCACCAGATGCGGGCGCAGCAGCAGGCCACTGGCGATCGCCGAGACGCCGCGCACCAGCTGCAGCGGTGTCACCTTCCAGTCGCCCTGGCCGATGGCGATGTTGACCGTGTCGCCGGGATACCAGCGCTCCTTGCGCGTCTTGTACTTGTAGGCCGGCGACGGCAGGATGCCGCCGATTTCGCCCAGCAGATCCACACCGGTGGGTTGGCCAAAGCCGTACTCGCCCATGTAGTGGTCGAAGCGCTCGATGCCCATGTCCACCGCCAGGCGGTAGTAATAGGTATTGACCGACTGGGCGATCGATTTGCGCAGGTCGGTCCAGCCATGGCCGCCACGGTGCGAATCGCCCCAACCGCGACTGACGCCGGGCAGGTAGAACATGCCGGTGGACAGCACCCGGTCTTCCGGCCGGCGCAGGCCGCTGTCCAGGCCGGCCAACGCGATCAGCGGCTTGAGCGTGGAGCCCGGCGCCACGCCCCCCAGCACCAGCCGGTTGAACTGCGGACGCGAGGGGTTGTCGTTGAGCATCTTGAAATCGGTATGCGAGATGCCGTTGACGAACAGATTGGGGTCGTAGCTGGGCAGGCTGACCATGCCCAGGATCTCGCCGGTGCGCGGGTCCATCGCGATGGCCGCCCCTTCGTGCTCGCCGAAGGCGGCCACCATCGCGCGCTGCAGGTCGGCGTCTACCGACAGGCGCAGATCCGCACCCGACTGCGGCGCGACCCGGCCGACGGTACGGATGGCCCGCCCCTGCACGTTGGTTTCGACCTGCTCGTAACCGACCTGCCCGCGCAGATCCTGCTCGTAGTAGCGCTCCAGCCCGGATTTGCCCATGTGGGTGAGCGCAGCATTGCCCTCGCCCAGTACCGCCAGGTCTTTTTCGTCGATCCGGCCCACATAGCCGATGATGTGCGCGAACAACGGGCCGTAGGGATAACGCCGGGTCAGATACGGCTCCAGCTCCACACCGGGGAAGCGCCAGCGCTCCACCGCAAAGCGCGCCATCTCTTCATCGCTCATGCGCAGCTTGAGCGTCACCGGCAGGAAGCTGCGGCGCGCGCGGCGCTCGCGGTTGAAGCGCTCCAGATCCTCCGGCGCGATCGGGATCACCTTGCCCAACGCGTCCAGCATGGCGTTCATGTCGGCGACCTTGTCGGGGGTCACGTCCAGACGGAAGGCCGGCACGTTCTCGGCCAGCAGCCGGCCGGTGCGGTCGTAGATCATGCCGCGCCCGGGCACCACCGGCTTGGGCTTGATGCGGTTGGCCTCCGAACGGGTGGCGTAGACCTCGTGGTCGAGCACCTGCAGCTTGAAATACCAGCCGCCCAGGCCGACCAGGCAGATCACCACCATCGCAAAGCCCAGCACCGCGCGGCGGCGGAACTGTTCGGCCTCCGCATGCGGATTCTTCGGATGACGGCGCCCGTGCATGGCTTATTTCTTGCCCCGCTTGCCCAGCCGCACCGCATCCAGCACCACGAACAGCGGCGGCCACAAGGCCATGCCCAGCAGCGGCGCCCACCAGTAGCTCCACGGCAGGCTCGGCTCGCCCACGGCCAGATGCACTGCCGAAGACACGATGCGGTCGTTGAGCAGCAGCCCGCCGATTGCCAGCGCCTGTTGCGAGACCGGGAAAAACCGCATGCGCGCGCGGAAGCGCTGCAGGATGAAGGTCATGATCACCAGCCGCAGCGCCTGTTCGCCGAGCAGCCCGCCATACAGCAGGTCGGCCAGCACGCCGGCCACGAAGGCCAGGCCCAGCCCGACCCGATCCGGCTCCTCGATGACCCAGTACGCCAGCACCAACGCCAGCCAGTAAGGCCGCAGCGGCTGCACCACCATCGGCAACGGCAGCAGGCCCAGGACCAGCGCAATGAAGATGCTCGCCGGCAGGATCCAGGTGTTGCGCATGCGGGTCATCGGTCCGTCTCCGGCGGAGACGGACGGGAATCGGGAATCGGGAATCGGGAATCGTTAGGCGCGGCGCCCTGCGTTGGCGGGGCGTTGCGGTTACTTGCCCCCGATTGTCCAGTCGCTGTCGCCCGCGTGCCCTGCGGTGAAGCCGGGCGGGCATCGGGATTCTGGTTTTCGTTCACGTCCGATGTGGATGGACGGGCGGACACGTTGGCCTGGCGGATGGATGCCGCCGCGCCGGACGGCTGTACGCCAGGCGCGGCAGATGCCGGCGCGGGCTGCGCGCGCGGTGCGACGCCGGCTGCGGTCGCGGCGCCCGATGACGCAGCCGGCGGGCGTGCCGCATTGATCGCCGCATTGGAAGCGCCGCCCGTCGGAGTGCCCGGCGTTCTGCTCACCGGCGCGGTCGCCGGCGCAGCAGCAGGCGCCGCGTTGCTGTTGCTGTTGCTGTTGCTGTTTCCATTCCCAATTCCCGATTCCCCATTCCCCATTCCAGGCACCAACCGCAACGGCTTGCCGGCACGCAGCAGCAACACATCGCGGCCGCGATCGAGCTTGGCGGCCGGGGTCAGTTCGCCGACCAGGAAGGCGTGGGTATCGTCGGGATGCAACTCGGAGACCTTGCCGACCGGGAAGCCGGCCGGGAAGCGGCCGCCCAGGCCCGAGGTGACGATTTCATCGCCCACCTGCACGCCGGCACTGAGCGGGATGTCGCGCAGTTCCAGGCGGTCGCCGCGCCCGTAGACGATCAGCCGCACGCCATTGCGCGCCACGCTGACCGGCACTGCGTGGTCGGGGTCGGTGAGCAGCAACACGGTGGAGTGCAGCGGGGTGACTTCGATCACCTGCCCCATCAGGCCGCCGGCATCGATCACCGCCTGGCCCAGCACCACCCCTTCGCGGCTACCGGCGTCCAGCAGCAAGCGTTGGCGCGTCGGATCCAGATCGATGTTCAGGATCGGCGCCAGTTGCACATCCAGGCCGCGGCGCTCGGCCACGTTGAGCAGTTCGCGCAGTTGCGCGTTATCCAGGGCCGCGGTTTGCAACCGGGTCAGGCGCGCATTGGCGACCAGCAGTTGGTTACGCAGATCCCGGGTCTCTTCCACCAGTTGCGCATGCGTTGCGGCGTTGTCGCGCACCTGCGAGCCGATGCGTCCCGGCAGCCCGGCCACCGCCCAGATCGGCTGGATCAGCAGATTGGCCTGCATGCGCACCTGGCTGAGCCAACCACCGCGGCTATCGAGCGCAATCAGCACGATCGCCAGCACCAGATAGACCAGCAGGCGCAGCGTGGAGGTGACTTCGCCCGGACGGGAGGCGACGGGAGGACCGGCGTAGGAGGGCACTGTCAGGGCCGGGAATGGGGAGTCGGGAATAGGGAATCGGGGAGCAGGTGGCTGCCCACGCGACGGGTAAGGCGAGAACTCAAATTGGCGGGATCACGATGCAACCACTCAGGGCCGTAGGCAGGAACCGCTCTCACGATTCCCCTTTCCCGATTCCCGATTCCCGAGCGCTTCACTCCGGCGCGAAGAACTCGTTGCCATGCATGTCCACCAGCTCCAGTGCCCGGCCGCCACCGCGGGCCACGCAGGTGAGCGGGTCGTCGGCCACCTGCACGTGCAGGCCGGTTTCTTCGGAGATGAGCCGGTCCAGATCGCGCAGCAGCGCGCCGCCACCGGTGAGCACGATGCCGCGCTCGGCGACGTCGGCGCACAGTTCCGGCGGTGTCTGCTCCAGCGCCAGCTTCACTGCCGAGACGATGCCCGACAACGGCTCGTGCAGCGCTTCGAGCACTTCGTTGGAATTGATCTTGATCATCTTCGGCACGCCCTCGGCGAGGTTGCGGCCGGAGATTTCCATCTCCTGCACCTCGTCCTGCGGGTAGGCGCAGCCGATCTGCAGCTTGATGCGCTCGGCCGTGGCCTCACCGATCAGCATGCCGTGGTTACGGCGCACGTAATTGGTGATCGACTCGTCGAACCGGTCGCCACCCACACGTACCGACTGCGAATACACGATGCCGTTGAGCGAGATCACCGCCACCTCGGTGGTGCCGCCGCCGATGTCGATGACCATCGAGCCGCGCGCCTCGGTGACCGGCATGCCGGCACCGATCGCCGCGGCCATCGGCTCTTCGATCAGATAGACGTCGCGCGCACCGGCCTCTTCCGCAGATTCCTTGATGGCGCGACGCTCGACCTGCGTGGAGCCAGCCGGCACGCACACCAGCACGCGTGGGCTGGGGCGCAGGAAGCGCGATTTGTGCACCTTCTTGATGAAATGCTTCAGCATCGCCTCGGTGTAGGTGAAGTCGGCGATGACGCCGTCCTTCATCGGGCGAATCGTGGTGATGTGGCCAGGGGTACGGCCGAGCATCTGCTTGGCCTCCGCACCGACGGCGGCGACCGAGCGCGTGCCGCCGATCGCGCGATCCTGACGCACCGCAACCACCGACGGCTCGTTCAGCACGATGCCCTGTCCGCGCACGTAGATCAGCGTATTGGCCGTGCCCAAATCGATGGACAGGTCGTTGGAGAACATGCCGCGGAGTTTCTTGAACATCGAGGGAGTCGTTCCTGGGTAAGTCGCGTGCCCGCCGCCAGACTGGCGAAATTTTGGGCAGAAAACGAAGTCGGCTAGCCTAGCAATCCCCCCCGGGGTGAGCAAGGAAAAATCGGCGATTTCGCCCCCGTTTTCATGTGCCGGTCACGCCGGCCATGGCATGCGGTTCTGGCTCTGATCGGCCGCAGCCGTTACCCTTTGCGCCGCGGCGCACGCGCCGTCCCGCTGCCATGCCCGGCAATTGGCGGGTTTTCCCAACGCAAAGGCCCGACTCGATGTCCGCACTGATCTGTGGTTCCCTCGCCTACGACACCATCATGGTGTTTCCGGACCAGTTCAAGAACCACATCCTGCCGGACAAGGTGCATATCCTGAATGTGTCGTTCCTGGTGCCGCGCATGCGCCGCGAGTTCGGCGGCTGCGCCGGCAACATCGCCTACAACCTGCATCTGCTCGGTGGCGCGCCGATCCCGATGGGCACCGTCGGCCAGGATTTCGGCCCGTACCGCGAACACTTCGAAACGTTGGGCATCGACCTGTCGCGGGTGAAGATCATCGACGACCTGTTCACCCCGCAGGCCTTCATCACCACCGACCACGATAACAACCAGATCACCGCCTTCCATCCGGGCGCGATGATGCGCAGCTACGAAAACCACGTGAAGGATGTGCCGGGCGTGACCCTCGGCCTGGTCGGCCCGGACGGGCGCGAAGGCATGATCCAGAACGCGGAAGAGTTCGCTGCTGCTGGCATTCCTTTCATCTTCGACCCTGGCCAGGCGATGCCGCTGTTCAACGGCCCGGAGCTGCGCCAGTTCATCGAGCAGGCCCAGTACGTGGTGGTCAACGACTACGAGTCGAACCTGTTGCAGGAGCGCACCGGCTGGGACGAAAAAGACATCGTCTCGCGCGTGCAGGCCTACATCACCACGCAGGGCCCCAAGGGCGCGCTGGTGCATACCCCGGAGAAAACCTACGACATTCCGCCGGCGCACGAGCGGCGCGTGGTCGACCCGACCGGCTGCGGCGACGCGTTCCGCGCTGGCCTGATCTACGGCATCCAGGGTGGCTACGACTGGTTGACGATCGGCCGCATGGGCAACCTGATGGGCGCACTGAAAGTGGAACACCCCGGCACCCAGAACCAGCGCTTCGACTTCGCCGAGTTCAACGACCAGTTCAAGCAGCAGTTCGGCTACGCGTTGTAAGCCTGGGATTAGGAAGTCGGATTGGGGAGTCGCAAAGCAGCAATCCTGCGTTTTGAGGCCACGAAGAACCGCGCGATCGCGCGGTTTTTTCGTTTTGGCCGAGGCGCAAAAGGAGCCACCCCAGCCAAGCCGCTCTTGCCAATCCCTACTCCCCAACCCCCAATCTCCAATCCCGGCGTTTGCTGCACCGCGGTTTGAGCCTCGCCCCGGTTTATGCGTCACTGCCGCTCTGGCCCCGGGTAGGGACCGAGGAAGCGCCACGTGTCGGAAGTGACTGTCGCCAACCTCCTGCAGGCCACGCCTGGGCCCTCGTCCGCTGCCGAGGCCGAATCCGCGTTGCTGGCGCGGATGCGCCGCTTCCGCCAGATCGAACCACTGCCGCCAGCGCTGGCGCGCTCGTGGCAGCGCTGCCTGGACGAGTATGGGCTGAGTCCGGATGCTCCCCCGTCGCCGATGGTCCATGACGGCAGCGAGCTGCGCGAGCGCCAGCAGCGGCTTGAGGAAGTGCTGCGCATCGCCAAGGTGGAGATGGAGAACCTCTACGAGCAGATCGCCGGCGGCGGCTACGCCGTGGTGTTCGCCGACGCCGAGGCGACCTTGCTGCACAGCGTGCACGACCCGGCATTGCTGCGCGAATTCCGCCAGACCGGGTTGTTCTGCGGCGCCAGCTGGGCCGAGCGCTACCAGGGCACCAACGGTATCGGCACCTGCGCGGTGGAGCGCAGCGCGCTCGGCGTGCACCGCGGCGAGCATTACCTGGCCCGGCACCTGCCGCTGTCGTGCAGCGGTGCGCCCATCCTCGACCCGCACGGGCAATTGCTGGCGGTGCTGGATGCGTCCACACCGGATGCGCGCGACACCAGGCTGGTACAACGCCATACCAGCGCGCTGGTGCGCATGTCGGCGGCACAGATCGCACGTTCGTATTTCCTGGCGCAGTACCGGCACGCGTGGATCCTGCGCTTCCACAGCCGCCCGGAGTTCGCCGGCCTGTTGCACGAGGCGCTGATGGCGATCGGCGCCGACGGCTGCGTGCTGGCCGTCAACGAAGCGGCACTGGAACAGCTCGGCAAGGGCGACCGCAGCCTGCTGGTCGGGCGCGACATCTCGCAGGTGATGCAGCTGGACTTCGACACCGTGGAGCAGCGTGCGCGCAACGACGCCAGCACGCTGTGGTCGATCCGCTGCGCCTGCCACGGACGCCGCTTCTTCGCCCTGGCGCAGCCGCCGCGCCGCAACGTGGTTGCTGGCGGCGCGCAGGCCACCACCGCCGACGATGACCAGGCGGCTTACGCACGCGAACACGTCGGCTCCGATCCGCGCATGCGCCACAACCTGGACAACGCGCTGAAGCTGGTCGCGCATCGCGTGTCGATCCTGCTATGTGGCGCCACCGGCACCGGCAAGGAGGAGTTCGCCAAGGCGGTGCACCGCGGCTCGCCATGGGCGGCGCGGCCGTTCGTGGCGGTGAACTGTGCGGCGATCCCCGAGGCGCTGATCGAGAGCGAACTGTTCGGCTACGCACGCGGCGCGTTCACCGATGCCGCGCGCGAAGGCCGCCACGGCAAGTTGCTGCAGGCCAGCGGAGGCACCTTATTCCTGGACGAGATCGGCGACATGCCGCTGCCGCTGCAGACGCGGCTGCTGCGCGTGCTCGAAGAACAGAGCGTGACCCCGCTGGGCAGCGACCGTGCGATGCCGCTGGAACTGCACGTGATCAGCGCCAGCCACCGCGACCTGGCGCAGATGGTGGCCGCCGGCGAATTCCGCGAGGACCTGTACTACCGCCTCAACGGCGTGGTGCTGCACCTGCCGCCGCTACGCGAACGCAGCGACAAGGCCGAGCTGATTCGCACGCTGCTGCGCGAAGAAAACGGCGAGCAAGGCGTGCGCATCAGCGAAGAGGCGCTGCACAAGCTGCTCAGCTACGCCTGGCCGGGTAACTTGCGCCAACTGCGCAACGTGCTGCGCACGGCGGCCGTGCTGTGCAGTGACGAGGTGATTCGCTTGCCGAATCTGCCGCAGGAGATCGTCGACGCCGGCAGCGCACCCTGCCTGGTCGATGGACGAGCGGTCGCGGCCGACGATATGTCTGGCCGCGTGGCATTGGATCAGGCCGAGCGGCTGGTGCTGCAGCAACAACTCGAACGCCACCGCTGGAATGTCAGCCGCACCGCCGATGCCCTGGGTATCAGTCGCAACACGCTGTACCGCAAGCTGCGCAAGCATGGGCTGGAGACGGGGTGAATGGGGAATCGGGAATGGAGAAAAGCAGTTCGCTGACGCTCTACGATTCCCCATTCCCGATTCCCCATTCCCGTAGTCAAAGCGCCCAACGCAACCCAATCAAATACTGTCGCGGCACACCAGGTGCGAGAAAGCGTGCCGGGCCGGTTTCCACTGGCGCATCCTGCGGACGTGCGAGTTCGCCGTCGGGAAACACGTCTTCGGCCACGGCGGCATAGGTGGCGTAGTGGCGGTCGAAGACGTTGTCGATCCGGGCGAACAGCGACACCCGCGCGTTGATGGTCCAGCGCGCCTGCAGGTCGACCAGGGCATAGCCGGCGCTGCCGATGTCGAGGCGCTCGGGTGCGGTCTGGCCTTCTTCGGCATTGTCGACCTGGCCATCTTCGTTGCCGCTGGCCACCCGCCCGGAGACCGCACGCACGCCTACGCCCAGCGTCAGCGCATCGCGCTGCCACGCCATCCCGAGCTTGAGGTTGTGCCGCGGTAGCGCGGCGATCCGCAGGCCCGGCCGCAGCGCGATCACGCGCTCGCCGGACAGCAATTGGCCACCGCTGCGGTAAGTGGCATCCAGGTAGCTGTAGCCGGCCCACCACTGCCAATCGCCGCTGCGCAGATGCAGTGCCGCGTCCACGCCCTGATAGCGCGTGCGGCCGACATTGTCGAAGTAGCCCAATTGCGTATCCGGTGCGCGTAGAAACAGAATGTCGTCGCGATTGTCGGCGCGGTAGACCGACAGCGTGGCGTTGCGGTCGGCCGACGGCGTCCAGCGCGCGCCCAGTTCGTAGGTGCGCGAGATGATCTGCTCCAGCCGCAGATCGGCCTGCAGGCCGGTCGGCAACCGACAGGGCTGGGTGGGATCGGCGCAGCCCAATTCGATGGCGGTCGGTGCACGGCTGTTCTGCGCGACCGAGCCGTACAGCGTCAGCCCCGAATCGAGCCGATGCGTAAGGCCCAACGACGGGTTGGCCTTGGCATAGACGAAGCGCTCGCGTGGGCGGTCGCCGTCGTCGGCGGTGGAAAGAATGTTGTCCACCACCACACGATTCCAGCGCACTGCAGCGGTGAGATGGGTCGCATTGCTCAGCGCCCAGGTGTCGGCGAGGAACATGCCCAGCGTCTCGGTGCTGCCGCGTACACCGGAAAAGAAGGCGCGTTCGGCATCGGGATCGGCAGCGACCGAGCGGTCGGGCTGCACCCAGCCATCGCGGGCGAACTGCCGGTAACGCACATGGCCGCGATCGAAGGTGACACCCGCCGTGAGCGCGTGCGCGCCCCGCTGCATGCTCAGGTTGAGCGCGACGCCCTGTGCTTGCTGACGCATCTGGGTGGTGTTGAGCGCGCCGGTGTGCAACGTGTCGGCATCGGTGCGGGCGACATCGCACTCGGCATCCAGTGCGCTGCCATCGGCCGCGTAACCGGACGCGCATTCTTCGACGAACGCTTCGTAGTCTTCGCCGATATCGCCATTGACAGTGTCGCGGCGCCCTACGCGCGAATAAGCGAGGGCGTGCAACGCACTGTCTGCATCGAAACGATGGTCCAGCTGCACGGTCAATAAGGTGTTGCGATTGCGGGTGAGATCGGGCGAGGTATACACCGAACGCCGATCGGCGCGATACAAGCCGGGCTCTGGCCCCTCGTCGGTATACCGCGTGTCCGGCAGCAGGCCATTGCCGATCAGACGGCTGCGCCCGTGCAGCAGCGACAGGCTCCAGTCGGTCTGCTCGCCTTGCTTACCGACCTTGCCGAACACGGTGCCAAGCCGGCCTTCGGAGGCAGCACGCCAGCCGTTTTCGTCGAAGCCGGTCACCGCAACGAAGCCATGCCAGCCGTCGGCGCCGGCGACGCCATAACCGGCATCCAGCCGCTTGCGCGCGCCGCTGCCGATACTCAATTCGCCCTGTAATCCCGGTGCGGTCAGCCCCGACGCGGTAGACAGCACCACCGCGCCGCCCAGCGTGTTCGGCCCGAACAACGGGTTGGAACCCGGCATCAGCGTCACCGCGGTGATCGCCGCTTCGGGCAGCATGTCCCAACTGACGATATCGGCGAACGGTTCGTTGAACCGTACGCCATCCAGATACACCGACACCCCTTGCGAAGCGCCCGGCAAGGCAGAAGCGCGAAAACCGTGGAAGGTGAGATCGTTCTGGAACGCGCTGCCCTGCACGTCGTTGCCGTCCACGCCGACGAAGCGCCGCTGCAGCAGATCGCTCAGGTTGTTGCTGCGCCCACGCGACAGCTCGGCGTTGCTTGCCGACTGCACCATGTACGGCAATTGCGCCGCATCGATGGTGGTGCCGGGGATCGGCGTGGCGGTGACCTCGATACGGTCCAACCAGGTGACTTGCGGTGTTTCCGCTGCAACGGCCAATGCGCTGCGTGCGAGCAGGGTCATGGCCCATGCGCCTGCCAATCCCGTGCGATGCAGCGTCGCTGTCCTGCATCTGCCTGCTGCCATGTGCATCTCCTTCAATACGCCACGATGGATTTGATGCCGCGCGCCGCACGCAGGTCCGTCAACGCCTGGTTGATGTCATCCAGCGCCAGCGTGCGCGTGATCAACGGCGCCAGCTGGATATCGCCGTGCAGATAGCGTTCGACGTAACCGGGTAGCTCGCTGCGGCCTTTGACGCCGCCGAAGGCGCTGCCGCGCCACACCCGCCCGGTGACCAATTGAAACGGGCGCGTGCTGATTTCCTGCGTGTCGTCGGCCATGCCCAGGATGACGCTCTCGCCCCAGCCCTTGTGGCAACACTCCAGCGCCGCCCGCATCGCGCCGACATCGCCGACGCATTCGAAACTGTGGTCGGCACCGCCATCGGTCAGGTCCACGATCACCTGCTGGATCGGCGCACCGTAGTCGCGCGGATCTAGGCAATCGGTGGCGCCCAGCGTACGTGCCAGTGCGAATTTCGCAGGGTCGATGTCCACCGCGATGATGCGGCCGGCCTGCGCCAGCAGCGCGCCCTGTATCACCGACAATCCGATGCCGCCCAGCCCGAACACCGCCACGCAATCGCCCGGCCGCACATGCGTGCTGTTGAGCACCGCACCGACGCCGGTGGTGACCGTGCAGCCGAGCAGGCAGGCCTGCTCCAGCGGCGCCTCCGGATGGATGCGTGCGACTGCAATCTCCGGCAATACGGTGTATTCGGAAAACGTGCTGGTGCCCATGTGATGCAGGATCGGCCGCCCATGCAACGAAAACCGGCTGCTGCCGTCAGGCATCAGGCCACGTTCCTGGCTGCTGCGAATCGCCTGGCACAAATTTGTACGGCCGGAACGGCAGAATTTGCACACGCCGCATTCGGGCATATACAGCGGAATCACGTGATCGCCGGACCGCACGCTGGTGACGCCGATCCCGACGTCTTCGACAATGCCGGCGCCCTCCTGCCCCAGGATCGCCGGAAAGCTGCCGGCATGGCCATGCGCCAACGCATGCGCATCGCCATGGCAAATGCCGGTGGCGACCAGGCGCACCAGCACCTCGCCGGGACGCGGCGGCTGCAGGTCTACTTCTTCGATGGTCAACGGCTGGTGCGGACCCCAGGCCACCGCAGCGCGTGTCTTCATCCGGCCTCCCTGAAGCCGTCGGCCTGCCGGCCGCTCAGCGCGCGATGATCACGCCCCACGGCAGCTCGCCCACGGGGATCTGTTTGAGTTCGCGCAAGCTGGCGGTGTCGATCACGCTCACGCTGTTGGATCGCCCGTTGGCGACATAGAGCTTGTCGCCGGCAGGCGTCAACGCCGGATTCCACGGACGCTGCCCAACCGGAATCTCGGCCAGCGCGCGCGCGATATTGAGATCGATCACGCTGACCGTGCCTGCGCCACCGTTGGACGCATACAGCCGCGTGCCATCGGCCGACAGCGCGACGCCGGCGGTGCGCACGCCGGCCGGCAGACTGGCGCGACGCTGACGCGTCTGCAGGTCGATCACGTCCACCACGTTGGCGGTTTCCTGCGCGATGTACACGCTGTGCCCGTCGGGTGCGAACGCCATGCCGCGCGGATGACCGCTGGTGGCCACCACACCGCGCGATCGATGGGTGGCCAGTTCGATCATGTCCATGTCGTTGGAGCCTTCATTGCTGGTGAGCAACCACTTGCCATCCGGGGTGTAGGCGCAATGCTCCGGCGCCTGCCCGCGCGTGGCGATCACCTGCTGCACGGCGAGTTGCGCCGCGTCGATCAGCATCACCTGATTCTGGCCTTCCACGCATATCGCCAATTGCTTGCCGTCCGGCGACAACGCGATGCCTTCGGCGTTCTCGCCGATGTCCACGCTGCGCAACACCGCATCTCTTTCGCTATCCAGTTCGACCAACCTGTGGTGTTCGGCATCGATCAGGTACAGATGCCCTTGCGGGCCGGGCAGTAGCTGCTGCAAGCGCTTGCCGAGCTGGCCCTGCGCGCTGAGCGTGCGCACCACCGTGTCGGTGTGCGTATCGATCACCGAAACGGTGCCACTGCGTTGATTGGGCACATACGCAAGCACCGGCGGCGTTGCCGGCGCCGGCGCCGGCGCCGGTGTTGCGTTGCCGCTCGCCGCAGGTGCGGTGGTGGAGGCCGGTGTGACGGCATCGCGCTGGCAGCCCGCCAGCAGCAACGCACCCAGCATCCCTGCTGCACACATGCGCGACCAGCGAGCAGGCGCTGACCTCATTGCGCCTTGCCCGCGGTCTTGTTGATCGAGTGGATGAAGGCGAGCAACTTTTCGGTATCGCCGGGCTTGAGTACCGGCGCGAACGGCGGCATCTGCCCCGCCACCTTTTCGTGCCCGATACGGGTCTTGCCGTGGGTGATCATGGCCGCGGTGCCTTCGCTGATCAGCGTGCGCAAGGTGTCGTCGTCGCTGCCATACACCCAGATGTCGTTGGTCAACGGCGGGCACATGCCACCGCCACCGGTACCGCCGTGACAGGCATTGCAGCCGGCCGAAAAATAGATCTTCTTGCCTTCGGCGACCAGCTCGGGCGTGACCTTGACCTCGGGTCCCTTGGGAATCGGCACGATCGTGGCAGGTGGCGCGGCCGGCGTTGCCGGATCCGGGGCTGGCCCCGCTGCGGGGTTGGGCATTGCTGCGGGGGCAGCTGCAGTTGCGGCCGCAGGCGCTGCGCGGCCGGCGGCTGGCGCAGGCGCCGGTGCGCTGGCGGCCGCCGGTGGCGGGGGCGGTGCATCGG
>NZ_VZPL01000004.1 GCF_008801575.1 Xanthomonas cissicola | reverse complement strand
GCCGCGTTGTCGAGCGCCAACTCGGCATACATCCGTTTGAGCTTGGCGTTCTCGGACTCGAGCTCCTTGACCCGCCGCAGCTCGGACGCCTCCAAGCCGCCGTACTTGCTCTTCCACTGGTAATAGGTCGCCGTGCTGATGCCGACTTGGCGACAGATGTCTTTGACTGGAACGCCTGCGTCGGCCTGCTTCAGCGTGGCGATGATCTGTGTCTCGGTGAACTTCGATGTGCGCATGGAACCTCCTGACTTGGGAACGATGCCAGAAAGATCTACTTATGCGGTGTCTGCGGATCGGGGGAGCTTACGGTTTCGCCGAATTCAAAATAACTGTTCCAGGTTCAGTTCCACGGCAGCATGACCGTCGCCAAACCATCGCGCCCATGCCTGCGTAGATCGGCAGCGATGCTGGTAGTGAAACGACAACGGCCGCAGTACGCGGCCGTTGTCGTTAGATCAGGCAACCAGGATCGTCTTGACGAGCGTGATGGGGTCAGGTGCACTTATCAGGCGACGGCGCTCGGCTTGCGTGGCCCGTTTGGAACTGCGCCAGCGGCGCACACAGCCGCGCGAGACCCGCCAGCGTGTATTGACACGCCAGACCGCGTACTTGCAATCTAGGCCCAAGGAGCGTCGAAACTCCTCACGTAGCGGTGCCCACCCCCGTCAAACCGGTGGGTTTTTTGTGCCTGCGTCCTGCAGGTACAAGCCGACGCGATGCCTGCGTCGGGAGGGCGGCTAATACAACACCCGCAAGGGGAATATGCCCGCCGGCTACGTGCGGTTTCGAACCTCCCGACATCCCGTCGCCGTTGGTGGCGGTTCTTGGGTTGTTTCCAGGAGGGCGTTGCCATGTCTACCGCACCATCCATGCCGGCATCTGTGCCGGTTGATCTGTTGCCAGCTTCCGCTCACCGCCTGCGGTGGGATGTGGGCGAGGTGCTGCGCCAGCTCGTCGCACGCGCAGCTGTTGAGAAGGCAAGAGACCATACCGCGCATCCGCTGAGTCGCCAGCTCGGTGTATTGCCGCACACCTCGCGCCGCCTGTCGGCACGCAGAGCTGTGCCATTGCAGCAGTACGTCGCTGCAACCATCACCCGCTATCACCCGGAGGCGCCATGACACGCCGCCGCCCACCCACGGCATCTGCCAGCGCACGGCCCACCCGCACGCGTGCGCGCCTCACGCCGCCCAAGCGCGTGCAGTGGGTGGTTGTGGAACCCGACCGCACCAAGCTGCCACCGATGCTGCCGCCCGACCCGGACGCCTCCCCGCAAAGCCCCGGCACGCTACGCGCACCACGCCGCGCCCGCCGCCCGCGCCAATGCACCGTCAGCTACACGCAGTACCCCGGCGCCCACGACCACGGCGGCGACCAGCACGTGCCCCATGTCCGCCTCAGCGGCCTATGGCTGGAACAACTGGGCTTCGCCATCGGCACCAAGCTGCGCATCACCGCCAGCGAAGGGCAACTGCTGATGGAGGTGTTGCCGCCGGTGGAGGTGCCGGCCAAGGCGCGCAGCGTGCGGCGATAATGCGGCGGCTGCCATACCCCTTGCGATTGACCTCGGTGCCGGATGCCACTAGCGTCGCAGCCACACCAGCGCACAACGGACGCTTCATGATCGCGCGCGCCCTCTACGCCTTGCTCGCCACCCTGGCTCTGGGAGCTTACGCCCACGCGGCGGGCGGCGCAGCTCCGGCAACCGTCACGCAGACATCTGCCATGAATTCATCCAGTCCTACCACTGTGCCGCCTAACAAGCCCACTGCGGAAGGCTTGCTTGGTCAGCTGCTTGTGTTGATCAAGGGCAGCCAGAACATCTCCGACTTCACTCCCGAACGTCTGAATTCCACGATGGGGCAGGCGGTTCAGTTCGTGAGAGGCGCCGAACGCCGATATCGAGCCTTCGGCCCGCTCACTAAGGATTGGAGTTATGGATTTGGAGTCGATGAAACCAAGCTTGATGGCAGGTGGTTCGAATTCCGCTTCGATCGCAATGTGGCCGGTGCATCGCCTGCGATGACCGAAATCTGTCGCCTGGACTTTGACCGTTTTACCCAGCAGCTTGAGCCGATGGGATTTGCGCGTGAGCGCAACATCGTCGAAGACGGGCGCTGGATGAGTGATTTCTTTACGCGCCCAGGAATGCGAGTAGAGGTCTTTCCGCGTGGTGAGGCTGCGGAGCCGCAAGCGTTGGTAGCGCACAAATGCGTCGAATGGGTCTACATCCGATAAGCTGAGGTAGCGGACATGTCACTCAGGCCTAGAGTTGTCAGGCCTCATAAAGCAATGCATGCATAGGGCATTGGGGGTACTTGAGAGGCGTGCATGACACGATGACATTGAAAAAACTGTCAAAATTCCCCCGCAGCACCAACACTTACTGGAGAGAAGCCGTGCCCATTGCAAACGATCGAATGCGCTTTGCACTCACGGCATTGATTACCTGCCTGATCGCTGGCTGCAGCCTGCAACCGCCGCCTGCAAACGTGCCTATCGCAAAGGAGCAGAGAGAGATGAGAACGGTCGTCCCGTTGGTACGGAGTTTGACCCCACATGATCGCGGGCCTACAGAGCTGGAATTCGATGTGCCCGCACTGCCCGACGACGCGACTCCGCCCGTTTTCATCGGTGTGCGGATCACCGGTGTCGATCCAACTGCCGTCTCCCAAAGTGCTGACAGGCTGATTAGCGCTGGTGTTTCGGCCGAGCTCCACTTGGAGCGAATTGAACCATCTGGCCCGGTCTCCGTGGAATTGCAGCGTAGTCAGCGTGTGGGAGTAGGTCAGCAGGCGTCCATTCCCTTGTCAGCTGATGGTATGGCGCCTGGTCTGTTCGCTTTTGATGCGGACGGTACGACGCTGCAAGACGCCGGTTTGTCTACTGAACAGACCGCGTCCAGGGAGTTGGCGTTCGGCTATAGCAATGCTGTCCAGCCAGGCCGTTATCGGCTCAAACTGCGCTTTGATCAGAACGCTGAGGCGCTGGTTGCGGCTAATGCTCAACTTCTTGTCGCTTACACCTACAGAGGAAAGTGAGGGGAGTGAGCATGGATGATCATGAAAAGCGCTATGCAGTCACTGTCTACGTCGCTGCCGCAGGTACGCCGTTGATGGCCGGAGGCACATCCTTCGGTGGCCATATGTACTACTCGATTGACGACGGAACGACTGTCAAAAGTTATGGGTTCTCGCCCATCAAGCATGGCGAGGCTAGCGGGCCAGGAAAAGTTTCGTTCAATGACGTCGATACCTACCAAAAACCATATTACTCACGCACGATGGAGATCGATAAGGCGCAGTATGAAAAGCTGGAGGCCTTCGGCGCGGCCCCTGCCAAGCACGGGCTCAATATGGAATATCACGGTGCTAAAAACAGTTGTATCGACTTCACATGGGATGCGCTCAATCACGCTGGACTGCACCGGAAGACAAAAGATGGAGTTGATAAAGGCTTTGAGGGGGATATCAGACCCGTAGAAAACGTAGATGATATCAAGAGCATTCCTGCTCCTGTGCCTAAAAGTGAGTTGAATAAGGAGCACAACAATCCGAAGCCCAAGCAGGAACTTTGGCAGAAGGTGATTGGTGAGGCGCAGCCGCCCGGTGAGCAGGTATCTCCACTACATGAAGTAACACAGCTCGCGAGAGTGCTGCCAACAGATCCGCTGCATCACCAAGCGGAAGAAGCCGTTCGCCGCCTTGAGCAAGATCTCGGCCGCGAGTACGACGACAACAGCGCACGGCTGGCAGCAAGCAGTGCGTATTTAGCCAAAGAGAACGGGCTGTCGCGAATCGATCATGTCGTGCTGAGCGAGAACACCAAGTCCGTGCGCCAGGGCGAGAACGTCTTCGTTGTGGAAGGTGCGTTGAACGATCCCGCTCACAAGATGGCGCATATGAAGACGAGTGATGCGATTGCGCAGCCCGTCGAGCAATCCTTGGCGCAATTACAGGCCTTGGGCGAAACTCAGCGCCAACAGCAATCCCAGCAGCAGGAGCAACAACGAGAGCAGTCGATTGCGCCTCAACACCGGATGGTGTGAGGGCTAGTGAAGTAACGGTTCTGAAATAACGGTTCCAGGTTCAGTTCCACGCCAGCCTGGCCGTCGCCAAACCATCGCGCCCATGCCTGCGCGCGTAGCGGCGTAGATCGGCAGCGATGCTGTTAGTGACACGACAACGGCCGCAGTACGCGGCCGTTGTCGTTAGATCAGGCGACCAGGATCGTCTTGACGATTCCCGATTCCCGATTCCCGATTCCCGAATCCCGAATCCCGAATCCCGAATCCCAAATCCCCAAAATCAATGATCGCTGGAGCGCAAGCCATCCACATCCAGGATCAGCGCCATGCGGCCGTCGCCGATCAGGGTGGCGCCGGCGTAGCCGGGTAGGCCGCGCAGGGCGCGTGGCAGGGGCTTGATCACCACTTCCTCGCGGCCCCGGACCTGGTCCACCACCAGGCCAAATCGGGTTTCGCCGGCCTGCAGCAACACCACGGTCAGCAGCGGCGGTTGTTCGGCCGGTACGCCCAGCCAGCGGCGCAGGTCGATCAGCGGCAGGGTGTGCGAGCGGCGGTCGAGCACGGCGCGGCCGTCGAACCAGCCCAGCGAGGTCTGCGGTGCGTGCAGCACTTCGACCACGCGGGCCAATGGCAAGGCGTAGACCGCTTCGCCGGCCTGCACCAGCAGGGTCGGCAGAATCGCCAGCGTCAGCGGCACGCGGATCATGAAGCGGCTGCCACGGCCCAGTTCGGACTGGATCTGGATCTGCCCGCTGAGTTCGCGGATACGCGACTGCACCACGTCCATGCCGACGCCGCGGCCGGAGATGTCGGTGACTTCCGCCTTGGTCGAGAAGCCCGGCATGAAGATCAGATGCAAGCACTCGTCGGTGCTCAGGCGGGCGGCGGCTTCGGCGTCGATCAGGCCCTTGTTGCGGGCGATTTCGCGCAGGCGCTCGGGGTCGATGCCGGCGCCGTCGTCCTGGATTTCGATGCTGACGTAGTCGCCTTCCTGCTGCGCCGACAGGCGCACATGGCCGCTACGCGGTTTGCCGGTGGCTTCGCGCAGCGCCGGCGATTCGATGCCGTGGTCGATGGCGTTGCGCACCAGGTGCACCAACGGGTCGGCCAGGGCCTCGACCAGATTGCGGTCCAGCTCCGTTTCGGCACCGATCAGTTCCAGTTCCACTTCCTTGGACAAGGTGCGCGCGACGTCGCGGGCCACCTTGGGGAAGCGGGCGAACACCTTGCTGACCGGTTGCATGCGGGTGCGCATGACCGCGGTCTGCAGGCGTGCGGTGGCGATGTCCAGCGTGCTGACTGCGCGGTCGAGTTCTTCGTCGCGCAGGCGGGTGCGCAAGGTCTTCAAACGGTTGCGCGAGAGCACCAGTTCGCCGATCAGGTTGACGATGGCGTCCAGGCGCTTGGTGTCCACGCGCACGGTCTGTTCGGCTTCGGCGCCGGTCTTGGCCGCGCCCTTGCCGGCCGCCTTGGGGGCGGGCGCATGCGCATCGTCGCCGTGTGCGGCAGCAACCGGCTTGGCAGCGGCCGCCTGCGGCGCGGCCTTGATCGCCGGCGGGGCGCTCTTGGCGTCGAACTGCGCGATCAACGTGGCCGGCGCGTGCGGCACGGCTTCGCCCGAGCCCATGGCGTCCAGCATGGCCTGCAGATAATCCAGCGATTGTTGTGCGGCATCGAAGTGATGCGCCTGCAGCACCGCCTGGCCCGAGCGCGCCATGCCTAGGGTTTCTTCCGCGGCGTGGCACAGCTCCACCATCGGCTTGATTGCCAGGAAGCCGGCGCCGCCCTTGAGCGTGTGGAAACCGCGGAACACCGCATTGAGCTGGTCGGCTTCTTCTGGCGCCTGTTCCAGCGACACCAGCTGTTCGCCGAGGCGATCCAGGATTTCCTGGGCCTCGACGATGAAATCGGCAGCAATATCGTCTGGAACAGCACTCATGGTTACAGCCCCAATCCGGACAGCAGGTCGTCGGCATCGTCCTGCGACACCGCGTGACGGTCCAGGCCCTTGACTGCAGGACCGGCAAGACCGCCGTCGTCTTTCTTCGGTTCGATGTTCTTCGGCGGCAGGCCGAGCGCACCGAAGCCTTCGTGCACGCGCCGCACGATACCGGCCACGCGCCGGATGATCTGGCCGCTCAGGTCCTGGTAGCTCTGCGCCAGCGACAGCTCGGTCAGGTTGTGGCGCATCTTTTCCAGCAGCGCGCCCTGGTCCTGATTGAGCCCGCCGTTGCGCAGCTGGTTGGCCAGCTCGCGGCATTCTTCGACCAGATCCAGCGTGCGATGGCTGGCCTTTTCGGTCATTTCCACCACGTGGTCCAGGCGCGAGCAGGCATCGTCCAGTTCGCCGGCTTCTTCAGGGATGGTGGGCAGCTCGCCCAGCGCCTGGCCGAGTTCGCGGGCGAGCCGGCTCAGGCTCTGCATCATCGGGCGCGTGCGCAGGGCGGCGAGATGATCCACCTCGCGACGCCAGGCGACCTGGTCACCGCTTTCCAGTGCATCGAGTGCGTTCTGCAGACGCTCGATCAACGCGGCACGTTCGGCATCGGTTTCCATGGTCGCGTTCATCAGGCGGTCGCCGCCAGACGTTCGAACACCTTGCCCAGCTTTTCTTCCAGCGTCTGGGCGGTAAACGGCTTGATGATGTAGCCGTTCACGCCGCACTGGGCCGCTTCGATGATCTGCTCGCGCTTGGCTTCGGCGGTCACCATCATCACCGGCAGGTGCTTGAGCTTGGCGTCGGCGCGGATGTTGCGCAGCAGGTCGATGCCGGTCATGCCGGGCATGTTCCAGTCGGTGACCACGAAATCGAACGGGCCGGCACGCAACGCCGCCAGGGCGCTGTTGCCGTCTTCGGCCTCTGCGGTATTGGTGAAGCCGAGATCGCCCAACAGATTCTTGACGATACGTCGCATCGTCGAGAAGTCGTCCACGATCAGGATCCGCATGTTCTTGTTCACATCAAGCTCCTAACACAAAAAATTAGTCGTCAATTTCGACACCGGCATCGGCCAGTTCGAAGACTTTGAGGCGGCCACGCAAACGCACCACCGCCTGGCCGTGGATCTGGCACACGCGCGATTCGCTGACGCCCAGCACGGCGCCGATTTCCTTCAGGTTCAATTCCTGTTCGTAGTACAGCGACAGCACCAGCTGCTCGCGCTCGGGCAGCTGGCCGATGGCCTTGCCCAGCTCGCGGCCGAATTCGCCACGCTCCATCATCTGCTGCGGATTGGGGCCGCCCTTGGCGGTGGTGTCCAGCTCGCCGTGGTCTTCGATGCGCGATTCCAAGCTCAGCACCTGGCCACGTGCGGCATCTTCCATCAGGCGCAGGTAATCGGGCAGCGGCATTTCCATGGCGGCGGCCACTTCGGTGGCGGCGGCGGCGCGGCCGGTGTTCTGTTCGATCTTGCGCACGGCGGCGGCGGCATCGCGGGCGCGGCGGTGCACCGAACGCGGCACCCAGTCGCCCCTGCGAATCTCGTCGATCATCGAGCCGCGGATGCGGATCGAGGCATAGGTTTCGAACGACGCGCCCTGTTCGGAGTCGTAGCTGCGCGAGGCTTCGATCAGGCCGATCATGCCGGCCTGGATCAGGTCGTCCACTTCCACGCTGGCCGGCAGACGCGCTGCCAGATGGTGGGCGATGCGGCGGACCAGGTCGGCGTGCTGGGTCACCACGTCGTTGGCGTTGTTGCGCTGCACGGCGCGGTACTGGGCGCTGGCCGTGGTTGCGGTAGCGGTGCTCATGCGGCCACTCCCCGTTGGATGATGCGTTCGACAAAGAACTCGACGTTGCCGCGCGGCACGGTCGGGGCCTGCCAGCGCGAGGTACGGCGTGCGATTTCTGCGATGGCCTGCGCCGACGGACTGGCGGGGTAGGCCTTGATGACCGGTTGCTGGCGCTGCACCGACAGGCGCAGCCAGTCGTCCTGCGGCACATGGCCGAGATAGTTCAGCGAAACATCGCCCAGGAACTTTTCGCACACGCGCGAGAGCTTGTCGTACAGCAGGCGACCTTCGTTGGGGTCGCGCACCATGTTGGCGATGATCTGCAGGCGGTCCACGCCGCGTTCGCGCGAGAGCACCTTGATCAGCGCGTAGGCGTCGGTGATCGAGGCCGGCTCGTCGCAGACCACCACCACGGTGTCCTGGGCGGCCTGGCAGAAGGTCAGCACGCTGTCGGTGATGCCGGCGGCGGTGTCGATGACCATCACGTCCAGGTCGCGTTCCAGTTCGGAGAACACGTTGACCAGGCCGATGTGCTGGGCCGGGGCCAGTTCGGCCATGTGGCGGCGACCGGAGGCGGCCGGCACCACCAGCACGCCGCCGGGGCCTTCGATGATGACTTCATCGAGCGTGCAACGGCCGGCGATCAGGTCGGCCAGGGTGTACTTGGGCGCCAGCCCCAGGACCACGTCCAGGTTGGCCAGGCCGAGGTCGGCGTCCAGCAGCAGCGTGCGTTTGCCCATGTCGGCAAGCGCCACGGCCAGGTTGGCGGAGATGTTGGTTTTCCCCACGCCACCCTTGCCACCGGTCACGGCAATGGTGCGCACCGGGCCCAAAGGCTCGGGACGGGTCGCCGACAGGGGGAAGGCGTTGGTCAGCTTGGCGTATTCACGCGACTGCATGGTTGTGCTCCGGAGTACAGGGCTTATCGGCAGCGCGCCGCAAATCTTCAAGGCGAAGAACGAGACTGGCGGCATTGGCGCGGTGCAGGTCGTCAGGGACCCGCTGTCCGTCAGTCACCCAGGTGATGGGCATTTGGTGATCGACCACCACCGACAAGGCGCTGCCGAAGCGGCCGGTCTCGTCGAGTTTGGTCAGCACCACGCATTGGGGTTTGGCGTGGGCGAAGCGGCGTACGACCTCGTCGAGGTCGGAAAAATGGGCGTTGGCGGGCAACACCAGCAGCGAGGTGACCTGCTGGGCGGCGCGCAGCCAGTTCAGCTGGGCGGCCAGGGCGCGGTCGCGCTGGCCCATGCCGGCGGTGTCGATCAGCACCAGCTTGTAGTCGCGCAGGCGCTCGAGCAGGTCCAGCAGACTTTCGGCGCTGTCGGCCTCGTGCACCGCGATGCCGAGCTGGCGGCCGTAGCTGTGCAGCTGTTCGCGGCCACCCACGCGCTGGGTGTCGGTGGTGACCAGGGCCACGTCGCGCGGGGCGTGCTGGGCGGCGAAGCGCTGGGCAAGCTTGGCGATGGTGGTGGTCTTGCCGGCGCCGGTCGGCCCGACCAGGGCGATCACGCCGCCACGTTCCAACGGGTCGACCGGGGCCACCGGCAGACGCTTGGACAGCAGGCCCAGCATCAGGCCGCGGCCACGGTGCAATTCGGTATCGGCCGGGATCTGCAGGGCGATATCGCGGGTCAGGCCGGCGTCGAAACCGTAGTCGTCCATCAGTTCCAGCGCCTGGGCGCGCACCGGCGAGCCACGCAGGCGCTCGTCGGTGAGGCGGTTCATCTCGCGCTCGATCATCTGCCGCATCAGCGCCAGTTCGCCGCGCAGCTGCTTGAGTTCTTCGTCGTTCTGCGGCGCGGGCGTGGCGGCAACCGGCACGGCGGCCAGGGCCGGCGGGGCGGGCGGGGCGACCACGATCGGCGGCAGCGCGGCCGGCGGCAGGATCTGCGGCAGGGCATCGTCCAGATCGAAGTCGGCTTCATCGGCGAAGGCGTCGTCGTCCTGGCCTGCGGTAGCGAAGGCCGGGGCGGTGGCCATTGCCGCCGCGACCGGCGCGGGTGCCTGCACCGCCGTGGCCGGGACGGCCGGGCGCTGCACCGGGGCAGTCGTCAAAAAGTCGGCGAACAACTGTTCCGGCACGGCCGACAGCGCGTGTTCCTGGCGCGGCGCAGCGGTGACGGCAACCGCGTGGGCGAGTGCCTGGGCAGCGGGCGAAGGAATGCTGGCGGTGCGCACCGGAGCGGCGACCGGCGCCTGGCGCGGCACGCTGACCGGCTGGCGCAGCGCCATGGCGGCGATCATGTCGTCGGCGGCGCTGGCCACGCGCTGGCGCTGGCTGGCCTCGGCGTCGGCAGACGGCTTGAGCAGCGCGTGCACCGGTGCAGCGGGCTTGGCCGGGACTTGCGGGGCCGGCGCCTGCTGCGCGGGAGCCTGCTGGTGCTGTGCGGAGGCCGGGGTGTCCGAGCGCGCGGTTTCCAGGGCGCGCTGCACGAGCTCTTCGTCGTAATTGCTGGCAGCGACGATCTCGATGCCTTCGGCGGTGCGACGGTTGGACAGGATCACCGCGTCCGGGCCGTGTTCTTCACGCACCATGCGGAATGCGGTGCGCATGTCCGGGGCGACAAAGCGTTTGATTTTCATGCGAAGTGCCTCCAGGAACGGGACCCGCCGGACGCCGGACGGGTGTGCGATGAATGTGGGTGTGTTGCCAGCGTCATGAGTTGCCTGTCCCGTTCGTTCGTCCAGTTCCGCAGCGGTGGTGCTGGCTGTGGTCTCGGCAGAGCTAATGCATGCGGTGTGCCAAAACGCGGTGCCGGGGTTCCGGCGCGTGGAGCTGGAGCATTGGGGCAGGGTGGGCGCTGTGCGTGTGATCCGGTCCGAAGGTTTCAAGTCGATGGATTGATTGACGTTTTTCCGGAAGGGCCAGGCGCAGACGCCTTCGGGCGGGCTGATGCGCTCGCAGGCCGGAGGCCGAGCCGGGCGCACCTGGAACGCCCCGAAGCGGCCGGCGCCACGCAATCGATTGGAGGTCCGGGCCGGTGGCGGCTTTCCGACGCCGGCTAGGGTCGTCGGTTGCCGGCAGGTACCCATTGCTGACCGGCATGCGGCCGGGCGCGGGAATCGCTTGGTAGGAGCGCACCTGGGCGCGATAGGCCGTTTCGGTAACGCCGGTCGCGCCCAGGTGCGCTCCTACGGGGGTGTCGCGTGGGCGGCATTGCCTTCAATGTCGTAGGAGCGCACCCGGGCGCGACGGGCGGCCCCGACAAAACCGGCACGCGACGGGTGCGTGGTTGCCGGGGCGGTCTCAGCTGATCGTGCCCACCAGCTTCAGGCGCTTGTCTTCCGGGACTTCGCTATAGGCCAGCACCGACAGGCTGGGCACGCTGTGGCGGACCAGGCGGGCAAGTGCGGCGCGCACCTGCCCGGGGACCAGCACCACCGCCGGTTCGTTGCGGGCTTCCTGCTTGCCCACGCAATCGGCCAGGCTTTGGTGCAGGCGTTCGGCCAGCCCGGGCTCCAGCGCCACGCCGTTGCCGTGGGTGGATTCCTGCAGGACGCGCTCCAGCTGCGGGGCCAGGGTGAACACCGGCAGCTCGGCCGACATGCCGGCGATTTCCTGCACGATGAAGCGGCCCAGCGAGGTACGCACGGCGGCGGTGAGGGTGGCCGGGTCCTGGCTATGCGGGGCGTGTTCGACCAGCGCTTCGACGATCTTGCGCAACTGCCGCACCGGGATCTTCTCGATCAGCAGGTTCTGCAGCACGCGCACCACTACCGACAGCGGCAGCGCCTTCGGGGTGAGGTCTTCGACCATCTTTGGTGCGGTCTTGGCCAGGGTCGCCAGCAACTGCTGAACCTCCTCGTGGCCGAGCAGTTCGGGGGCATGTTCGCGGATCAGGTGCGACAGGTGGGTGGCGACCACGGTCGCCGGGTCGACCACGGTGTAGCCCATCGATTCGGCATAGGCGCGCTGGTGCGGCTGGATCCAGGTGGCGTCCAGGCCGAATGCCGGGTCCTTGCCGGGGATGCCGTCGAGCTGGCCGAGCGCACCGCCCGGGTCCAGCGCCAGTTCGCGGTCGGAATAGATTTCTGCGGTGGCCACCGGCACGCCATGCACCAGTAGCCGGTAGGCATTGGCCGACAGTTCCAGGTTGTCGCGGATATGCACCGGCGGCACCAGGAAACCGATGTCCTGGGTGAGCTTGCGGCGCACGCCCTTGATGCGCGCCATCAGCTCGCCGCCCTGGTTCTTGTCCACCAGCGGGATCAGCCGGTAGCCCACTTCCAGGCCCAGCGGGTCGATCGGGCGCAGTTCGTCCCAGCTCAGTTCGGCGCTGGCCTGGGCGGCGGTCGCAGCGGCGGCCGCCTGCGGATCGGCCGCCGGATCGCCGGACGCCGGTTTTGCCAAGCTGCGCTTGTACAGCTTCCAGGCGATCACGCCCAGGACCAGGCCCAGCGTCAAAAACGCGACGTTCGGCATGCCCGGCACCAGGCCGACCAGCCCGAGGATGGCCGCAGCCACCGCCAAGGCGCGGTGCTGGCCGAACACCTGGCTGACCATGGCCCCGCGCATGTCCTGCGCACGCGAGGCGCGGGTCACCAGCAAGGCGACCGACGAGGAGACCAGCAGGGCCGGCAGCTGCGCCACCAGGCCGTCGCCGATCGACAGCAGGGTATAGGTGGAGGCGGCATCCATGAAGCTCATGCCGTGCTGGAGCATGCCCACCGCCATGCCGCCGATGAGGTTGATGAACAGGATCAGGATGGCGGCGATGGCGTCGCCGCGGATGAACTTGTTGGCGCCGTCCATCGCACCGTAGAAGTCGGCTTCCTCGCGCACTTCCTCGCGGCGGGCCTTGGCCTCCTCGCGCGTCAGCAAACCGGCGTTGAGGTCGGCGTCGATGGCCATCTGCTTGCCGGGCATGGCGTCCAGGATGAAGCGCGCGGTCACTTCCGACACGCGTCCGGCACCCTTGGTGATGACCACGAAGTTGATGATGGTCAGGATCGCGAAGACCACGATACCCACGGCGTAATTGCCGCCGATCACGAACTGGCCGAAGGCCTCGATGACCTTGCCGGCGGCGGCGTGGCCGTCCTGGCCGTTGATCAGGATCACGCGGCTGGAGGCGACGTTCAGCGCCAGCCGCAGCATCGTGGTCATCAACAGCACGATCGGGAAAATGGTGAATTCCAGCGGGCGCTGCACGTACACCACCGCCAGCAGCACCATCAGCGAGATGGCGATGTTGAAGGTGAACAGCGCATCCAGCACCGGCGCGGCCAGCGGCACCATCAGCATGGCCAGCATGGCCATCAACGCCAGCGGGGCGCCCAGGCCGTTGCGCAGCAACTCCATGACGCGGCGGGCATTCATCGGCGCGGGGCGGGCGCTCATGCGCTGGTTCCCTTGCCGAACTCGTCCACCTCAAGCGACGGCAGTTCCGGCATCGGGCCGCCGTTCCAGCCACGCAGCTGGTAGACGTAGGAGAGCACCTGGGCCACGACCGAATAGAGTCTCACGGGAATTTCCTTGCCGATTTGCGCTTCCCTATACAAGGCGCGTGCCAAAGGCGGCGCGGTGACGATCGCCACCCGGTGCTGTTCGCCGGCTTCGCGGATGCGGAAGGCCATTTCGTCCACCCCCTTGGCCACCACGATCGGGGCGCGCATCTTGCCGCCTTCGTACTTGAGCGCCACCGCGTAGTGGGTCGGGTTCATCAGCACCACGTCGGCCTTGGGCACCGCTTCCATCATCTGGCGCTGCGACATCTGCATCTGCATCTGGCGGATGCGGCCCTTCACTTCCGGGCTGCCCTCGCTTTCCTTCATCTCGCGCTTGATCTCTTCGCGCGTCATCTTCAGCTTCCGCAGCCAGTTCCACTTCTGGTAGGGCGCGTCGATGGCGGCCAGCAGCACCAGCGCGCCGGCGGTGTAGAACAGCAGGCTCTTGGTGAAGTCCAGCCCGTTGCCGATGGCCTGTTCCAGCGGCTGGTTCACCAGCGAGCGCAGGCCGTGCAGGCCCCTGGAAATGCAGAAGCTGGCGGCCAGCCCGACAAACAGCAGGCGCAGCACCGACTTGATCAGCTCGGCCAGGCTATTGCTGCCCCACATGCGCTTGATCCCGTTGGCGGGGTTGAGCTTGGTGAGGTCGGGCATGATCGCTTTGCCGGAGAAGCGCAGGCCGCTCATCATCAGCGGGCCAGCCAGCCCGGCAGCCAGGCAGATGCCGATCAGCGGCAGCATCACCCACAGCAACTGCAAAAGCAGATCGCCGAAATGGCCGAACAGCGCCATCGGGTTCTCGCGCATCTTCGGGTCCGGGCTGAGCGCGGTCTTCATCCACACCGCAGCGCCATCGCCGATGCCGCGGGCCAGCACCATCAGCGCGAACACGCCGGCACCGAACACCGCCGCGGTCGACAACTCGCGCGACTGCGGGATGTTGCCCTGCTCACGGGCCTCGCGCAGGCGTTTTTCGGTGGGAAGCTCTGTACGCTCGCCGCCGTCTTCGGACTCGGACATGGAGGTGCCGGTGGGGGATCAGCCCAATCGATGCAAGCGGCGTTCCAGTTTGTGGAGCTGGGAATCGGGATTGGGCATGGGGGAATCGGAACAGCGGGGGCCGCGGTGAACCGGTGGCGCGAAGTCGGGGCGGCAGTGAGCGGCTCAGCTGGCCAGGCGGCGCGGGCCGTCGCGCTGGGCGACCACGGTGGCGATGAAGCGTTCGGCGTCCATCGGGCGGCCCAGCAGATAGCCTTGCAGCTGGTCGCAGCCCAGCCGTTCCAGGGTGTTGCGCTGGGCGAGGGTTTCCACGCCTTCGGCCACCACTTGCAGGCGCATGGTGTGCGCCAGCGCGACCACGGCCGCCACGATGGCGATGTCTTCGGCGCTGCCATCCATGGCCTGGACGAAACTGCGGTCGATCTTGAGCTCGTGCGCCGGCAGCTTGCGCAGGTAGAGCAGGTTGGAATAGCCGGTGCCGAAGTCGTCGATGGCGATGCGCACGCCCAGCGCATTGAGCTGGCCCAGGGTGCGCAGGCAGGCCTCGGCGTCGCGCATGGCCATGGTTTCGGTGATTTCCAGGGTGAGCTGGCCAGGGGCCAGCGCATATTCGTTCAGCGTGGTGGCCACTTCGTCCAGCAGGCTGGGCGAGGCGAGCTGGAGGGCCGACAGGTTGACCGCCACCCGCCAGTCGCCGTGCCCGGCCTGCCGCCAGTCGCGCATCTGGCGGCAAGCCTGCCGCAGCACCCAGCTGCCGAGCAGGCCGATCATGCCGCTGCGTTCGGCCAGCGGAATGAAGCTGTCCGGCGGCACCAGGCCGCGTTCCGGGTGCTGCCAGCGGATCAGCGCTTCGGCGCCGATCGGGCGGCCGTCCTCGGCGCAGTACTTGGGCTGGTAATGCAGCACGAACTGTCCCAGTTCCAGCGCGCGCGGCAGTTCCTGCAGCAGCTGCAGGCGGTCGCGGGTGGTGGCCGTCATCGAGCGTTCGAAAAAGCTGTAGCGGTTGCGGCCGGCATGTTTGGCATGGGTCATTGCCGCATCCGCATGCGTCAGCAGCTGGTGCTCGCTACCGGCGTCTTCCGGGTACAGCGCAATGCCAATGCTGCTGCTCAGACGCAGCTCGTGGTTGGCAACCAGGAACGGTACCGCCAGCGCCTGCACCAGATGCGCGGCCAGCGCAGCGGCATCTTCCGGGTCTGCGATGTCGGCCACCAGCACGAATTCGTCTGCGCCCAGCCGCGCCAGGCTGCCATGCGCGCGCCGGTGTGCGTTCAAACGCTCGGCCACCACCACCAGCAGGCGGTCGCCCAACGCATGACCATAACCGTCGTTGATCACCTTGAAGCCGTCCAGGTTGACCAGCATGACCGCGAAGCGCTGCCCCTGGCGCTGGGCGCGTTCGATGTTCTGCACGAGATGCTCGTGCAGCAGGATGCGGTTCGGCAGCCGGGTGAGTGGGTCGTGCAGCGTCGCCAGTGCCAGTTCGGCATTGGCCTTGGCCAGCGATTGCGCCAGTACATCGGTGCGCTGCTGAAAGCGGCGCGACAGCAACGAAATGACCAGCGCCAGCATCAGCAGGACCAAGGTCACCAGCACCACCACCGCCGTCAGCCACGACAACGGTAGATGCGTCTCGGCAATCGCGCCGCACACGCTACCGGGCGCGAACCGGGCGGCGGCCATGCCGGTGTAATGCATGCCCACGATCGCCACGCCCATGATCGAGGCGGCGATCAGGCGCAGGCTGGAGCGTTGCCCAGCGTGGCGCAGCCGGAACGCGATCCACAACGCGGCGCCGGAGGCGCCGACGGCGATGGCGATCGACAGCCCGAACAGCAGCGGGTCGTAGCGAATGGCCGGCACCATGCGCAGCGCATCCATGCCCATGTAATGCATCAGCGCGATGCCAAGCCCCATCAACAGCGCACCCAGGCCCAACCGGAGCAACGGCAGGTTCGCGCGCGAGGTTAGCCAGAGCGCCAGCGCCGAGGTCAGGATCGCCGCCAGCATCGAATAACACGTCAGCGCCAGGTCGTAGCCCACCGGAATCGGCAGGCGGAACGCCAGCATGCCGACGAAGTGCATCGACCAGATGCCGATGCCCATGGCAATGGCGCCGCCCATCAGCCAAGCGGCCGCGATGCCGCCGCCACGGGCAGTGGTGCGTGCGGCCAGATACAGCGCGGTGTAGGAAGCCAGCACGGCCACCACCAGCGACAGCATCACCATGCCAGGGTTGTAGGTTCCGACCACCTATCCAGTTCCTACGTCGAAAGACGCGTTGCCCAAGACCTAGCGACCCCTTGCGCGACTTCTTGAGCGCGGGGAAGCGGCCAATGCCATCAACCCCGCGTTGCCGCCAAAGACGGCACGCTTCAAGGTCCTGCGGCCGCCCGCGTACGCAGCCGGCGTACGCAATCACGGCATGTTCGCCCACATCGACTGCCGACGCGCCGTGGCTTGCCAATGGGACGCGTGCGCTTCCTCCCTGCGCGCGCCGGCATGGCCTGGCCGCCGGCGCGACTCATGCCACCGAACTTTCCGGTTCCTCCGGTTCGATGCGGTTACGGCCCGAGCGCTTGGCCCGATACAGCGCCTCGTCCGCACGCGCCAGCAGCGAGGCGGCGGTGTCGCCGACGCGGAACCAGGACACGCCCACCGAACAGGTCACCTGCAGCGGGCGTGCGGCACCCGCCTCGTACGGAGCAAGGCTGAGCGCTTCGTGGATGGCGCGCAGCCGGTGCTGGCTCTGTTGGCTCATGCCTGGCAGCAACAGCAGCAATTCTTCGCCGCCGTAGCGGCCCACCTTGTCCGAATCGCGCAGGCAGGCCGTCAGCCGCGCGCCCACCTTGGCCAGCACCGCATCGCCGACCAGGTGCCCATGTTCGTCGTTGACCTGTTTGAAGTGGTCCAGATCGATCAACACCACCGCCAGCGGATGCTCGCCGTGCGCGCAGCCCTGCAGTTCTTCGGCCATCGCTTCCAGGATGCCGGAGCGATTGAGCAGGCCGGTCAGCGCGTCGTGGCTGGCCTTCAAGGCCAGCGCCGCACGCGCGTTTTCCAGTTCGCGTTTTTCGCGCTCCAGTTGGTAAGTGCGCTCGGATACCAATTCGGCCAGCATGCGTTCGCGCGCCACCAGATGGCGGTGCCGCCAGCGCCACAGGCCGATCAGCAGGCCGCCGCCGATCAACACATACAGCGCGATCGCCGGCGGGCTGCGCCACCACAGTGGCGCGACCGCGAAGGGCAGGTCGACGATCGGCGAAGCGGTGCGACGGTAGCGGTCCAGCACCTGTACCTGCAGACGGAAATGCCCGGAGGGCAGCGGTGGCTGGTCGATGGACAGGTTGTCGCTCTGGATCCACTGGTCGTGCAGGCCGAGCAGGCGATAACGCACCGTCAGGCGGGTGGGGTCGTCGTAGACCTCCATCGTCGACAGCTCGATGTGCAAGGGCTTGTCGCTCCAGCCCAGCAGCTGCCCACGCTGCACCGGCATGCCGCCGCGGCTGACGCTGTCGATGCGCACGCTGGGCTGGCGTTCGTCGAACAGGCGCGCCGGGTCGCTCACGTGGCTCACGCCGCGTGCGGTGCCGATCCACACCGAACCATCCGGATCTTCGGCAAACGCAGCCTCGGAAACGTCATCCCAGATCAGCCCCTGCGACTGCGACAGATGCGCCCAGCGCTCGCCGTCGTAGACCTCGACGCCGCGTGCATGGCCGACCCAGACCCGGCCGACGCTGTCGCCGCGCAGCAGGTACACGCCGACATCGCGCAGCGCCTCGTCGCTGATTTCCTGCAGATCCAGGCCGTCGTGCAGCAACATGCCGTGCCACAGGCCGGGGCGATAGAACGCCAGCCACACCTCACCGCTGTCGCTGATGTGGAACTTGGCGATCCATGGCTCCGGCGTGCCGCCGTTGACCTTGACCTTGACCTTGGACCACTGCCCATCGCGCAGCCGGAACAAGCCGTTGGAGCTGGAAATCCACAGCGTGCCGTCGGCGGTTTGCTGGATGTCGGTGTAGGCGATGGCAGGCACGTCGGCCACCTCCTGCAGGCTGCCGCCGTCGAGCGGGTGTTCGATCACGAACAAGCCGCCGGCGCTGAGCATCCACAGCCGGCCCTGGCGGTCGATCAGCAGGCGACGCGCAGTGCGCGGCAGCTTGGCGATCTGCGCGCCGTGCCCGTCCGGCCAGGTACGGCGCAGGAGACCTGCCGAATTCAGCGTCCACAGGCTGCCGTCCTGGCTGCGCTGCATGCCCACCACCTGAATGCCCGCGTTGTGCAGGGCGGGGACGAAGCGCTCATCCGGTTCGGCCTGGCGGCCGATGCCGTGCTCGTTGCCGACCAGCAGCGCGCCTTGCGCGTCGCGGGCGATCGACCAGGTCGGCGCGGCCGGCATGCCTTGCGAGGCGTCCCAGTTTTCGATCCATTCGTAGCCGGCCCAGCGCACCAGCCCTTCGCCGTCCACGGTCATCCAGATATCGCCATCGCGGTCCACCAAGATCGCATCGCTGCTGCCGGGCGGTAGTCCATTGTCTGCGCCGAACGTGCGCCAGTGGCCATTTTCCCAACGCGCCAGGCCGTCGTTACGACGCACCAGCACGCGTCCTTCGCGGTCCATCACCAGCGATGCCGGCCGCCCGACCGTGCTGCCATCCAGCAGCGGCAGCGAGCGAACACTGAAGGCGGTCGTCCCGCGCGCGCGATAGAGCACGGTGCCCGCACCGCGCACCCACAGCCCGCCATCGTGGTCGCGCAACACGCTGTACCACCGGTCGTCCGGCACTCCGTGTTCGGGCCCGAACACCTGCACCTTGCGCTGCGCATCGATGGCGCACAGCTTGCGGGCGCAGCCCACCCACAGCGTGTCGCCGTCCACCGACAGGCTCAGCGACTTGGACAACTCGGGAATGCGTACCCGGGTTGCCGTGTCCAGCAACGGTTCGCTGTGCCAGCGATCGTTGGCGCGGCCCTGGAGGATTTCCAGCGTGCCGCCATTGGCCAGCACCGTGCCCCAGGACAGGCTGGCGAGCTGCATCTGCTCCCCCAGGTGCTCGGCTTCATCCGGCCGCAGTTTGCGGAAGCCGTGCTCGTCGCCGACGAACAAGGCCTGGAAGCCGGCCACCCATAACCGCCCATCGGCGGTTTCGGCGATCGAGGTGGTGGGCTCGTTGCGCAGGCCATCCAGCGGGACCTGTTGGAAGATGCGCCCGTTGTAGCGATACAGCCCGCTCTCGGTGCACACCCACAGCAAGGTGGCGCGGGTCTGCAGCAGGCAGGTGCCGGCAAGACCGAGCAGGCCCTGGTCGTGGGCATAGCGGCGGATGCTGGCGCTTTGCGCACCGGCCAGATCGGCCAACGACAGCAACGCCAACAGCAACACCATGGCAAACGGTGCACGCCGGCGCGACGACCTCCATTGGCGGTGCTCAAACCCCACGGACGTTGCAGTCTCCCACGCATCGGCAATGCGGTCCGCGCCCCTCGCGCGGTGTCTCAGGCTTGCCTCGGCAACCCCCCATCGCAGGCTGCATTGGAACAACTAGCGGCGGCCGACGCGTATTTCTTTAATGCTTCAGCGAGCATGACGGCGTGAGGATCTGGCGAACGCGGTTGTTTGCTCGCGTGTTGTAGGATGCTGGTCACACGTTTGCGCAAGCACGATTCACCTGCAATCCCTGCAGGGCTTTCCGCGCGTGGTCATTGGCAGGAGCAGCTGGTGTTGATCGAAGGCTGCACTCGGTTGTCAGCGCTCAGGTGCCTTCAGCGTCCGCGTTGAACGGGTGCGGCGCGCGGCTTAAGTCACCTGCGCTGCCGTCACACCTGATCGAGCGTGTCCAGCGGCACGTGGTCGTAATCGACACGATTGCGGCCACTGCGCTTGGCCCTGTACAGCGCCGCGTCGGCGCGCGCCAGCAGTTGCTCAAGCGTTTCGCCACGCTGAAACCAGGCCACGCCGACCGAACAGGTGACATGCAGCCAGCCGCCATCGATGGGGTAGTCGCCGCAGATGCCGCGGTGCAGGGCGTCCAGCCGATGCGTGGCATCCAGGTTCAGGCCTGGCAGCAGCGCCAGCAATTCTTCGCCGCCGTAACGGCCGATGCGGTCGTCGCCGCGCATCAGCGTGTCCATACGGCGGCCGACCCCGGCCAGGACGGCGTCGCCGGCCAGATGGCCATGCTGGTCGTTGACCAGTTTGAAGTGGTCCAGATCGATCAACACCACCGCCAGCGGACGCCCGTGGTGTTCGGCATGCAGCAGCATCTCGCGCAACGCGGCCAGGATGCCGGCGCGGTTGAGCAGGCCGGTGAGTTCGTCGTGGGTGGCCTTGAGCGAGAGTTCGGCGCGCGCCGCTTCCAGATCGCGCTTGTCCTGTTCCAGCTCGGCGGTGCGCTTGGCCACCAGCTGCTCCAGCTCGCGCTTGCGCCGCAGCAGTTTGGCGGTGCGCCAACGCAGCAGCGCGATCACCGCCGCGATGCTCAGCAGCACGTATCCGACAATGGCCGGAACGCCCCGCCACCACGGTGGCACCAGCTCGAACCCGAAGCGGGTGATCGGGCTGCTGCTGCGCTGGTAGGCATCCATTGCCTGCACTTCCAGCGTGTAACTGCCTGGCGGCAGCAGCGGGTAGGTCAGGTGGCTGAGCGAGGTGCTGGTCCAGCTGGCCTGATGGCCTTCGACCCGGTAACGGAAGCTGACGCGGTCCGGGCCGCCCTCCGCCCCCGGGGTGCTGAGTTCCACATCCAGCGGCACCCGCGACCACGCCACCCGGGCTTGCGGCAGCAGCGGTTGGCTGCCGCGGCGCACATGCAGGATGTCCACCCGCAGCGGCGCCGCGGCGAACACGCGCATCGGATCCAGCAAGTGGGTCAGGCCACGGCTGCTGCCGAGCCAGACGCTGCCATCGGTATCTTCGAAAAATGCATTGGCCGACATGTCGTCCCACAACAGCCCTTCCGTGCGCGTGGCCCGCGCCCAACGTCCGTTTTGGTACACATCCAGGCCCTGGCTGCTGCCCAGCCACAGCCGGCCCTTGCTGTCGTGACGCAGGATGAAGGGCATCACCCGTGCCACCAGCGGGTCGTCCACGGCGGCAAGCGTCAATATGCCGTCGGCCTGCAGCCGGCCATGCCACAGCCCGGTATCGCGCAGCGACAGCCACACCTCGCCATCGGCGCTGAAATCGAGCAGGAAGAAATCCTGGCTAGGCAGGTCGCCGCGCACCTGCACGCGCTGCCAGTGGCCGTCTTTTGCCTGCAGGAACAGGCCTTGGCGCGTGCTGGCCCACAGCCGCCCCTGCGGATCCAGGTCGATATCGCCTACGAAGGCCGCCGGCAGCGCCGTTTCGCGCTCGGCTCTCGGCGGGGTGCCGCGCTGTACGCGGTACAGCCCGCGCGGGGTGGTGATCCACAAGGTGCCGGCCGTATCGAACATCAGCCTGTTGATCGGCAGGTCGAGCTGCAGCACATCGGTGGTCTTGCCGCTGCGCGGGTCGCGCCGCGCCACGGCCCCGGACGAGCGCGCCACCCAGGCCGCACCATCGTCCGGCGACAGCGCAATGGAAATGGACTGCAGCAGGGGTTGGCCGTTCTCCAGCGTCCACGGCTGCATGCGCCCGCTACGCGGATCGAGCACATTGGATCCCGCATCGCCACCGACCAACAGCTCACCGCTGGGCAGCCGCTGGCTCACCCAGGTCGGCGCTTCGGCCAGGCCCTGGCTTTCGTCCCAGTGTTCGATGGCGCCGTAGCCCAGCCAGCGCTGCACACCCAGGCCGCGCGTGCCGATCCACAGCTGGCCGGTGCTCTGCATCATCAGCGGGCCGACCATGGGGCTGATCTGCAGCCCCTGGCTTTGGCCGAAGTAGCGCCAATGGTCGCCTTCCCAGCGCACCAGGCCGCGGTCCGAGCGCGTCAGCAGGCGGCCCTGGGCATCTTCCGACAGCGTCGTGGCACCGGAGAGGGTGTCGAATCGGGTGCCCGCTGGCGCCGGACGATTGCGGAACACGTGCTCGCCGGCAGCACGTGAGAGCACCAGCCCGCCACCGCGCAACCACAGGGTGCCCAGGCGATCGCGAAAGATCGCGCGCCATTGCCGTTCGGGCACGCCGTCGTTCTCGGCCAGCAAGGTGATCTTGCCGCCGGCATCGATCCGGCAGACGTGCTGGCCGCAGCTGGCCCATAACGCGGTTCCATCGGCCAGCAAGGCCCTGCCGGCCGGCAAGAGGCGTCCATCGTCCAACTGCAAGGGCAGGGGGTGGACCGACCAGCCGCCTGCGGCACTGGGCGACAGCCGCAGCAGGCTGTTTTCGCTGACCACCACCACGCCATCGGCGTAGGCGGCAACGACATTGCCGCTGTCGGCGCGGATCGGCTTGCCATCGCGCAGCACCTGCACGAAGTCGTTACCCTCGCGCACGAACAGGCCATTGGCGCTGGACACCCACAGGCGTCCGGCCGCATCCAGCCCGAGCGCGCGGATATAGCGCGCATCCAGCCCGCTCTCCTTGCCGACCGGGGTAAAGCGTTGGCGTTCGAAACGGTGCAGCGCCAGCTCGGTGCCGACCCAGACCACGCCCTGGCGGTCTTCAAGCAAGCTGTTGACGGTCATGCCCTGCAGGCCATCGGCCTGGGCGTAATCGCGGAAGCTGTAGGTTTGCGCCCAACTTGTGCCGCAGATCAGCACCGCCGCCAGCAACAGCCACGCCCTTGCACGCAGGCGAGCGCCTTGCAATCGCATCGGAGCCAACAGCGCAGGCACAGTAAGCATCGATTCCCGTGGGATGGGTAAGTGTTGGACGACGATACGCAGCGTCAATCGTGTAGGGGCTTTAGCGGCTGCGCGGCCAGAAACTTGAGGCGTGTCACGGTTTGGAAGGGTGCAGGAGGGGCGGCCCCGTCGCAGTGGCGGCGGCGCCGGCAAGTTGGCGGCCTGCCGTGCTTGCAGTGGTCGTCCATTGTCTAGCGTGGGTCAGGCCGTCAGCTCTCTGGCGGCATCGAAGGCGGTATCGAACATGCGTTGCACCGGCGGGGCGAACTCGCTGGCGAAACTCGACAGCAGGAACAGCCCCAGCAACACCGTCAGCGGCAGGCCCAGTTGCATGGGATTCAATGCCGGCGCCGCCTTGGCCAGCGCGCCGAAGGCCAGGTTGACCGCCAGCATCGCCACCATCATCGGCAAGGCCAGGGTCAACCCGCCGCGCAGGATCTGCAGGAACAGGGTGGGCGCCACTTCGGCGAATGCGCCGGCATCGGGCAACGCGGTGCCGATCGGCAACGCCTTGTAGCTGTCCACCAGCAATGCGATCACCGCCAGATGCCCGTTGGCCGCGAAGAACAGCAGCCCGAAGCCGATGTAGAACCACTGCGCGATCACCCCCGAGGTCACGCCGCGCATCGGGTCGGACATCTGCGCGAACGACAGGCCGGTGGACTGCGACACCAGTTCGCCGGCCAATGCGCCGGCCTCGAACATCAGCTTCAGCATGAAGCCCATGCTGGCCCCGACCGCCAGCTCGCGCGCAATGCTCAGCACCGCCTGGGCGGTAAAGCCGTCCCACTCCGGCACCGGCGGCAGGATCGGCGCCAGCACCATCGCCAGCGTCCCGGCCAGCATCACCCGCACCCGTCCGGGCACCGCCCGTGTACCGATCAACGGCATGGCGGTCAGCAACGCACCGGTGCGCAACATGGTCCACATGATCGCCCCGACCATCGCGAACGCGCGCTGGCCATCGATCACCATCTGGGTTGCAGAATCCATCCGGTCTGGCCCGCTAGCCGATCAGGTGTGGAATGCGCTGGAACAGCGCAATGGTGAACTCCACCAGATGCCCCAGCAGCATGCTGCCGGTGGCAAACAGCGTGGCCGTCAGCGCGACCGCCTTGGCCACGAAGGCGATGGTCGGCTCGTTCAACTGGGTGGCGGCCTGCACCACGCCAATCACCACGCCGACCACCAGCACGGCCAGCAACATCGGCCCGGCGATCCACAGGACGGTGACCAGGCCACCACGCAATTCAGTCAGGGCGATTTCAGGGCTCATGAGAGGTGCTGATGCAAGTGGGGTGCCAAAGGGGCGGGGATTCGGGATTCGTGGTTCGGGATTGGTTGGCGAACGGGGATCTGAGTTGCCTCGTGTTACACTCGCTGTCGCTGTCGCTGTGCTCTGGCTTCGGTTTGCTGTTGCCTTGCTGTCGGCTTTTCGGGCCCCCATACCGCAGCGGCAAGCCGGGTAGATACAACCCGAAGGGCGGCGCGCATGGATGCGCGACGTTTTTGTAAGGGACAAGGATGTCCCTTACAAAAATTTCTACCTGGATTGCGGACCTGGAGCGCGCAGCGCGGAAGGCGCGAGGACGGGGTGTGTTTCTTTGGTTACTTTCTTTGCACAAGCAAAGAAAGTAACTCGCCCCCCGAAGGGGGACGAAAGCCTTGCACTTGCTTGTAGCTCTTGTTCGTCCATTTGATCCGGATACAGATCAAATGCTTTCACGCCCTGCGGGCGCGAGTCACTTTTCTTTGCTTGTGCAAAGAAAAGTAACCAAAAGAAAGCACACCCCGTCCTCGCGCCCTCCGCGCCTGCGGCGCTCCGGGTCCGCAGGCCATTCGGGAATTTTTCAAAGGGACGTCCATGTCCCTTTGAAAAACGTCGCGCATCCATGCGCGCCGCCCCTGCGGGGTTTGACCCGAATGGCCTGCCGCTGCGGTATGGGGCCCCGGAGAAGCAAGAACCTAGAACCTAAGAGCAAGACGCAACAAGCAACAAGCAACAACTAAGCACGAGGCCGCAAGCGCCTGGCCACTACAGCTGTGCTGCGCGGCGGCTTCAACAAGACACATTCAACTAACTGACAAGCGCTACCGCGCGCACCGCGCGTCCACACCTACGACGCATTAAAGCTCGCAGCCAGCGTCCCCACCACCAGCACCCACCCATCCACCAGGATGAACAGCAGGATCTTGAACGGCGCGGAGATCAGCATTGGCGACAGCATCATCATGCCCATCGACATCAGCACGCTGGCCACCACCAGGTCGATGATCACGAACGGGATGAAGATCAGAAAGCCGATTTCGAACGCGGTCTTCAGCTCGCTGGTCACGAACGAGGCCACCAGCACCGGGAACGGTACCGCGTCCGGACCGGCGTACTTGCCGTCGCCGGCCATGCCGGCGAAGGTCATCAGATCGGTCTCGCGGATCTGCGCCAGCATGAAGGCGCGCAGCGGCTGCGTGGTGAGCGTCCAGGCAGTGGAAAAATCGATCTGGTTATTGAGGTACGGCTGCAGTCCGGCGCCCCACATCTTCTGCCACACCGGCATCATCACCAGTGCGGTCAGGAACATCGCCAGGCCCAGCAGTACCTGGTTGGACGGGGTCTGGCCGGTGCCCAACGCCTGGCGCAGCAGGCCCAGCACGATGGTGATGCGGGTGAAGGCGGTCAGCACCAGCAGCATCGACGGCAGCAGGGTGATCGCCGTCATCAGCAGCAAGGTCTGCAACGGCAGGCTCACCGGCTGGTCGCCGATGCGGCCCACGCTCACGTTCGGCAGCGACGGCAACTGATTGGAACCGGCCGGTACCGCGGCAGGGGTCGCCGCCGGTGCCGCGGCCTGCGCCATTGCCGGCAGCGCGGCCGGGCTGGCCGCGGCCAGCAGCGGGCAACTCATCACCAGCAGGATCAGCACCAGGCGCACACTGCGCCCCCAACGATTCCAACGGCTCAGCATGTCACGGGTCCTTGCGCAGCTTCTGGGCGAGCAGCTGGGCGAAATTGGGGAGTTGCTTGAAAGTGGGCAGGGTGGGTGCGCGCGTGGGCGGCAGCGGTTCGGGCAAGGTGTGCAGGGTGCTGATGCCGCCGGCGGTGACGCCCAGCAACAACTGCTGGCCGTTCACCTCCACCACCACCACACGTTCCTTGGCACCGACTGCCAGGCTGGTCACCACGCGCAGGCCCTCGGCGCTGCGGAATCCGCTGCCGGGCATGCGCTTGAGCAACCAGCCCAGGCCAACGATCAGCGCGAGCACCAACAGCAATGCAAAGACTGCGCCAAACAGACCGGGCGAGGACGGCGCCTGCGCGCCGACCCCGGTCGCCTTGGCCGCGACCGGCGCGGCAGTGGCCAGCAGGCCGATCACCGCAGCCTCCGGATCCGTTCGCTGGGGCTGACCACGTCGGTCAGGCGAATGCCGAAGCGGTCGTTGATGACGACCACCTCGCCGTGCGCGATCAGGGTGCCGTTGACGTAGACATCGAGCGGTTCGCCGGCGCCGCGTTCCAGTTCCACCACCGAGCCCTGGTTGAGCTGCAGCAGGTTGCGGATCGGGATGCGTGCGCGGCCCACTTCCAGCGACAGGGTCACCGGTACGTCCAGGATCACGTCCAGGTTGAGGTCAGCGGCGTTCTGGTCCTGCTCGGCCTGCAGGCTGTCGAAGGTGGCAGGCGAGGCGTCGAGGATGTCGGAGTTGATCATTTGCTGGGGTCCTGGGAGGGAACGGCGCGTGGGGCTTGCACGCCGGGCGGGCGTACGGCGGTGATCTTGACGGCGTTGTTGCCATTGGAAACGCCGAATTCGCCGGTGAATAACGGGATGTCTTCCACGCACAGCGGCACCTGGGCGGGCAGGTCGATCGGCAGGATGTCGCCGACCTTCAACCCGGTGAGCTGGCGCAGGCTCATGCGCTTGCTGGCCAGCACGCTGGAGAGCGTGACCTCGGCGGTGTCCAGCTGCTCGCGCAGCATCACGTTCCAGGAGTCGTCGCGGTCGTTGCGGTCGCTCTGGATGCCGGCATCGAGCAGTTCGCGGATCGGCTCCAGCATCGAATACGGCAGGGTGATGTGGATCTCGCCGCCGCCGCCTTCCAGCTCCACATGGAACCGGCACACCACCACGTACTCGCGCGGGGTGACGATGTTGGCGAAGTGCGGGTTGATCTCCGAGTTGATGTACTCGAAGTCCACGTCCATCACCGGCGCCCAGGCTTCCTTCAGGTCGGCGAAGGTCTGCTTGAGCATCAGCTGGATCACACGCATCTCGGTGGCGGTGAATTCGCGGCCTTCGATGCGGGTGTGGAAGCGGCCGTCGCCACCGAAGAAGTTGTCCACCACGGTGAACACCAGGGTGGGTTCGAACACGATCAGCCCGGTACCACGCAGCGGCTTGAACCGGATCAGGTTGAGATTGGTCGGCACATACAGCGAGTGCATGTACTCGTTGAACTTGACCAGGTCGATGCCGCGCACCGACAGGTCGGCCGAGCGCCGGATCAGGTTGAACAGGCCGATCCGCCACAACCGCGCGAAGCGCTCGTTGACCATCTCCAGGGTCGGCATGCGCCCACGGATGATGCGGTCCTGGCTGGACAGATCGTATTGGCGCGCCTCGCCGGGCAGCGGCTCCGGCTCGGTGTTGACCGCGCCCGAATCCACACCATGCAGCAGGGCATCGATCTCGTCTTGGGAAAGCAGATCACTGACGCTCATCGGGCAGGCCTTACTGGGTCACGAAACTGGTGAACAGCAATTCTTCGACGCACTTCTTGCCGGTCTCGCTGGTCATGACCTTCTGCGCTTCGGCCAGGGCGGACTTCTGCAGCTTCTGCTTGCCGGCCAGGTCGGCCACGTCGGTGGCCTTGACCTGCGACAGCAGCATCAGCAGGTGCGCGCGAATGGCCGGCGCGTTCTCGGTGATGAGCTTGAGCTCTTCGGGGTCGCGGGTGACCAGCTGCACTTCGACCTGCAGGTACTGCGGGCCATCGCCGGGGTCGGCCAGGTTGACCACGATCGCCGGGTCCATCGGGAAGTACTGCGCCGGCTTGGGCACTTCGGCCACCTTGGGGGCGTCGTGCTTGCCGCCTTTTTCCTCGGCCTTGTGGCCCAGGAAGAACCAGGCGCCGCCGCCAGCGGCTGCCAGCACCACCACGCCGATGGCGATGAGCAGGATGGGCTTTTTGCCGCCCTTCTTCTTCTCGCCCTTGTCGTCTTTGTCGTCGGTCTTCTTGGTTTTTTCGGCCGCTGCCACAGTCTGCTCCAGGGGAATGCTCACCCTGTCAATGCAACTGGCATGCCAAAACCGCGTCGGTTTCCTGGCGGAGGCTGCGTGGAAGCCAGAAAACCCCCGCAGGCCTTGCGCCGCGGGGGTGGAAGGGCGTCATCGGCCCCCGGCCGAGCGCGAGGATCGGCGGCGCCGGGGTGTGCCCGGCGCGTCGTTTCAGGCGTAGGCGTCCAGCAATCCACGCTGGCGTAACACCACCGACGGAATTCCGACGGGCGGGGCGTCGTCCAGGGTCAGGCCGTTGCCGCTGTCGTTGCCGCCATTGCGATTGCCCGCCGACTGCTGCTGTTGCTGGCCGACATCGGCCTGGCCAAGCTGGAAGCCATTCTGGCCGAGCATTTCGCGTAGCCGCGGCAGGCTCTGTTCCAGCGCCTGGCGGGTGTCGGCATTGGCGGCGGTGAAGCTGGCGTTGACCTTGTCGCCCTCCAGATGCAGGCGCACCTCGACCGGACCCATCTCGTTCGGAGTCACCTTGATGTGGGCATGGCCGATTTTCTGGTCCGCCAGCCAGCTCATGCGCGCGCCGATGGCATCGTCGAAATTGTCGCTGCCCAGGTCCGGGGTGGGCGTGGGCGAGGCGCTGAAGATCGGTGCGGCATCCTGCAGGCGGGTGAGTGCCGGCGCGGTGGTGGTCGGCAACACGAACGCCGGGGCGTCCGGCGCTGCGGCAGCGGCGCTGTCGTCGGCGGCCGGCTCCAGCGCCTTGGCGGCCATGCTCATCAACGCGGCCGTCTGCGCATCGCCGCTTACGGCGGTGGTCGAGGTCGGCTTGGCGCCTGCAGCGGCCGGCACCAGCGCTCCCAGTGCGGGCAGGGCGGCGCCGGCGTTTGCAGTGGCGGCGGCTGCGGTTGCATCGGTGGGCAGTGCGGTGGCGGTCGCCGTCGCGCCGTTGGCGCCGGCCATGCTGGCCGTCAGTGCGGCTGCTGCGGCCGCCAGCACGTCGCCACCCGGCAGCGCCTGCGCCAGCAGGCCCATGCCGAAGCCACCCAGGCCAGCCGGCGGCCAGCCGGCATCGGTCGCGATGGCCGCTTCTGCGGGCGCGTCTTCGCCGGTCGCGGCGGCCTTGGCCGGTTTGCCGGTCTTGCTGGCAGTGGCGGCTGTGCTCTTGTCGGTGGTTGCCGCGTCCTTGGCGGCACCTGGCTTGGCCTGCTTGGCATCGCCGTCCTGCGCCCGCGGCCGGGCAGTGGCATCGCCGGCCGCATCGTCGCGGGTGTCCTCGTCGCTGCGGTTCTTGTCGGACTGGTTGGGCTTGGGCGCAGCCTGCTTGGCCGGCACGCGCTCGGGCGCCTGCGGCGGGGCCTGGTTCGGCGTGTTGGCCGGGTTGAGCATGCGCGCGAACCGGTCCTGGCCAGCGTCCGGCTCGGACGAGGGATCGCTGTAGCTGGATTTCTTGCCGGTGCCGGCAAGTGCGCCGAGGCCGGCGGCAAAAGCGGACAAGGGGTTCATGCGGATTCTCCGTGGGTGTCTTCGCTGCGGGCCAGGCGCGAACGACGCGCGCCAAGGTCGTCCATCTCGCGCTGGTCGCGGCGTTCGATCACCTTGTTCTCCTGCGCGCGGTAGCTGGCCGCCAGTTGCTCCAGCACCTGCTTCTCGCGGCTGGCCAGCAGCAGCCGGGTGCGCTCGGCTTCCACCTTGTTGCGGTTGGTTTCCACGGTCTGCGCCTGCTGCAGCACGGCGCTGTCGAGCCGGTCCAGGAAGGCGCGGCGGTTGGTCAGTGCGGCGGCGCTGGTGCCGGCCATGTGGCTGTTGGCGTATTCCTCGGCGTAGCGGCGCAGCTCTTCCAGGCGCGACTGGTGGGTGTCCAGGGCGCGCTGACGCTCGGCCAGGTCGCGCGCGACCTTGTCTTCCTGTTCCTGGGCGCGGCGCAGCAGGGGGTCGATCCGTTTGGATTGCATCATGGATTAATTCTCCGGTTCCACCAGCTGCTGCAGCGCGGACAGGCTGTCGCTCAGAACCGACGCCTTGTGCACATCCTGGCCAAGGAATTCGACGATCTCCGGCCAGCGCGCCAGGGCTTCGTCGGTGGCCGGGTCGCTGCCGCGCTGGTAGGCGCCGATGGCGATCAGGTCGCGGTTGGCGGTGTAGGCGGACAGCAAACGCTTGAGCTTGCGGATGCGCAGGCGCCAGGTGTCGTCGGCGATGTCCTGCACCACGCGGCTGACCGAGGATTCCAGGTCGATGGCCGGATACAGGCCGCTGTCGGCAACCCGACGCGACAGCAGGATATGGCCGTCCAGGATGGCGCGGGCAGCGTCGGCGATGGGGTCCTGCGGGTCGTCGCCCTCGGTCAGCACGGTGTAGAAGGCGGTGATCGAGCCGCGCCCCTTGGCGCCGTTGCCGGCGCGTTCCACCAGCGCCGGCAATTTGGCGAACACCGACGGCGGGTAGCCGCGGGTGGTTGGCGGCTCGCCGACCGACAGGCCGATCTCGCGCTGCGCCTGGGCGAAACGGGTCAGCGAATCCATCAGCAACAACACGTTCAGGCCCTGGTCGCGGAACCATTCGGCGATGGCGGTGGCGCGGTAGGCGCCATGCAGGCGCGCCAACGGCGGCCGGTCGGCCGGGGCGGCCACTACCACGGCGCGGCGCAGGCCTTCCTCGCCCAGCGTGGTTTCGACGAAGTCGCGCACTTCGCGGCCACGTTCGCCGATCAGCCCGACCACGATGACGTCGGCCGAGGTGAAGCGGGTCATCATGCCGAGCAGCGTCGATTTACCGACACCGGAGCCGGCGAACAGGCCCACACGCTGGCCGCGGCCGATCGGCAGCATGGCGTTGATGGCGCGCACGCCCACGTCCAGCGAGGTGGTGATGGGCTCGCGCGCCAGCGGGTTGATCGACACGCCGGCCATGCTGACGCTGCCTTCGGCGCGGATCGGGCCCTTGCCGTCCAGCGGGGTGCCGTCGCTGTCGATGACGCGGCCGAGCAGGCCTTCGCCCACTTCCACGCCGCCGCGGCGCCGCGAGGGCACCACGCGCGCATTCGGCAGCAGGCCATGCAGTTCGGCGCTGGGCATCAGGTAGGTACGTTCGCCGGCGAAGCCGACCACTTCGGCATCGACCCAGCCGCCATCGACCTCGACCTTGCAGGTGGCGCCCATCGGCGCCTCGCAGCCGGTCGCTTCCAGGGTCAGGCCGACCGCGCGGCGCAGGATGCCTTCGCGGATCAGGGTGCGGCCGGCGGTGGGCTCCAGGCCGAGGGTGCCCAGGCGCGTGGCCAGGCGCAGATTGCGTGCATCCAGCCAATCGGCCGGGGTGGCGCCGAACAGGGCGCTCACAGACCCGCTCCGGATTTGCGCATGACCGTCTCCAGCGCGGCTCGCAGGCGCGCGTCCAGGGTGCCGTCGATGCGCACGCTTTCGGCGTGCACACGCAGGTCGCCGCGGCTCAGGCTCATGTCCGGGGCCACGCGGGTGGTGCTGCTGGGCGCCAGATGCGGCAGCAGCGCGGTGATGTCGTCCGGGTGCAGGCGGACTTCGACTTCGCGGCCGGCACCGCCAACCGCATCGACTGCCTCGCCGACCAGGTCGGCCAGCAGCTGCGGGTCGGCCTGGTAGGCACGGCCGACCAGCTGGCCGGCGATGCGCACGGCCAATTCGCCGAGCGCGCCGACCACTTCGTTTTCCAGCCGCGCCAGCGGGCGGGTGAAGTTGTCCAGGATGCCGTCGATCTGCGCGGTGAGCCGGCGCACTTCCGACTGGCCCTGGGCGAAGCCTTCGGCATGCCCGCGCGCGAAACCTTCGTGCTGGGCGGCATCTTCGATGGCCTGGATCTCTTCCAGGGTCGGCGGGCGCAGCACCGGCTCGAGCATGGCCGGTTCTTCGTAGTCAGGTTCGGGCAGGGCCGGGGCAAGCTGCAGGTCCGGGGCCAGCCAGCGGGTGACCACCTCGTTCATACCATGGCCTCCGCACCGGCGCCGCCCAGGCTGATGGCGCCCTCGTCAGCCAGGCGGCGGACGATGGTGAGGATTTCCTTCTGTGCCGCTTCCACGTCTGCAAGGCGCACCGGGCCGCGCGCTTCCATGTCCTCGAGCAGGATTTCGGCCGCGCGCTGGGACATGTTGCGGGTGATCTTTTCGCGCACCTTGACGTCGGCGCCGCGCAAGGCCAGGCCAAGGCGCTCGCCGGAGACTTCGCGCAGCAGCGTCTGCAGGCCGCGGTCGTCCAGGTCCACCAGGTTGTCGAACACGAACATCAGGTCCTGGATCTTGCCGGCCAGGTCGGCGTCGATCTTGCCGATCTCGCCCAGCACGCCCTGATCGGCGCCGGTGTCCAGGAAGTTGAGGATGTTGGCCGCCACCTTGATGCCGCCCACGTTGGACGACTTCAGGTTCTGGTTGCCGGCGAATTGACGCTCCATGATGTCGTTGAGCTCGCTCAGCGCATTCGGCGGGATGCCGTCCAGGGTGGCGATGCGCAGCAGCACGTCGGCGCGGGTGCGCTCGGGCAGCAGCTTCAGCGCCTCGGCGGCCTGGTCGCTGTCCAGATGCGCCATGACGATGGCGATGATCTGCGGGTGTTCGTTGCGCACCAGGTCGGCAACCGCACGCGGGTCCATCCACTTCAAGGTGTCCAGGCCGGTGGTGTTGCGGCCCAGCAGGATGCGGTCGATCAGGCCACCGGCCTTGTCGGCGCCCAGCGCCTGGATCAGCACATTGCGGATGTAGTCGTCGGCGCCCACGCCCAGCGAGGTCTTGCCCGCCAGTTCGCCGTTGAACTCGTCCATCACCTTTTCGACCTGGTCGCGCGAGATGCCGGTCATGGTGGCCATGGCGATGCCGATCTTCTGCACCTCCTTGGGATCCATGTGCTTGAGCACTTCGGCCGCGTCGCTCTCACCCAGCGACAGCAACAGCACCGCGGCGCGCTGTACTCCGGTCATCGGTTGTGTATCAGGCTTCACTGGCGACCCATCCCTTCACGACTTGTGCGACACGTTTTGAATCGGCTTTGACTGCCTCGCGCGCCAGGCGCATGCGCTCTTCGTAGGCGTCTGGCAGAGCGATCGGGGTCTTTTTGTCCTGACCGATCTGCGCGGTGTCTTCTTCCAGGCGGGGCATCAGGTCGTCATCGTCGTCGACCATCCGCACGTCGGCGCTCTGTGGAGTGCCATCCTTGCCAGCCTTGCCTTGCTTGTCCTTGACCGCGGTCACGCCGGTGAGCTGACGCAGGGTGGGGCGCACCACACCGAACAGCAGCGCCAGCACCACCACCGCACCGACCAGCAGGCGCAGACCGTTCTGCACGCGCGGATCTTCCCACCACTTCGGACCTTCTTCACCAGCCACCGCTTCGCGCACGAACGGGGCATTCATCACCGACACCGTGTCGCCGCGTGCCGCGTCGAAACCCACTGCCTGCTTGACCAGGCCTTCGATACGGGTGAGCTCGGCGGCGGTGAGCGGCTGTTCGACCATCTTGCCCTTGGCGCCGGGGCGCGGGACGTTGTCCAGCAGCACCGCCACCGAGACGCGCTTGATGCGACCGGCCGGCTGGCGGGTGTGTTGCAAGGTTCGGTCCAATTCGTAGTTACGGGTGGCGCTCTTGGAACTTTCGGTGGGCGTGGCTGGGGCGGCGGCCTGGCCGTTGGCCGCCGCCGCAGTGCCCGGCGCGCCGGCGACTGCCGGTGCCGGCGGCTGGCCGGGGCTATTGCTGGTGGCGCCCGGAGGGCCCTGCGGGCCGGTAGCGCTGGTGCTGGTGTCGCTGACCTGCTCGCTGCGCAGCTTGGCCGGCTCGCCGTTGTAGAGCTCGCGGGCCTCTTCGACCACCGAGAAATCCATGTCCACGCTGGTTTCCGGATTGACCCGGCCCGGGCCGGTCATCGGCTCCAGCAGTTCGCGGATGCGCTGGTTGTAAGAGCTTTCCTGGCGGCGCACCTGTTCGAACTGGGCAGCGTGCTGGGCCGCATCGCTGTTGGGGTCGGCGATGGAGAGCATGCGGCCGCTCTGGTCGACCACGGTGACGCGTTCGGGGGTCATGTCCGGAATGCTGGAGGCCACCAGATTGACGATGGCATCGACCTGGTTGCGCTCCAGGCCCTGGCCGCCGCGTAGTTCCAGCACCACCGAGGCGCTGGCCACATCGCGCTGGCGGGTGAAGGCGCTGGGCTTGGGAATGGCCAGATGCACACGGGCCTCGCGCACCGGGCGCAGGGTGCCGATGGTGCGCGAGAGTTCGGTTTCCAGCGCGTGCTGGTAGCGGGCGTTTTCCACGAACTGGCTGACGCCGAAGCCCGGGTCCTTTTCCATCAGTTCGAAGCCGCCGCCGGTTTCCTTGCCGGTCAGGCCGGAGCCGGCCAGCTTGAGGCGGGCGTCGTACAGACGGTCCTGCGGCACCGAAATGGCGCCGGTGCCCTGGTCGATCTTGTAGGGAATCTGCGCAGTGCGCAGCAGGTCGGCCGCTTCGGCATTGCCCTTTTCGTCCAGGCCGGTGTACAGCGATTGATAGCCAGGCTTCTGCGACCAGAAGAACACCGCCAGACCGGCCGCGACCGCCAGGGCGATCATCGCCATCATGGTCAGCTTGCGGGTGATCTGCAGGCTGCGGACACGGTCGAACCATTGCCCCGCCTTTTCGGCGTTCTGGTTCATGTTTTCTTTGCTGATCGCGAGTGCCATGTGTCGTCAACCTTTACAGCGGCATGTTCATGACGTCCTGATAAGCCTGGACGAGACGGTTGCGTACTTCCACGGTTGCGCGGAAGGCCACCTGGGACTGCTGGGAGGCGACCATGACCCGAGCCAGATCGGCATTGGGGTCGCCCATTTCGAATGCTTTGGACAGTGCGCCGGCCTTCTGCTGGGCCTCGTTGACGCCGCCGATGGCGCCGCGCAAGGTCTCGCTGAAGCTCGGTGCCTGCGTCGCCGGTGTTCCCTGCGTGCCGGCCAGTCCCTGGATCTGGTTGCCACGCGCCGCATCGCCTACCGCGCCCATCGAGCCTTGGCCCATCTGCGTCTGGTAGCTGCGGATCTGCGAGAGGATGGAGGTAACGGAGTCGCTCATGGGTGCGGTCAGCCAGGGAGGCAGTGACACCAATGCAAGCGGCGTGCCGAAATGGCGCCGGGATTCCGGCGCGGGTACGTTTCTGTCGCGCCTGTCGTGGCCGGGGCGCAGCGTGATGGCCCCCGTCCTCCCTTCGGGCACCTTCCCCCGCAGGCGGGGGAAGGGAGCCGATGGATGGCCAGTTGCAGTGCAACCGACAGATCAAGCGCAGCCGGGCATTTCTTCACGCGGCGCCAGCGTGCCGACGCACGCGCCCATCCGCCCTTTGGGCTCCTTCCCCGCAAGCGGGGACGGGAGCCGATGGATGGCCACTTGCAGTGCAACCGACAGATCACGTGCAGCCGGGCTTTTGCAGTACACCCTGAAAATCAAGCGCAGCCAGGCTTTCCTTCTCCCGCTAGCGGGAGAAGGTGGCGCGCAGCGCCGGATGAGGGCAACACCGTCAAAACCAGCGTAACCGCGCGCTAGCCCGGCAACCAGGCGGCGCGCCAGGTATCCAGATGGCTGCCGCTCAACATCCAGTCGCGGTGCACCGCCTCGCGCAACGCTGCGCCTTTCGCCGCTGACGCGTCCGGGTCGGCCAGATGCTCGCGAATGGCGCCGATCCAGTCGCGGTAGCGGTTCTTCACCAGCGTCACCGGCAGGCTGCCCTGGTAGCAGCGCACGTCGCTGGCGATCACCGGATACCCGCATGCCCCATATTCGAGCAAGCGCAGATTGCTCTTGCACTCGTTGAACAGGTTTTGCTCCACCGGTGCCAGCGCCAGATCCAGGTCCAATGCTGCCAGCGCGGCCGGGTAGCGGTCGATCGGCACGCCGGGCTGGAAGTGATGGATGTGCTGGCGCAGCGCGAATGGGTACATCCCCATGAACACCCATTCCACTTCGTCGGCCAATTCCCGCACCACATCGGCGATCAGCTCCAGGTCGCCGGTATGGCTGGCGCCGCCGGCCCAACCCACCCGCGGCTTGCCACCCTGGCGCTCGCCTCGCGCCGGCAGATGTTCCCACCAATGGGGCGGCAGGCGGTTTTCGGCCACCCGGATATCGCTGTGCAACCCGGCGAACGCCTCGGCCAGGGCAGGGGTGGACACCACGAAACGGTCCACCATGCCGAGCCCGCGCCGCACCGTCTTCAGGATGTCCTTGGGCATGTGCTCGCGGTGCGCGTTCTTCAGCGGCAGATTGGGCAGGTAGTCGTCCAGTTCGTACACCTTGAACGCGCGCGACAACGCCTTCATGCGCCGCATGGCGTCCAGCCGCGCTTCGCCGACCTGGCGTTGCAGGATCACCACGTCCGGATCCTGGCGCGTCAGCTCGCTGATCTCCAGGTAGCCGTTTAACAACACCCCTTCGGCCATTCCGGCCTCCCGCAAGGCGCGCAGTGGCTGCATCACCCGGTAGTGGCCGCTGCCTTCGATATCGGCCGGCAACGCGATCACGCTCGGCAGCGGTCGCCACGACTGCAACGGCCGCCAGCTCGCGCGCGGGTCGGCCAGCGCGAAGCCGGCACCGGAGTCCAGCGAAAATCCCGGGTTATAGGCTGGGTCGTTGGCCATCATCGGCAGCCACCGCGCGTACATCGCTTCCTCGTCGAGTGACGTGGCGGGCGTGGTGTCGGGCGGATCGATCAACAGCTGCGCACGTGCCGCGAAGACATTGAGATAGCCGGCCTGCTGCAAGCGCAGGCACAGGTCGACATCGCTCCACTGCGCCAGCGCCGGCTCCAGGTCGAAGCCGCCGGCGTCCACAAACAGCTGGCGCGGCAGCATCAGGCATTCGCCACTCAACGCGCTGTAGTTCTGGTCCAGTTGCAGACGCTGCAGATAGCCCGATTCATCGAATGCCGCACCTTCGAACGCGCGCGCTGCAGGTGCCCCCAGGCCCAGTAGCAGTCCGGCGTGATGCACGGTGCCGTCGCCGCGCAGCAGCTTGCCCGCGACCGCACCGACCTCCGGGCGCAGCGCGTGGTTGAGCAATTGCTCCAGCCAATCGGCCTTCATCACCGCCGCACCCGCTGCCAGCCACAACACCACCTCCCCACGTGCGTGCTCCACCGCGGCATTGCATACCGCCTCACGCGGTGGTTCGGCGGCAAAGCGCAGCAAGCGGATCTGCTGCATGCCCAGATTCTCGATGCCGCTCAGCCAGCCATGCAGATCCGGCTCGGTGGTGCCGCGATCCAGCAGCAACACCTCGTAATGCGGATAGCTGGTCTTGGCAAGAATGCTTTCCAGGCAGCGCTGTACCTGCGGCAGCCGGCCATCGACCAGCACCATGATGCTCACCAGCGGTTGCTGCGCATGGCGGTAGTCCACCGCATGCCGGCCGGGACCGGCGCTGTGCACCAGGGCGTCCACGTAACCGCGTTCGGCGAGATGGCGCGCAATCGCCCGGCGCTCGTCTTCGTCGTCGTGCTGCGGCGTGGCCGATGCGATCAGGATGGGTTCTGCAATATGACGGATGCAGGCCAACCCGTAACGCTCGATCAGGCCGAGCTGGTAATCCAGCTCGAATGCCGCGCCGGGCCCGGTGGGAAAACCGCCATCGGCCAACAGCGCGCGGTGCCGGAACGCCCAGTGCCGCGAAAGCGTCGCCGGTGCGCTCAACAGCATGTCCAGATACAGCGCCGGCCGCAGCGCCAGCCCCAACTGGCCGTTGTCCAGCGCCATCACTTCATCGGCGTAGACGGCTTGGCAGTCGTCGGGTAACGCCAGCATTTCCAGCGCCAGCATCATCAACCCGCTGGCGGTGAACAGGGTGCCGGCATCGACCAGCAGCACCCAATCGATCGCATCCTGTGCGGCGATCACCCGGTTGAGCGTTGCTGCCAGGCCGTGCGCCCCGATCAGCACACCACGCTCGCCGTGCGCGGCAACCTGCTGCGGCGAGCTGCTGACGACCCAGGTTCGATGCTGTTGATAGCAAGCGACCGCGTCCAGGCTGTCGCGCGTTGCAGCGACCGCTGCGGCATCGCCGTGACGGTCGATCAGCAGCACCGCGATGCGCGGCCCGCCGGAATGCGCCCGCAGGCGCGCCTGGATCAATGCACGTTGCACCGTGCTCGGATGGCGCACGCCCAGCCAGGTCGTCGGCGACACGCGCTCGGCCATGCCGGCGCTTTGCATCAACGCATTGACCAGATCCACCGGCTTGAACACGCGCGCCTTGTGCGGACTGAGCGGGGCCACGCGCACCTGCCGGTTATCGCCGCTCTCGCGTCGCCAGCCGAGCTGGCGGATGCCCTGGCGCAAGTCTTCATGCCCCTGATCGCCGATGCCGGGCTGGTCGCGCCCCCCTTGACTGAACTGCGCACTGGAGACCCGAAACTGCGTGAGCGGGCTGGCCAGCATCGCCAGGTTGCCGTGGCGCAGCAGCTTAACGTAGATCGCCAGATCGCCGACCCAATGGATGGCTTTGCCGTTCAAGGCCATCAGGTCGTTGCCCAACGCCAACAGATCCGCACGCCGCGCGAGCACGCAACTCGGCTCACCGATGAAATTGATGGTGTTGTCGGCCAGAAACGACACCAGCTCCGGCCCGTCGATCAGCACGTCGTCGGCAAACGGGAAGCAGGTGGCCAGAATGTCCGGCAGCGGCTGCCCGTCGTCATCGATGCGCACCCGCCGCGACGATGCCATCGCCGTGCCCGTGTTGCGCTCGATCGCCTCGACCAACTGAGCAATGCATTCGGACTGCAGCACATCGTCGTCATGCAGGAACTTGATGTACTCGCCCTGCGCTAGGCCAATCCCCTTGATCGTGCTGACCAGCTCGCCAAGCCGCGGCGTATTGCGGTGGTAGCGAACGGGGAAGGGCGCATCCGCCAACCTGGACGCCAGCGCAGCCTCAATGGCGCCATCGGCATTGTCGTCGCAGATCATCAGCTCCAACGCCGGATAGGTCTGCGCCAGCACGCTCTCCAGCGCCTGCGCGAAGTAGCGCGGCTTGTAGGTCGGCATGACGATGCTGACAAGATTCGGTGTCACTTTGCTTCACCCGAAAACCGGCTGAGGTAATCCAGATACTCCTTGCGCGTCAGCCCAGGATAGCGCCGTCTTAGGAGTTGGAATTTATTTACCAAGCGTCGAGATATCTCTCCGCCGTGCTCTCTCCGGACAACAAGCTCGCGGTCCAGATTCTCTACGAGTTCGGTGTAGGCTTCATGTAGCTCAGCTGCAACTGACGGGCTAGTGCTCTTCTTCAGATCCGGAAATTCAAAGCACGGTCTCTCATGAGATAGCGTGCAAGGCGTAAGGCCAACTGCGTCGAGGAAATCAAGAAATTCCTTATGCAAAGCAGGGTAAGCGTTGTTCATTTCCGAGAGGTCGAGGTTCTCGAAAACTTCACGGATGTTGCTTCGGCTGTGCAGGCTTGGGTCATAAGGGATGCGGAGGTATTCGCAAGTTTCCCTGGCCCTGGAATCCGGATTGGTCACGATGGCGGGGACGCCGCTATTGATCGACAGGATTCCGGAGTGAAGCCGGGTTCCAATCGTGAGGCAATGGTCGTTGCTTTTGAAGAACGTGGCCCATCGGCTGTAATCAGAGAAAAATTCCAGTCGTCCAGCCATGGCCTTGGCCAATAGTTGGAAGGACGTGGGTATTTCATCGAGATTGAAAGGTTGCGCTGTGATGTTGAGGGTCGATGGCAGTGCTTTTTCAAGGTAGAGTAAGTTGATGAAATACAATTCATCCTGCAGCAGATGGGATGTCCGCGGCAGCCCGGAATTGAAGAATGTGGCCGTAGTGACGACCTTATCCGCATTCCATGGTTTTTTGTGCAGAGTCCGGATAGGTCCGTTCTCGAAGTAGCTCGGGCATCCAATTACCTTGACGTTCTTTATGTCGAGGCTATTCAAGATCTCGGCGGAATAATATCCGCGAACACCAATCAACTTGGACTTTTCGGAAAGAAGGGAGAAAAAACGCTTCTGATTGGGGCTTAAGCGCTTGGCCAAGCCCGGGTCGTAGCCGTTGAATGAGTTCGCGCAAAGGCTCACCGGTACAACCGGGATCATGATTTTTTCGAGAAAGTGCGTAATTCGCTCAATGGGAAGGCCCGAGAAGTCCTCCCGGATGTCATCCTTCATGGTCCAGACGAGATGCGAGTACTTTGCATTGATCTCTTCTGCAAGTTGATCGGATAGCGTTGCTTCCAGTGCATTGGAAATGTGGTCAAGCTTCACCGGGCGCCCAAACAGCGCCTTCAAAAAACCATAGGCGATGTAGCCGTTGCCGATGTTCTGGCCTCTGATATTGTCTTGGGACGGCCCCATGCCCTTCAGGAAATCCGAGATCTCCAGAGATTCAGGAAGGGCCGAGTTGAAAAGGAAAATCTTGCTTGGGTCAGTCATCGATCCGCTCATTTTTAAGGCAGAGCGTTAATAAAAATAAAGGCAGGTATCCCAGCGATCTGGCGTGTGATGGCGTAGGCCGATCCTGTAATCCGGGTTCAGAGATAGGGCGAAATCGCTTAGATCCAGCAGGTCGGTAGCCCTGTGATAGGCAGAGATCGCCATTTTGGGTTTGCACTGAGCAATCGCACCCTGCGCGCCTTTCAGTGCCGAAAGTTCCGAGCCCTCTATGTCCATCTTGATGAAGGTGGGTGCATCGTCGATGACATCATCGATGGGGAATATATCGATGATGTCCGCCGGTTCGAAAACTTCACTTGAAGGCTTGACGAAGCCACCGTGGCCGCCCTCGTGGTTGAACGGAACCCTGTCTCGTACTTCGCCTACGCCGCAGCCGTGCAGACTGATTCTCGACGCCAGAGATGTGCCTTCGTAGCGGCGTAACACGTTCGTAAGTGTGCCGATGTTGATCCGATCTGGTTCAATCATCCACGAACGCGAAAATTGTCCCTTGGTAACACCAATCAGGCCTGCGAGTGACTCGCCGATTGAGGCGCCGCAATCAACCATCTTTTCCGTGCTGCCAAATTGCAGAAGGCCGGAGCGGAAGTACAAAGTGGTGTAGGGGCGCTCGATTTCGTGGTAGTACTCAGGGTCACAGGTCAGGTGGAAGTTGAGGACAGAGAACAGGGTTTGTGCCGAGTAGGCATCGGAAAAGCGGTTTGCCAAGCGCTGAAACCTGGGAACGTTACGCACGATCTCCCGTCCCCAGTCGTCCACCCGGAAATCTACACGCCCCTGTAGACCGAAAGCGCGAACAGCCTGTTCAAAGTTGATATGAGCAATCCCGTGCTGCCTGCAGACCTGGTCAAAAAATCGCTTGGGTCCATCGTATCGGCAGGTGTTGAGGGCGATGGTGTCGCCAGACTTAGCCAGTTCAATGAATTTGTCCGTCGAGATAATGGGAGTGCCGTAATATAGTGCACCAGAGTGATAGCGGAAGTCGTCAACCGAGGCGATCACATTGCAATGCCGCTCCTGTTTCAGGTTCAGCAAATGCGAGCCGAACCCCTGAGTTCCTAAAACAATCACCTTGACTTCGTCGCCAAATTTGGCAATGAGATGGCGAACGTCCTCGGGAATACCAAACATCGGATCACTAGTCAGGCCCTCAGCTGCAACCTGAAACGTTTCTTCCATTGCCTGCGGGTCTATATCTAGTTTGAATTGAATGCCGGTTTGCATGATTTGTCCCTGGCTTAAATTCCATAAACATGGATTGGAGTGTCGTAGCGGGCGTCGAAATAGGTTTTGGCAGGCACTTCCTCGGAATAGACACGCGGCCAGCCAAGTTCGCAGCTTCGTCCGACCTTGACGCCCCCGCGCACGATGACGCCGGTCCGCAGAACGCTATTGCCGCCGATCTCCACACCCGCGCCGATTTGCACACCATTCTCTATCCAGCATGAAGATTTAACGCGGCATGCGGGTCCGAGGTGCGTGCCGGCATGGATGACGGTGTTATAGTCGATCCTGCACCTGTGCCCAACGACAGCATTGGCGCTCACGAATGCGTTGAGCCCAATGGCCGTGTCAGCGCCGATGGCTGCGCTGGAGTGGATGAACGGCTCCAGCTTGAAGCCACGCTCCATCGCTGCCTGCATCAGTTCCATGCGCTTGAAGTTGCCGAAGCGTTCGTCGAACGCCACGAACATGGCCCCGTCGGTGGGATTCAGTCCATCCAGCACGCCAAGATCGAATTCGTGTTCGGAGTCTTGTGGCACCTCGATCCTGATGACGTTCTCTTCCCGACGCGCCTGCTTCCAAGCATGAAAGGCCAGGTCGAGGTATTCGCTGCTCCCGATGATCCACCTAGATTTCATGTTCGGTTTCCATCAGGGTTTCATACCAGCGTTCGACCAGGCGATTCATGGATTCGTAGACGCCCTGGGTGGGCAGCGGAGCGTCTGTGTGCAATGCGGCCTGCACCCGCTCCATGATGTCCACGTCCTCGCCCACCACCGTTTTGCTGCCGTGCATTTGTGCCAGTAACACCTGGCCGGAAAACCCATAAGGCCGCTTCTTGCGTGCGCTGAACCAATAGATTTCCAAGTCGGTCCTGTCCGGCGCGATCGGGATGTGGTGTTCCAGCGTGAAGGAGTAGCCGCCGTTCGCACTTGCGATATGCAAGTTCGGGAAAGCCAACCAGTTGAAGTAGGCATCCTGATTGCCCCAGCGTTCCACTTTATCGTGCCAGCCGAAGTGCTTAAGGTTGGGGATGGTGGCTTCCGGGCCGCCGAAACTGAAGCGGCGCATCTCGCGCCTCAGCGCTGCGGGCGATGTATCCTGCAAGGTCTCCATGGACTCCTTGGCTTGTTCCTCGTTTACCTGTGGAGTGAAGTTGACGCTTTTGGCCAAGGTTTTGGGGTGAACAAAGCGCGGGTGGTTGGCGTCCCGCAGATTCTCGTAGGCCAGCTTCCAGTTGTACCGGCCATGCCATGTGGTCACCATGACCTCGGTGTCATAGGCGTTGGAGCTGCTTTCCAGCAAGGCGATGAAGTCTGCCGAAAACTGCTCCTCGATTGGCATTGGGTTGGGATCGAGGTTGACAAACAGCAGGTTGCCGATGGCGCGCAGTGAGAATTCGCGCAGCTTCAAGTTGGCCTTTTCACTATTGTCCAGGTGGTAGATCGCATCGCAGTCCGGGATGTTCTTTACCCGGCCTTGTTCGTCGTAACTCCACGCGTGGTAGGGGCACACCAAAGGCCGGCAACCGATAGTACCGGTTTGAATCAGTGCACTGCGGTGGAGGCAGACGTTCTCAAACGCACGGATTTGCCCGTTGAAGTTTTGGATCACCAGAGGAACACCCGCGATCTTGCGTGTGATAAAGCAATTGTGATCCTTCAGCAGCGTCTTAAGCCCTGCGAACAACCACACCTTGCGGAAGATCTTGCGCCGCTCGCGATCAAAGATTTCCTGCGACAAGTAATAGTTGGGGTGCATCCTGGATCGCATGGATCAGTCCATCGTCATGTTCTTGTGGAATACGATCTTGGCCGGATTGCCGAACACGGTGGCGCCCGCTGGCACATCCTTGAGCACGACTGCACCGGTGCCGACGACGGCGTGCTCACCTACCTTGATACCGGGCACCAGGGTGGCACGCGGGTGCACGACTGCGAAGTCGCCTATCTGCACGCCGCCGCCCATGAAAACCTGTGCGCCCACATGAGCATAATTGCCAATGCGAACATCGTGTCCAATCACCGACCAAGTGAGCAGATTTGCAAAATCCCCGATCCACACATCGGGCCCAACGTGGACCTGGTTGCCGAGAAAGCAACCTGTGCCTAGACGCACGCGGCGACTGAGGTGCGCCTCGGTGCAGATCGGGATGAACGAGGCCCCCTTCGCAAGCAGCGGCTGAATGTACTTCCGCCGTTCCAATGGGTCGCCTTGCGCGCAGACAAAAGCCTCGTTGCCACGCGGCACGTATGTCAAAGGGTCGCCGACGATGGGTACCCCAGTATCGAAGCCATCGAGAATATGCTCGCGGCTGTCCAGGAATCCGGTGACTTCCCATTCCTTGCCATGTGCAATATCACCTTGCATTTGCTCCAGGACCTCGCGGCCCCAGCCGCCCGCGCCGACGATGAGCACGGAATAGGTCACAGGACAGCCCCACCGTCCATTACCAAACTGGTCCCGGTTACCCAGCGGCTGGCATCGGACAATAGATAGATTGCAGCGTTTGCCACGTCCTCCGGGGTACCTAATCCGAGCGGATGGCGTTTTCGCTGTGCTTCTAGATGGGTTGCGTCCCAGATGGGCGTCACGACTGCAGAGGGAGACATGCCATTGACCCGAATCTTGCGTTTGGCCTGCTCCATGGACAGGCAACGGATGATGCCGAGCAGGGCTGACTTCATGGCCGAATATGGTCCTACCCCAGGTGTGCCGATATGGGCCGCAGTGGAAAGCATGAAGACGATGGAACTTTGAGGCGCAAGAGCGTTGGCCTGCAACAGCCGCTGGGTGAGCATGACAGGGGCCAGGAAATTGACTGCATAGACATCGGTCATGAGCTTCTCGGTCAACTGCCTGATAGGGCTCAAGCGCTGCCTGCCAGCGCAGTGGACCAAGCCATCTAGGCTGGAAACGCCCTGTGCCAGTCGGTCACGGCCTTCGGCGTCGGTCAGGTCGGCCAGCACCTGGAGATGCCCTTGCCCCTCTAGCAGATTGTAGGTTTCCTGAAGGCGATCTGCGTCGCGTCCGGTAATGACCAAGCACGCCCCGCGTCGCGCGCAGGAAACGGCAATCTGCCTGCCGATGCCCGATGAAGCGCCTGTGACCAAAATGGTCTTGCCATCCAGTGAAAAAGCGCGTTGCGCCGCGTTACTCATGCGTAGATGTCCATCGGTACAGAAAAACCGCCATCAAGAATGAAGTGGTTGCGCGTGATCCAGCGGCTGGCATCCGAAAGATAGAACACTGCTGCATAAGCCACGTCTTCCGGCTCGCCCATGCCAAGTGGCGTCAAGTCAAACAGGCTGTCCATATTGCCGCCGCTTCCCTGCAAGCCATCCAGCAGAGGAGTGCGTACGTAACCCGGTGCGATGCAGTTGGCGCGCATGCCTTGCTTGGCCACTTCCATACCCAGCGAGCGCATCATGCCCAGCAGGGCGCTTTTGCTGGCAGCGTATGCGCTGCTCGCCAGCGGGCCGATATGTGAGGCAATTGAGGCAATAAATAAGAGCGATCCGCCCGGCGCGATCTGCTTCTTCGCCAATAGGTTTCGCGTCAGTAGCATGGGTGCGTAGGTGTTGCTTGCAAATGTCTCGTCCAGGTGCGCATGACCGATCATTCGAAAGGGAGTCAGCTTGGACATGCCAGCTGCGTGTGCCAAGCCATTGATGATGCCGCTTGCACCAACGACCCGGTCAATGCCTTCCTGTTCCGCCAAGTCCGCCACCACTTGCGTGTGGCCTTGGCCCTCCAGTTGGTTGAATGTGTCCTGCAACCGCGCGGTATTGCGCCCGGTGATGACGACGCAGGCTCCCATTTGTGAGCAAGTGATGGCAATTTGTCGACCGATACCTGACGAAGCACCAGTCACCAGGATGCGCCTGCCTTCCAGGGAAAACGGATCGCGCTCGGCGTTCATGCTTCGATCAGTGCCGGAAAGACTGCATTCTCGACGTCCACGATGGCTGTGCCCCAGGACAGGCCAATGCCGAAGCCGGCAAGCAACAGGCGGTGCCTGGCCTTGATCAGCGTGTCGTTCAGACGGACGGTCATGGTGATGGGCAGGGAAGCGCCGCTGGTATTGCCGAAGTCTCGCAGGGTCGACGGCACTTTCTCTGTAGGCAGCGCCAACTTCTTGCGGATGGTTTCGTTGATCATTTTGTTGGCCTGATGGAAAACGAAGAAATCAACGCTGTCCTTAGCTGCACCGGAATACTCAAGCAATCTTTCCACCGCTGGAGGCACTCGCTGGGTCGAGAAGCTCAATACGGCCGGGCCATCCAGAATGAGCTCACCTGGCCAGTGCAGCACACCATTTTCGTCACGTGTAGGAGAGATATGCTGAGGTCCGTAAGGCTCGCGATGTCCGCCTATGGGCAACATGATGGCCCGGTAGCCGCTGCCATCGCTGTTCAAGTCGAAATGCATTGGTGGCGCATTTTTGTCGAACTCCAGCGCCGTGGCGGTGCCCGCGTCGGAGAACAATGGGTCCAGAAGTGTGGCGGAGCGGTCGCCGACCAGCAGAAGCGCTTTTTTGATGGTGCCCGCCGCAATCATGCTGCCCACCAGGTGCAGGCCAAAGGGATAGCCGGAGCAGCCGAGATTGACATCGAAGGCGATAGCGGTCTGTGGCAATTGCAGCCGGTGCTGCATGATGATGGCCGTGGCTGGGATGGGGTAGTCGGGTGATTGCGTCACGACAATCAGTGCATCGATTTCTTCCTTGTCCCATTGCAGCTCTGCAAGCAGCTTTTCCGTGGAGATGAGCGCCAGATCGGAAAATGTCTGCCAGCTCGGGCAAATGCGACGAAACTCGATGCCGATGTTACGCACCAGACGCTCGCGCTCTGAGCGCATCTTCGGCGGACAATCGGTCAGGTTGGAAATGATCCGCTTGGGCACGCAACTCGCCATGCCCGCAAAGCGGACATTACTAAGAGTGGACAGTCCCATGGCTTTACCCCAGCAGTTTGTAGAGATCGTTTAGGGTGACGCAGTTTTTGAGATCGTCGCCGGTAATGACCTTTCCGTAATCCACGTCGAACATGACGATTACCCCCAACGCTGAGAGCGAATCCCACTCAGGCAAGTCGGCCAGCGCGGTGTCCATGGTGACCTCCACCGGCTCCTGGAAGTCGGTGGCGGAGAGGAAGTTCTCGATAAATGTTGCCTGGGTCATGCGAGCTCGCCTGGGTGCCTGTTGTGGAGATGTGAGGTTGAAATGCAGGTGCAGCGTTGTACGGTCATGTCGCCTGTTGGCCGGCGATGAGATCGGCGATGGTATCGACCTGATCGCGACTCAAGCCAGGAAAAATCGGCAGGCACAACACCTGCGCCGCCACTGAGCGCGCCACCGGCAACCATGCCGGCGCCGACGAGGGCAGAGCACGGTACATCGGGAAGTCGCTGATCAACGGATAGAAATAGCGCCGCACCAGAATGCCGTGCTCGCGCATCAATTGGTACAGCGCATCGCGCGACAGAGGGTACTCGTCCTGCACCAGTACCGGGAAATACGCATAATTGGGGCGGGAATGTGCCGGCCGCGCAACGCAGCGGATGCCGCGCACATCGCTCAACCGTTGGCGGTATTGCGCATCGATGGCGCTGCGCTGGGCGATGGCGTCGTCGATGTGCTGCAGCTGCAGCAGGCCGAACGCCGCGCTGATCTCGTTCATCTTGCCATTGATGCCCGGTGCCACCACCGTGGTTTCGTCGACGAAGCCGAAGTTCTTCAGATGCCCGATGCGCTGGTAGCTCCTTTCGTCGGGACAGACGATCGCGCCGCCTTCGAAGGTATTGAAGACCTTGGTCGCATGGAAGCTCAACACGCTCAGGTCGCCATGGCGCAGGATCGAGCCGCCGTCGTCGCGCACACCGAATGCATGCGCAGCGTCGTAGATGACCTTGAGGTTGTAGATGTCGGCGATACGCGTGATGGCTGTCGTATCGCAGGCAGTGCCGTAGCAATGCACCGGCATGATCGCGGTGGTCTGCGGGGTGATGGCCGCTTCGATCTTCGAAGGGTCCATGTTGAGCGTCACCGGGTCGATGTCCACGAACACCGGCTTGATGCTTTTCCACAACAGCGAATGCGCGGTGGCAACGAACGAGTAGGGCGTGGTGATCACTTCACCGGTGATGCGCAGCGCCTGCAGCGCGGTGATCAGGGCGGTAGTGCCGTTGGTCAGCAATGCCAGGTGCGGCACCCCCAGGTACTCGCACAGTGCGCGTTCGAGTGCATGGTGCATCTCGCCACCGTTGCTGACGATGCGGCTGGTCCAGATCCGCTCCAGATAGGGCAGAAATTCTTCCAGCGGCGGCAGCAGCGGACTGGTGACGGGGATGGGCATCAATGCCTCGGCAAGTGCTGGTGAAGGTCGGGATTCCGTCGCAGCCGGCGGCTGCGAACGGAGTGATCCTGCTAAAGCAAGCGCTATGCCAGCGAGCGGAACCCGAGCGCGTGCTGGCTCAGTTGGCCAGCTCGGTCTGCTCGCGATCGATGCCGTACTTGCGCAGCTTCTCCACCAACGTGGTGCGGCGCAGGCCCAGCAGCTGAGCGGCATGCGCCACCACGCCCTGCGTGCGTTCCAATGCTTCGTTGATCAACGCCAACTCGATATTGGCCATATGCCCACGCAGATCGATGCCGTCGTCCGGCAGGCTGGACGTCGCCGCCGGCTCGGCATCGGCGGTCTTCGGTTGCAGCGTCACCACATTGCTCGGCAGTGCGCTGACCTCCACCGGTGCGGCCACCAACTCCGGCTCCGGCGGCAGCTCGACCGGAATGGCGGAAGCGAAATCGCCGCGATAACGCGCCGGCAGATCCTGCACCCGCACCAGCCCGCCGGGATGCAGCACCGCCAGGCGCTCGACCAGGTTGGTCAGCTCGCGCACATTGCCCGGCCAATCGTAACTGCGCAGCGCCTGCAGGGCCTCGTCGGCAAAGCGCACTTCGCCGCGACCGGTGCGTGCCAGCTGGCCCGCAATGGTCTGTACCAGCATGGCCAGATCGTCCACGCGCTCGCGCAGTGCCGGCATTTCGATCGGAAACACATTCAGGCGATAGAACAGGTCCTCGCGGAACTGGCCATCGCTGATGCGCGATTCCAGATTGCGGTGGGTCGCGGCGATCACGCGCACGTTGCAGCGGATGGTCTGCCCGCCGCCAACGCGCTCGAAGCTGCGCTCCTGCAGCACGCGCAGCAGCTTGACCTGCATCGGCAGGCTCATATCGCCAATCTCGTCCAGCAGCAGCGTGCCGCCCTCGGCCATCTCGAAGCGACCCTTGCGGGTGGTCAGCGCGCCGGTGAAGGCGCCTTTTTCGTGGCCGAACAGTTCGCTTTCCAGCAGATCCGGCGGGATCGCGCCGCAATTGATCGCGACGAACGGCCCGTCGCGCCGCGGCGAATGCTGGTGGATGGCGCGCGCCACGACTTCCTTGCCGGTGCCGGATTCGCCCAGCACCAGCACGGTGGTGTCGAACGCGGCCACCTGGTCGATCAGCCGGCGCAGGCGGGTCACTGCCTCGCTGTTGCCGGTTGGGCCGGAGTCCTGCTGCACACCGGCCTGGTGCTCGGCGTCCAGCCGCTTGAGGCTGGCACGGCGCAGCAACGCTTCCAGCTGCGCATGCCGCAGGGGAGTGTCCAACGCCCACACATTGGCTTCGTGCAGGCCGTGGGATTGCGCAAACGCGCTCGGGCTGCCCTCCATCAGCAGTACCGGTGGCGGCAGCTTGGCATCGGCCAGCCAGTCGAAGAATTTGTCGGCCTGTGCGGCGTCCTGCGCCGAGCCCACCATCACCGCCATCCACTCATCGTGGCGGTGACGGCCAGGATTGATGTCGGCGCCGTCGGTGACCCAGCGGGGATTGAAGTCCATGAACTCGAGCAGCGACACGGTGCGCTCGGCGCGCACGGCGTCACTGTCGATCAACAGAATGCGGGACTCACTCATTCCTGGCTCCTTCCGTCAGGCCCTCCAGGATTGGCATGACTTCCTGGATATAGGACAGCTTGCTGACAAAATTGTCAGCACCCGCGCGAAGAGCGTGTTCACGATGCTCGGCATCATCGAAGTGGCTCGCGATGACAATATACGGCGGATCGTCCTGCGTCTTGATCAGACGCGTGGCCTGCAGGCCGCCCATCTCCGGCATGGCCAGGTCCATCAGCACGACATTGGGGCGCAGCGACTCAGAGCGCTCGATCGCTTCCAGCCCATTGGCGGCACTGCCCACGATATTGAGCCAATCGACCTTGCGAAAATGACGCATCGCAGCGTTGATGAAGCCCTCGTGGTCGTCGACCAGCAGCACGGTGAGTTTGCTCATAGTAGTCCTTATCCTGCCCGGGCAAGCAGCGGTTTAGTGGTGCGGCGGCGCTCGCGTGCCGGTGCGATATCAAGTTGTTCGCGGTACTTGGCCACGGTGCGGCGCGCAATGTTAACGCCTTGCCGCGACAGCAAGCCGGCAATCGCCTCGTCGGCCAGCGGCCGGCCGGCCGGCTCGCTCTCGATCAAGCGGCGCACCATCGCCTTGACGGCCTGGCCGGAGACGCTGGCGCCTTCCAGCCGCACCGCGAAGAAGTGCTTGAGCTCGAAAGTGCCGCGTGGAGTCTGGATGTATTTGCCGGTGGTGATGCGCGAAATGGTCGACTCGTGCATGCCGATCTCGTCGGCGATTTCCTTCAGCGTCAGCGGTGCCATCGCTTCTTCGCCACGCGCCAGGAAGGCGGCCTGGCGTTCGACGATGGCACGCGTGGCGCGCAGCAGGGTCTCATAGCGCATCGACAGCCCGCGGGTCAGCCAGCGCGCTTCCTGCAGCATGTCGCGCAACGGCTGCGCGGTCTCGCCGGCGTCGGCCAGCGCGCGTTCGTGCACCGGGTTGATGCTGACGCGATGGGTGGTGGCCGGGTTGAGTGCGACGCGCCAGCTGTCGTCGGCATGCCAGGCGAGCACATCCGGGATCACGCTGGCATTGCTCTCCTGCAGCAGGTCGTCGCCGGGGCGCGGTTGCAGCGACAGGATCAGCCGCACCGCTTCGCGGACATCGTCCACTTCGGCATCGTGCGCGCGCGCCAGCAGCGTGTAGTCGTGCGCGGCCAGCAGCTCCAGATCGCCGTCGAGGATGCGCGCAGCCAGGTGGCGCGCCGGCACGCGGCCGGGCAGGGCGCTCAACTGGGCCTGCAGGCACTCGCGCAGGTCGCAGGCGGCCAGACCGGCCGGGTCGCCGTGCAGCAACCGCTGCCGGATCGCTTCGACCGCCTGCACGGTCATGCCCAGACGGGTGGCGCCCAGCTGTTGCAGCGTCGACAGCGCTTCGGTCAGATAACCGGCGTCGTCGGTCTGCTCCAGCCAGAACGCAGCGGCCCCCAATGCCGCCTCGTCCAGGTCCAGCGCCAGCTCGCGCAGGATGCGCACATGCGGGTCGGTCGACTCGCCGGCGGCCACGCGCTGCATGCGATCGTCGTCCCCATCGTTCCAACTGCCGCCCTGCACGTCCCACATCGTGCTTTCCGGCAGCTCGTCGAACGCGGCGATATCGCTGGCGCCATCGTTGTTGGTGGCGGCCTGATCCCCGTTATCGGCCAGCTCTTCCAACTCCAGCAACGGATTGGTTTCCAGGGCACGACGGATTTCCAGTTCCAATTGCATGCCGTCCAATTGCAATAGACGGATCGACTGCAGCAACTGCGGGGTAAGGTGCAGTTGCTGGCCAAGCTGGGCGGAAATGGTCGTCTTCATGGAAGCGCTTCCGATGGGCGCTGCACGCAGCAGCGATGGAATGCATCTTGCAGGACAACGCGACGGGTTTCTAATCAGGGAGTCAGGTGAGGTGACTCATGATTTTCCCGACAGTTTGTCAGGAACTTCCTGACGTTGCCGGCGGGCTCAAGCGTGCCCGCCGGAATCCCGTCACTGTTTTCAGCGTCGCTGGCCCACGCTTGCCCGGATGGCGCGTCAGACCAACTCGTTGTGATGTTTGGCGGCCAGCAGCACCAGATCGTTGGCGCGACGGCATCCGAGCGATTCCATCATGCGGGCGCGGTGGGTTTCCACGGTCTTGACGCTGATGCCCAAATCGGCCGCGATTTCCTTGTTGCTCTGGCCGCGGCCGATTTCGCGCAGGATCTCGCGCTGACGCGGCGACAGCGCGGCAATGCCGACCGGCTTTTCGCGGCCCAGCATCGGCGCAATCATCTTGGACGAGATCTGCGGGCTCAGGAACACCTGCCCGGCGGCGGCAGCGCGCAACGCCAATTCCAGCTCCAGCGGCGCGGCGTCCTTGACCACGAAGCCGACCGCGCCGCGATCGAGCGCATCGCGCACATGCACCGGGTCGTCGTGCATCGACATCATCACCACGTGCGTGCGCGGCGCGGCGCGCAGCACGTCGGTCATGGCATCCAGGCCGCTGCGGCCGGGCAAAGACAGGTCCATCAGCACCAGGTCGGGCCGGTGCAGGGACGTCATGTCCAGGGCTTGTTGCGCATTGCTGGCTTCGCCCACGACATCGATGCCGGCGAAGGTTTGCAACAGCCTGGACAGGCCGGCACGGACAAGGGTGTGATCGTCGACGATGATGACTCGCACGGCGCAGAAGAGACCTTTTTCAGTAAAGGGCACCTTAGCTGACCCGGCGCCCGGCGCCAACTATCGGATCAACGCTGGCGGCGGGCGTCGGCGATCTGACGGCGGTGCAAGCGAAACAGGTGGCGTTCCAGCGCGTCCTGCAGGCCTGGCGCGAGCGGGGCAAACCGCAGCCACAGCCAGACATCGTGGCCATCGCTCGCGTTCGCCAGGACGGTAGCAGGAAGCTGTACAAGTTCAGGAAGCCAGTCGGACGGCTGCAGGCAAACGGCGCCGGTTGTGCCGGGCGGGTGACTGGTTGCGCAACTCAGGCGGATCCCGCGCACCGACCAGTGCACCATTCCCTGGCTCAGACCGCTGTCGCCCTGGCGCACCAGGCGGCCGATCAGCGCCAGCATCAAATCCAGTTTGGCGTCCATGCGCTGCACCAGCAGCGGCAGTTCGCCGCGGTCTTCGCTGGTTTCTTCGCTACGCAGGTCTTCAACCTGGCCGAGACTGCGCAACAGGGTTTCAGCGGCGCTGTGCGCGCCGGCATCGCTCCCGGCGCGGAAGCCGGCCGGCAACTGCAATTGGCAACTGAGCGTGTCGGCAAACAGCTCGGCATCGGCCGATGGCGCGAGTGTGCCGAGCGCGCTCATCAGATCCGTCCGACCCGCGCGTAGGCGCGGCTGGCCGACGATGAGGTGCGCTGTGCGCGGATCAGTTCCAGCAGCTTGCGCTGCCGCTCGCGCATCATCCGCATCAAGTCCTGATGCATGGTGAGCAAGGCCTGCAGCGCGTCGCGGTCCTGCTGGATGTCCACCTGCTGCGCGTATTCGCGCAGGTGCAGGTCGTGGTTGTCCAGCATTTGCGGCATCGCCTCGAACTCCTCTTGCGCCATGGCCAGGCGGAGGTCGGCGATTTCTGCTTGAAGGCTTTGCACGCTATGCATGGCAGGACTCACGAAACGGCGGAAAGGCCGCGTTGTTCGAGGGGGATGGAGTTCCACGCCGAGTCGATTTCGCTGAGCAACCCCAGCGCTTCGGTCAACGCGGTCTCGTCGTTGTGCAGGTTGGCCGCGGTCAGCCGCTGCATCACGTAGTCGTACAGGGCCGAGAGGTTACCAGCGATCTCGCCACCGGCTTCGTGATCGAGCGAGCCGTTCAAGTGACCGACGATCGCGCAAGCCTCGCCGATGGCCTTGCCCTTGCGCGCCTGGTCGCCCTGCGCCAGGCAGGCCTGGGCCAGACGGATGCGTTGGCAAGCACCGGCAAACAGCAGCGAGACCAGCTTGTGCGGATCGGCTTCGGTCACGCTGGTGGACACGCCGACCTTGCGATATTGCTCGGCATACTGACGATTGGAACCGTACATGGATGACTCCTCAATGGGCTGACCTTCGCTGGTCCCGGAGCGCTGCGCTCCTGCGACGACGCTCCTGCCGGAAGGCAAGGCCGAAATCACGATAGGCCTTACTTGTATCGGCAATATCCTGACAGGACTTGAGGATCGTCATCACGGAAATCAGCTTGTCAGCAGGCCGCTGAGCGAGCTGGTGCTGCCTTGCAACTTGCTGATCATGGCGTCCATCGCGGCGAACTGCGCGGTGTAGCGGTCGCTGAGTTTTTCCATGCGCGCATCGAGATCGTCCAGGTCCGATTCGTAGCCCTTGATGGTCTTGTTCAAACTGTCCGAGCGCAGGGTCAGCGTGCCGTTGGTCGCATTGACGTTGCTGTCCAGCAGCTTGGTCAGGTTGCCACCGAACTTGCTGTCCTTGCCGAACACCTCGGCCGCGGCGCCGCCGTCCGAGGCGATGGCGGTGTCGAACTTGCTACCGTCGAAACTCATTACGCCATCCTTGTCGATGGTCAGGCCGACCGCCTTGAGTTCGTTGACGTTGCCGCTGACCTGGCCGCGCAGCTGTTGTTGCAGGCTGCGCACCAGCGAATCGCCGGTCAGCGCCGAGGCAGTCTTGGTGGTGGCATCGTAGCTGCTGCTCTTGGCCAGCAGCGTGTTAGCGGTGTTGTAGGCCGCGGCGAAGGCGGTGAGGTTGCCCTTGAGGCCGCTGGTGTCGGCGGCCACGCCCAGATTGAACTTGGTGCCTTCAGCGGCCTTCGTCAGGGTCAGCACCACGCCGGGCACGATGTCGCTGACGGTGTTGGAGCTGGACGTGCGCTCGAAACCGTCCACGCGTACCAGCGCGTCGGCGGCGGCGACGGTCTGATTCAGCCCGCCGGTGACGCCGGGGCCGTAGGTCAGGCTGCTCAGGCTGGGGTCGCTGGCGCTGATGGTCAGTGCGCCCTTGGTGCCGGAATCGACCGCATTGAAGACCAGGTGCTGGCCATCGTTGGCGGTGACCACGCTGGCAGTCACGCCCTTGCCGCCGGCAGCCTTGTTGATGGCCGCAGCGATGTCGGTGAGCTTGTCGGTGCCACTGATGTCCACGGTGACGCTCTGATCGCCATAGCCGATCGTCAGCGTGCCGCTACCCACGGTGGCATCGGCAGCGAATGCACGGGAGGCCAGTTTCTGCGAGGTCGCCAGCGAGACCACTTCCACCGAATAGTTGCCCGGCGCCGCCGAGCTGGTGGTGGTGGCGGTGAAACCGGCATCGGTCGGCACCGTGGCCTTGTACGCGTTGGTGTCGGCGCTGCTGATCACCTTGTCCAGCGCAGACTTGAGCGTGGTCATGCTGCTCTTGATCTGGCTGATCGCCGACAACTGCGTGGTCGCGGCGGTGCCGGCCTTGTTGATGCGTGCCTGCTCGGGGTCTCTCTGCCGGGACACCAGGGTGGACACCACGGTAGGGATGTCCAGTCCGGAGGCGGAAGTGCTGATCACCGATGCCATCTTGCATTCCTCGTCTGGGCGCCCGAAACAGACGGACGCATGGGATTACGTGACGGGTATCGGCCGCATCCGCGAGGACTTTAGCGGCGGCGAGGGGTCACGCGCACGACGGCTATCGATGCAAGTTCCATGCCCGTGGTGGCCGGCGGCGCGCGTCAATAAACCGTCCATGGCTGGCGTGGACGGGCTGCGGCCACAAAAAAAGCCCCTCCGAAGAGGGGCTTTGGACTTGCTGCGGAGCACTGCCGCGTTGCGGCGGCAGGTGGCTGCCAGTTACTGCAGCAGGCTCAGCACGTTCTGCGGAACCGACTTGGCCTGGGCCAGCATCGCGGTACCGGCCTGCTGCAGGATCTGCGTGCGGGTCAGTTCGGCGGTGGTCTTGGCATAGTCGGTATCGGCGATCCGGCTGCGTGAGGCCGACAGGTTTTCCGAGGTTGCGCTCAGGTTGGCGATGGTGGAGGTGAAGCGGTTCTGCACCGCACCCATGTCGGCGCGCGAGGAGTTGACCGTGGTCAGCGCCTTGTCCACGATTTCCAGTGCTTTCTGTGCGCCCGAGAACGTGGAGATATCCAGGCTGCCCAAGGTCGAAGCGGTGGAGCCGGAAGCGGCCGAAGCGGTGGTGATGCCGGCGCCGACGGTGATGCCAGCGGCGCTGGAGGTGCCGGCCGACAGCGAGGTGAAGTCCTGGCCAGCTTTCAGCGATTCGATCTGCACCGAGCCGTCGCTCTTGATCGAGGCGTACATGCCGGTCTGGTCGAGCTTGTCGTTGATCGCCGAGGCAACCTTTTTGTTGACGTCGGCAGCGGTGTCGCCGGCAGCGACCTTGACGTCGGCAATGGTGATGCTCTTGGCCGAACCGCTGGCGTCCTTGAACGACAGGCTGATGCCGCTGACAGAACCGGAGGCGGTGGCGGTGCCGCTCACGCCGGCGCCGGAAACGGCGGCAGCGAAGTTGGCCTTGCCCAGCGAATCGATGTTGGCGTCGGCGATGCTGTTGATGCCGATGGTCTGGCCGGCGTCGGCGCCGACCTGGAACAGCGCGCCGGAGAACGAGCCGTCCAGCAGCTTGGTGCCGTTGAAGCTTGTCTGATTGGCGACGCGGTCGATTTCCGCGGTCAGCTGCTTGACTTCGGAATTCAGGGCCTCGCGGTCGGTGGACGAGTTAGTTGCATTTGCCGACTGCACCGACAGCTCGCGGATACGCTGCAGATTGTTGCCGATTTCCTGCATCGCGCCTTCGGCGGTCTGGGACAGCGAGATGCCGTCGTTGGCGTTGCGCGAGGCAACGTCCAGGCCGCGGATCTGGGTCGTGAAGCGCTCGGCGATTGCGCCGCCGGCTGCGTCTACGGCAAAGCTGGTGATGCGCTTGCCAGACGAGAGCTGCTGGATGCTCAGCGCCAAGCTGGAGCTGTTGGTGTTGAGGTTCCGCTGAGCGTTCAGCGACATTACGTTGGTGTTGATTACCTGTGCCATTTTGATTTCTCCTAAGCGATTTTTCCGGCAAGGGGGACTTGCCTGGAGCCTCCGCAGGGGGGCCATCAAGTTGGCCGTTGCCGCTGCTGAGATGAATAACGGCGTTGCGTCGGGAACCTTTAGCGAAATTCAGTATTTTTTACTGTCGTTCTGCGTCGGGACGAAATACGTAAGCGTTGTGTATCACGGGGTTTGGTTTATTCGGCAGCACCCCGCCAATCTTTAGCGTTGGTATAAATCTTCGAAAAATAAACTCCGTCCGCCTGCGCAAGCGCTCACGCGCAGGAGCGAAGAAAACCCAGGTTTTCTGCGGCAAAATCAGCGGATGATGTTGAACAACGACGACGACTGCATCTGCTGAAAAATCGTTTGAGCGGCCTGCAACGAGGCCTTCTCGAGTTGGTACTGCCCGATCGCCGAGGCGTAATCCAGATCGCGGATCGACGACAGGCTGGTCTTGAGGGTGACTTCGTTGGATTCGAGAAATGCGTTGGCATTGTCGATGGCCGACAACTGCGCGCCGCCGGAGGCGCGCGCATCGATCATCTTCGAAGACGCCTGGGTGATGTCGCGCATCGACGACTGCAGCGTGTTGATCATCGCTGTCTTCTGTGGCGCGGTCAGCGTATCGGAGTTGAGCGCGCCGACCAGGTCGCCGATGGTGGAGAACACATCCTTGGTACCGGAGGCGCCAATCTGGAAACTGTCGCCTACCGCCGGGGCGCCGCTGATGCGCATGCGCACGCCGGCGGCGTTGATGTCTTCGCCCTCCTTGTAGGTGCCGGTGCCGACCACCGTATTGGTGCTGTCGCGCACTTCGTAGGTGTCGGCGGCGGTGAACTGCACGCTGTAACTTCCGCCGTTCCAGCTGCCGGTGCTCGCATCGCGGCTGAAATCCAGCAGCAAGCCGGTCCCCGTGTTGGCGGCGTTGGCGTGCGCATCCACGGTGCCGTCGCCGGTGCGGATGCGCATGAAGATTTCGCTGCCGGGCAGGGTGTCGCTGACGAAGGTGTCCGGCGCCACTTCGACCTGCTTCTGGGTCTGGTCGCCGTTGTAGGTGACGCCGCCATTGCTCTTGATGAAAGGCGCACTGCCATCGGCGGTGCCGCCGAACAGGTAGCGCCCGGTGCCGTCGGTGCTGTTGGCCAGGCTCACCATGCTCTCGCGCAGCGCGGTCAGTTCCGAGGCGATCGCCTTGCGGTCATCGGGGCTGAGCGAAGAATTGCTGGCCTGCACCGCCAATTCGGTGACGCGCGCCATTTTGTCGCCGGCTTGCGAGAGCGCGTTTTCCTGCAGCCCGAGCCGGTTCTGCACGTTGTTGGCGTTTTCGCCGAAGCGCGTGATCGCCGCCAGGGCGCGGTCCAGGCCGACCGCCGTGCCCGCAGCCACCGGGTCGTCCTTGGCGGTGACCAGGCGCTGCCCACTGGAGAGCTGCGATTCGAGCTGGTTCAGCCGCGACTGCTTGGCGCCCATCGAGGCGACCGACTGGCTGTACATCATGCTGGTGGAGATACGGTCGGTCATCAGCGTACGGCACCCAGGATGGCTTGGAAGACGGTGTCGGCGGTAGAGATCATCTGTGCGGCGGCCTGGTAGGCCTGCTGCAGCTTCAGCATGTTGGCGGCTTCCTCGTCGAGATTGACGCCAGAAATCGAGTCGCGGCTGGCCTGCGCCTGGTCGTTGATGACCTTCTGCGCATCGGCCGAATAGCTGGCCGCACGCGCGGCCGAACCGACCGAGGTGGTCAGACCGGAGAGCGCGCCATTGAGGGTGACCGTGCCGCCGCTGAGCGCCTTGGCATCGTCGATGTTGGCCAGCAATTTGGCATTGCCGTTGTCGCTGGAGCCTGCGCCCATCGGGCCGACGCCGAAGGTGTCGCCGGCCTTGGGCGCGCCGTCCAGCGTGAAGCTCCAGCCGTTGGCGCTGATGGTCTGGCCGGCGGTGTAGGCGAACGGGCCGGCGCCGTCGATGGTGTACTGGTTGGCGTCGATGAACTCGATCGACGAGGGGGTCAGCAGCGCGGGGTTCTGCGCATTGGTGACCTTGACGTCGCTGATCTTGCCGGTACCCAGGTTGGCGACCGTGGCGGTGGCCTTGACCGGGGTGGCGGCGGCAATCCGCGAGGGATCGGTAATGGCCACCGACAAGCTGCCGGCCAGCCCGGCGGTGGGCTGCAGCAGGAACTTGTCGCCGCTGGCCGGCGTGCCGCCCACCACCATGCTGACGCCATTGAGCACCAGCGGGTCGGCGGCGGTGCCGGTACCGGTCATCGGCACGGCAGAGCCGGTACTGGCGTTGATGGCCTTCCAGTTGGTGCCGTCGAAGCTGAGCGTGACGTTCTGGCCGTCAATGGCGCTCACGTTGCTGAAACTGGCGCTCAACGATGCGCTGCCGGTATTGCTCGGATTGGCGGCAACGGTAGGCGAACCGATATTGAAGAAGTTGCCGCCCATCGCGCCATACAAGTCCATTCCCTGGCTGTGGCCGGCATTGAAGGTGCTGGCCATGCCCACGGCCAGGCGGCCGAGTTCGGCCTGGGTCGGCTCCAGCACGCTGCTGCGAAATTCCAGCAGACCGCCGATCTGGCCGCCCAGCGAACTGGCGCTGAGGCTGACGTTCTGGCCTTGGGTCTGCATCGCCACCTGCAGCTTGGTCGGCTGATACGGGTCGGCAACGGTGACGAGTTTGGAAGAGGTGGTACCGACCACCAGCGGCTGGCCGCCGGCGGTGAAAACGTTCATGAAGCCGCCGTCCTGGATCACCGCGGTGCCGCCGGTAAAACCGACCAGCTTGCTCACCAGCGCGTCGCGCTGATCCAGCATGTCCGGCGCTGCCGCCTGGGCACTGCTGCCGATGGTGCCGTTGAGCTTGGCGATCTGCTGCGTCAAGCGGTTGACTTCGTCCACCGAGGAGGTCAACCCACTGTTGACTTCGTTGCTCAGGCTGTCCATCTGCCCGTTGAGCTGCTTGAAGCGCGTCGCCAGCGAATTGCCGCTGTCGAGCATGCTCTGGCGCTCGGCGGTGGAGGAGGCGTTGGACGATACCGCGCTGGTGGAATCGAAGAAATTCGACCACAGCCCGGCCACGTTGGTGGCGGTGTTGGAGTACAGCGCGTCGACGCGGTTGGACAGCGAGGACAGCTGCTGCAGGCGCGAGAGTTCGCCGCCGCTGTCGAGCAGGCGCGAGATGGCCAGCTGGTCGGCGACCCGGCCCACATCGGTGATCTTGGCGCCATTGCCCACGAACGCGTAGCCCATGTCGGTGGGCGTGCGCGTTGCAAATTCCACACGTTGGCGGCTATAGCCTTCGGTATTGATGTTGGCGACGTTATGGCTAACGGTCGACAACGCCCGTTGGAAGGCGATGAGCGCGCTGGTCCCGGTGGACATGATGGACATGAGCGTTTACCTCAGCGACGGATGGTGCCGAGTCCGGCCGGCTCGGCGGTACTGGCATAGCGGTTGGACAGATCGGCCGCCGCGTTGCCGATGGCGGCCACCGCACGGTCGATGGTCGGGCCGTTGGCGATCGCCGCGATCTTGGCCGCATAGCCCGGATCGGTGGCGTACCCGGCTTGTTGCAAGCCGCGTGCAAAACCCTTGATATCGGTGCCGGCCTGCAGCGCGGTCTGGTAACGGCTGTTGTTCTTCAGCAGCCGCACGTAGTCGGCAAAGCTCTCCTCGGCCGAGCCATAGGCGCGGAAATCCGCGGTTTCGGTGGTCTTGACGCCGTTGACGTATTCGTGGGTGCCGGTGGTGACCTTGTCGCCGCTCCAGCCGGTGGCCTTGATGCCGAACAGGTTGTTGGAGTCGCCACCGTTGCCGATGCCGCGACGGCCCCAGCCGGTTTCCAATGCGGCCTGTGCCACCAGCGCGCGCGGGTCCACCCCCAGTTCGCGCGCGGCTTTTTGCGCATGCGTCCAGATCTTGGCGACAAAGCCTTCCGGCGTGCGCTCGCCCAGGCTGGCAGCGGCGCTGCTGGCGGCACTCGCATTCACCGCGGCATTGGCATCGGCCGCATCGCTGGCGGCCACGTCGGCCCAGCGATCGTTGGCCGACGGCCAGCTCAGCGCGGCAGCATCGTCGCTGCCGGCTTCGCCAGCGCCGGTACGCCCGGCAATCAGATCCAGCACCTGGCTCATGCCGATGCCGCTCAGGTTGCCTGCGCCCAGGGCCGCCTTCGCCACGCTGCCGGTCGTGGTGCCGGTGGCCGCACCATCGCGGGCGGGCAGCGGCAACGAGGCATCGCGCTTGCCGGCGACCAGGGCGTACGCCTTCGCCGCTTCGGCGGTGCTCAACGAGGTGTTCAAGGCCGGGCCGCCCGTATCGCCACTGAGCTGCTTGGAAATCATCGCCGACAGACCCAGCCCCTTGCCGTCGGTCAACGCCTTGGCCATCTGCTGGTCGTACATTTCGCGGAACATCTGGTTCTGGCCCGGAAACATCGGGTCGCCGGAGCTCGCATCGCGCATGCTCTTGACCAGCATCTGCGCGAACTGACCTTCGAGCTGACGGGAGACCTTGTCGATCTTTGCGGGATCGGCCTTGGTGCTCGGGTTGAGATCAATGGGCGAGGCTGCGATACGCATGTCAGATCACCTCTAGCTCCGCGGTGAGCGCACCGGCTTGCTTGAGCGCTTCCAGGATGGCCACCAGGTCGCCGGGCGCGGCGCCTACTTCGTTGACTGCACGTACGATCTGATCGAGCGTGGTGCCGCCTTCGAACTTGAACATGCGGCTGCCTTCGGAGGTGGCCGTGATCGTCGATTGCTGGGTCACCGCGGTGCGGCCGCCACTGAAGGCGCCCGGCTGGCTGACGTTGGTGTTTTCGCTGATGGTGACGGTCAGCGAGCCATGCGCGATGGCGGCCGGCATCACCCGCACCAGCTGGCCGATGACCACGGTGCCGGTACGTGCATTGACCACCACCTTGGCCGGTGCATCGCCAGGGGAGAGTTCGACGTTTTCCAGTCGCGACAACAGGCCGATCCGCGCACCCGGGTCGGTCGGCGAGCGCACCGCCACGGTCACGCCGTCGACCGCACGCGCGGTGCCGGCGCCGAAGCTGCTGTCGATCGCCGCGACCATGCGCGAGACGGTGGTGAAATCGTTCTGATGCAGGTTGAGGGTGATCTCGCCGGTGCCGGCGAACACGTCCGGCAACGCACGTTCGACGGTGGCGCCGTTGGGAATGCGACCGACGCTGGGCACATTGACCGAGACGCGCGAGCCGTCCTTGCCCTGCGCACCGAAGCCGCCGACTACCAGGTTGCCCTGGGCCATCGCATACACCTGGCCATCGGCGCCTTTCAGCGGCGCCATCAGCAGCGAGCCGCCGCGCAGCGAGACGGCATTGGCGATCGAGGAGACGGTGACGTCGATCGGCTGGCCGGGCTTGGCGAACGGCGGCAATTCGGCATGGATGGCCACGGCCGCGACGTTTTTCAGCTGCGGGTTGACGTTCGCCGGAACATTGACGCCCAGTTCGCCAAGCAGGTTTTTCAGGCTCTGCACGGTAAAGGGCGCCTGGCTGGTGCGGTCGCCGCTGCCGTCCAGGCCAACCACCAGGCCGTAGCCGACCAGCGCGTTGCCGCGCACGCCGCCGACCTGGGCAAGATCCTTGATGCGCTCGGCGCTGGCCGGCGCGGAAATCGCGCACAGCGCGACGGCGGCAGCCAGCAGACGGAAGGGCAGGGAAGACAGGTTCATGGTCGCAGGCTCAGTAGGGCGACAGACGGGAATTGAAGAAGCGGCTCAGCCAGCCCATCGCATTGGACTGCGCGATTGCGCCGCGGCCGCCGTAAGCGATGCGGGCGTCGGCCACCTTGCTGGAGGGCACGGTGTTGTCCGGGGCGATGTCGGCGGCGCGCACGATGCCTTGCACCTGCACCAGTTCGTCGCCCTGGGTCAGGCGCAGGTTCTTCTGCCCCTGGATCACCAGGTTGCCGTTGGGCAGGCGTTGCATCACGGTGACGGTGACGCTGCCCTGCATGCGGTTGCTCTGCGCGGTGTTGCCCTTGCCGGCAAAGCTGCGGTCGCCGCTGGTGCTGTTCTCAAGCACGTTCAAGCCACCGACGGTGAGCGGCGCGCCCAGCAAGGTCGGCGCGGCCATGGTGGTGGCGTCCTTCTTGCTGATGCTGGTGTTGGCGGTGGACGAGGCGGTGGTGCTTTCGACCAGGTTCACCGTCAGCAGATCGCCGACATCGCGGGCACGGCGATCGCCATACAGGTTCAGGCCGGGGCCGGCGGCGTAGATCGCACCGGCCGTCGGCTGCGCCACCGGTGCCACGACCGGCACGATCGGCGCCATTTCGGCGAACGGACGTACATCGCCGGCGGCCACGCAGCCACCCAGCAGCGCGCTGCAGGCAATGGCGAGGCACGGGCGGGAGAGAGAAGGCAGGCGTGACATGGCGTTGATTCCTGAGAGTGCGAGGAGCGGCGAGTCGATCAGACGTTGTTGTTCAAGTAACCGAGCATCGAGTCGGTGGTGGAGATGGCCTTGGCATTCATTTCGTAGGCGCGCTGCGTCTCGATCATGCTCACCAGCTCTTCCACCGTATTGACGTTGCTGCCTTCCAGTGCGCCCTGCACGGTGGTACCCAGGCCGTTGAGGCCGGGGGTGCCGTTTTGTGCGGGGCCCGAAGCGGTGGTTTCGACGAACAGGTTCTCGCCCTTGGCCTGCAGGCCCGAGGGGTTGATGAAGTCGGTCAGCGTCAGTGCGCCGATTTCCTGCGCGGCGGCCTGGCCGGCGAGGGTCACGCTGATGGTGCCGTCGTTGCCGATGGTCAGCGACTGCGCGCCTTCCGGCACCTGGATGCCGGGCTGCAGCGGGTAGCCGCTATTGGTGACCAGTTCGCCCTGGGCATTGATCTGGAAGGTGCCGTCGCGGGTATAGGCGGAGGTGCCATCGGGCATCTGCACTTCGAAGAAGCCGCGGCCGTTGACCATCACGTCCAGCGCGCGGCCGGTCTGCTGCTGGCTGCCCTGGTCGAAGCCCTTGAACGTGGACACCACGCGCACGCCGGTACCCAGTTGCAGGCCGGTCGGCAGCTGCGTCTGCGCGGAGGTCGAGCCGCCGGGCGCACGCACCTGTTGGTACAACAGGTCTTCGAACGCGGCACGGTCGCGCTTGAAGCCGGTGGTATTGGTATTGGCCAGGTTGTTGGAAATGACCGACATGCGCGTCTGCTGCGCATCCAGTCCGGTTTTGGCGACCCACAAAGCCTGATTCATGACCCGATTCCTCGTTAGACCCGGGGATGTGTTCCGGGCACGGCTGGGTATATGCACGTGCCGTGCCAAAGCGGCGCCGGTTTTCTGCCGGGTGTGCGGTGGGTCACGTGGAGTGGGGGTTGCTGCGGGTGCGTAGGGCAGGGGCGGCAGCTGGGAGCAGGTGTCAGCGGCAGCGGTGGGGCTGGGCATGGATCCGCTTTGAAATCTGTTGCCGGTTGAGCGCTCGATCAGGGGCGGATCGCGCGCTTGGCGGCAAGCGGGTGCGTTGTTGGCCGTGTCTTGCTTGAGCTTGGTCCGGGCTTGAGGCAAAAGCTGGGTCTGTCGAGGGCGCGGTGCCCTCACCGTTTGCGGGACACACCGTGAACCCATCCATGGGGGCGCGATGGCGGCATCCATGCCGCCAACGGTCCCGCAAGCAGCAAGGGCACCGCACCAGACAGTTGGCTGGTGGTTCTACCGAAGAACGAAGACACCGCGTTGCACGGTTTGCCTACTGCTTTGTTGAAAGCTCGACCCATCGACCAATTTGACTGGTCCTTGCCCGCCCACCGTCGTGGGACCCTTGGCGGCTTGTATGCAGCCATTGAGCTTGTAGGGACCTACTTGCCGCGTGTCTGGCGATGGTGGGCGGGGGCAAGGGCCCTGCAGCGAGGGCGAAGATCAGCTCGTCTGCAGCGTAAGCCCAGATCATTCGCTCTGCAGAAAACCTGCCAAGCTGGCTTTCGATTGCCAACAGCGCTGGCTGGCACGAAGGCGCAGCCCGCATGAGCTGCGCTTAGCCGCTCACCCGCAGCAGCGAATTGGCCGATTGCGCGTTGTCGTCGCCGTTCTTGATGATCTTGACCTGCATTTCGAACTGCCGTTGCAGCTGGATCATTTCCACCAGTGCGCCGGCCGCGTCCACATTGCTGCCTTCTAGCATGCCGCTGTTGATGGTCTTGCCGGTGGCTACTGCAAATGCCTGCGCCGGGTCGGTGCTGGTGTTGCGCATCAGCCCGTCGGGGCGCCGCGTCAAACGGTCGGCGGGCGCATCCACCACCTTCATCTTGCCGACGATGGCCATGGTCTGCGGGCCTTCGCCCTGCGGAATGATCGAAATACTGCCGTCGCTGCCGATCTCCATCGCCTGGTGCGGCGGGATCGTCATCGGGTTGCCGCCTTCGTCCAGCACCGCATGCCCGTTGGCGGTGACCAGTTGGCCATTGGCGGTAAGCGCCAATTCGCCGTTGCGGGTGTAGGCCTCGCTGCCGTCGGGCGACTGCACCGCCAACCAGCGGTCCTGCTGCAGCGACACGTCCAGCGGGTTGCCGGTGACCTTCTGATGGCCCTGGCTACGATCGAACCCTTGGTCCACATGCAGCGCATCGATCCGCGACGGATAGCCCTTGCCCTGGATCTTGAACGCCTCGGTGTTGGCCAACGCAGCCTTGAATCCCACCGTATCGACGTTGGCGAGGTTGTGCGAGACGGTACTTTGCGCCTGCAGTGAGGCGCGGGCACCGGTCATCGCGACGTAGAGGGCTTTATCCATGGGACACCGAGACTTGAGATTCGGGATTGGGGATTCGTAAAGGCGGACTGTTGCGACTCGGGATTTGAGGGGGCAGGGCCGGTCACCGATTGACGGAGTGCCGGCTTTTACCAATCCCTAATCCCGAATCACCAATCCCGGCTTTAACGAATATTGATGATCGTCTGGGTGACCTGATCCTGGGTCGAGATCATCTGCGAGTTGGCCTGGAAGTTGCGCTGGGCCACGATCATGTTCACCAGCTGCTCGGTCAGGTCCACCGTGGAGGCTTCCAGCGAGCCGGATTCGATCTGGCCCAGGTCCGAGGTGTCCGGCGCGCCGGTGCGGGCGGCACCGGAGGTGTAGCTCTCGGCCCACATGTTGTTGCCCTGCGACTGCAGGCCCTGCGGGTTGACGAAGCTGCTCAGCGCGACCTGGCCCAGCGGTTTGTCGGCGCCGTTGGAATAGCGTGCGAACACCACGCCGCTGGTGTCGATGCTGATTTCGTTGAGCTTGCCGCTGGCGTAGCCGTCCTGGCGCGTGTCGCGCAGGGCGAAGGCTTCGCCGTACTGGGTGGAGCCAGTGACGTTGAGCTGCATGTTCAGCACGCCCGCGCCGGTGCTCGGGGTGAACGGGTCCATCGCGATGATGCCGTTGGCCGGGGTGGTCAGCGCGCCGGTATCGGAGAACTGCAGGGTGGTCGGGGCGCCGACCGCAGCACCGTCCACGTAGTTGTAGACCTGCCACTCGTTGGGGTTGGCGGTCTTGACGAAGTAGGAGGTCTGCACATGGCTGACGCCCAGCGAGTCGTAGACATTGATGCCGCCGGTGGAGTGGCTATAGGTCTTGTCGTCGGCCGGATTGAACGGGGTCACCGTCGGCGCGGTGGCATTGCCGGGCAGGGTGAAGGCCAGGTTGACCGTGGAGGTGGATTTCGGCGGGCTGTCGGTGGTCAGCAACTGCAGGTCCGACAGGCGGCCCACGTCGAAACCGTTGCCGCTGGGGTTGGGTGCGAATACCTGCAGGCGTGCGCCCTGCGGGTTGACCACATAGCCGTTGGCATCGGTCTGGAAATTGCCGGCGCGGGTATACATCTTGGCGCCGTTCGACGAGACGGTGAAGAAGCCTTCGCCGGAGACCGCCAGGTCCAGGCTGCGCCCGGTCGGGTCGATATTGCCCTGCGAGAACTGCTGGGCCACGTTGCTGACGCGCACGCCCGAACCGACCGCATTGCGCGACAGGCCGTAGCTGGTGCTCTGGAACATGTCGGCAAACTCGGCGCGCGATTCCTTGAACCCGGTCGTGTTGACGTTGGCGATGTTGTTGGAGGTGACGTTCAGATCGGCATTGGCTGCGTTGATGCCGGACAACGAGGTATTGAAGCCCATGGACGAGTTCCTTTAAGTGTTGGTTGCCGGCTCAGCTGACGCGGAGCACGTTGGCGAGCGGGGAAGTGCCTAGCCCGGTCAGGTTGAGATACAGACCGTCCGAGCCGATCGTGACGCTGTCCACCGGTGCCTGGACATAGGTAGACAACTTGCTTTTGGAGCCGGCGGTGTCGGTCTGGGTGGCAGTCACGCCGTACTTGCCGGCCGCCATGCGATTGCCGTTTGCGTCGGTGCCATCCCAGTCAAACGACACTTCACCGGCAGCGCTGGCCGGCACGCTGATCTGTTTGACGAAGGTGCCGTTGGCGTCGGTGATTTCGAAATTGACGAAACCGGCCGAGGTCGCGGCGACCACGCCCTTGGCCGAGCCGGTGGCATCGATCGCGACCTGCGCCGAGGGCACCAGCACGTCGTGGCCAACCAGCGCTGCGCCCTTGAGCACCTGGTCGCTGTTCATGGAGTCGGAGAAGTTGCTGACCTTGGTATTGAGGTCGCCAATGCCCTGCACGGTGGAAAACTGCGCCAACTGCCCGAGAAACGCGCTGTTTTCCATCGGTTTGAGCGGGTCTTGATGCTGTAGCTGTTCGGTCATCAATTTGAGGAAGTCGGCCTGGCCGAGTGCATCCTCCTTCTTGGCGACGGTGCTGCTGGTACTCAGGCCAAGGCTTTTGTAGAGATCGCTGCCGATCGTGCTCATGTGGAGTGTTCCGTTGGTGAGGGTCAGCTAGGAAGGGTCAGCGACCCATGGTGAGTGTCGCGAGCGCCAGTTCCTTGGCGGTATTGAGCATTTCCACGCCTGCCTGGTAATTGCGTGAGGCGGAAATCATGTTGACCATCTGCGAGACCGGGTCCACGTCGGGCGAGAACACATAGCCCTCGGCGTCAGCCAGCGGGTGGCCGGGTTCGTAGCGGCGGATCGGCGGCGCATTGGTGGTGGTGATCTCTTTGACGTTCACCGAGGTCAGGCTGGGGTCCTGGCGGCTTTGCTGGGCCTGGAAGATCGGCTCGATCGGCTTGTAAGTGGCCTCGGCCGAGCCTGCGACCGAATCGGCATTGGCCAGATTGGACGCGATGGTGCTCAGGCGCACCGACTGCGCGTGCAGGGCCGAGCCGGCCACATCGAAGATGGGAAGATTGCTCATGACTTATTGGCCCGTGATCGCGGTGAGCATCGAGCGCACCTTGGATTCGAGGAAGCTCAGCGACGCGCGGTATTCCAGCGCGGCGCGGCCGTAGGCGGCGCGTTCGGCATCGGGATCGACGGTATTGCCGTCAAGGCTGGGCTGATCGGCTTCGCGGGTGAACTGGAAGGGGTTGAGCCCGGCGCCGCCGCCTACTTCGTAATGCTTGGCGTCGGTAGTCTGCAGCAGACCGCCATCCTGCTCGCCCTGCGCCGACTTCAGCGCCGCCTCGAAGTTCAGGTCCTTGGCCTTGTAGCCGGGCGTGTCCACATTGCTCAGGTTGCTGGCAATGAGCTTCATGCGCTGCTCGCGCAGCGTCAACGCGTCGCCATGGACGCCGAGGAACGAAGAGAAGGGACTGGACACGGTGCTCTCCCGCGAAGTGTTGCCAGGGAGGAAGCAATGTTTGTGCCAATCGAGGTGGTACGGGCTATGGAGCGCGGAGAATGATCGGCGCTACCGACGCACGGCAGCTTGCTGTCCGGAAACGCGATGGCCACGCCATCCGTCGCGGAATTGGCGCGGTCAAACTCGACAGGCCGAAAGGTTCGACAGTCCCGAGGCGCAGTCTGGCGTCAGCAGATGTGACGTCGGAATCGCGTGGACGCGCTTGCCTCACCTTTCTGCGCTGCAGTGCTTCTGCAGCTGGGCAGCACCTTGTGGCTGCCATCGGCTCCGACCCGGCAGCCGCTTGGTCTTGCTCAGGCCGCTTCGGCGACCACTTTCAGGCGGGCCAGCACATAGTCGGCCAGTTCGTGGGCGCTGTACTTGGCCACGAAGGCATTGGCGCCCACCTGCTCGACCATGGCGTTGTTGAACACGCCCGACAAGGAGGTGTGCAACAGCACATACAGGCCTTGCAGGCCCGGGGTGCGCCGGATTTCCGTCGTCAGCGTATAACCGTCCATTGCCGGCATCTCGATGTCGGAGATCACCATGGCGTAGCGGTCGGCCGGGTTTTCGCCCGAGGCAGCCACCTGCAGCAGGTGGTCCAGCGCCTGGCGGCCGTCCGACAGCAGGGTCGCCGAAACGCCCAACTGGTCGAGCACGCTGCGGATCTGCTGGCGCGCCACGCGCGAATCGTCCACCACCAGCACCTGGAACTGGCGGTCGTAGGCCACCAGCTGCAGCGAGGGATCCAGTTGCACATCCTTGCTGACCTTGGCGATATCGGCCAGCACGCTCTCCACGTCGATGACCTGGATCAGTTCGCCCTGGAAGCGCGTCACCGCCGTCAAATAAGTGGCTTCGGCGCCCAGTTCCGGCGGCGGGTGGATATCTTCCACCGCGATATTGACGATGCGCTCCACTCCGCTGACCAAGAAGCCCTGGACCGAGCGGTTGAACTCGGCAACGACCAGATAGCCGGGACCGTTTTCCGAATGCGAGTCGCGTTCCGGGTGGCCGATGGCCAGGCCCAGATCCAGCACCGGCACCGAGCGCCCGCGCACGTCGGCCACGCCGGCGAACTCGGTCGGCAGGCCAGGCACCTGGAACAGTTCCGGCCGGCGCAGCACTTCCTGCACCTTGAAGACGTTGACGCCAAAAAGCTGGCGTCCGCCCAGCCGGAACAGCAGCAGGGCCAGTCGGTTGTGGCCAGCCAGTCGCGTGCGCTGGTCGATGCGGTTGAGCAGATCGTGGGTCATGGGGCAGATATCGACAGCGCCCTCGGGAAACTTGAGGGCTTTATGGTTGGTCAGGGGCGCTGTTGGGATTGGGGATTGGGGATTCGCTCAAGCGCCGGGATGAGGTGATTTGGGATTAGGGATTCGCTTAAAGCGTGCATTAGCGAGTTTGTCTGCCGCTGCTGCTTCTGCATTCTTGAGAGCTCGGTATGGTTGTCGAAGAGATCCGGTCGGTGAAGGGGCTTCGGCAGTGGATAAATGAATCACCCGCAAGGCCGCTTTTACGAATCCCCAATCCCGATTCCCCAATCCCGGCAAAAACAGGCACGCCGCTTGCAACGCCTGTCCCGTCTTCCTCCGGATCCGGTCCCATGCGCCTGCTCCTGCTTGTCATCTTGTTGGCTGCCGCTCCGGCCTGGGCCCAGAGCTATCAGTCCGTCGATTCCATCCGTGCTGCGGCGCTGGCGACCGTTGGCCCGGACGCCGAAGCCGAGGCCACGCTCGATCCGGGCCTGCGCATGCCGGCGTGTCCGGTCGCGCTGCAGGCGCAGCCCACCGGCACCAATACGGTGGAAGTGGCCTGCCCGCAGCCTGCCGGCTGGCGCTTGTTCGTGCCATTGAAGGTGCGTCGCAACCAGGACGTGCTGGTCTTGCGGCGCGGCATCGGCGCTGGAGAAACCATCTCGCTGGCCGATATCAGTATCGAGAAGCGTGACGCCGCGCGCATCGTCGGCGCGGTGCTGGCCGACCCGGTCGCTGCCGTGGGCAAGACCGCCCGTCGCATCCTTCCGGCCGGCTCGCTGCTTTCGGCCAACGATCTGGTCACGCAGCGGCTGGTCCGGCGCGGCGACACCGTGCCGCTGGTCTCGCGCAATGGCGGGCTGGAGGTGCGCATGACTGGGCGCGCCCTGTCGGACGCCGGCGAAAACGAGCGCGTGTCGGTGGAAAATTCGTCCTCGCGCCGGGTGGTGCAGGGCATCGTTGAAGCGAGCGGAACCGTTGTGGTCTCCAGGTAAAAAATTTCTATAAAGTTTTTTTTCTGGGTGCCGTTATCCCCTACGACCTGTAGAGGAGTTCCTGACATGACCCAGAAAATCGAAGGCAATCTACCGACCGCTGCCACCCTTCGCACCACGGCCACCAGCAGCAAGATCGCTTCGGCCGGCGAAGATCGCGCGTCCCCGGTTGCCGCAACCCCGCCGACCGACAGCGTCAAGTTGACCGGCGAAGCCACCAACCTGCAGAACCTGCAGCGCGAGCTTTCGCAGTCCTCGGCGATCGACACCGGTCGCGTCCAGGCGGTGAAGGATGCATTGCAGAACGGCAGCTATTCCATCAACCCGGACGCCATCGCCAGCCGCATGATGGATCTGAATCAGCAACTGGCGGGTTGATCCCCGACTGAAAGGATGAACGTGAACGAGTTCCTGCAACGTCTCAGCGATGCGCTGGCCGGCGAACGCCAGGCATTACTCGAGAACGACATCGACGGGCTGATGCGACACACGCAGGACAAGCTGTCGGCGCTGCAAGCGCTGGAAGCGGCGATGCCTGCAGGCGAAGAAGAGCGGCTGCGTGAGCTGGCCGAAGCCAATCGCGCCAATGGTGCGCTGCTGGCACGCCGTCGCCGCGAAGTGAACTGGGCGCTGCGCCACCTCGGCCGCACCGAAAGTGCGCCGTCCTACGATGCCAAGGGGCAATCGAGCGTACTGCGCGGCGGGCGTTCGTTGGCCGTGGCCTGAGTTGCACGCTGTTTCGTGGCACACCCGGTGGCAGATGGTGCGGCAGGCTTAGGCGAGCAGGCAGGTGCCGTTCGCTCTGCGACGCGCCGCCGGCTAATGCAAAACGACAATACGGAGCGTCAATGGTTCGGCGTATATTGAGGCATCCTCTACGCCGCCTGCTCCCGTGACCGCCAAGTTTTTTCTCAATCAAGCCTTATTGCCGTCCCCGGATATCCTGCGCGCCTTCGGCGACCAGATGATGGAGGGGCTGCTGCTGTTCCGCGCAGACGGAAAGCTGATTCTGGCCAATGCCATCGCACGCCAGAGCCTGTGCAATGAAGACCCCACCGACGATCGCAATCTGGGCGAGCGCATCTCGCAGGTATTGCCATCTGACGCACTCAATCAAGCGCGCAGCAAGGGCAGCTGGACCGGCAGCCTGCCGGTCGCCGACCGGGTGGTCATTGCGCACCTGTATTACAACGAAGAGTGCGGGCCCGGGCATTTTCTGGCGCTGTTCCACAACATCGAAGGCCAGCAGGATTACGAGCGCGAGCTGCAACAGCGCCACGCCGAATTACGCCAGGCCTATCTGCGCTTGAACGGTGCGCAGGACAAATTGCTGCAATCGGAAAAAATGGCGTCCATCGGCCAGTTGGCCGCAGGCGTGGCGCACGAAATCAATAATCCGATCGGTTATGTGCACTCCAATTTGGGCAGTCTGCAGGAATATCTGCGTAGCCTGTTCACCCTGATCGAAGCGTATGAGCGCGCGCTGCAGGCGCCGGACCCCAAGGCGCTGATTCCGGAAATCGACGAGATCCGCAGCCGCGCCGACATCGACTTCATCAGCCGCGATCTGCCGCAACTGATGGCCGAATCGCGCGAAGGCATCGAGCGGGTGACCCGCATCGTGCGCGACCTCAAGGACTTCTCGTACTCGGACCGGTCCGAGTCGTGGAAGATGGTCGACCTGCATGCGGGCCTCGAATCCACCATCAACATCATCTGGAACGAGCTCAAGTACAAGGTCACGCTGGAGCGCAACTACGCCGAGCTGCCGTTGGTGGAGTGCCTGCCATCCGAGCTCAACCAGGTCTACATGAACATGCTGCTCAATGCCGGCCAGGCCATCGTCGAGCGCGGCACGATCACCGTGACCACCGGTCGCGACGAAGCAGAAAACGTCTGGATCCAGTTCCAGGACAGCGGCGCCGGCATTGCCCCGGATCTGCTGCAGCGCATCTTCGACCCCTTCTTCACCACCAAACCGGTCGGCAGCGGCACCGGCCTGGGTCTGTCGATTTCCTACGGCATCATCAACAAGCACCACGGCCGCATCGACGTGGAAAGCACGCCGGGGCAGGGCGCCAGTTTCAGGATCACGCTACCGATCCGGCAGCCGCGGTAGCGCTGACGCGCTGGGAATGGGGAATCGGGAAATGGGAAATGGGGAATCGGGAATCAGTAAAGCAGCTTTTCGCTCGCTTGATCTGGCTGCGTGTCTGAGAAGCAACAAGACGCAGAGGTCTGCTCTACCGATTCCCCAATCCCGATTCCCTATTCCCGGCCGTTACGCAACTCATCATGCGTGCGGAACGCCTGGCGAATATGCTCGCGCAGTTCGTCGTCGTTCCAGGGTTTGGTCAGGAAACGGTAGATCGCGCCGCGGTTGATGGCCTCGGTGACGGTGGCCAGGTCGGTGTAGCCGGAGAGCACCAGGCGCACCGTGTCGGGGTAGAGCATCTTGACCCGTCCCAGGAATTCGGTGCCGCTCATGTCGCTCATGCGCTGGTCGGACAGGATCACCTGTACATCGTTGGTGGCCAGCAGGTCGAAGGCGTCGCGCACGTTGCCGGCCGCCAGAATCCGGTAACCGTCGCGGCGGAACAGGCGCACCAGCGAGCGCAGCACGTTTTCTTCGTCGTCCAGCAGCAAGAGCGTGCGGTCGGGGCGGCTTTCGGCGAACGATTCCGGGCGCAGGTAGCGCCGCCGTAGTGCCATGCCCGCCGACTCGGCCGACATCGGCTCGCCGAACAGGTAGCCCTGGAAGATGTCGCAATCGTTACGGCGCAAAAAGCCCAGCTGCGCCTGCGATTCCACGCCATTGGCAATCACCGTCATGCCGAGCTGGTGGCCCATGGCGATGATGGCGCGCGCGATCGCCGCCTCGCGGCTGCCGGCCGGTGCGCTCTTGATGAAGCTGCGGTCGATCTTGAGCCGGTCCACCGGGTAGCGCACCAGCGCGCTCAGGCTGGAATCGCCGGTGCCGAAGTTGTCCAGGCTCAGGCTGATGCCTTCGTTGCGCAGGTTGGCCATCGTCTCGTGGACGAAGTTGACGTTGTTGGTCAACGCGCTTTCGTTGATCTCCAGCGTGACGAACTGCGCCGGTACACCGGCAGTCTGCAGCATCGCCATCACTTCGTTGAAGAAGCCCGGGCGCAGCAACTGCAGCGTGGAAACATTCACTGCGATGCTGAAATCGTCGAAACCCTGGTCGCGCCACAGTCGCGCCTGGCGCACCGCGTTCTGCAATACCCATTCGCCGATCTGCACGATCACGCCCAGGCGCTCGGCGGTACGCATGAAGCGTTCCGGCACCAGCATGCCCAGGGTGGGCGACTGCCAGCGCAGCAGCGCTTCCATGCCCACGATGCGGCCATCGCGCGCACTCACCAGCGGTTGGTAGCGCAGGCGCAATTCGCCGTGCGGAATCGCATCGACGATCTGCCGCGCAATGATGCTTTCGCTATGCGCGTTGGTGGCCGAGTTGCGCGTGTACAGCCGCACCGTGTTGCCGCCTTCGCGCGCGGCCTGGTAGCTGGCTTCTTCGGCGTAATCCAGCAGCGTGGACAAGGAGGTGGAATGTTCCGGACACAGGCTGATGCCGACCTTGCCGGTCATGAACAAGGTATACGGCAGCACCGACAGCGGCAGTTCCAGTTGCTGGCGGATTTCCTCGGCAAAATCTTCCGGCAAGGGCGTGTCGTCGCGGCGCACCGCCACGACCACCATTTCATCGCTGCCGTGGCGCCACAGCTTGCCGCGCGCGCCTAGAAATTCCTGCAGCCTGCGCGCTGCCAGCGTCAGCGCCTGGTCGCCGACCTCGCCACTCATGTTCTCGTTGATCGAGGCGAAGTGATCGATATCGACGTGGAAGATCATCAGCGGCGGGCCGCCGGACGCGGCCGCATCCACCAGGTGCAGCAATTCGGGATTGCCCGCGCCAAGCCGGGTGGGCTTGACGATTTCCAGTCCGGGCGGGATTACGGGGCTCCACATGACTCAACGTCCACCATCGTCGTGGACGGACTCGCCGACCGGGTGATAGGGCAGGCGCAACGTCACGCGCGTGCCTGCTCCGGGAGCCGATTCTATCGCGAGCGTGCCGCCGACGGTTTGCGCACGCTCACGCATCACGATCAGCCCCAGCCCACGCGGACCCTCCGGCTCGAAGCCATCGCCGTCATCGCTGACTTCCAGGCGGAAACTGTCGCCGTCGATCGAATGCAGACGCAGGTGCACTTCGCCGGCGCAGGCGTGTCGCAACGCGTTGGTCAGGCTTTCCTGCGCGATCCGGAAGCAGGCCTGTTCGATCTCGTTGCCCGGCCGTTCGTCGAGCGCCTGAATATCCAGCTCCAGCCGCACTTGCGAGGCGCGGAACAGCATCGACGCCTGCCAGCGCAGCGCTGCCTCCAGGCCCAGGGCATCGAGTTGTGGCGGGCGCAACAGCATCGACAGATTGCGCAGCTTGGTCACCGTGGTATCGGCCAGCGACACCACTTCCAGCAAGTCCTCGCGGCGCGCGTCCGCGTCCGGCTCATCCAGGGCCGCGTGCGCGGACAACTTCATCGCGGTGATCGCTTGCCCGATGTCGTCATGCAGGTCGCGCGAGATGGCGCGCCGCTCATCTTCTTGCAACGAAAACAGACGTTTGGCCATCGCCTGCAGCTCGACATTGCTCTCGGCCAGGGCATCGCGCATGCGCTCGGGTTCGCTCAGATCGCGCACCACCAGCAACTTGCAGCTGCGTCCGCCATAGCGGATGTCGCCGGCCGACAGACCTGCGTAGAAGGTGCTGCCGTCGCGACGACGCATCGCGCGTGCGCTGGAGACCGGCTCATTGCGATCGCTGCCTGCGCGCAGGTAGTCGCGCACCACCGGCAGGTCGTTGTCGCCCACCAGGGTCTGCAGCGGTTCGCCCAGGATGGTTTCGCCCTGGAAGCCGAACTGGGCCGAGCCGGCCGCGTTGGCGTACATCACATGCTCGTCGGCGAGAATCAGCACCCCGTCGGGCAGCACGCGCACCAGTTCGCGAAACTGCTCCTCGCGTTCGCGCAGCAGCCGGCGCGATTGCTCGCGTTCGCTCACATCCTGCAAGGTGCCGTGCACATGGCGCACGCCGCTGGGGCTGGTCACGCTTTCGGCGCGCAGATGCACCGTGCGCGGTTGCGAATCGCCACCGGTCAGCGGCAGCAGCACATCGATCTGCACCTGGCCACCGGTACACATGTCTTCGATCATGCGTTCGATGCGCGCCTGGGTCGCGCTGTCGGAGGCGGTCAGCAATTCTTCCAGCCGATGCTCGCGACGATGCATCGGTACGCTGCGCCCCAGCAGGCGGTAGACCGCTGGCGAATAGCGGCCCAGGCCGGTCGTGCGATCCAGTTGCCAGGAGCCCAGCCGCGCGATGCTCTGCGCCTCCTCCAGCCGTTCGAGTGCCTCGTCGCGCAGATCTTGCGCCTGGCGCTCTTCGCTGCGGTCAACGGTGACGACCAGGCGGGCAGGGCCGCTGGCCAGATGCAGCTGGTTGCTCCGCACCTCGACATGCCGCGTGCCGCTGCGCGTCATCAGGTCTTCGTTCAACACGCAGGTGGCATCTCCCTTGCTGCGGATCTGCGCAATGATCTCTTCCAGCCGCTCGCCATCGGCATTGGGCCAGATCGCCTGCAGCGTCTGCTGCAGGAACTCGTCGCGTTCCCAGCCGAAGAATTCCAGCGCCGCCGGATTGGCGTCGAGGATGCGCATGGTGGCCAGGTCGTAGATGAAGGCCGGGCTGGGCAGTGCCATGAACTTGGCTTGCAGCAACGCCTCGGACTGCGCCAGCTGGGCGTACTCGTCCACGATCAAGCCCGTGAAGCGGCGCAGCACCAGGTGGATGACGATGCTGGACAGCACCAGAAAGCTCGCATCAGACCAGCGCTCCGGCATGGCGGCGCCGGCCAGGTAGAGCAACCGGTTGCCCAGCAGCAGCCAGATCACGCCAACCAGCAGATACAGGCCGGTCAGGGTCCACAGGCCTTGCTGCAGGCGCTCGGCGAGACGAAGACAGGAGACGGGGGCTGACGAAAATGCGGGCGCGGCGACGGGCTGTTGCATGGATCCGCGGACGACCTTGAGTGCTGGCGATGCGGCCATCTTAGCCGTAACTCGGGCCGGTTCGGTCCAGCTCGCAACAGGTGGCTCAACTATTCGCCGGCACTGCCGTTATCCATTGCGACCCCGAAGGCCGGGGTCGATTCTTCGGAGTGTTCCAGAGTGGACTCAGGCGTCATTGCAAGCATGCTGCAGCACCCGCTGACCTCGGCGGTGGTGTTGTTGGATGCGCATGGCCAGCCTCTGGCGGCCAACCGCGTTGCGCAATCCCTCGGATTGCCGGCAACCCTTGGCGCATACGCCGACGTGTTGGAAAGCAGCCGTGCCCAGCTGGCCGACAGCGGGGGCATGGCGCCCTGCGTGTTGCCGGGCAGCGGCGGCGGGCGGCTGGAGGGCTGGCTGCGCGCGGTCTGCGACGAGCAGGGCCAGATCATGGCGTTCACCCTGAGCATTCCAGAACCGAAGGGTGCCGATGGCACCAGTCGCTGGGAGATGGGCCTGGACAGCGCCGACCACGGCTTGTGGGATTGGGATATTCCGGCCGATGTGGTGTATCGCTCCGAGCGCTGGACACGCATGCTCGGTTATTCCGAGCAGCCGCTGCCGAACAATCTCACTGCCTTGTCCGGGCTGATTCATCCGGAAGACCACGCGCATGTCAGCGCGGCGGTGCAGGCGCATCTGGAAGGCCGCACCGATACCTATGTGGCCGAATTCCGGCTGCGCCAGCACGACGGCCAGTGGCGCTGGATCTTGGATCGCGGCCGCGTGGTATCGCGGACCGCGGACGGACGTCCATTGCGCATGGTCGGCACGCATACCGACGTGCACCATCAAAAATTGCTCGAGCAGCAGCTGCGCGATCAGCAGGCACAGCTCGAAGAAGCCCAGCGCATCGCCAGCATGGGGAGCTGGAGCTGGGATTCGCATCACGATGCCCTGTGGGTGTCGCAGGATTTCCTGCAACAACTGGGCATGACCCATGTTCGTCTGCAAGGCATCCGCGACATCCTGCGCCTGCTGGCTGGGCCTTCGGTCGCGCAACTGCGCAGCGCCTGGCGCAAGATCAAGCACGAAGGCATGCCGGTACATTTCGAACTGGAAATCAACGGCCTGCTCGGTGCCAACCCGCATCATCTGCGGGTGTGGGCACAGCCGGTGTTCGATGGCGACGGCAGCATGGTGCGCGTGCTTGGCCAGCTGCAGAACGTCACCGAACAACGCCAGACCGACGCGCTGATCCGTTGGCGCACCGAATTGCTCAATCGCGTGTCCGCGCTGGGCAAGATCGGCGGCTGCGAGATCGAGGTCGACACCCGGCGCATGCAATGGACCGAGGAGTGCTATCGCATTCACGGCCTGCGCAAGGAAAACATCACCCTGGAGCAGGCGCTGTCGCTGTATACGCAGGATTCGCGCGACGCCTTCGAGGCGGCGCTGCTGCGGATCTCCGATGGCGGACTGCCCGAACAGCTGGAGCTGTGTTTCTATCGCAACTCCGGCCAGCGTGTCTGGGTGCAGGTGCTGATCGAGTTGGATCGTCGTGAGGGCTTGCCGCCGCGGTTTGTTGCCTTGTTCCGCGATATCACCCGCGAACGCGAAGCCAACGAGCGCATCGAGTTGCTTGCCCATTACGACCGCCTGACCGGTTTGCCGAACCGCTTCCTGTTGCGCGAGCAGGCAGAAAACGCCATTCGCGAAGCGAACGAGCGCGGCCAGACACTGGCGATGCTGTTGATCGATCTGGATGGCTTCAAAAGCATCAACGATTCGTTTGGCCATGCCACCGGCGACAACCTGCTCAAGCTTGCCTCGGCGCGCCTGCATCAGCATCTGCGTAATAGCGACCTGTTCGGCCGCTTCAGCGACGACGAATTCATCGTGCTGCTGCGCGATATGTCCGAGCCCGAAGATGCCGGCCACGTGGCGCGCAAACTGATTGCTGCGCTCGGCGAGCCGCTACGCAAGGAGCACGTCACCCTCAAGCTCGGCGCCAGCATCGGCATCGCGCTGCAGGGCGAAGGGCTATCGGATTTCGACAGCCTGCTGCGCGCCGCCGACGCGGCGATGTACGCAGCCAAGGAGTCCGGGCGCAATACGTACCATTACTACAGCCAGGACGTGCTGCTGCGGGCGCAGCGCCGCCTGGAGCTGGAGCATGCGCTGCAAGGCGCGCTCGACCGCGAAGAATTCACGCTGGTCTATCAGCCGCTGGTCAACACCGTGGACGATGCATCGCCGGCGATCGAAGCGCTGATGCGCTGGAATCGCCCTGGCCATGGTCCCTGCAGCCCGGTCGAATTCATCCCGATTGCCGAAGAATGCGGCGAGATCGTGCGTCTGGGCGAGTGGGTCATCGGCGAAGCGTGCCGTCAGGCCGTGGTCTGGGATCGTGCCGGCCTGCATTTCAGCCGCGTTGCGGTGAATGTGTCTGCCGTGCAATTGCGCGAGCGCGGTTTTGCCGAGCGCGTGCTGGAAATCTGCCGCGACAATGGCTGGCCGCCGTCGCGCCTGGAGCTGGAGCTGACCGAATCTGCCCTGATTCGCGACTCCGATTCGCTACGCCGCTGCTTCGAATTGTTCGAACAGAATGGCGTGTTGCTGGCGGTGGACGACTTCGGTACCGGCTTCTCGAATCTGCATTACCTCAACCGGTTCCCGGTGCAGCGTTTGAAGATCGACCGCAGCTTCGTGCAAGGCATGCTCGACGACGCCAATACGGCCGAAGTCACTCAGGCCATCGTGCATCTGGGGCATGCCCTAGGCATGCAGGTGGTCGCAGAAGGCGTGGAAACCGTGCAGGAAGATGCGTTGCTGCGCCAGCAGGGCTGCGACGAAATCCAGGGCTATTTCTACTCACGTCCGTTGTCGCCACGCGACATGGCGCAGTGGTTGCGCGAAGCCGACGCCGGCATCCGGTTGGGCGCGCGTCTGGTCATCGCCAACTGACGCAGTGTGCAGCGTTGCGTGCTTTGAGCCGCAGCGCAGCCGTCCTGCAAGTCGTCGGTGTGTACTGCCCAATGGCTTGAAGACATTAGAGCTGGCGAGCCGTAGCGGCGTTCGAATGCCGCTCATCACTTGTTGGGTCGAGCACGCAGCGCCTCACCAGCGACGGGGCAAACCATGAGGGCGTCCACACATGGTTTGTGGCGGCATCAACGACGCTCAAGCTGACGCTAGCTGCAGGACCATCAACACGTACTAGCGTCGAAAGCGGCGCGAGGCCTCACCGCTCGCGGGACCCGGTGTGGCCCATCTATTGAAGCTCAATGGCCGCATCCATGCCGCGCCGGCGGTCCCGCACTGGGCGAGGCATCGCACCGGAGAGTTGGCTGGTCGATAAGTGAAAAGCAGGGATCGATGCCACGCACATCGCGCACCTACCATCTCGATAGTCGCTGCCCGCCCAGCGTTGCGGTACCTCGAACGGCATGGATGCCGCATGAGCTCTTACAGGGTGTAGTTGCATCTGTCCTGCGATCAGGCGCGCGCAAGCACCCCGAAGCCAAACTACGAATCAGCGTCGCTGCAACTGACGGGGCCACGTCCACCGCTGGACTGATTCGGGTCACTCACGCGGCAAAGACGCACTTGGAGTGTGCACCGCAATAGAGAGAAGGAGTTCTGCAGCCACGTAGCAGACGCGCAATTCCCTTGCACATGCTCATTCCAATATTGCCGTACCGATCGAAGACTCACGTCAGTCATAAGAATCGCTGAGCAGACGGGCAGGGGAGAGCTCACCTTGACGCTGCAGTCGATCAGTGCCGCGCGCGCAGGGCACTGCTTATCGGTACGGCATGATGCAGAACCACCTTGGCGGCAAGGCGTGGCGCAATAGCATCACTCTCGGGCAGTGGAGACAACCAGCGGGGCGCCTGCCGAGGCACGCCCCGCTGTACGGCGCTGGGCTTACCGCGCCGATCCGCTGACCGCGGCACCATCCAGACCCAAATCCCAGGCCACCGTGGCGAACAACAGCTCCTCTTCGCTGCATGCGCGGCGCGGGTTGATCAGTGCCAGCAGCTCTGCGCGTGCGCTGCTTTCCAGCCGTTCCAGCGCGGCCGGTATGCGCACACGTCGCAGTGCAGGCCTGGCCGAATCGCTTTGCGCGATGCGCTCGGCCTGTGCGGCTGCCAGGGCAGCGGCCTGCAGTGCAGCGGTAGGGGCGTCGATGGTCGGGGCAAGAAGTGTCATGGGCGGAACACCATTCGTAACGGAACGACAAATCCCCGGAAGGCCGGGGAATGTCGGAATCAGCAGCTGCGTGGCGGCATCGGTCTCAGAACAACTCGACCGTGCCGGCGCCCATGCCCTGCTGTGCCACCGGCTTGTGCGGCGGGCGTTCCCACTCCACGCGCATGTCGCGCAGGCGGTTGGACACCTTGGCCAGCGCGGCGACCAGGTCGCTGTCGTACACGCCGCCATTGCGATGCAGCAGTTCCTGCAGCGCCACCGCTTCGCGGTTGATCGCGGTCAGGCGATCAAGGTGGGTGTGGATGCCACTGAGCGTCTGGGTGGCGATGTCCTCGAACTGCAGGGCACGCACCGCTTCTGCCACGCTGCCATCGATCGAGCGTGCGCATTCGGAGATCTCGCGCATGCCATCGCCCAACGAGGCGTTGATCTGGGCGACGTTCTCCAGCATGGCGGCCGATTCATGGCGCGCCTCGCGGGAGCGGTCCATATGGCGCGATGCCAGCTGCGAGACCGTTTCACGCACCTTGGCGATCGATTCCTTGGAGCTGTGTGCCAGCTTGCGGATCTGCTCGTTGAAGGTGGTGGAACGCTCGGACAGGTTGCGCACTTCGTCGGCAACCACGGCGAAGCCGCGACCGGCTTCACCGGCGCGCGCTGCTTCGATGGCGGCGTTCAGGGCCAGCAGGTTGGTCTGGTCGGCGATCGACTTGACGTCTTCCAGCAGCGCGAAGATGCCATCCAGATGCTGAGCCATCTCGTCGATGTGATGGACGGTATTGGTGCTTTGGCCGCTCACCTGTTCCAGCGCTTCCACCAACTGCTCCATGCGGGAGCTGGCATGCTGGGCGAAGCGGGCGACGTCGACGCCGGCGCTGCCATCGTCGCCGGCGCGGTCGACGATGCGGGCCAGTGCCTGGCTTTGCTGACGCGATTTGCGATTCATCGCTTCGAAGCTGCCACCCAGGCCGGACACGGCCTGGCGGATCAGTTCGCGGGCACGCTCGACTTCCGAGCGCGATCCGTCGACTTCGTTGCTGACGAACGTACGCAGTTCGTTGAGCAGTTGGTCCTGCTCGCGCAGGATGCGGGCCTGGTCCGGATTAGGCCGGAACTGGGAATACGTCACCCAGGCAGCGAAACCCAACCAACTGAGGGTCATGGTCGCCAGGATCGCCCAGCGCACCGAAGCGGGCCAGTCGAATCCGACAGCGAAGGGGAACAGCAAGGTCAGAGCCAAAGGAGCGGCTAGACGGATGAGTGGACGTGAATACATGGGCGTTCTCGGCAGAGTCACGGTTGCTGTATCGGCACTGCCCCCATTGTCTTTAGCGACGATCGCCACATCGCCTGGTCCATTCAACCGCCGTTGGCGCGCCTCAGCGGCCGCCAGCGCGCAGATGTAAGCGGTTTTTCGCGCCGATTAGCGCAGCGCGCGGTCCACCGCCTCGATCATCGCGCGTTTGGCGAACAGGAAATCCCACAGGCTGCCGCCCATCTGCCGCCACAGCACCGCCGAGCGCAGTGCCGCCAGCAACAGTGCGCGGATCTCCGCGACCACGCCAGCCTGGCCCAGGTAGTGCGGGTTGCCTTGCACCATGACCTTGGGCCGCAAGTGGCTGATGGTCTGCGCGTACAGCCCGCCGAGCGAACCCAGCACGTCGGGATGGCTGCTGTCGCCCAGCTGCTGGGCCTGCCGCGCTGCCGCGTCGATTCCGCTGGCAACAGTGGCGACGGTGCTGGCATCGCGCACGAACCGACGCTCCAGCTGCAGCACGGCTAGTGCCAGACGCGGCAGCACCTCGTCTTGGCCCTGATTGCGGAAGTAGTTGTGCAGCAGGCGCAGGCCGGGCGCCAGCGCCGCTGCCGAGCCATAGACGGCCTCTGGCGAGGCGGCGTCCACACGGAACACGCTGTCCATGGCAGTGCGCACCGTCGCAGCTTCCGAATGCCCGGTCTCGGCGATCCGCCGCACCTGTTGCAGGGCCTGAGCGACGCCGGCAAGCGCCAGCACACGATGATCCATGGAAACACTCATCAAGCCACTACCTCAGAGGAAAAAGAAGATCCCGCCAACTGACGTTCCAGCGGCGCGTCGGTGGCGGCGATGACCGCGCCGCCCAGGCACTCCTCGCCGTCGTACAGCACCAGCGACTGTCCCGGCGTCACCGCCCGTTGCGGCCGTTCGAAGCGCACCTGCACGCTGCCATCGTCCTGCACATCCACCGTGCAGGACTCGTCGGGCTGACGGTAGCGCGTCTGCGCGGTGCAGCTGAACCGGCGCGCCGGCGGCGCCCCGGTCACCCAGTGGGCTTGTTCGGACTGTAGCCAGCGCGATTGCAGCAGCGGGCTGTCGCGGTCCTGGTCCACATACAGCACATTGTTCGCCACATCCTTGCCGACCACGTACCACGGCGCGGCCGCCCGCCCGCGCACGCCGCCGATGTTCAGCCCCTCGCGCTGGCCCAGTGTGAAATAGAACACCCCCGGATGCTCGGCGATGCGCTGCCCCTGCGGGTCGCGGATCTCGCCGGTGCGCGCCGGCAGGTAGCGGCCCAGAAACTCACGGAAATCGCGCTCGCCGATGAAACAGATGCCGGTGGAATCCTTCTTGGCATGGGTCGGCAAGCCGGCATCCTGGGCGATCCGGCGCAAGGTGCTTTTTTCCAGGTCGCCGATCGGGAACAGGGTGGCGGCCAACTGCGTCTGCCCCAGTTGATGCAGAAAATAACTCTGGTCCTTGCCGCGGTCGGCGCCACGCAGCAGGCGCCACCGCCCACCGCGATGCGCCACCTGCGCGTAATGGCCAGTGGCGATGCGCTCGGCACCCAGCGCCTGTGCTGCATCCAGAAAATGCTTGAACTTCACTTCGCGGTTGCACAACACGTCCGGGTTGGGCGTGCGTCCGGCCGCATATTCGGCCAGGAAATGCTCGAACACGCCTCTCCAGTATTCGCCGGAGAAATCGCGGAAATGAAACGGGATGCCCAGCACGCCGCACACCGCCACCGCATCGCGGCGATCGTCTTCGGCGCGGCAATCACCGCTGCCGTCGTCGGCCCAGTTCTGCATGAACAGCCCCGCGATTGGCTCGCCCTGCTGCGCCAGCTTCCACGCCGCCACCGACGAATCCACGCCGCCGGACACACCCACCACAATGCGCGGCGTACTCATGCGACGTGCCGCACCAGGGAGAGTGGATGACGCTGCCCGGCCAAGTAATCGGCAACCACCTCCCACACCAACGGGCTGCGCAGGCGCTCGATCGAGGCGCGCAGTTCATCCGGGGTCATCCACAGCGCGCGCACCACGCCGGTATCGAGGCTGCGGTCGGGGTGATGGGTCAGCGCATCGGCAACGAACGCAAAGCGCAAGAAGCACTGCCCATTGGGCGCAACCCATTGGTAGGTGCCGATGAACTGGGTCAGGCGCACGTCCCAGCCGGTCTCCTCCAGGGTTTCGCGCACGGCCGCATCCAGCAGGCTTTCGTTCGGCTCCAGATGTCCGGCAGGCTGGTTCAACAGCAAGCGGCCGCCGATGGCTTCTTCCACCTGCAAAAAGCGTCCATCGCGCACCACAACTGTGGCAACCGTCACATCAGGATGCCAGCGTTGCTCGGTGACACTCATCAAATTTGCTCCAGCGCGAATGGTGGCGTGTGTGCTGCCTCTGCAGCGGGACTAGCGCCGCGGTGCCACCCTGGCACGGTTGCGCCGTCGTCTGCCGTGCGCGTCCGGGCATCGGCGGTAGACGGCGGCGCCAGCAGCGGCGCGGTCATGGAATCGGTCATCAAGGGCCAGCCAGGAAATTGGACACAAATTGTGCGGGGCACAGCGCAAATCGTCCAATGCATGCAAAGTTGAACCGTATAATGGCCGGATGCCTCGGAATACCTCACACGAACACGAACACGACCACGGCCTGATGGTCGAAGCTAGCAAGCCCGAAGTGGCGCCACCGCCGCGCTACCAGGTGCTGTTGCTGAACGACGACTACACCCCGATGGACTTCGTGGTGACCGTCCTGGAGCAGTTTTTCAACCTGAACCTGGAGCAGGCCACCCAGATCATGCTGCACGTCCACACCCGCGGGCGCGGCGTGTGCGGGGTCTACAGCCGTGAGGTTGCAGAGTCGAAGGTGGCCCAGGTCAACGAATTTTCGCGCATGAACCAGCACCCGCTGCTGTGCACGATGGAACAGGCCTGAGACGCGCTGTAGATCATTCCAGCAGCGCAACAGTGTGGCTGCGATCACGTGCTAACGCTGTCTGAACATGCCTATCCGATAGGGTTGTGGAAAATCCCAACAAAAGCCGCATATTGTTGGCAACAGCCGTTCGGAGTTACCAATGTTCAGCAAAGACCTAGAGCAAACCATCGGCCAGTGCTACAAGCGAGCACGCGAGGCGCGTCATGAGTTCATGACCGTCGAGCACCTGCTGCTCTCGCTGCTGGACAATCCTTCCGCCCAGGCCGTGCTCAAGGCCTGTGGCGCAGACCAGGTGCGCCTGCACAATGACCTGGAGCAGGCAATCGAGGCCTCGGTCTCGCGCTTGGCCGAGGACGACGGGCGCGACACGCAGCCTACCCTGGGATTCCAGCGGGTGTTGCAACGCGCCGTCTACCACGTGCAGTCCTCGGGCAAGAAGGAAGTCACCGGCGCCAACGTGCTGGTCGCGATCTTCGGCGAGAAGGACTCGCACGCGGTGTACTTCCTGAACCAACAGGACATCACCCGTCTCGATATCGTCAATTACCTTTCGCACGGCATTGCCAAGCTGGGTGAAGACGGCGAACAGCCGTCCGCGCCGGATGGCGAGTCCAAGAGCGAAGGTGGAGAGGGCGAGGCCAAGGGCGACGCGCTGGCCGAGTTCGCCAGCAATCTCAACGAGCAGGCGCGCAACGGCAAGATCGACCCGTTGGTCGGCCGCAGCGACGAGATCGAGCGCACCATCCAGGTCCTGTGCCGCCGGCGCAAGAACAATCCGCTGTACGTGGGCGAGGCCGGCGTCGGCAAGACCGCGATTGCCGAAGGTCTGGCCAAGCGCATCGTCGACAACGACGTGCCGGAAGTGCTTGCCGATGCAGTGATTTACTCGCTGGATCTGGGCGCACTGGTGGCTGGCACCAAGTACCGAGGCGATTTCGAAAAGCGTCTCAAGGGCGTGCTGGCCGCGTTGAAGAAGGTGCCGAATGCGGTGCTGTTCATCGACGAGATCCACACCATCATCGGTGCCGGCTCGGCGTCGGGCGGCACCATGGACGCCTCCAACCTGATCAAGCCCGCGCTGTCGTCGGGCGAGCTGCGCTGCATCGGCTCGACCACGTTCCAGGAATATCGCGGCATCTTCGAGAAGGACCGTGCGCTGGCGCGTCGGTTCCAGAAGATCGATATCGTCGAGCCGACTGTGGGCGAAACCTTCGAGATCCTGCAGGGCCTCAAGCCCAAGTACGAGGCGCATCATGGCGTGACCTACGCCGACGACGCGCTACAGGCGGCCGTTGACCTGTCGGTGAAACATATCGGCGACCGCTTGCTGCCGGACAAGGCGATCGATGTGATCGACGAGGCCGGCGCGCGTCAGCGTCTGCTGCCGGAAGGCACGCGCAAGGAGCTGATCGATATCGAAGAGATCGAGACCATCGTGGCCAAGATGGCGCGGATTCCGGCCAAGCAGGTCAGCGCGACCGACAAGGACGTGCTGCAGCACCTGGAGCGCAATCTGAAGATGGTGATTTTCGGGCAAAACCCGGCGATCGAAACGCTGGCCGGTTCGATCAAGCTGGCACGCTCGGGCTTGGCGAACCCCGAAAAGCCGATCGGCAATTTCCTGTTCGCCGGTCCCACCGGTGTCGGCAAGACGGAGGTCACCAAGCAGCTCGCGCTGCAGTTGGGGATTGAACTGGTGCGCTTCGACATGTCCGAGTACATGGAAGCGCATTCGATCAGCCGTCTCATCGGTGCGCCCCCGGGCTACGTCGGTTTCGACCAGGGCGGTTTGTTGACCGAGAAAATCGTCAAGACGCCGCACTGCGTGCTGCTGTTGGACGAGGTGGAGAAGGCGCACCCGGACATCTTCAACATCCTGTTGCAGGTCATGGACCGCGGCATCCTCACCGATACCAACGGGCGCGAGGCCAACTTCAAGAACGTGATCCTGGTAATGACGACCAATGCCGGCGCCACGCAGGCGTCGCGGCGTTCGATCGGCTTTACCAAGCAGGATCATTCCACCGATGCGATGGAATCGATCCGCCGCGGCTTCACGCCCGAGTTCCGCAACCGTTTGGATGCGATCGTGCAGTTCCAACCGCTGGCGTTCGACCACATCCTGCGGGTGGTGGACAAGTTCATCATCGAGCTGGAAATGCTGTTGCAGGAAAAGCACGTCTCCCTGTCGGCCACCCCGACCGCGCGCGACTGGCTGGCACAGCATGGCTTCGATCCGCTGATGGGTGCGCGGCCGATGTCGCGGGTGATCCAGGAAAAGATCAAGCGCCCGCTCGCCGACGAACTGCTGTTCGGCAAGTTGGTGGACGGTGGCCGGGTCAACATCGACGTCAAGGATGGCGAACTGGTGGTCGAGGCGCATCCGGAACCGGAGCGCCTGCTGCCCGCGACGGTGGACTGATCGCCATAGGATGTTTGGCAGGTAAGAAAAGCCGCTCGAGAGAGCGGCTTTTTACGTTTTCAGCGGCCCTCGCAATCACGCGTGCCGACGATGGCAGTGCTTGACGCGGGTGCCGGATGCTGGACGCAGCACATGGTGCAAGGCACCGACCGAAGAACCGCCGCCCTGTCTCGCACCGGTTGCTCTGCGGAACTTGCCTGCAGTAGAAACGCATCACTGCTCGAATTATGGGCACGACAAAAAGCGGCCAATGGCCGCCTCGCGCCTCAGCACCGCTTACTTCATGCGGTAGGTAATACGACCCTTGGTCAGGTCGTAGGGAGTCATCTCAACTTTGACCCGGTCGCCGGTCAGGATGCGGATGTAGTTCTTGCGCATACGTCCGGAGATGTGGGCGATGATTTCATGCCCGTTCTCCAGCTTGACCCGGAACGTGGTGTTGGGAAGCGTCTCGCTGACGCTGCCTTCGAATTCAATGGAGTCGTCTTTCGACATGTAATCCTGTGCAGTCACGGCTGGCCCGGCAGGGCCGTAAGGGACGGCATTTTACGCGCCATCTCCCCGCGGTGCAAATTTTATGTTAAGCGGGTCTCACACAGCCCGCTGGCGGCGTGTTCGCCGTAACGCGCAGACCAACTACCCGGCGGTTCCGTCAGGGCAACCTGGCGTTGCACCTGGTGCAAAAAGTCAGCGCGCGGCAAGCGTTCGGCGCCCAGGCTCAGCAGGTGCGGATTTTCCACCTGCGCATCGATCAGTGGCCACCCTCGGCCATGCAGATTGGCGGCCAAGGCGGCTAGTGCCACCTTGGAGCCGCCGCTTTCCCCGCTGAACATGCTTTCGCCAAAAAACATCCGGCCGATCGCGACGCCGTAGATCCCGCCAACCAGGCGCGCGCCGTCGAACACCTCGATCGAATGCGCGTGGCCGAGACGGTGCAAGGCGATATAGGCCTGCTGCATTTCCGCGGTGATCCAGGTGCCGTCCTGGCCAGGGCGCGGACTCGCAGCACAGGCGTCGATCACCTGTTCGAAGGCGGTATCGGCGCGAACCGTCCAGGTGCTTGCGCGAAGCTGGCGCTTGAAGCGAGAGGACAGGCGCACGCCGTCAGTGCGAAAGACCATGCGCGGATCCGGGCTCCACCACAGGATCGGTTGGCCCTCCGAATACCACGGGAAAATGCCGTGCGCGTACGCGTTGAGCAGGCGCTGGGGCGACAGATCTCCGCCAACGGCAAGCAGTCCGTCGGGATCGGTCAGGGCGGCCTCGGCAGGCGGGAATGGGGCCGAGGCGGAAGTGCCCAACACGGTGGGACGACGAAAGGGCGTCATCACGCCGGCCACCGGCCGGATCGCCACGGCGCGCCACGCAGGCATGGAAATGGAGCGGCAAAGGGCATGGGCAGGTGCCTGGTTCGGTTCCGGCGATGGTACAGGTGCGCCTGCGGAGCACCCAGCTGGCTCAAGCCCGTCGCTGCCGGTCCCAGCTGGCGTAGTGCTCGTGCAAGGTCTGCTCGACCGGACGGTAGTCCACGCCCAATTCCTGGCGCGAGCGCCGGTTGTCCAGGCCGAAGCGGATGCCGAGATGATTGCGAATGTACTTGGGGCTCAGCCCGAAGAAGGGGCCGAGTAGCCGCAACGCCAAACCGGGAATCTGCAGACGCGGCAACAGGTAAGGGCGGCGGTGGACCTTGCGCAGGAACCGCGCGATTTCCAGGAACGAGATCATCTGTGCCGAGGCGACGATGTAGCGGCCGTGCGCGCTGGGCCGCTTGGCCGCGGCGATGTGTGCGTTGGCAACTTCACGCACGTCCACCGTGGCAAAGCTCAGGTCCGGCACGCCATAGAAGAACAGGCCGCGCATCAGTTCGTCGAGCAGGAACAGGCTGCCCGAATCCGAGCCTGCGGCCGGGGACGGACCGAGCACCAGGCCGGGATTGATGCAGACCAGGTCCCAGCGCTGCTGCGCACGGTACATGGCCCACGCCTCCTGCTCGGCGACCACCTTGGAGTAGTGGTAGGGATTGTGATCGAGGCTGCTGGTGGTGTTGAAGAAGGCTTCTGACAGCGTTTGCCCGGGCATGTCCAGCATGTCGCGGTAGTCGCCGAAGATCGCGCCGATGGTGGACGTGAGCACCACCCGCTCGACGCTGGAAGTCGCGTTCACCGTGGTCAGCACGTTCCTGACGCCTTGCAGCGCGGGTTCCAGCAGTTGGGTGCGGCCGTTCTTGATCTTTTCCGGCATCAGGAACGGCGAGGCGACGTGATGCACCACAGAGCAGCCCTGCATCGCACCGACGAAGGAGCCGGGTACCAGCAGGTCTGCTTCGAACAACCGCAATTGGTCCGGGTGGTCCGCCTGCAGCTGCCGTAAAGGCCGCAGCTTGGGCGAATCGTGCAGGCTGCGCACGGTGGCGTGCACGGTGTCGCCCGCTTCCAGCAACTGCTTCACCAGCCGGCAGGCGACATAGCCACTACCGCCGGTGACCAACACCGTTTGCTTCATGGGCCGATTCCGGTGCGGGCGACATGCCCGAATCAATAGTCAACGCTAGCATATTCTGCGGTAGCGTCCGCAAGTTCGGAATGATCGGGTACCAGGCACGGCAAATGCGCGGCTTGCGCAAGGGCTACGATGAGGACTGATGAACGGGTCTCGCGCGACGGCGCAGAGGCCTGCCACGTCGGCCTGCCACGTCAGGCGGTGCCTGGATTTGTGCGGCGGCGGTGCGATGTATCGACCCGGGATGGGTGGAGAAGCCGCCGCAGGGCGATCACGCTTGGCGGAACGGCGAATGGCGCAGCAGGGCGGCGGCGTGCTGCTCGACCTCGGCCCGCTCTTGCGCGCACCAGTCCGCCAGCGGCTCGCGAAAGCCCGGATCGGCAATCCAGTGGCGGCTGCGCACCAGCGTCGGCAGAAAGCCGCGCGCGATCTTGTGCTGGCCTTGTGCGCCAGGTTCGAAGCGGGTCAGGCCTTCGCGCAGGCAATATTCGATGCCCTGGTAGTAGCAGGTCTCGAAATGCAGGCCGGGCAGGGCTTCACCGCCCCAGTAGCGGCCGTACAAAGTGTGCTGCCCGCGCAGGCAGAGTGCACCGGCGATGGGTTGCCCATCGAGGTCGGCCAGGAACATCACCAGCTGGCGCGGCATGGCCGTGGCCAGGTGCTGCAGGAACTGCGGCGTCAGCGCGGGCGAGTTGCCGTACTCGTTGAAGGTCTTGAGATAAAAGCCGTACATCGCGGCCAGCTCCGCATCGCTGGCCTCATCACCGTGCACCACGCGCAGTTGCACGCCGGCGCGCTGCACCTTGGCGCGTTCCTGGCGAATGTTCTTGCGGTGCTTGTGATCCATCGCCGACAGGAACGTCTCGAAGTCGCCCCAGCCGCTGGCGTTGTGCCAGTGGTACTGCAGGTCGTTGCGTTCCAGCCAGTCGGCATCGAAGGCGGCGTCTTCACCAGCGGGGTAAAAGTTCACATGCGCCGACGACAGTCCGCTGCGCTCCACCAGCTCGCGCATCGCCTTCAGCAGGTGGCCGCGCCACGTGGGCGCACCGAGCAGGCGCGGGCCGGTGACGGGCGAGTAGGGCACCCCACACAGCCATTTGGGGAAGTAGTCCTGGCCATAGCGCGCGTACGCATGCGCCCAGGCATGGTCGAAGACGAACTCGCCGTGCGAGTTGTTCTTGAGGTAGCCGGGAGCCGCGGCGACCAGAGTGTCACCCTCCCACAAGGTCAGGTGCAGCGGGTTCCATCCCCAATCCGGGCGCAGGCAACCCTCACGTTCAAGGCCTTGCAGAAATGCGTAGCTGATAAAGGGATGCGTGCCATCGTGCAGCGCATCCCAGGCGCCGGCCGGCAACTCGTCCAGCTGGCGACACCAGCGTGCGGTTATGCCCATGCGGGCAGCCCCTTGGCGATGCTGGCCGCGTGGCGCGGCCGGCAATCAGGCGCCATCTCAGGCGCTCTTGTCGAGATAACGCTCGGCATCCAGCGCGGCCATGCAGCCGAAGCCGGCCGAGGTGATGGCCTGGCGGTAATGCTGGTCGGCCACGTCGCCGGCGGCGAACACGCCGGCCACCGAGGTCTCGGTCGCGGCGCCGTTCAGGCCGGAGCGGATTTCCAGGTAGCCGTTGTTCATTGCCAACTGGCCATCGAACAACTGCGTGTTCGGGTGATGGCCGATCGCCACGAAGAAACCATGCGCATCGATGTCGCGGGTGCTGCCGTCGATGGTGGACTTCACTCGGACGCCGGTAACCCCGGCATCGTTGCCCAGTACCTCGTCGATGGCATGGTGCCAGACGGTCTCGATCTTGCCGGCGGCCACTTTGGCGAACAGCTTGTCCTGCATGATTTTCTCTGCGCGCAGCGTATCGCGGCGATGCACCAGGTAGACCTTGCGGGCAATGTTGGACAGGTACAGCGCCTCTTCGACCGCGGTGTTGCCGCCGCCGACCACCACCACGTCCTGGTCCTTGTAGAAGAAGCCGTCGCAGGTGGCGCAGGCGGAGACGCCACGCCCCTTGAAGGCTTCTTCGGTGGGGATGCCCAGGTACTTGGCGGTAGCGCCGGTGGCGATGATGAGCGCGTCGCAGGTGTACTCGGCCCCGTCGCCGATCAGCCGGAACGGACGCTGCGACAGATCTGCCGTGTGGATATGGTCGAAGATGACCTCGGTCTCGAAGCGCTCGGCATGCGCCTGCATGCGGCTCATCAGGTCCGGACCCATCAGGCCGTGGGGGTCGCCCGGCCAGTTGTCCACCTCGGTGGTGGTCATCAGTTGGCCGCCTTGCTGCAGCCCGGTGATGACCACCGGCTTGAGATTGGCGCGGGCGGCGTAGACCGCGGCGGTCCAGCCGGCCGGGCCGGAGCCCAGGATCAACAGGCGGGAGTGCTTGGCGGGGCTGGCAGAAGAGGCGCTCATGTATACTCGCGATCTAGGAATTGGTAGGGCAGGCGAAGTAATTCGCGCCCCCGTGGCGGCATAGAGTGGCGGTCCCCACCCGGTGAATCAAGGCGGCGCGATGGAACTGCTTGAACCGCAGATGGCATGCTCCGCTCCAACCACGTGCTCGACGCCGCCTTGTGCGGCGTTTTTCGTTGAGCGGCGCTTGGTTGGATGGCCAGGGCGCATGCAACTGCTGAAACCGTGGCTTCAGTCGTTTATTATCAAACACTAACAGCATTTTTCTAAGGTCTGGCTACAGGTGGCAAAGCAGGTTCCCGAACGCAGCAGCAAGCCCGCAGAGGGCAAACCGTCGTCGCGCAAGACGGCGGTGGCGGACAATCCGCGGCGGCAGAAGCTCTGGCGCGATCTGGCCTTGATCGCGGTAGCGCCGTTGCTGCTGTATCTGCTGGCCAGCCTGTTCACTTACTCGGCGACCGATCCGGGTTGGTCGCGCACCGGCAATCTGGTTGCGCCGATCCACAACATGGGCGGCCGATTCGGCGCCCTGGCGGCCGACGTGCTGCTGCAGCTGTTCGGGTATGTGGCCTTCCTGCTGCCGGTGCTGTTGGGAGCGGTCGCCTGGATCGCCTTGATCGGCGAGCGCGAGGAGCAGAGCCAAAGCGATCTGGGGCCGGCGCTGCGCCTGGTCGGCATGGTGGGGTTCCTGATTTCCTCGACCGGCTTCCTGCACCTGCGCCTGTTCCAGGGCGAGGTGGCCGAGGCCGGCGGCATCCTGGGCAAGTTGGTCGCCGGCTCGCTCAGTTCCGGCTTCGGTTCCTTGGGCGCGAACTTGTTCGTGTTGGTGCTGCTGCTGGTGTCGATCACCCTGGCGACCGGCTTGTCGTGGTTTGCGGTGATGGAGCGCATCGGCAAGTGGGTGCTGGCGCTGGGGCCGCTGATGCAGCGCAAGACCCATCAGGCCACCGAGTGGCAGCAGACCCGGGTGATGCGCGAAGAACGCGAGGAAGTGCGCAAGGTCGATGCGGTCAAGCAGGCCAAGCGCGAGCCGGTCAAGATCGAGCCGCCGCCGGCGCCGGTGGTGGAAAAGAGCGAGCGCGCCAAGCGCGACATCCAGATTCCGATGTTCCAGGGCGTCAGCACCGACGGCTCGGACCTGCCGCCGCTGGCGCTGCTGGACGACCCCAAGCCGCAGACCAAGGGCTATTCGGAAGAGACGCTGGAAACGCTGTCGCGCCAGATCGAGTTCAAGCTCAAGGACTTCCGCATCGAGGCGCAGGTGGTCGGGGCCTATCCGGGCCCGGTGATCACCCGCTTCGAGATCGAGCCGGCGCCGGGCATCAAGGTCAGCCAGATCAGCTCGCTGGACAAGGACATCGCGCGCGGGTTGTCGGTGAAATCGGTGCGCGTGGTGGACGTAATCCCGGGCAAGTCGGTGATCGGCCTGGAAATTCCCAATGTCAGCCGGGAGATGATCTTCCTCTCCGAATTGCTGCGCTCCAAGGAGTATGACAAGTCGGCCAGCCCGCTGACGCTGGCCCTGGGCAAGGATATTGCCGGGCGCCCGACCGTGGCCGACCTGGCGCGCATGCCGCACTTGCTGGTCGCCGGTACGACCGGCTCGGGCAAGTCGGTGGCGGTCAATGCGATGGTGCTCAGCCTGCTGTTCAAGGCCTCGCACAAGGAACTGCGGATGCTGATGATCGACCCGAAGATGCTCGAGTTGAGCGTCTATCAGGGCATCCCGCACCTGCTGGCGCCGGTGGTCACCGACATGAAGGAGGCCGCCAACGGCCTGCGCTGGTGCGTGGCCGAGATGGAGCGCCGCTACAAGCTGATGAGCGCGGTGGGCGTGCGCAACCTGGCCGGCTTCAACAAGAAGGTCAAGGACGCCATCGACGCCGGCCAGCCGATGATGGACCCGCTGTTCAAGCCGAACCCGGAACTGGGCGAAGCGCCCCGGCCGCTGGAAACGCTGCCGTTCATCGTCATCTTCATCGACGAATTCGCCGACATGATGATGATCGTCGGCAAGAAGGTCGAAGAGCTCATCGCGCGCCTGGCGCAGAAGGCGCGTGCGGCCGGCATCCACTTGATCCTGGCCACGCAGCGGCCATCGGTGGACGTGATCACCGGCCTGATCAAGGCCAATATCCCCACCCGCGTGGCGTTCCAGGTCAGCTCCAAGATCGACTCGCGCACCATCCTGGACCAGTCCGGCGCCGAGGCGCTGCTGGGCAACGGCGACATGCTGTACCTGCCGCCCGGCACCGCGCTGCCGGATCGCGTGCACGGGGCTTTCGTCAGCGACGAGGAAGTGCATCGCGTGGTCGAGCATCTCAAGGCCAGCGGGCCGGTGTCCTACGTCGAAGGCGTGCTGGACGAAGTGCAGACCATGGGCGATGGCACCGTGGTCGGTGCCACCGGCTTGCCGGAAAGCAGCGGCGGTGGCGGCGACGAATCGGATCCCTTGTACGACGAAGCCTTGCGCATCGTCACCGAGACCCGGCGTGCGTCGATTTCCGGCGTGCAGCGGCGTTTGAAGATCGGCTACAACCGTGCCGCGCGTCTGATCGAAGCGATGGAGGCGGCCGGCGTCGTCAGCCCGCCCGAGCACAATGGCGACCGTACCGTGCTGGCACCGCCGCCGCCGAAGTAGGCGCCGGCGATGTCGTGGCGCGTTTTATGTGCAGCTTCCGATCGGGCGCCTGCAGCAATGCCGCATTGTTGGAAGCCCGTGCCTGTCATTGCCTGGCACAACGGCTACCCTGTGGGTGAGGGCCGCTCCGGCCCGCCGTGATCGAGACCCATGTTGCATCGTCCCTCGTTAGTGCTCGTGCTGCTCCTCTGTCTCCCGCTGCTTGCCCAGGCACAGCAACGGCCCGCGCCCACTGCCAGTGCTGCAACACGCACGCAGGCCGACACCAATTACAGTTTCGTGCGCTACCGCGCCGACTACGAGGTGCGCGCCGACGCCAGCAGCGTCGAAACCGACGAATACGAGATCCTGCTCAAGACCAAGTCGGCCGTGGAGCAGTTCAGCCAGGTCCGGCTGAGCTATAGCGAGAAGATGGAAACGCTCGATGTGCTGCAGGCGTATACCGTCACGGCCGAAGGGCTGCGCCAGGACGTGGCGGCCGACAAGATCTATACCCAGGAAAGCTATTCCAGCGCCTCGGCAGCGATGTATGCCGACCGCAAGGTGAAAGTGGTGGTGTTCCCGAATCTGGCGCCGGGCGCGCGCATTGTGTACCGCGTGCGGCGGGCACAGAACACGCCGTATTTCCCCGGTTACTTCAGCCTGTGGGAGACCTTCAGCGTCTTCGCGCAGTACGACGATGCGGTGATTACGTTGGTCGCGCCGAAGGGGCTGCCGATGCATCTTTCTGCACGCGGGCTGCAGGGCAGCACCAAGCCGGTGGTGCGCGGCGACCAGGCACGCTGGGAGTGGCGCTACCAGCGCACCGCGCCGATGAAAAACCAGAACTGGAGCGCTGCGACCTGGGAGTTCAGCCCCACCTTGATGGCCAGCACCTTCGACAGCTGGTCGCAGATGGGCCTGGCGTACCACGTCAAAGGCGGGCGCGCTGCGGCGGTGACGCCGGCGATCCAGGCGCTGGCCGATGAGGTCACCCGCGGTATCGATTCCCCGCGCGCGCAGGCTGCCGCGCTGTATGCATGGGTGGCGCGCAACATCCGCTATGTGGCGGTGTATCTGGGCAATGGTGGGCTGGAACCCAACAGCGCCGAGAGCATCCTGGCCAACCATTACGGCGATTGCAAAGACCACACCGTGATTCTGGAGGCCCTGCTTGCCGCCAAGGGGATTGCCAGCACACCGGTGCTGATTGGGGCAGAGGGCGGCCCGACCTTGCCGCAGATCCCGGTGCTGGGCCGCTTCAACCACGCCATCACCTACATTCCCGCATTCGATCTGTACGTGGACTCGACCAACCCCTACGCACGCTTCGGCCAGTTGCCGGCCGGCGATCTCGGCGCGCCGGTGGTGCATACGCGCGATGGCAAGGTCACGCAGACGCCGCCGAACGACCGCAAGGTCAATCGCTATGTCGCCCGCACCGAATACCGGTTCACGCCGCAAGGCGATCTGCAGGGCACCACCACGCTCGACAGCGGGCAGACCGGCGAAGTGGGCTTGCGCGCGATGTTCGTGCAGCTCAATGCGCAGAATCGCAACCGGATCGAAGAGTCGATCCTTGCCCAGTCCGGTTTCGACGGCACCGGCGATCTGCTGATTCAGGGCGACCCGCTGGATCTGGATGCACCGTTCAACTACCGCTACACCTTCCAGGCCAAGGACGCGGTGGATTTCTCGGTGGTCGGCGGCATGACCTTGCCGGATATGCCAGGTGCCGAGTCAACGCGCGCCATCTACACCACCACCTCGGCCGAAAACAATCTGACCCCGTTTTACTGCAACGACAGCGTGCGCGAAGAAACCTACGTGGTGAGCTTTCCCGAGACGGTGCCGATCATCGCCATTCCGCGCAGCAGCACCTTTCGCAATGCCGCCGGCGAATACGTGGTTGAGTGGACACGGCAGGGGCAGACGGTCACCGCCGTGCATCGCCTGCAGCGTGCCGCCGTGCGCGGGCCACAGGCGTTGTGCCAGCCGCAGGATTACCGTGCGTTTCGCGAGCTCTACCAACAGGTGCGGCGCGGGTTTCGCGGGCAGATCGTCTATGGCGATCTGTCCAGGGTGCAGACGGCACGATGAGGCGAATTGCCGCGCACACGCCGCCATCTGAACATGCCGTGCGATAGCGCTCGCCCATTCATCTATGAAGTATCAGAATCTACGCATGTCCTTCTGGAAGACCGCGATGCATCGCCAGCTCCGTTATGCCGTCCTTGCCACTGCTCTGTTCGCCAGTACCGCCTTTGCCGGTGCGCGCCAGGAGCTGGACACCTTCACGCGAGGGTTGAAGGGACTGGATGGGCAGTTCAGTCAGCGGGTGACCGACGCGAAAGGCCGGGTCAAGGAAACTTCGAGCGGGCGGGTCGCACTGGCGACACCGCGTCAGTTCCGTTGGGAATACGCCAAGCCCTATAAGCAGCTGATCGTGGCCGACGGCAAGAAGGTCTGGGTATTGGATCCGGATCTGGAGCAGGTCACCGTGCGCGCACAGGGCAGCGAAGAACAGAACAGCCCGCTGGTTGCATTGATCGACCCGGCGCTTCTGGACAAGAAGTACGATGTCAGCGAAGAAGCCGCGCCACGCGACGGCCTGCAATGGTTGTCGCTGACGCCCAAGGTGGACACCGACGCCAGCTTCCAGATCGCCTCGCTGGGGTTCAGCAAGGATGGCCTGGCCAGGATGGAAGTGGTGGACGCAGTCGGCCAACGCACCGCGATCAGCTTTAGCGGCTGGAAGCGCAACCCGGCGTTTGCTGCAGACACCTTCCGCTATACGCCGGCCAAGGGCGTGGATGTGGTGGGCGACGCGCAGTAAAGCGTCTGCGGGGCTCTCGGGATGAACGCATGGCGCAGCGAGCGGCTGTGCCTGCGAGTGCGCAGCAGTTGTCGTGACCTGACAGATGCACCCGCACAGGAGCGATGCCACCACGCTACGGGACTGGCTCGTACGGGATCCACTGACCAACCGTCCGACTCGCCTCCGCTGCCTGGTTGGTCTGGCGTTTGATGAAGAAATCGAGGCCACGTTCGCGCTGGCGTTTGCCCTTTTCGCGCAGGATCAAAATGGTCGGTTCCCAAATGCTTGGGTGGCTGATCAGCTCATCGAACGCGCGATCGGCTTCTGCCGCTTGCGCTTCGCATCCGGCGACCCGCAATAGCTGGGCCTGCGCGCGCAGCGCGTCCAGGCGTGGTGCAGCCTCTGCCTGCAACACCCAGTCCACGATCAGCGAGGCGAACTTGTTGTCTTGCATGTGGAGGCGGACCCGGTCGATGAAGTCCTGCAACTGGCGCTCGGCCACCATATAGAGCCGCTGGTCATCGACCTTGCCCTGCAGTTTGGAGATTCCGTAGTGGGTCCATAACTGCCAGTTGCGCTTCACTTCGCGTTCGAATGAGGCGAAATTGAAGAATTCGAAGCCACGATCGGTGCGCACGGGATCGATTTCGTTGTTGAACATCCACAAGGTGGAGAACGTCGTGCTGCCGGCCGAGCGCAGTTCCCTGCTGTAGCCGAGATCAAGCGTGGCCATGGACAGCCGCGCCACTGGTGTGGGCGGCGCATTGCCGGTGCCTGGGTCCGTCCACTGCCGGGCGACGACACTTGCCGATGCGCGCCCTGCGATCTCTACCCTGGATTGCGCGCTCGAATCCTTCAGCACCATGGTCATGTAGCCTTCGATCGGCGTCTGCGACCGGGAGGTTTCGCGCCGCGCTTTCACGCCGAGCGACGCGCCCAGGGTGGCGCGACGCGGTTGGCCATCCATGTTTCCCACGCGCACGCCGGCAGCGACGCTGAGGCTGGATTCGGTGGCCGAAGTGTTGCGTTCGGCCTGGCCGATCAAGCCAACGGTAATGCTGGGGTGGTGCGCCAGCAGCTCCCCCAGGAAGTCGCGCTCGCTCAACTGGCCTGCATCGTCGCCGGATTGCTCGGCCAGTTGCAGCAAGTGTTCGAACATGGCCAGGAATTGCGCGCGCTGCTCCAGCTCCTGGCCCTTACCCCGCCGTGGTACGCGGATTTGCACGCCATGCTCGATGCCCGATTCCTTTTTCATGCGCCATTCGGCTGCGCCCGTGATACCCACCGGTGCGTGTTCGGTGCCCGGCAGCAGCACGCCCGCGCTAATGCCGGTACTGGCGTTGAACTGCCGCGCCTTCTGCCGCCCGATCTGCAGCGACAACCCGGTCCGCCCCATGTAAATCTCCACCGAGCGATCGGAACTGGTCTGGCCGCCCGCGGAGAGTTTCAGTCCCAGGCCGCTGGGGATGATCGCCAGCGCGGCCGACAGCGGCGTCGTATTGAGTCCGATCACCCGTTGCTCGGTAAGACGCAGCTTGTCGCGCCATTCCAGCCGTTCCAACAGGTTGCGCAGGCATTCGAACAGCGCACGTGGCGATCTGACGCGGGAGGTGTCGCCCTCGTGCAGAAGGCGACTTGCATGACCGATGGCCTGATGAAAGTGAGTGCGCGCGTCCGACGCCAGTTCTTCATCCAGGGTTGCTGCACCGACCGGCAGGTCGCTCGGCTGTCCGGCGTGGTCGAGCAGGCCACGCTGGATCAGACGCAGCGTTTCGGGCAGACGCATGCGGCCGGCGCGTAATGCACCCCATGCGGATGCGATGGCCGGATGGCACGCCGCCGGCTGCAGGTCGTCGGTCTCGTTCACGGAGGCAGCCACCGAGCGCTGAAGCTCCTGGGCACGCCGTTCGATCGTGCCCAACACCTTGGCGGTGAAGGTCAGGTCGGTTGCGTTCTGCTCGTGTGGGAGCCATTGCACGTATTCCAACAGTGCCTGCATTGCCAGCTCGTCCTGCGACGGCATTCGCCCGCCAGCCAGCTGGATCTGGCGGCGCGCGACGAGCCAGCTGGTCAGGTGGCCGGCCGCTTCGCGAAAAGCGTCGTTGGCACGCCGCACGGCGGTGGGAAGCGCTTCGGAGGCGCCAACCTTCATTCCCAGCTCAAGTGCGTTGAAGGGATTGAGGGCGCGCCTGCCGCGCCGCCCACTGCCTGCGACCGCCCATTGCGCAAACATCTGCAGGCATGCGTTGACGCGCGCATAGGGTGAACCTGCCCGGGTGGTTTCGTAGCCATTGCGGAATGCGTGAAATGCGCTGCGCTGGGCATCGGTTGCAGACTGCAGGCCCTGCAGCGGCGAGTCTCCATGCACGGCATGGCGCGCTCCCATCTGCGCATCGCCCAGCCAGCTGCGTTCAGCCTGTTCTGCGTCCGGCGTCAGTGCAAGCCGGTGGCTGGCACGCAGATGGACCTGCGCCGCCTCCAACCATTCCCTGGAGGGGGGCGTGGCTTCTTCGCGCAGCATGTGCGAAAGAACCTGCATGCCGCGCGGAACGCTGGCCAACAGGCCGACGCAGGCGGTGACGATCTCCATTGGCTGGGCCGCCTCGGCAGCGATGGAGACCTGTGGCGGCGGAATCAGCTCACGCAACCGCACCATGCCCAGGCGTCGCAGCACGTCGGCCGCTGCGGCAGCATCGCCTTCGCTGGCGATCGCCAAGGCCTGCAGGGCGATGCGCAAGGCGTCGACCGGCTGCAAGGCGTCGCCCCCGAACGCAGCGCTGCGGCCATGCAGACCGTCAGCCCAGGCGCGCAGAACCTGTCGACTCACGGGGTCGATGGTTTCCTCGCGAAAGCCGGGCAGGGCGCCAAGCAGTGCGTCCATGGTGTCGGCGACGATCTCGGCAGCGACGGGCCGGGCCTCATCGGCCGGCGGCTGCGCGGCTGCATGTTCCGCCACGCGCTGCATGTCGCCGTTCGCAGCTTCCAGCGCGTTGACCGTCTGTTCGTGCTGCCACACCTCCTCGGTGTTGATCCGCGACGAATGCCGCGCCTGCTGCAGTTTTGCCTCGACCTGGTCGAGGCGCTGCTGTAGGCGCCGCGCATGCCGCCGACAGCGCTCGGCATGCGTGCGTTGCAGGGTCAGCATGTTCTCGTTGCGTCCCAGCCGTGTGCGCAGTGCCTCGACTTCTCGGTTTCGCTCTGCAGCAAGGTGCGAGCCGAGCGTGCGCGAAGCCGGCCTGTTGGCAGAGTTGCCTGCTTGATCCGACTGCAACGCATCGCGTGCTTGCGCATACGCACTTCGCAATCGATCGATTTCCGCGTTAGCTTCCGCAAGTGCTTGCTCTGCTTGTGCTGCCTGTGCCGAGCCGCGGCCGAAAAAGACCGCTTTGGCCAGCGCATCGCCGCGTGCGCGCGCCTGCTGCACTGCGTGCTCGAGCCGAGTGCAGGCGCGCTGCAGCTGTAAGCGATCAACGCCCTGCTGCGCGTCGGCCGAGGATGGGCCCGCGTGCGCTGCGACACCGCGCGACGGCTGATCGTGCGGTAGCGCGTTCAATGCGGCGCGTGCGGAGAGGATGTCCGACTCGAGATCGTGGATCGCGGCCGCCACTGCATCAGTCTGCGCATTGCATCCATGCAGCTGTTGCAGCAGTTCGGCACGTTCGTGCGTCAGCGCGTTGATGCTGTCGCTGAGGTTGGCGGCGCGCCGGGCTCTGAGGGCCAACTGCTCGCGCGCAGCCTGTAGCGTTTGTGCATGTGCGTAGCACAGCTCGTCCTGGCGACGCCGCCAGATGCGTGCGGCCAGGTCGTTGTTGGATTGTTCCAGGCGGGCGATCAGGGCTTCATTGAGATGCTGGGTGGCATTGGACAGCAGCGGGGCTGCTCGCAGATCACGGGCGGCATCGGCGTTGCGATCCGATGGGCCGGCTGGTGTGTCCCGCGCGTACTGCACCGAGGAATAGCGCAGCAGGCTCGTATGTGGTTCTGGCGAACCGCTACTGAGCCCCAAGCGTTCTGCGGCCTTCCTGCAGGGACGCGGGAGGGCGTGTTTGCGTTTGGGAGCGGCCTTCAGTCCGGGATCGACGACGCTTGGCTGTCTTGCTTGCTCAAGTAGCGTCGCGGACCAACCCAGCGGATCGTCCTGGGCCTGGATCAGTTCCGCCTCGAACGCGCATGGGTCCGGAGTCGCCAATTTGTTGTGCGTCTGCCGCCGCGCAGAAGGCTTGGATGGATGCGAGATGGTCTCGGCCATCCCTGGAAGGCAAGCGGTGATGGCAGAGGGGCGAAGCGGAATGCGGGGCATGGTGAAATCCGTACGCTGAACGTGCCGCTTGCGCTGGCGCAGCTCGTGGCCGATGCGAGATGCAGGCAAGCGATGACATGCGATCACTCGTTACTCAGTAACAGTATTGCGCTGCGCAGTCGATGCGGTGCACCTGCGCGAAGTGGTCGCTTGGAAAGAGAACGTCGGCGTCCCTGCCAGCGACGGCCGAACACTGCGTTGTGGAACGTCCATCAGGCGCAGGCGGTAGAATAAACGGGTGAGCAAAGCCAAACGTCCCGACTCGATCACACCCGATCTGCTGCATGTCGATCGCAGCGCCATGGGGCCCCTGGCAGAGCGGATGCGGCCGCGCACGCTTGACGAGATGGTGGGGCAGAAACGATTGCTGGCTCCCGACAGCGCCTTGCGGCGCGCGGTCGAATCCGGGCGCGTGCACTCGATGATCCTGTGGGGTCCGCCGGGATGCGGCAAGACCACATTGGCCTTGTTGCTGGCGCACTACGCAGACGCCGAATTCAAGGCGATCTCTGCCGTGCTGTCCGGCCTGCCGGACGTGCGGCAGGTGCTGGCAGAGGCGGCGCAGCGTTTTGCCGGTGGCCGCCGCACCGTGTTGTTCGTCGATGAGGTGCATCGCTTCAACAAGGCGCAACAGGATGCGTTCTTGCCGCATATCGAACGCGGCACGATTCTGTTCGTCGGTGCGACCACTGAAAACCCGTCCTTCGAGTTGAACTCAGCGTTGTTGTCGCGCTGCCGCGTGCATGTGCTGGAAGGCGTGTCGCCACAGGACATCGTCGAAGCCTTGCAGCGTGCCTTGCGCGATGCCGAGCGCGGCTTGGGGGCCGAGACGATCCAGGTCAGCGAAGCATCGCTGCTGGAAATCGCCAGCGCCGCCGACGGCGATGTGCGTCGGGCCCTGACGCTGTTGGAAATTGGTGCGGAACTGGCGGCAGGCGAGGGTGGCGAGATTACGCCGCAGACGTTGCTGCAGGTGCTGGCCGACCGTACGCGCCGCTTCGACAAGAACGGCGAGCAGTTCTACGACCAGATTTCGGCGTTGCACAAGTCCGTGCGCAGCTCCAACCCGGATGCAGCGCTGTACTGGCTGACGCGCATGCTCGATGGCGGGTGCGACCCGGCGTATCTGGCGCGTCGCTTGACCCGCATGGCGATCGAGGACATTGGCCTGGCCGATCCGCGCGCGCAGAGCATGGCGCTGGAAGCCTGGGACATCTACGAGCGCCTCGGCAGCCCGGAGGGCGAGTTGGCATTCGCACAGCTGGTGCTGTATCTGGCCTGCACTGCCAAATCCAACGCCGGCTATGCTGCCTTCAATCAGGCCAAGGCCGAAGTGCGCGCCACCGGCACGCAGGAGGTGCCGCTGCATCTACGCAACGCACCGACCAAGCTGATGAAGACGCTGGGTTACGGCCAGGATTATCAGTACGACCATCATGCCGAGGGCGGTATCGCGCTGGATCAGACCGGATTCCCGGATGCGATGGGCGAGCGCGTGTACTACAACCCGGTGCCGCGCGGGATGGAGATCAAGCTGAAGGAAAAGCTCGATCGGCTGCGCGAGGCGCGCGCGCAGGCACGGGCTGACAAGGCCGGCAAGCCCACGGCATAATCGGCCGCACAGGAGATGGCATTCCTCCTCGAACCGCACGCACCCGCGCGCTGATGATGCCTGCCCACCCCGCCGGGGCGGCAGGTCTGTGCCCCGGCATCGCTCTTGACTCAGGAAGGATGACGCCGATGTCGCACACTATTTTTTCGAAAGCACGCTCCGGTCGCGGGGTGTGCGCATGAATGCACCGGTGTGGTGGCAACAGCTGTTGCTGGCGATGACCGGTGGTGCGCTGGGATCCGGTTTGCGTTTTGCGATCGGTGCCTCGTTGATCCAGCGCTTCGGTACCGTCTTCCCGTGGGGAACGCTGACGGTGAACCTGCTCGGGTCGTTCGTTGCCGGCGTGTTGCTGGTCTGGCTGGATGCACGCGGGCCATCGAGCTGGCCGCTGCGGGCCTTGTTGATCGTTGGGGTGATCGGCGGGCTGACCACGTTTTCGTCGCTGATGATGGAGTGCCTGGTATTCGCGCGCACCGACCGCTCGACGATGATCGGCATCTATCTGGCGGTGACCTTGCTGGCTGGACTGGCGCTGGTCTTCGCAGGTGCGCGGACCGGTCAATGGCTGGTGACGCGCTGAGCGCGACCGCCTGGTCGCGGTGTCTGCGGCGTGCCCATTGCCGTATCTACATCGCCAGCTTCAATCGCCGCGGCGAGACGACCGATGCAGCAGAATGCAATGCATCGCGTTTCAATGACGCGGGGGATATGCGTTGGATCGCCTCGCCGCGACGTTGGCGAGACCGCGTTGACCGGCAGAGCAAAGGGCGTGCTTGCGCACGCCCTTTTGGCGACAGCATGGAAATTTGATCGCTGACCTGATCTCCGCAGGTCGATGACACCGATGGAGACACCAGATCGACCCGGAAGGCCGACCCGGCGCTCCAGCGCGCCTTACAGCGCTTCAATGATGCCCGCAGCGCCCATGCCGGTCCCGATGCACATGGTGACCATGCCGTACTTCTGCTGACGACGGCGCAGGCCATGCACCAGCGTGGCGGCACGGATCGCGCCGGTGGCGCCCAGCGGGTGGCCAAGGGCGATTGCGCCGCCCAGTGGGTTGACCTTGGATGGATCCAGCTCGCTGTCGCGGATGACCGCCAACGCCTGTGCCGCGAAGGCTTCGTTGAGCTCGATCCAGTCCAGCTGGTCCTTGGTCAGGCCGGCCTGCTTGAGCGCCTTGGGAATGGCGGCGATCGGTCCGATACCCATGACTTCCGGGCGCACCCCAGCGACCAAGAAGCTGACGAAGCGGGCCAGCGGAGTCAGGCCGTAATCCTTGATCGCCTGCTCGGAGGCCAGCAGCACCGCGCCGGCACCATCGCTCATCTGCGACGAATTGCCGGCGGTGACGCTGCCGCCGAACTGGCCGTTGCGGAACACCGGGCGCAGCTTGGCCAGGCCCTCGAGCGAGCTGTCCGGACGCGGACCTTCGTCGGTGTCGACCAGGCGCTTGCGCAGGGCGATCACATTGCCGGCCAAGTCGGGCTGATGCGAGTGGATTTCGTACGGGCTGATTTCGTCGCGGAACTCGCCGGCCGCAATCGCCGCGATCGCTTTCTGGTGCGAGGCCAGCGCGAACGCATCCTGGTCTTCGCGCGACACCTTCCACTCTTCTGCGACCTTCTCGGCAGTGATGCCCATGCCGTACGCAATGGCCACATGGTCGTCGGCGAACACGCTTGGCGACATCGCCACCTTGTTGCCCATCATCGGCACCATCGACATCGACTCCGTGCCGCCGGCCAGCATCAGGTCGGCATTGCCCAGACGAATCTGGTCGGCCGCCATGGCGATGGCCTGGATGCCGGACGAACAGAAGCGGTTGATGGTCTGACCGGCCACCGAATTGGGCAGGCCCGCTAGCAGCACGCCAATGCGCGCCACGTTCATGCCTTGCTCGCCTTCGGGCATGGCGCAGCCGATGATGGCGTCGTCGATGCGCGAGGTATCGATGCCCGGCGCCTGCGCGACCACGGCGCGCAGCACGTGCGCCAGCATGTCGTCGGGGCGGGTGTTGCGGAACACGCCCTTCGGCGCCTTGCCTATCGGCGTACGCGTGGCGGCGACGATGTAGGCTTCTTGAATCTGTTTGCTCATTTGGCTATCTCCGAAAGCCGGGAATGGGGAGAGGGGAATCGGGAATCGCAAGTGCGGATTCGCCTGGGTTCGCCATCTTCATCACCCAGCAGATAATTGGGAGAAGCGGGGAGTAGGTTGGGCTTTTACCCATTCCCGATTCCCCACTCCCGATTCTCAGTTCCTCAACGGCTTGCCCGTCTTCAACATGTGCCCAATCCGGGCCTGGGTCTTTTCCTGCTGGGCCAGTTCGACGAAGTGCTTGCGCTCCAGCTTGAGCAGCCATTCTTCATCGACCAGCGCGCCGCGATCGACTTCGCCACCGCACACCACCGTGGCGATGCGGCTGGCGATTTCATAGTCGTATTCGCTGATGAAGCGACCTTCCAGCATGTTGACCAGCAGCATCTTGAAGGTGGCGATGCCGACGTCGCCGGCAACCTGGATATGGCGTGCCGGCAGCGGGGCGCGGTAGCCGCCCTCGGCCAGTGCGCGCGCTTCGGCCTTGGCGATGTGCAGGCTCTCGTAGCTGTTGAACACCACTTTGTCGGTGGCGCGCAGCAGGCCCAGTTCCTTGGCATTGACCGCCGAGTTGGAGACCTTGGCCATTGCCACGGTTTCGAAGGTCTTTTTGAGCTCGGCAAACACGTCGCCGCCCGGGCCTGCGGCGATCGATGCACGTACCGCGATTTCCTTCAGGCCGCCGCCGGCCGGCAGCAGGCCGACGCCAGCTTCGACCAAGCCGATGTAGCTCTCCAGCGAGGCCACCGTCTTGGCGCTGTGCATCTGGAACTCGCAACCGCCGCCCAGTGCCAAGCCGCGCACGGCCGAGATCACCGGCACCTGCGCGTACTTGATGCGCTGGCTGGTGGCCTGGAAATTGGCGACCAATGCTTCGAAGGCATCGACCTTGCCAGCCTGCAGCAGGCCGAGCGCGCCGGCCAGATCGGCGCCGGCGGAGAAGGGCTCCTTCTGCTGCCAGATCACCAGGCCAGCGAAGTCCTTCTCGGCGCGGCCAACGACGTCCTGCAAGCCGTTGAGCACGTGGTCGGAAACGGTGTTCATCTTGGTCTTGAAGCTGACCACCGCGATGTCGTCGCCGTCGTGCCACATGCGCACGCCGTCGTTTTCGAACACGGTTTCGCCCGGCGAGAACTGCTCGCCAAGCAACGGATCGGGGAAGCGCTGGCGTTTGTACACCGGCAGCGACGAGCGCGGCAGCTTGGCGTCGCGCGCCGGGCTATACGAGCCCTCGGCGCCATGCACGCCATCGCGACCGTCGAACACCCAGTTAGGTAACGGTGCGCTGCTCATGCTCTTGCCGTTGGAGATGTCTTCGGCGATCCACTGCGCCACCTGCTTCCAGCCGGCTGCCTGCCAGGTCTCGAACGGGCCCAGCGACCAACCGTAGCCCCAGCGAATCGCCAGATCCACATCGCGTGCGGTCTCGGCGATATCGGCCAGATGGAAGGCGCTGTAGTGGAACAGGTCGCGGAAGCTCGCCCACAGGAACTGCGCCTGCGGATGCTGGCTCTCGCGCAGCTTGGCGAACTTCTCGGCCGGATTCTTGATCTTGAGGATCTCGACCACTTCCGGCGCGGCACTGCGATCGGCGGCGCGGTAGTCCTGCTTGTGCAGGTCCAGCACCACGATGTCCTTGCCGACCTTGCGGAAGATGCCGGCCCCGACCTTCTGGCCCAGCGCGCCCTTGGCGATCAGCGCCTCCAGCCACTTCGGCGACTTGAAATACTGATGCCACGGGTCGTCCGGCAAGGTGTCGCCCATGGTCTTGATGACGTGCGCCATGGTGTCCAGGCCGACCACATCGGAGGTGCGGTAGGTGGCCGACTTGGGACGGCCGACCAGCGGGCCGGTCAGCGCATCGACTTCGTCGAAACCCAGGCCGAATTCCTGCGTGTGATGGATGGTGGACAGGATCGAGAACACGCCGATGCGGTTGCCGATGAAGTTCGGCGTGTCCTTGGCATACACCACGCCCTTGCCGAGCGTGGTGACCAGGAAGGCTTCCAGGCCCTCGAGCACGGCCTTGTCGGTGCCCTTGGCCGGAATCAACTCGGCCAGGTGCATGTAGCGCGGCGGGTTGAAGAAGTGCACGCCGCAAAAACGATGGCGCAGCTGCTCGGGCAGCACATCCGACAGCTTGTTGATGCCCAGGCCGGAGGTGTTGGATGCCAGCACTGCATGCTCAGAGACGAACGGGGCGATCTTCTTGTACAGGTCCTGCTTCCAGTCCATGCGTTCGGCGATCGCTTCGATGATCAGATCGCAGTCGCGCAGTTGCTCCAGACCGCTCTCGTAGTTGGCTGGCGTGATCGCCTCGGCTAGCGCCTTGCTGGCGAGCGGGGCAGGGCTCAGCTTGCCGAGATTGGCGATCGCCTTGAGTACGATGCCGTCGGCCGGGCCTTCCTTGGCAGGCAGGTCGAACAACACGGTGTCGACACCGGCATTGGTGAGGTGGGCGGCGATCTGCGCGCCCATGACGCCGGCACCGAGCACGGCGGCACGACGGACTAGCAACGGGTTGGACATAGCGATAGGCCTCTTGTGGAACGTTTACGGTGTGGAATGAGCACGGAAACCGGGTTCCGCGAAACGAATGAGTTCGCGCGCCGCGCGCGCGCGGTGGTCGGCCTCGCTGACGCCCGCAGGCCGCTTGATGAGTCCGAAGTCGGCCATGGCATAGGTCAGTGCGCCGGCAAGAAAGTCCAGCCGCCAGTACAGCTCTTCCTTGCTCAGGCCCGGCACGCAGCCGGCAATGGCCTTGCCGAATTCGCGCAGGACATGCCCGTAGTGGTCGGACAGGAACTTGCGCAGGTTGTCGTTCTTTTCGGCGTACGCGCGTGCGATCACGCGTACGAACGCGCCGCCGTTCTGGCGGTCCTGCGCCATCGCCAACGCCGGCTCGACGAAGGCAGCGAGCACGGCCGTCAGCTCGCCGGGCTGCGACTTCTTCGCCGTTTCCAGCTGCTGCAGGCGCGCTGCGGTCATTTCGTCCATGCGCCGGCGGAACACCTCGTTGACCAGGTTTTCCTTGGAGCCGAAGTGATAGTTGACCGCGGCGATATTGACGTCGGCCTGCGTGGTCAGCTGGCGCAGCGACGTGCCTGCAAACCCGTGCTGGGCGAACAGCTCCTCGGCCGCACCGAGAATGCGGTCCTTGGTGGAGAAGTGGGCGGGCTTGGGCATGCGCGAAGACAGGACTCAATCAAACGATTGTTTGAGTCTACGGGCTCGCCCGCTGGCAGGTCATGTCGCAACGCAGCACGATTCAGGAGGCGGTGTGCAAACGCGGCGTTGACGAGATAGAATTGACCATCGCAAAGAAGCCTAAGCCCGCGTTTTGTCGCGGGTTTTTTTCATGATAACCTCGGGCCTTCAGTGGCCCGCCCAACGGAGAACTTCCCATGGCGCTGGAGCGCACCCTGTCCATCATCAAGCCCGACGCCGTTGCCAAGAACGTCATCGGCGAAATCTACAGCCGCTTCGAAAAGGCTGGCCTGAAGGTCGTGGCCGCCAAGTACAAGCAGCTGTCGCGTCGTGAAGCCGAAGGCTTCTACGCCGTTCATCGCGAGCGTCCGTTCTTCAACGCGCTGGTCGAGTTCATGATTTCCGGCCCGGTGATGATCCAGGCGCTGGAAGGCGAGAACGCCGTCGCCGCACACCGTGACCTGCTGGGCGCGACCAATCCCAAGGACGCTGCGCCGGGCACCATCCGCGCCGACTTCGCCGATTCGATCGATGCCAATGCTGCCCACGGCTCGGATTCGGTCGAGAACGCTGCCAACGAAGTCGCGTATTTCTTTGCCGCCACCGAAGTGGTCTCGCGCTGAGGCCGAGTGAGTCGAATCGTGAATGAGGTCGTGATCCCTTCCGTGCTGCAGGACGGCTCCGTCCGTACCCCGGAGCCGCGCAAGCAGAACCTGCTCGACCTCGATCGCGAGGGGCTGGAGCGCTTCTTCGCCGATACGCTTGGCGAGGCGCGTTACCGTGCCCATCAGGTAATGAAGTGGATCCATCATCGCTACGTCACCGATTTCGACCAGATGACGGACCTCGGCAAGGCGCTGCGTGCGAAGTTGCACCAACACGCCGAGGTTCTCGTCCCGAACGTGGTGTTCGACAAGCCTTCGGCCGACGGCACCCACAAATGGCTGTTGGCCATGGGCACCGACGGCAAGAACGCCATCGAAACCGTGTACATCCCCGACAAGGGCCGTGGCACGCTGTGCGTGTCCTCCCAGGTCGGCTGCGGCTTGAACTGCAGCTTTTGTTCGACCGCTACCCAGGGCTTCAACCGCAACCTCACCACGGCCGAAATCATCGGCCAGGTGTGGGTGGCGGCGCGCCATCTGGGCAATGTGCCGCACCAGCAGCGCCGTCTCACCAATGTGGTGATGATGGGCATGGGCGAGCCGCTGATGAATTTCGACAACGTCGTGCGTGCGATGAGCGTAATGCGCGACGATCTTGGCTACGGGCTGGCCAGCAAGCGGGTCACGCTGTCGACCTCCGGCCTGGTGCCGATGATCGACCGGCTCTCCACCGAAAGCGACGTCTCGCTGGCGGTCTCGCTGCATGCAGCCAACGATGCGCTGCGGGAAAGCCTGGTGCCGTTGAACAAGAAATACCCGATCGCCGAGTTGATGGAGTCGTGCGCACGCTACTTGCGCGGCAGCAAGAAACGCGATTCGGTGACATTCGAATACACGCTGATGAAAGGCATCAACGACCAGCCGGAGCATGCGCGCCAGTTGGCCAGGTTGATGCGGCAGTTCGACAACGCCGTGCAGTCCAAGGACGCCGGCAAGGTCAATCTGATTCCGTTCAATCCGTTTCCTGGGACGCGCTATGAGCGCTCAGGCGAGACCGAGATTCGCGCGTTCCAGAAGATCCTGCTCGATGCGCAGGTGTTGACGATGGTTCGCCGCACCCGTGGCGACGACATCGACGCCGCGTGCGGGCAGCTCAAGGGGCAGGTCATGGACCGTACCCGTCGCCAGGCGGAGTTCCGCCGCACATTGGAAGGGCAGGCCGATCGAGATGCGGCAGCGTGAACTCGCGTTAATGGCGGCCGTGGCGATCGCGCTGAGCGCGGTCGGCTGCGGTGGTCGCAATGCCAAGGCCGGCTCGGCCAAGAGTGTGGAGGAAGTCGCGCCGGTGTATTCGTTCCGCGACGACAAGGCCACCAAGAATCGCCTGGCCGTCCAGGAGAAATTGGGTCTGGCCCGCAACCGGCTGCAGACCGGCGATTACGCCAGTGCCGAAGAGCAGGTGCGCGCCGCCTTGAAAAAGGACCCGCAGTCGGTGGATGCCATCGGCCTGCTGGCGCTGATTCAGGGCGCCAGGGGCGATGCGTCGGCAGCTGGTGCGTCGTACCGGCGGGCCGCAGAAATCGCGCCGCAACGCGGCGACGTGCTGAATAACTATGGCGCCTGGTTGTGCGCGAATGGCTCGCCCAGCGAAGCGTTGACCTGGTTCGATCGCGCACTGGCCGACCGGACGTACGCGTCGCCTGCGTCTGCATTGGGCAATGCCGGCGGTTGCGCGCTTAAGGCAGGACAGCCTGAGCGAGCAGCAGGCGATCTGCGCAAAGCGCTCGATTTAGACCCGAATAATCCGTATGCGCTCGAATCGATGGCACGTCTGGAAGCCAGGCGCCGCAATTATTTCGAAGCCCGCGCTTTTATCGAACGCCGCCTTGCGGCTGCACCGGCAACTGCTTCCGTGTTACAACTCGCCATTCAGATCGAGCAAGGGCTAGGCGACGAGGTAGCTGCCGGCCGTTACCAACAGCGGTTGGTCAAGGAATTCCCTGACGCAGCGACCGCTACTCCCGGGGCCAATGCATTGTGATCAGTGATTCCAATCCGAACCTTTTCGAGCAGGAAAAGGGCTGCGGACAGCATTTGCGCGAAGCGCGCGAGGCGGCAGGCCTGAGTGTGGACGAGGTGGCCGGCAAGTTGCGCATGCCGGCACACGTGGTGCACGCGTTGGAGCAGGAGGACTGGCAGCGGCTGGGCGCGCCGGTGTTCGTACGCGGGCAGCTGCGCAGCTATGCGCGCTTGTTGCAGGTCGATCTGGAGCCGCTGTTGCAGCAGGCCACGATTGCGCCGATCGAGCCGGTCAAGCTGGTGAGTCACACGCATACGCCGCGTGCGCGGCGCATTCTCGAAAGCACCGCGCGCAAGGCCATGTATGTGGTCATTACCGGCGTGTTTGCGGTACCGGTCTGGTATGCGACGCGCTCGCATCTGGATGGCAAGGCGCCAAGCACGGTGTCCTTGGACAGCATGCCGGAGGCTGCAAAGTCCGCTGCGCCACGCAATCCAGCAACGCAGGCCGCCGCAGCGCCGCGCGAACAGCCGGCGCCGTATATCGCATCGATGACCCCGGTGCCGCGTGCTACCGCCGACGTCCAGGCGCCTGCGGAGGCAGTTGCTCCTGGCGGCAGTTTGTCGTTGAGTTTCAGCGGCGACAGCTGGGTGCAGATCCTGGCACCGGATGGCAGTGCGGTCGAAAAAGCCCTGATACGTGCCGGTGAACAACGCACGTATTCGCCCGGTCAGGTGGGGCGCATCGTGCTCGGCAATGCTTCGGCGGTACAGGTTCAGCAAGGCGGCAGTATCGTCGACGTGAAACCGTTCCAGCGCGCTAACGTGGCCCGTTTTGCGGTATCCTCCGACGGCTCCGTGGTACGTGCTTCCGAGTGAAGCGGACTGCGGTTTTTCATTTATCCCTTTTGATGTTCCGCGCCTCCGGGATGACGGAGCGAGAGTACGCATGGCGATCGACGATCTGCTGGACGAACACGAACAAGGCGAACGCGTTCGTTCCTGGTTGAGAAAGAATGGCGCGGGTCTGGTGGGCGGTGTCCTGCTTGGTCTGGCGCTGATCCTGGGGTGGCAGTGGTGGCAGACGCGCACCAACACCGCATTGGTCGAGGCCAATGGCCGCTACGAGGCGGTGGTGAAGTCGATTCAGGCCAAGGACCTGGACAAGGCCGCCAAGGACATCGTGGCGCTGGACGACGGCAAGGGCGGCATTTACGCCGAGCTGGCGGCGCTGCGGCTGGCCAAGGCCCAGGTGGATGCCGGCAAGAATGCCGAGGCGATCAAGACCTTGCGCGACGTGCCCGCCGAAGGCGAGCTCAAGCAGATCGTGCAGCAGCGCCTGGCGCGCCTGCTGACTGAAAGCGGCAAGCCCGACGAAGCGATCAAGGTGCTGGCCGATGCGCAGGATCACGCCAGTCTGGAGATCCGCGCCGACGCGTTGGTCGTGCAGGGTAAGCCGGATGAGGCGCGAGCGCTGTACACCAAGGCCCTGACCACGGTGGATGTGGCCTCGCCGCAGCGCCGGTTGCTGGAAACCAAGCTGATGGATGTGGGCGGCAAGGTGCCCGATCCGGCGGAGCAGATTTGATGAAGCAGGTTGATATGTACAAGCGCATTGCGTTGATTGCCGTGATGGGTCTGTCGCTGGCTGGCTGCAGCACCGTCAAGGGCTGGTTTGCCGGGAAGGATGCTGCCGCCAAGAAGGCGCAGGAACCTGCCGAGTTGGTGAAGTTCGAGCCATCGGTCAAGGTCGAGAAGATCTGGTCTGCCGGCATCGGCAAGGGTGAAGGGCATATCGGCGTCCGTCAGCGCCCGGCAGTGGCCGACGGCAAGGTATATGCAGCGGCGATCACCGGTGGCGTGGAGGCACTCGACCTGCAGACTGGCAAGCGCGTCTGGGAATACAAGCCCAAGAAAGAAGAGCGTAACGACCGCAAGTTCAAGCAGCGTCTGTCCGGTGGTCCCGGTGTGGGCGAGGGCCTGGTGGTGATTGGTAGCCTGTCCGGCGATGTGATCGCCCTGAACCAGGCAGACGGCACTGAAAAGTGGCGGGCCAAAGTGCCGAACGAAGTGATCGCTGCGCCGGCCATCGCACAGAACCTGGTGCTGGTGCGTAGCAACGACGGTCGGGTGACCGCGTTTGATGCCGCAACCGGCGAGCGTCGCTGGTTCCACGCCGAAGAAGGCCCGACCTTGTCCGTCCGCGGCAATGCGCCGATCGTGACCGGCCCGGGCGTGGTGTTCGTCGGTAACGACAGCGGTACCTTGAGTGCGCTGGCGCTGCAGGACGGTCGCCCGTTGTGGGAGCAGGCCATCGGCGTGCCGGAAGGCCGTACCGAGCTGGAGCGCATGTCCGACGTCGATGGCGCGCCGGTGCTGGATGGCACCACGCTGTACGCGACCAGCTTCAAGAATGAAACCCTCGCACTGGAAGGCCCGAGCGGCCGTCCGCTGTGGACGCGCGATCATGGCGGCGCCGGCGGCGTTGGTGTGTCGTCGGCGGTTGTGGTCGTATCGGACAACGCCGGATCGGTGTGGGGGCTGGACAAGAGCAGCGGTGCGGCGATGTGGTCGCAGGCTGCGTTGGCACGCCGTTCGCTGACCGGTGTGGCCATCCAGGGCGATTACGCCGTGGTCGGCGACTACAAGGGCTATCTGCACTGGCTGAAACTCAGCGACGGCGCACTGGCTGCGCGCGCACGTGCCGGACGCGATACGCTGCTGGCGCAGCCGCAGGTGGTCGACGGCATTTTGCTGGTACAAAACACCGACGGCGATCTCACCGCCTTCCGGTTGGCACAATAAGGACCTTGCGATGCTGCCCCTGGTCGCCCTGGTTGGACGGCCCAATGTCGGCAAGTCCACCATCTTCAATGCGCTGACGCGCACCCGTGACGCGCTGGTTCACGACCAGCCAGGCGTCACTCGCGACCGCAACTACGGGGTCTGCCGTCTCGACGAGCAGCAGCCGTTCATCGTCGTCGATACCGGTGGTATCGCCGGCGACGAGGAAGGTCTTGCCGGGGCCACGGCCCGCCAGGCACGGGCCGCCGCCGGCGAAGCCGATCTGGTGCTGTTCGTGGTCGATGGCCGCGAAGGCGCGTCCTCGCTCGATGACGAGATTCTGGCCTGGTTGCGCAAATTGGCGCGGCCGACCGTGCTGGTGATCAACAAGATCGACGGCACCGACGAAGAAACCGTGCGCTCGGAATTCGCGCGCTACGGCTTCTCCGACGTGGTGGCGTTGTCTGCCGCGCATCGGCAGGGCATCGACGAATTGCTTGACGAGGTGGGTGCGCGCTTGCCCGAGGAAGGGGCCGGCGAGCTGCTGGACAACGACCCGGCGCGCGTACGCATCGCCTTCGTGGGGCGCCCGAATGTGGGCAAGTCGACCCTGGTCAATCGCCTGCTGGGCGAAGAACGCATGATCGCCTCGGAAGTGCCGGGTACCACGCGCGATTCGATCGCCGTGGACCTGGAGCGCGATGGCCGTCAGTACCGCCTGATCGACACCGCCGGCCTGCGACGGCGCGGCAAGGTGGAAGAGGCGGTCGAGAAATTCAGCGCGTTCAAGACGCTGCAGGCGATCGAACAATGCCAGGTCGCGGTGCTGATGCTGGACGCCACTGAAGGCGTGACCGATCAGGATGCGACGATTCTCGGCGCAATCCTGGATGCCGGGCGTGCCTTGGTCGTGGCGATCAATAAATGGGACGGGCAAAGCGATTACCAGCGTGCGCAGGCCGAAGATCTGCTGTCGCGCAAGCTGGGCTTCGTCAACTGGGCCGAGGCGGTGCGGATTTCCGCATTGCACGGCTCGGGCATGCGCGAGCTGTTCCAGGCGATTCACCGCGCCCATGCATCGGCCACGCATGAGTTCAGCACCAGCGAAGTGAACCAGGCGTTGGAAATCGCTTATGAGACCAACCCGCCGCCGAGCATTCGCGGGCATGTCTCCAAGCTGCGGTATGTGCACCCGGGCGGCGCGAATCCGCCGACCTTCATCGTGCATGGCACGCGCCTGAAGGTGCTGCCGGAATCGTACAAGCGCTATCTGGAAAACTTCTTCCGGAAGCGTTTCAAGCTGGTTGGTACGCCGGTGCGTTTCATCTTCCGTGAGGGCGCCAATCCGTACGAGGGCAAGAAGAATCCGCTTTCCGATCGTCAGGTGGCCCGCAAGCGGCGCCTGATGCGGCATGTCAAAGGGAAGTAACGGCGCGCAGGCCGGCTGAGGCGTGATGTCCAGGCGGTGCGGGAGGCGTGTGGCTCTGTGGCCTGTGCGCGGTAAGTCGTTCTTAGAGCCCGGGATTTGCACGTTCCGTGCATCTTCCTGAGCGTCCGATCGAGGCTGTATGCAGTCCTGCCGCATGCACGCGTTCGTTTGTGGGCACGGGTGGCGGCGCGTGCAGGTGCAAGCGAAAGTCGCTAGTAGCGCAGCGCGTCATTAAGGCCCATCTCCTGCTTCGGCGGCCGAGTGATGCCGCCATCCTTCGCGTTGGCGATGCGCTGGTATCCTGCGCGGCATGACCGATTATCCTTCCCGCATTCCGTACGCGCAGGCGCTGCAGATTCTGCACAGTGTCGCGACCAGCAACCGTTCGCCCGATGAAAACATCGCCATCTCGCGTGCCGATGGGCGGATCTCTGCAGGCGACCTGATCGCACCGCTGGCGCTGCCGCCATTCGCCAACAGCGCGATGGATGGCTTTGCGCTGCGGCACGCCGATATTGCGGCCGGCGACGCGTCGTTGCAGCTGGTTGGCGAACAGTTTGCCGGCGAGCGCTGGGCTGGCACACTGGCTGCCGGGCAATGCCTGCGTATCACTACCGGCGCGCCACTGCCCGATGGCGCCGATACCGTGATTCCCAAGGAAGATGCCGACGAACGCGACGGCATGGTGCGGTTTCAGACCGCGCCTGCATCGGGCGCAGCTGTGCGCTTGGCCGGCAGCGACGTACGCGCCGGCGATCTGGTGATCCAGGCCGGGCAGGTGCTGACGCCTGCACGCATCGGTCTGGCTGCTGCGCTGGGGGTGTCGCGGCTTGCGGTCGCGCCGCGCCCGACCATTGCGGTGCTGGCCACGGGCGATGAGCTGATCGAACCAGGCATGCCGCTCGGCCCGGGACAGATCTACAACAGCAACCGCGACATGCTGATGGCGCAACTGCGTGCATTGGGTTACGCGCCGACCGCCTGGCCGACATTGCCGGACGACCCGCAACGTATCGGCACCATGCTGGAAGATGCGGCCGCGGCGTTCGATGTGGTGATCACCTGCGGCGGCGTTTCTGCTGGCGAAAAGGATTATCTGCCGCGTCTGATCGGCGAATTGGGGCGCATCCATTTCTGGCGTGTGCGGATGCGCCCGGGAATGCCGGCGGTGTTGGGGCAGATTGGTCGCTGCCTGGTCTTGGGCCTGCCGGGCAACCCGGTCTCGGTGCTGGCAACGCTGATTGCCTACGGCGTGCCGTTGCTGGATGGATTGCAGGGACGCAGCGAGCCGCGCCCGGTCTGGCATGCGGCCTTGGCAAGCCCATGGGAAAAGCGCCATGAGCGGCTGGAATTCCTGCGTGGGCGATTGGAATGCGGCGAAGATGGGCGGCTGACCGCACTGCCGCACCGCGGCGACGCCTCACATCTACTGCGTGGCGCGGCCGACAGCAATGCATTGATCGTGCTGCCCGAGCAGGCGCGGCGCTTCGAGGCCGGCGAAATCGTGCGGGTGATTCCGTACGCGTTGTGAGCGCTTGCTTGATCGATAGTGCCCGGCAGGATGACGCGCGCCTGGTTGGAGTGTTTACGCAATGCGCAGGGCATGCGACGTGCGGGCGCGACGCGTCAACGTGCAGGATAATTGCGTAAGCGTTTTGGTCACGGCGTAAAAGCGAACGCTTCGAAAAAGCGAACGCCTCGACATTGAGAGCGAATCGCTCGATAGCCGCTCTCGGCAGGAGAAGGGTCGGGTGAGGGGACGGCGGAAGACAGCCGTCCACGCCCACCTCGCCAAATACTCAACGCAGCGATACACCTCGTTGCTTCGGTGGCAAGGCAATCAGGCAACCGACGGACACCACACCGCGGCTGTGAGCTGAACTCAACCAACCGCACTACCGCAGAACGCCGCGTAATCCGCATAACCGGTAAACACAGCGCCAGGCGCACAGACCGGGCAGTGCGGGTCCGGCGGCAAGCGGATGTCGCGGAAGCGCATCGCCAACGCATCGAAACTGAGCAGGCGGCCAGTGAGGCCGTCGCCGATGCCGAGCAGCAACTTGATCGCTTCGGTAGCCTGCAGGAGTCCGATCACCCCGGGCAGTACGCCGAGCACTCCAGCTTCGGCACAACTGGGCGCGAATTCCGGCGGCGGCGGTTCGGGAAACAGGCAGCGGTAGCAAGGCGCATGACCACGGTGGCGGCCGGCATCGAATACGCTGACCTGTCCTTCGAACTGCTGCACGGCGCCGTAGACCAGCGGTTTAGCGAGTTTGACGCAGGCATCGTTGAGCAAATACCGCGCGGGAAAATTATCTGCGCCATCGACCACCACATCCACGTCCTGCAGCAGCGCTTCGACATTGTCGGCCGTCACGCGCGTTTGCACCGCCTCGATGTCCACGCGCGGGTTGAGCGCGGCGATGCGCCGTGCGGCGGAGTCGACCTTTGCAGTGCCGACGCTGTCTTCGGTGTGCAGAATCTGGCGTTGCAGGTTGCTGCGGTCCACCACGTCGTCGTCGGCTATGCGTAGATACCCCACACCGGCTGCGGCGAGGTAGAACGCTGCAGGCGAGCCTAGTCCGCCTGCGCCGATCAGCAACACCCGTGCACGTGCCAGGCGCCGCTGACCTTCCAGGCCGACCTGCGACAGACGCAGATGGCGTGAATAACGCTCAAGAAAATCCTGCTCGTCCGCCGGCAATGTCGGGCGTACCAGGGGCAGGCCGGCGCTGGCCCATGCGCTGGTGCCGCCGGCCACCGATGCCACGTGCGCATAGCCGTGCGTGCGCAAGATGGCGGCCGTATGCGCCGAGCGTTTGCCGCTCTGGCAGATCAATACGATTGCGCGGGTTTGCTCGGGCAGATGGACTGCAGGCTCCGTTTCCAGGGAGTTCTGTGCGATCGCCAACGCGCCTTCGGCCTGGCCGCTGGCACGCTCATGCAGTTGCCGGATGTCGACCAGCAAGGCGCCCTGCAGGGCGCGGGCACGGGCGTCGGCGGGAGAGATGTCGTGGCTGCTCATGCGGCCATTGTCGCGCAAACGCAGCAGCTGCGATGTGCAATCTTGCCCACGACACGCACGCACCTCGCTGCTGATGAAAGGCGCGTCATGATCGCGGCGCGATGGCGGATGCGATCACGCTGCACTGCGAGCGGCACCGCTGTAATTCGGCCTTGTTCAACACCTCGCGGCTCGTCCGGCCCGGTTTGCCTGTCTTGCGCAGCGCGCCCAGCCGCGTCGTCGCAGTGCCTGCCTCAGGAGGCCATGATGCTTATTCCATCCCAGCACGCGTACGTTGCGCGACGTGCCAACACGTATCGACCGCTGGGTTTGTGCATCGGACTGGCCCTGAGTTGCAACGCGGCGGCGCAACAGGCCGCGTCCAACGCCGATGGCGCGGCGCCCGCCACGTCCACGTTGGAGACGGTGCAGGTCAAAGGCGTGCGCAGCAGCGTGGAAAGCGCCATTGCGATCAAACAATCGAATGCGGAAATCAGCGATTCCATCGTGGCCGAAGACATCGGCAAGCTGCCCGACAACAGCGTGGCTGCGGCCTTGCAACGCGTGACCGGCGTGCAGGTGGCGCGCGCTGGCGGCGAAGTGGGGCAGGTGCTGGTGCGCGGTTTGCCGAACGTCATCACGACCCTGGATGGGCGCAACGTCTTCACAACGGTGGGGCGCGACATGGAGCTGGCCGATGTTCCGGCCGAATTGCTGCGCAGCGTGGAGGTGTACAAGACCACCGGCGCGCAATTTCAGGAAGGTGGCATCGCCGGGGTGGTCGATGTGCATCTGCGGCGACCGTTCGATTTCGATCAGGACAGCACGATTGCCGGCAGCGTAAGCGCGTTGCGGGGCGATCAGTCCGGCAAGACCGTTCCCAATGGCAGCCTCACCATCAGCCAACGCCGCGACACCGCGATGGGCCGCATGGGCTGGATGGGGAGCGTGTCCTACCAACGCCGCCCGTATCAGGAATCCAACACGTTGTATGGCACTTACGATGCGAAGCCGAACCCGCTCGATCCGGCCCAGCAGATTTACGTGCCTTACAGCGCAGGGGGATTGATGGCGCGCGGCGATCGCAAGCGCAAGTCGGCGAATTTTTCGTTTCAATGGGCGCCGAGCGACAACAGCGAGGTGTATTTCGACACGCTGTACATCGGTTACGACAACCGGCCCCAAGTGAATTACTGGTTGCCATTCCCGGGGCTGGCGACGCCAGAGAACACCGAATCGGTCGTTGTGCGGCCGGGCAGTGATGTGCTGGCCGGCCTGGTGGCGCGCGACATGCGCACGCTCTCCAGCACGCAGGCGCACAAGAACGCATCGGACACCTACCAAGCTGCGCTGGGCGGGCGTTGGAGTGGCGAGCGTATGCGTGCGAGCAGCGAGCTCGCCTATACCTATAGCACCGCCGAGAACCGCTCGTTCACGCTGGACATGAACACGCAGGCGCCGCGATTGAACATGCGTTCGGCGGGAGGCGCTGCAGATGTCTGGATTACCCAGGCCGATGGCAGCGCGTACGACATCACCGCGCCAGGCAATTGGGAACTGAGTCAGTACTACGACAGCTGGAACGCCCAGAAAGGCGAGGAGTGGGCGTGGCGGGCCGATGCCACCGTCGATCTGGAGCTGGGGCCGTTGCGATCAGTGGACGTGGGTGCGCGCGCAAGCAGGCGGACGGCGACCAATCACTCCGGGGATACCGGCGCGCGCAACAATCTGAGCGGCGCACCGATCTACTTGAGCGACGTGCCCGGTCTGGCATCGGTAACGCCCGGCAACATGCTCGACGGCGCGCGTGCATTCACCAGCGATCGCTGGGCATCGGCCAACCAGGATTTTCTGCTGCAGCAAAGCATCCAGCTGCGTACCTCGATGGGGCAGCCGCCGGGCCCGCCCGATGAAAACCCTGCCTTGTTCTTCAACGATCGCGAAGACAGCTATGCGATCTATGCGCAGGTGAATTACGGTTTCTCGCTTGGGTCCATTCCTGTGGATGGACGTGTCGGCGCGCGCGCGACGCGATTGGATTCGCAATCGCAGGGCAGCCAGTCGCTGGATGGCGTGCTGAGCCCGGTCAGCATCGATCGGCGTATCGACAAGGTGTTACCGAAATACAGCGCCAACCTCACCTTGCATGAAAATCTGATGCTGCGGCTCGCCGGCAGCACGACGATCACGCGACCGGAATTTGCCGATCTCAATCCGCAGCTGGCCTTGTATCAGTCCACCGAATCGTTGCCGGCGCGCGGCAATGGCGGCAACCCGCAGCTGCGTCCGGTGGAATCGCGCAATGCCGATGTGTCGCTGGAATGGTATTTCCGTCCCGGCTCCTTGCTGTCGGTTGCCGGCTTTCATCGCAAGATCGATGGCTATATCCAGAATTACGCAGCCGATGAATCCATCGATGGCATCGTCTATTCGATCAGCCGACCGCGCAATACCGGCGAGGGCAGCTTGAAGGGCGTGGAGGTGGGGTATACGCAGTTCTACGACTTTCTGCCGGGTTGGTGGTCCGGTTTCGGCAGTCAGCTCAACTACACGTATCTCTCGGCCGAGGCCGATTCGCCCGAGGGTATCGGCCAGCCGTTGACCAACGTGTCCAAAAATTCCTACAACGCGATCCTGATGTACGAATACGCGCGGTTCTCGGCACGGGTCGCCTACAACTGGCGCGGCGACTATGCGGTGAGTTTCAACAGCTCAGGCGATCAGCCCGAGCAGATCAATCAGGGGCGGGAGAAGTGGCTGGATGCGGCCTTCAATTACGAGCTCAACAAGCATGTGACCTTGTTCGCCGAGGCCACCAATCTGCTCGGCACCACGACCAACAATTATTTCGGTCAGCGGCATGGCGACTTCCCGCGCGAGATCGCATCGCCCGAACGCACTTACACGCTGGGTTTTCGCTTCCGTTTGTGATGCGGATAACGCGGTCTGCGCGAGACGTTGGCATCAGGCTCACCGGCGCAACGGTAGCGTGAGCCCAGCAGAGGAGACCGCGATGACACCTGACATCGATGCACAACTGAAACAGCTTGCCGAAGGATTGCCGGACATGCGCAGTCAGCACCCGGACGACTTCTGGGATGTGTTCCGAGCCCGTTCCGAGAAAATCACCGGCGCGGCGCAGTCGCAGGAGCAGGCCGCGCAGATCGTCAAACGTATCGACGAGATATTGGCCGCCAACCAGCTGGGACCGGCCGATCCTGGGGCGTGACGCGGAACTGCTGACGGGATGCGGTAGGTCGAGCGAATGCCGTGAAGTCGACGTTGCAGCGCTGCAGCGCGAGATTCACTTGAGGTGGCTGTACAGGTGATGCGGGGCAGGCCGGCTCGTGGTGCGCATGCAAGCGATTACGTCGTTCCGGAACAGGATCTTCGTTACCCGATGACGCGTTTCCCGCGTTGCCGCGCGGTGGCGTGTTAGTCCGCGAATTCAAGGCTGGAGAAAAAACGTCAGCTGCACGACCTTCGCACAATGTGACGATGCGTTGCGCTGCAGCAGGCGTCCTTCGCCAGGTCTCGACGCTGGCGCGACGATCGAATCACGCAGCGAAGCCCAGCATCGAGCCACATCATCCAGCTGGAGACTTCCATGAGCACGCGCCGCCCGATCATTCTTGTCCTGGCCTTGTGCGTTGGCGTTGGCGTATCTGCGCAGGCGCAGAACGCGACACAGTCTGCAACGGCCGCTGGGCAGCAAACCGCAGGTGCAGCGACACCTGGCGAGCGCGGGGCGCTCGGCATCTTGAGTGCCATCAACACCAGCGAAGTCAACGCGGCAAATCTGGCATTGCAGAAGCAGGTGCAGGGCGGCGCGCGCGACTACGCCACGCGCATGGTCAAGGAGCACACCGACAACAACCAGAAGATCGCCAAGTGGCAACCGGACACGTCCGCCACGGGGGCAACGCTGCAAATGACAAAGGGCAAGGCGGAATTGGCCAAGCTGCAGAAGCTGGACGGTCATGCGTTCGAAACGGCCTATATCACCGCGATGGTGAAAGACCACACCGATGCATTGACGGCGCTCGACAAGAAGCTGATCCCGCAGGCGAAGACTCCGCCGGTGCTCGAACACCTGCAGACCACGCGCCATCACGTCGCCGATCATCTGAGCAGTGCCAAGGCGCTACAGGCCGCCGGCAAGCACGTAGGAGCCCTTTGAGCCATGGCTGCTTTATCGATCAATCCGGTACGCACCGACGATGAAGGCACGCACATCGTGCGCAGCATGACCATTCGTGCCGAACCTCACCAGATACTGGATGCCTGGTGTGATGCAAATGTGCAGCAACGCGTGCTGGAAGGCGCCGCCGAGCTGGTCTCCGGCGACGGCCAGGCGTCACGCTGGAAGCTGCATGCACCACTGCATCAGGATGTGGAGGTGATCCTGCGCCGCGCCGATGCGCGGCTGGGCGAGTCGGTGCGTTACGACGCCGAGGGCGAGCATGGGCTGCAGCTCACCATCGTATTGCAGGTGCACCCTGCACGTGGGCGCGAAGCCAGCGAGGCGACGCTAAGTCTGCACTACGCGGTTGAAGGCGTGCTGGCGCAGGTGTTGACCAAGCTGGTGAATCCCTTGCCGTACGTGCTGGCCGGCAAGGGACTACGGCGACTGCGCGCATGGCTGGAAGCCGGCGAGGTGCCGACCTTGTTGCATACCCCAGCGGCGCGTGCGTCGACGCACGCGCATTCTTAAGGAGGGCTTTTCTGTGCGAGCACTTTGCTGGAATGGCGTTAACGATTTGCGCGTGGAAACCGTGCCCGACCCGGTGCTAGTCAACCCACGCGATGTGATCCTGAAAGTCGGGCTTACCACCACCTGTGGTTCTGATCTGCATTTCATCGACGGCTACCTGCCAACCATGCGCGAGGGCGATGTCATCGGCCATGAATTCATGGGTACGGTCGTGGAGGTAGGCACCGCGATGAAGAACGTGCGTGTGGGTCAGCGCGTGGTGGTACCGTCGTTTATCTCCTGTGGCGGTTGCTGGCATTGCGAGCGCAAGGAATTTTCGCTGTGCGACAACACCAACCCTAACTGGGAGATGCAGGAGCCGCTGCTTGGGCATCCAACTGCCGGCATTTACGGCTATACGCACGCCTTTGGCGGCTACGCAGGGTCGCACGCCACCTACATCCGCGTGCCGCACGCGGATGTCGGGTGTTTCGAGGTGCCTGATGGTGTGTCCGATGAGGACGCGCTATTTCTGTCGGATGCGGGGCCGACCGGTTTCATGGGCGCAGACTTCTGCGATATCCAGCCCGGCGACACGGTGGCGGTCTGGGGTTGTGGTGGGGTGGGGCTGATGGCGCAGCAAAGCGCACGCATCCTTGGCGCAGAGCGGGTGATCGGCATCGACCGGTTACCTGAGCGTCTGGCGATGGCGCGCGATGTGTTAGGTGTGGAAGTGATCGACTATTCGGCGGTCGACAGCGTGGTGGATGTCCTGCGCGAAATGACCGGAGGGCGTGGTCCGGATGCGTGTATCGATGCGGTCGGCATGGAGGCGCATGGCACCGGCATCGGCCACACCTACGATCGGGTCAAGCAGGCCTTGCACTTGCACACCGATCGCGGCCAGGCACTGCGCGAGGCCATCCTCGCCTGCCGCAAAGGCGGCATCCTGTCGGTTCTGGGCGTGTACGGGGTGATGGACAAGTTTCCGCTGGGTGCGGTGATGAACAAGGGCCTGACGGTACGGACCGCGCAGCAGCATGGGCAGCGATACGTGCCTAAGTTGCTGGACTTGGCGCAGGCTGGACGATTGAAATCCGGCTTTCTGCTGACCCATAAGATGCCGTTGGAAGACGCCGTGCGGGGCTACGACATGTTCAAGCACAAGCACGATGGGTGCGTGCGCGCGGGGTTTGTTCCCTAGCGCTAGAGACCTTGGCAGCACCGAGTTGCCCTGCGAGCGTGGCAGGGAATCGCTTGCCATCTGCGTGCGTAACAAGCGCATGGTGCGCGCATGCTGCCAGCTGCATCGCGAGTTCTTCATGACTTGAATGCATTGCCAAGCACGTGCACCACGTCTGACCCTGCTGCACGTGTGCAGCAGGGCCTCTTCTGGGCTCAAGGGTGGTTGCCCCTTGCGTCCGTGACGCCAGGAATGGGTTGGGCATCTGGAAAATGTGCATGCAATGCATCCACGCCCTCTTGTGGCTTTGCCAGCGGCACAAGATCTTGACGGTTGGCGCGGCGTTCTGCGGTGGACACCGAGACGGCCCGGTCACGTTGTGCAACCAACGGCTGCTGCAGTTCCCCATCGCGATTGAACGACCACGCCAGCATCGGCTCGCCCAGCGGCAAGGTGTCGCCGGGCGTGGTGCCCTTGCGCGAATGCCAGGTGTGCCAGGTCTTGCCGTAGCTGTTGATCTTGCTGCGCATCAATTCCTTCTCGGCGAACTGCGGCAGGTTGGGGGCGGAAAGCTGGCCAGAAAGGATTTCACCGTTATGCGGATGCCAGAAGCTGCGCTCGTGTTCCGGCAACTGCGCAAATAACGTCTCCGAGATGATGTATTCGATACCGGTGAGGTTGGCGCGGTCGGTGTTGCCGTCGTAGAGCGCGCATTGCGCAAGATCTTCGTTGACCTGCTGGCAATAGTGATGGGCCTGCATTTGCTCATCTGGTGCGTCCTTCATCGGATGAAAGCCAACCAGGTAGATGTCCAGCTTGCCCACCGGGCCGCTGGGTTGCAGCACTTTCGCGCCGGCTTCCAGCACATTGGTCTTGGCACTTTCCGGTGCGCCCGGCGGGGTGACCGACGGCGGGCTGCGCGAGCAACTGGCGCAGAGCGCAACGCCGATCAACAGTGCGGAATGTCGCATGGCGCTTCCCATCAATGAATGTGCTTCAAGCTAAGACCGCGGGCGGTCTGCCAGGCGTGAGCGAGGGCCGTGTCACGCAGTGCAGCTTCACCTCGCTTGAGCATCGGCTTCATCAGGCGGCGGTCATGCTGTTGCACCACGGAAGCGGCCACTTGCATGCCCATGTCAGGCACCTCACGTAAGATCGCGACGTTCAACGTCAATGGTATTGCCAGCCGTCTGCCGCACCTGCTGGAATGGTTGCAACGCGATCAGCCGGACATCGTGGGCCTGCAGGAATTAAAGTCAACACAGGTTGCGTTTCCTGAGCAGGCGATTCGCGATGCCGGGTACGGTGTGATCTGGCAGGGCGAAAAGTCCTGGAATGGCGTGGCACTGCTTGCGCGGGGTATCGAGCCAGTGGAGATTCGCCGCGGGTTGCCCTGGGATCCGCGCGACACGCAAAGCCGCTATCTGGAGGCGGCGATTCATGGCGTGGTGGTGGCCTGCCTGTATTTGCCCAACGGCAACCCGCAGCCCGGGCCGAAGTTCGACTACAAGCTTGCATGGTTCGAGCGCCTGATCCGGCACGCGAAAACGCTGGTGGACCTGCCGCATCCCGTGGCGCTGATCGGCGACTTCAATGTGGTGCCGACCGATGCGGATATCTACGACCCCAAGGGCTGGCGCAAGGATGCCCTGCTGCAGCCGGAAAGCCGTGCGGCCTACCAGACCCTGCTAGCGCAAGGGTGGACCGATAGCTTGCTGGCAATCCACGGCCAGACGCCGATCTATACATTCTGGGATTACTTCCGTCAGCACTTTGCGCGCGACCGTGGGTTGCGCATCGATCATCTGCTGCTCAATCGCACGCTGGCGCCCGGCTTGCAAGATGCCGGCGTCGACAAGTGGGTACGTGCGCTGGAAAAGGCCAGCGATCATGCACCGACCTGGATCAGCGTGCGCGTGCCGGATACGCCCGCTGAAGCGACGCCGGATACCACGCCTGTGGCGAAGATGCGCAAGCCGGGCGCAGCGAAAAAGGCGGCCGTGCCCAAGGCGGCGGCCAAGAAGACGTCCACTGTCACTGCAAAAAAAGCGGTGAAGAAGATCGTCGCAAAGAGGGCCACAGCCGGATCGGCGACACCACGCAAGTCGGCGAAAAAGAACAGCTGACTAGCTCACCGGCCGGCCGGAGTCGACGCAGCCTATCTACGCTGCGCGTTCGAGCTTGCGGCGCTTGACCCGCTGCAATGCGTAGCCGGTCAGGGCCGTCAGCAGGATCAGCACGTTGCTGACGATAAACACCGCGTTGCCAACCAGATAGCTGTAAAGGATGAACAACACCGAGGCGCTGATCTGGCCGATGAACAACCAGCGCGAGACGCCCTGCGCGGCATCGGAGCGCCATTGTTTGTAGATCTGCCGGATCAAGGTGGCGATCAGGATGATGCTGGCGAGCCAGCCCACGACGTCGACGACTTGCATATGTGCGGTTGATCAGTGACGGCCTGCAACCTTGCAGCGCACACTGTCTGCGTACCGTTCGAGCAGCTTCAAGCGTGGTGCCCCGTGATGCACACCACGATCGCTAGATACACGACGGCGCCGCATTAGCCACGCCTGTACCTGCTGCGCCAGGGGCCGGTATCCTAGCCGGGTCATCCATTGGTCGGCACTGTCCTGCACATGATCAGCTATGCCGAAGCACTCGCGCTGGTCCACGCGCACGTCGCAACCCTGTCCAGCGAGTGGGTGGCAAGCGACGATGCCGAGGGCCGCGTGCTCGCCGACGCCTTGTCGAGCCAGGCAGAGTTGCCGCCCTTCGACAACAGCGCAATGGATGGGTTTGCACTGGCGACCGCGGGCATGGGTGCGTTGGCAGACAGCGAGCACGTGGTGAGCGGCACCGTTGCGGCAGGGCAGGATGCCGGTGCGGCCGCGAGCGGCGCGGCCTGGGAAATCATGACCGGTGCCGGCGTGCCCCCGGGTGCCGATGCGGTGGTGCCGATCGAGCAAGTGCAGATCCTCGAACACGACGGCGAGCGCCCCAGCCGCATCCGCCTGCATCGGCCGGTGCGTGCGGGCCAGCACATCCGTCGTCGCGGCGAAGACGTGCGCTTGCACGATCGCGTGATCGATGCCGGCACCGTACTGCGCGGTGCGCATCTGATGCTGCTCGCCGGCCTGGGCTGCGCGCAGGTGCAGGTGCTGCGGCAGCCGCGCGTGGCCTTGATTGCCACGGGACGCGAACTGATCGGCGACCCCGCACAACCTCTGCAGCCGGGCCAGATCCGCGACGGCACCAGCAGTTATCTGCTGGCTCGGTTGCGTGCCGCCGGCGCCGATGTCGTGTGGCGTGGGCAGGTGGGCGACGACGATGCTGCCTTCGATGCGGCACTGGCCCAGGCCCGCTATGCCGGTGCCGATCTCATCCTGAGCACCGGCGCCGTTTCGCGCGGTCGTTACGATTTCATCCCGGATGCGTTGGCACGCCACGCTGCCGAAGTGCTGTTTCATAAGGTCGCGGTGCGACCGGGCAAACCGGTACTGTTTGCACGCTTCGGCGATGGCGCACTGTACGCGGGCTTGCCCGGCAACCCGATGGCCAGTGCGGCCGGGCTGCGCTTTTTTGTCGAGCCGGCATTGCGCGGTTTGTTGGGCATGCCGGTCGAGCGTGGCTTGCGCGTCGCGTTGGAGGCGCCGATGCAGGCCCGGCCGCTCTGGCGGCAGCATCTGCGGGCACGGCTGCTGTGCAGCGTGGCCGGCGCGTTGTCGGTGCAGATCCTGCCGCAGCAGGAATCCTTTCGTGTGGCGCCGTTGCTGCAGGCCAACGTCTGGGCCGTGCTGGAGCCGCAGGACGAAGGCGCCGCAGCGAGCACGCATGCCGAGGTCTTCGGCTTGGGCCACCTGCAACCGGCCGCGCCGGCCATCGCGCCATGAACCTGCCTGTGCGTGCCATCCATCCTGGGGCTGTTGCATGACGCTGCTGCGGCCGTGGACGGGCGTAGTGCTGGCCGGTGGACGTTCGTCGCGCATGGGGCAGGACAAGGCGTTGCTGCCCTGGCATGGGCGCCCGTTGCTGGAACAGATGCAGGCGTTGCTACGCCGGGCCGGTGCGCAGCACGTGGTGGTCAGCGGCAACCGGCCCGAGTACGCCGGCATTGCCGACCTCCAGCCCGATCTGGGTCCACTCGGCGGGCTGGCGAGCGTGATCGCGGGCGCGAACGACGCGACCACGCTGGTGGTGGTGCCGGTGGATATGCCGCTGTTGTCGGCCGTGTTGCTGGGCAAGCTGCTGGCGCCGTCGCAGCACCGCTGTGTGGCCTTCGAGGACCAGATGCTGCCGATGTGCCTGCGCCTGGATGCCGGCGTGCGCGAGGCGTTGGCGGCGTTGATGGCGGGCGCTGCATCGTCACGCTCGCTGCGCGCCTTGCAGCATTCACTGCAGTGCCATCGCGTGACTGTCACTGCCAGCGAACGCGCCGCATTCGTCAATTGCAATACGCCCGAGCAATGGAGCCGGCTGATCCATGAAAATCCAGATTGAAGGCCAACATCTGCGCTTTCGTATCGACGAAGACGAGCTGGCCGACCTGCTGGCCGGGCGCCGCGTCGACAATCTCAGCCGGTTGCCGAGCGGGCAGGGCGCACGATTGGTCAGACACAGCGTGAGCCTCACCGGCGGTCACGCCGCGTGCAATTGCGCGACCGATCATTGGCAGCTGGCGATCCCGCGCGATGCGCTGGAGGAACACGCACGCCAGTTACCGCGCCGCGACGGGCTTCAGTTCAGTTTCGATGCGGGCGCTGGGCATGCCGAGGCGATGACCTTGCAGGTCACCTTCGACGTGGATGTGCGCGACAGCACGCGCAAGCGATTGCCGCGGGAGTGATGACTTGAGGCGTCGCTCCGCGCTCCGGCGATCGGTGTGGCGAATGCACGCGCCGGCAGCAGCGCACGGCGCGCCGAGCGTTGCTCGCGAGCCGTGCGCAGTCGCGTCCAAGCGCGTCGAACCCGGCAACGCGCTTGGCAAAACCTAGCGGAGCGGCAACCCCGGCACCCCCACTGACAGGATGCCCTGCGCGTGCAGGGCGGCTTCCAGCTCCGCCGGGATGGCATCGCCGCTGCCCATGCGCAGGACCACAACCTGCAGACCGGCGCCGACCAACTCCACTACGACGGCCTGCTGCGCGCCCAGCGTCTGCGGCCAGGCGTGCCGTTGCGCGTCCCGGCGCGCCAGTTCCACCACCGCGGTGGGCACGTCCGTCGCCAGCAGCAGCACGTCGGCCAGGTTCAGGGCGCGCAAGGCATTGAGCGTAAGCAGGCCCGGATCGCCCGGGCCGGCACCAACCCATTGCACGCTGCCGCGCGCTGGAACGCTGTCCACCGCCTCCAGCGCGGCGGCAAAGGCGGCTTCGGCGGCGGCGGTATCGCCGGCCTGCAGCAATTGCGGCACCTGGCCGTCGATCACCTGATCGAACCAGCGGCGCCGCCGGTTCATGTCCGGCAACTGCTGACGAATGCGCTCGCGGTGCTGGGCGAACAAGGCCGCCAGCGTACCGACCGACGCATGCAGTTCGCGCTCCAGTCGCTCGCGCAGTCGGCGCGCCAGCATCGGCGCCGCGCCTGCCGACGAAATCGCAACCACCAGCGGATCGCGGTCGACAATGGCCGGTACCTGGTAGGTGGAGAGCTCGGCATCGTCCACGACATTGACCAGGCGCTGGCGCGCGCCGGCCGCTGCGGCGACACGTTGATTCAGCTCCACATCGTCGGTGGCCGCGACGACCAGCCACACGGTGTCGATCCAGCCAGGATCGAACTCGCCTGTCATCTGTTCAAAGCGCCCGGCCTGCAGCAGCTGGGCAAGTTCGGGCGAAAGCGCGTGCGCATACAGCCGGATGTGCGCCTGCGCCTTGAGCAGCGCCAGCACCTTGCGTGTGGCGACTTCGCCGCCACCGATGACCAGCACGGCGCGCCCCTGCAGGTTGGCGAACAACGGGAACAACGGCATCGGACACACTCCGAAAAGATGGCTCGCAGCAGCATGTTGCATGGCACCATCGGGCCACGTCCATGCCTCGCTGCCGTCAATGCGTGTTTTGCTGGTCAACGATACCGAAAAGCCGATCGGCGAACTGCGCCAGCCACTGACGCGCGCCGGCTACCAGGTGCTCGATGACGTGGCCTCGGTCGGTGCACTGCTGCATGCCGTGCAACGCCAGCAGCCGGATGTAGTGGTGATCGATGTGGATTCGCCTTCCCGCGATACCTTGGAGCAGCTGTCGATGTTGCATGCGCACGCGCCGCGGCCGGTGGTGATGTTCTCTGGCGATGGCGAGGATGCGTTGATTCATGCAGCGGTCGGCGCGGGGGTGACGGCGTATGTGGTGGATGGTCTGGCGCCCGCGCGGTTGCGCCCATCGTGCAGGTGGCGCTGGCCCGTTTTGCGCAGGAAAGCGGCAGGCGCTGCAGGACCGCAAGCAGATCGACCGCGCGAAGGGCTTGCTGATGGAAAAACGTGGCCTGAGCGAGGCCGATGCTTATGCGGCATTACGCCAGCAGGCGATGAAGCAGGGCGTCAAACTGACCGAAGTGGCGCGCCGTATCGTGGCCATGGCCGAATACAGCCGGGGTTGGGTCGTGCTGCATGCCGCCTGCGAACGCGCGCCCGATGCCATGTGGATGGATCGCCTGGTCGCCGCGTTGCATCTGCCGGCCGGCGCGGATGTGCTGGAGTACCGCGACCTGCGCCGCGGGCCGATGCGCCGCGTTGGCTGGCGCATGCACGACGGGCATCGCCATATCGACGGCGTGCTGCTCACGGCCGCGCAACCCAGCGACGCCAATCGATCGTTGCTTGCGACCGCATTGGCTGGCAAGCCGTGGCGTGGTGCGCGGCTGTCGGTCTTCACGCATACCCACAGCGCCTGGCGATCCGATCGTGTGCACCTGCATGCATGTCTCGGCCGCGGCGATGCACGACGCCATCGACGACGGCGCCACGTTGCACAACTCAAACAACGTGGCGGATGCCGTTCGACACCGCAGGAGTTCATCTGCCGACTGATGCGTCGCTACGCGTTGCAGGGCCGGCGCGTGGTGCGCGTGAAAGGGGACGATGCGCTGCTGTTCGGCCACGCTGGCGAAGAGATCGCCTTCCTGCGTCGTGCCGGTGTCGGTGTGCAGGTGATCGACGGCGTGAGTGCGGCATTCGCTGCGGTGGCCGCACTGGACGTCTCGCTGACCCATCGCAGCCACTGCCACGGCATCACCTTCGTCACCGCGCACACGCACGACCACGGCGAGCCGAACTGGGGCGCGCTTGCGGCCAGCGGCACGACGCTGGGTATCTACATGGGCCTGCGCCGCGCAGATGCGCTGGCCGCTGCATTGCTGGCGCGTTTGCCGGCCAGCACACCCGCCGCCATCGTGCAGGCCGCCACGCGGCCGGAGCAGCAACGTCGCCTCACCGCCCTGGGCGACCTCGGGACGACAGCCGCCGCGCTGCCACCGGGTCTGCCGACCTTGTTGCTGGTGGGCGATGCTTTGTCCGAAGCTGCTGCAGCGTGCGACGACCGCGATGGGCCGATGGCGGTGCAGGCAGTGGGGTGGGGACAGCACACCACCGATGACGCGGCTGCAAGGCAGGGCCACTCGGGCTCACGGTTTCCGTGTGACATGGTGCGTGCGCATCCCGAAGACTCCTTGCCGAGCCTCTGGGCCAGCCGCATCCGCGCGTGGACGGCATGCATTCGTAATGGTTACGGCCTAGTGTCGACGTCGGCCAGTGGTACCGGCCTGCACACAACCGCAAAGTCTTTCGCAGGGTGTATCGACGTGGCGCACTGAAGGCGCATCAGTGCGCGTCCAGATCCGTGCGCAGTTATGTGTGCGTGCATTGCCTGTTTCGACCTGTGGCTGCGCCGCTGTCTGAGCTGCCCGTAGCGAATCGGCCGAGCGATCTGCGGTATCGACAGCACGCGCCTTGCGAGGCGCGGCGCACGCCATCACCGAGGCGATGGCCTCATGCAGGCGATCTGGTGGGCCAAACGCTGACGGCTGATTCCTCGCCGTGCGTGGCAATCAGACTACGCGAGATCGGAACACGCCTGCAGTAGCGGCGGCGGTTGATCCAGGCACCGCAGCTGATCCTGCGACGCCTGCGCAATCTGTCTAGCGGCTGCAGACCGCAGTTGCGCCCCGTGATAGCGCTATCCACCTGGGAGGTAGGCCGAATCGTCCGGCGATGGGAAGGTGTGCAAGATTTGCACAGCGAGCGCAGCCGTTTTTTCCTGCATCCATCCGCAGTGCACCGTGGGGCCTGCCTTTTGAGGTTGGCACGAATGTTGCGGTTAGCCCATCACCCAGGCGTAACCGAAGCATCGAGAGGAGGCACAGTGGAAGACGGACAAAACACGACCCGTAGCCGGCGCGGCTTTGCCGCATTGGATCCGGAGAAGCGCCGCCTGTTGGCGAGTAGCGGTGGCAAAGCCGCGCATGCCAGCGGCAATGCGCACGAATTTACTAGCGACGAAGCGCGCGAAGCTGGCCGTAAGGGCGGCCAGGCCGTGAGCCGCGATCGCGACCACATGTCGCGGATCGGCAGCAAGGGCGGGCGTTCCAAGCAGGCCAAGCCGCAGGAAGAATCCGCTTAATCCAGCCATCGGCGTGCCATGGTGCGCCGGTTCGGGAGCGAATCTTGCCGGAGGTTGGACACAGGCGCTACGCCCCTGCGGCCGAGCGCCTGTGCTGTTTTGGTCGAAGCAAACCGATTGGTGCACGCGATGGATGCACAATCGATTGCAAATTTTTGCACGCAATCATCGTGCGTGATGTTCTGTGCACCTTGAAAGATCCACGAGCGCCTGCTGTGCAATGCATCGAGCGCAGGCGGGAAATTTTTGCAGTCGTGCATGACGTCCGACATCGATTGCATGAAAAAATTTCACTCCAGCCATGCTGCAGCTTCTAACCTCGGCAGGATTTGCAGCCCTCCGGATTGCGGGCTCACCGCACCGCCGCAGCATGCATAGTCCCCGCGACCGGTAGCCGGACGCATTCGACCTCAGGTGGTCAGCGCGGTCAGCGTTGTATGCGGGTCCTGAGAGAGCGCCGGGAAAGGTCCTCAGTTTGTTGTGACCGCATCTAAACAGTCTGTGGATGGCGGTCGCAGTCCCTCCTCGCCATGTCTATGGCACGTAGACGGCGCACGCAGCGTTCACTTGGAACAGTCACATCTTTCATCCGCGCCGCTGCAGGCTGGACATATCGCAAACAAACAGGAGAACCCCATGGCCGAACCCCAAGAAAATCTGATGGACTGGCTGCGCGATGCGCATGCAATGGAGCAGCAGGCCGAGCAGATGCTCAAGGCCCAGGCCGCACGCATCGAGCACTACCCCCAGCTCAAAGCCCGCATCGAGCAGCATCTGGAAGAGACGCTGGGGCAACAGCGCTTGGTCGAGTCGTGTATCGAGCGCCTGGGCGGTTCGCCGTCGATCATCAAGGACGCCATGGGCAAGATGGCCGCATTCGGGCAGGCGATGGGCGGCATGACCACCTCCGACGAAATCGTCAAGGGCGCGATGGCCAGCTACGTGTTCGAGAACCTGGAGATCGCCACCTACACCGCGTTGCTGGGTGCCGCCAAGACGGTGGGCGATACCGAAACGCAGCGCGTGTGCGAGCAGATCCTGCCCCAGGAGCAGGCCATGGCCGATTGGCTACTGGCGCATCTGCCGGAGTTGACTGAAGAGTTCCTGGTCCGCGACGCCACCCCAGGGGTCACCGCAAAGAAGTAAACGTCAGCTGCGCAGGTTTCATCGGCCCCGCAGTACGGGGCCTTTTTGCTTCTGCGTCCAGAGCGCTTACCCTTGGCGCTTTCCTCGCACCGATGCCTGCAATGACGACCAACCTAACGTATCCGATCGGCACGCCCGGGCAACCGTGGGGCGAGCCGGAACGCGCCATGTGGCGCGCACGCCAGCTGCAGCAGCGCAGTTATGCGGACGATGTCGTGCAGCAGATCGCAACACTGGCCGAGCAGTACCAGCGCGTGCAGTACGGCACCATTGCCCATGCGCAAGGGGAGTATCCCCTGCTGGCACTACGCAGCGCGCAGTGGGATCACAGCCTGCCATGCGTGTTGGTCACTGGCGGCGTACACGGCTACGAAACCAGCGGCGTGCAAGGTGCGCTGCAATTTCTGCAGCAGCGTGCTTCCGACTACGCAGGCAGATGCAATCTACTGGTGGCGCCGTGCATCAATCCCTGGGGTTATGAGCGCATCCAGCGTTGGAATGCCGATGCAGTGGATCCGAATCGCGCGTTTCGCAACAACAGCCCGGCCGAAGAGTCGGCTGCGCTGATGCGGGTGGTGGCTGCGACTTCCGGACGATTGCTTGTGCATATCGACCTGCACGAAACCACCGATAGCGACGAGAGCGAGTTTCGCCCCGCGTTGGCGGCGCGCGACGGTGCGGTGTTTGTGCCGGGGAGCATTCCGGACGGGTTTTATCTGGTCGGCGACAGTGAAGATCCGCAGCCCGCCTTCCAACAGGCGGTGATCGCGGCGGTGGCCGAGGTGACGCATATCGCGCCCGCCGATGCGGATGGGCGACTTATCGGTGCACCGGTGATGGGGCACGGGGTCATCAATTATCCGGTGCGGCGACTGGGCCTGTGCGCCGGCGTCACCGATGCGCGGTATCGCACGACCACCGAGGTCTATCCGGATAGCCCGCGCGCCACACCCGACCAATGCAATGCTGCGCAGGTCGCGGCAATTTGCGCGGCAATCGACTACGCATTGGCGCAGCACTGAGGGCGAGGCACTTAGAGCGGCTGACAAAACAACTGTGCAGCCGCCAGGCGGGCGCGGCCGGTGCTCGGAGTCGGCATGGACCACGCGTGCACTCCGGTTCCTCCGCGCCGTCCACATCCACCTGACGACTGCTCGCTACGTTTGTTAGCCGCTCTTAGGCGCGTAAACCGCAGGGTTGGCCGGCAAATCTCTGTACGCCGCGCACAGCCATTGCTCGCGTGCGGATTCGGGTCTGGGTTCTGCGGCGACGTCGCATGTATGCGACGCGTCTGCACGGCCGCGCATCGTCGCAGCACGGACTGGCGCGTTGCCTGCATGGCGAACAGGGGACGCGCCGCACGCATGCGGCCTTGCGCGTACAGCACGTAAACTCCGCTTTCATAAGTGGCAGGAGCGCAGATCCATGCAACACGATGCATTCCATGGCGCACGCAGGCGCGTGTTGGCTGGCGTGGTCGGGATGACGCTCAGTGGTGGCGCGTTTGCACAACAGACCAGCCCGAGGAACACCATGGCGCAGGACAGCAGCTGGCACGCCGGAACCTGGCTCAACCGGCCGAAGACACTCGCGATCAACGGCGACACGTTGGATGTGGTGACCGACCAGGCGACCGACTTCTGGCGCAAGACGCACTACGGATTCACCCGCGACAGCGGGCACTTTCTGGGCATCAAGGCCGGCGCAGGCTTCACCGCGCAACTGCGTGTGCGCGCGCAGTACGAAGCCTTGTACGACCAGGTCGGCATCATGGTGCGCGTGAACGAGCAGCACTGGGTCAAGGCCGGGATCGAACTCAGCGACGGGCGTGCCATGCTCAGCAGCGTGTTGACCAACCCGGTATCGGATTGGGCAACTGGTCCTTACGAAGCCGACCCCAAGGATTTCTGGATCCGTGCCACGGTTGCCGACGGTGTGCTACGCCTGCAGGTCTCTGCGGACGGCCGTCGCTGGCCGTTGGTGCGGCTGTGTCCATTCCCGCCAGCAAGCGCCTACCTGGTCGGGCCGATGTGCTGTACGCCCGAGCGCGCCGGGCTGAAGGTGCGGTTCTCCGATTGGGCACTGAGTGCGCCGCTAGGCAAGGACCTGCACGATCTCAGTTGAGCGGGGCTTTGCTGCATTGCAGGCAAGAGTTCGGACGTGCATCGCATCACAAGGCATCGCGCATGCAACCGCATAGCGGCGCGGTGCGATTGCCTGCCCGGCAGGCTCCGCGCGCCGCCGCGGCTTTACGGCAGGCGCCGCAGCGCCGCGGTCTGTTTGACGTAATCAGCCACCAGGTGCGCTTCCATGGGTTTGGCCAGCAGATACCCCTGCGCCTCATCGCATCCCCAACTCCGCAGCAAGGCGATCTCATCGGCGTGCTCGATGCCCTCGGCCACGGTGCGATAACCCAATGCGTCGGCCAGGCGCACTACCGCCTCGGCGCGCATCTGCATGCCGGTTTTGGTGGCGATGCCAGTCACCAGCGACCGGTCCAGCTTGAGCACATTGACCGGCAACTCGGTGAGATAGCCGAAATTGCTATAACCGGTGCCGAAATCGTCGATGGCCACGCTCACGCCTGCATCGCGCAACGCCCGCAGCCGCGGCACCGCTTCGACATTGCTGCGCAGCCAGCGGCCTTCGGTGATCTCCAGCTCGATGCATGTGGTGGGAATCGCCAGATCCTTGCAGCGGTTGATCACATCGGCTGCCAGATTGATGTTGCCGAAATCGCGCGAGGACAGGTTGATGGACATGGAAAAATCCAAGCCCTGGGCACGCCACTTCGCCAGCTGTACCAAGGCGCTTTCGATCACCCAATTGGTGACCGTGCACATCAGTGCGGTTTTTTCGAAGAGCGGGATGAATTCGTCGGGACCGATCGGGCCCATACTGGCGTGATTCCAGCGCAGCAACGCCTCGAAGCCGGTCACCGATAGGTCTTCAAGATCGATGCGCGGCTGGAACACCAGCCGGAAATCACCGGCATCCAGGGCCTTTTCGGCATCCAGTGCCAAACGGTAGGAGCGTTGGATCGCATCGTCGTGCGAAGCGCTATACCAGCACACGATGGCATGGTTATTGATGGCATCGCCCAGCGCCACCAGGCCCTTGCGCATCACGTCGTTTGTGTCCGGCTGCTGCGGAGCAAAGCGCACCACACCGGCATGAAAGGTCAGCGACATCGGTACGCCGGCGGCATCCACCGGCTTGTGCAGCATGTCGCGCAGATCCAGCAGCAGGTCTTCCATCTCGTCCGGCGCGGAGTTGAGCAGGAAGAACGCAAAGCGCATCGAGGCCACGTGGTACACCGTGGCCTTGCCGCGCAAAGCGCGCGTCAACACATAGCTGGCGTGGCGAACCAATTCTTCCAACGGCTGCATGCCCAGTGCCTGGCGCGCCTCGTTGGCGGCCTGGGTATCGTAGACCTCAATAAATGCAGCAATGGTGGGCACGCTATGACTGCCGAAGGCGAGGGCGTCCAGATCCGATTGAAGCTGGCGCGTATTGAGCAAGCCGCTATGCGGTTCGCGCCTGCCTGCACCGAACTGCAATTCCAGTTGTGCGGCAGCCACGTTGGCGAACATCAGCAGTTGCTGGTGCTCCTGGCTCGCCAGCCGGCGCTCGCGTGTGTCGATCACGCACAGGGTCCCGGAAATGCCTGTCTGCGGAGCACCCACCGGCACACAGGCGATAAAGCGTGCAGGCAAGCCGGGGAAGGCGGCATCGCCCAGTTTGATTTGCGCAAGCGTTGCATGCTCGATCAACTCGGTCACGCCATTGGGCGCTGCCGGAACCTGCTTGCACAACTCCATGGCCTGCTCGACATGACTGCTGCTGATACCACGCGCTGCCAGCACGCGTAGGCGCCCGCCCTCGGTGATGGTCAGCGCAGCAGCCGGCGCAACCAGGGCATGGCAAAGCAATCGTGCGATTTGCTCGAGTGGCTCCATGCCACCCAGGTCGATCGGCACGCCTGACCAGTCGAAGTGGCGATCCTGCGGTTTGTCGTCCGGGGCTAGCGTCATGGCGTCAGGTTCCGTGTCGAAGATCACACTACACCTCTACTAGAAACAAACCGGGGTCATCGATAGGTGATGAGGTCTGCACGATTCGTACATTCCCTATCAGCGTCGGGGTGGTTCCAAGCGGTAAACAAGCTGGCAGCCCCGACAATAACTGCTGCCGCTACGCCTGAGATATACAAATATTGCACTCCTCCGTCGCTGTCGACTGGTGAAGTGGTCTTACTCATGAGAGCGAGCTCATAAATTGGCAGGACGTCTGCGAGTGCATGTATCGGACTTTTGCGACGCAGCAATTTTCACTGAAAACGATTGTTATAAGGCAATGCAATGCCGGATCGTAATAATGCATCAGCCTGCTTTTAATAATCCAGCCTCATCCAATCTTTGTCCTTAAAAAATTCGGTAAGCTCCTGTTTTGATTGTGAAGCAATTACTTTGGACATCGTGAGCTCTTACTGATGAGGTCGCGAAATGCAATTAACGAGCACGAGCAAATCAGTTCACAGAATCGGCGTGTGTCATGGATGAGTTCAAGCTTAGTGATATTCGACACAGTTTTAGGCTGATTGATTCGCCTATTAATCTAGCGTCGCAGTAACTCAGTATTGGTATTAACACCGCTCTTCCTTGTATAGGGGCTTCTGTCTACCGGCCTTACTGTTGAACTGGCCTGGATTATTTAAACCGGATCTACCGTCATTCCAATCCCGTCTTTGGAGGCGCGTGCATGGGTGCGCGCTGGTCTCTGCTCGGCAATCAGGGGGAATTCAAATGAATCGTGCATTTGCGCTGGTCTGGAACGCAGCCATTGGCAATTGGGTGGTGACGCATGAATTGGTGCGTCGGCGTCGCAAGCCTGGCTCTACCCGTCGTCAATTGCCGGCCCTGGTGGTCCTTGCGGTGGGGGCCGCCGCACCGATGCTGGCCTGGGCCGCATGCACGCCGGCCGTCCCCGCGGCAGGCGCAACGGTCACCTGCTCGGGTACGCCGGTCACCAGTAACAGCTTTTCCAGTAGCGCCAACAACCTGACCGTGAATGTCGCCTCCGGCAGCCAGATGACCGCAGGCTTGTTGGGCGGCACCGCCATTGCCCTGAGCGGTACCAATTCCACACTCAACAACGCCGGCACCATCGACCCTTCCGTGCTTGGACTGCTCTCGGTACTGAGCAGCGGCGTGACCATGGGCAATGCCAGCTCCACTGCAGTCACCGTCAACAATCTTGCCAGCGGCACGCTCTACGGCACTGGCGGCCTGCTCGGCGCCAATCTGCTCAATCTCGACGGCATGGCACTGGGGCTGACGTCGGCCAGCAACGGGACGGTGCAGATCAACAATGCCGGCGTGATCGATAGTCGCCCCTTGGCAGGGCTTTCGATTCTGGGGTCGGACACGCCGGTGATCGCGGTGACCGGTGGAGGCATCGTCAATGCGGTCAATACCGGCACCATCAACGGACGGGTGGGCTTTCAGAGTTCGGCCACCGGCAATACGTTCGTCAACTCGGGCACCATCAATGGCAGCGTTTCGATGGGGGCGGGCAGCACCAACAGCTTCACCGCAGTCACCGGTGGCAGCGTCAACAGCGCGGGAGGCCTTGCCCTGGAATTGCTCGGCCCCGGCGGTTTGCTGAGCTTCGCGCAAACCGGTGTGGTGGATGGAGGCCTGGGCGGAAACAACACGCTGATCCTGCAAAATTCTGCGGTCGGTACCGGCAGCGGCAGCACCGGCACCGGGACGTTGAGCACTGCGCAATACATCAATTTCGGCAATTTGCGCGTCAATAGCGGCACCTGGTCGGTGGGCGGCGCGAGCAACTTCGCCAACAGCGCGCTCAATGGCGGCGTGTTGCAGTTCGCCAATGCTGCGCAGTTGGGCAGTACCATCACCGCCAACGGCGGCACGCTCGAAGCCACGGCTGCGGGCCTGACCCTTGCGCCGAGCAATGGCGTTGCGCTTGGCGCGGGCGGCCTGACCGTACAGGGCACCAACAACCTGACCGTCGGCAGTGCAATCACCGGCACCGGTGCGTTGACCAAGACCGGCACCGGCGGACTGGCGCTGACCGGTACCGGCACGTTCAGCGGTGGCGTCAATCTGGTCAGTGGTGCGTTAACGGTGGGCACCAACAGCGCCTTGGGCACCGGCACGGTCACCGCATCCGGCGGCAGCGTATTGGCAGGTACCGCAGTGAACCTGGCCAATGCGTTTTCGCTGAGCAACACGGTTGGTATTGGAGGCGCAAACGCGCTGCGAATCGGAGGGACGGTCAGTGGCACCGGGACGCTCAACAAGGTTGGCGCCGGCACGCTGACCTTGGGCGGCAGCAATACCTACAGCGGTGGCACCACCCTGGGTGCCGGTAGCGTGCTGTTGGAGACCTCCGGTGCGCTCGGCACTGGCACGGTCACTGCGGCAGGCGGTTTGCTGGATAACACTGCACCGCTGACCTTGACCAACAACTTTGCGCTCACCAATACGCTGGGCCTGGGTACCAGCGGCAACGCATTGACCTTGAGCGGCACGCTGGCCGGCGTCGGCGGGGTCAATAAAACCGGCACAGGGACGCTTTCGCTCAGCGGCACCAATACCTACAGCGGCGGCACCACGCTCGCAGCGGGCACGCTGCAGCTGGGTACCGCGTCCGCGCTCGGCACGGGCGCATTGAATGTCACCGGCGCATCCAGCCTGAGCACCACTGCGCCATTGACGGTGACCAATGGCATCAGCCTTGCTGCGCCGTTGAACTGGACCGGCACACAAGCGCTCACGCTCAGCGGTGCCATCAACGGTGCCGGCAGTTTGATCAAGAGCGGCACCGGCGATCTCACGCTGACCAACGCCAACACCTACACCGGCGGCACCACGCTCAGCACCGGGCGGCTGGTGGTCGGTTCGAATGCGGCCCTGGGCACCGGCACGCTCACCGCCAGCGGTGGTGAGCTCGATGCCACGGCCGCGTCCACGCTGGGCAACGCGATCGCGCTGGCCGGAACCTTGGGCGTCGGCAGTAGCGGCAACGGTTTGAGTCTCACCGGCACCATCAGCGGCGCCGGCGCATTGAACAAACTCGGCGGCGGGACGCTGACGCTGGCTGGTCTGAATACCGACACCGGCGGCACCAGCCTCAACGCGGGCACCTTGCAGGTGGCCAGCGGCACCGCACTGGGCACCGGTGCGTTGAATGTCACTGGTTTTGCGACCTTGCAAAACACCGCCGCTGCCGCGCTGAGCAACGCAGTGACGCTGAGCACCGGTGCGCTGACCCTCAATGGCGCGCAAGCGTTGACCTTGGGCGGCGCCATCAGCGGTGCCGGCAGCCTGGTCAAGGCCGGCGGCGATCTCACGCTCAGCGGCAACAACACCTATACCGGTGGCACCGCGCTCAACACCGGCAGGCTCACGGTGGGCAGCAATACCGCGCTGGGTAGCGGGACCTTGACCGCGGCGGCCGGCACGACGTTGGACAGCGCAGCAGTGAGCACGCTCGCCAATGCAATTGCACTAGCAGGGCAGCTCACTGTGGGTGGCAGCAACGCGCTCACGCTGACCGGAGGCATCGGTGGCGCCGGCAGCCTGGACAAACTCGGCCCTGCCAGCTTGACCCTCAGCGGCAACAACAGCTATCTGGGCGGCACCCGTCTGACGGCAGGCAGTCTGATTCTGGGCAGCGATAGCGCACTCGGGGCGGGCAGCCTGAACGTGAGTGGCGGCCTGCTCGATAGCACCGCTGCACGCGTGGTGGCCAACAACGTGGTGCTGGATGCGGATCTGCAACTTGGCGGCAGCCAGGACCTGACCCTCACCGGTGGCATCAGCGGCATCGGTGGCCTGATCAAAGACGGCGCTGCAGCGCTGACGCTGACCGGCGCGAACACCTTCGCTGGCGGTATGGATCTCAACGCGGGTCGCTTGTCGATCGGCAGCGGCGCGGCACTGGGCAGCGGTGCGTTGACCGCAGCCGGCGGCACGCAACTGCAGGCCACCGCGGCAACCACGCTTGGCAACGATGTGGTGCTGAATGGTGCGTTGTCGTTGATCGGCAACAACACCCTGGGCTTGACCGGCACCGTGAGCGGCACCGGCAGCCTGGTCAAGCAAGGCACCGGAGCGCTCACGCTCAACGGAAACAACAGTTACGCCGGCGGCACCGTGTTGAACGACGGCGCCCTGGTCGTGGGCAGCAATACCGCGCTCGGTAGCGGGGCACTCACTGCCGCCAACGGCACGCTGCTCACCGCAGCGGCTGCGGTGACCTTGCAGAACGCGCTCACCACCAACGGTGCGCTGACGATCGATGGACAAAACCTCACGCTCGACGGCGCGATCGATGGCGCCGGCAGCTTGATCAAGACAGGCGCGCAAGCACTGACCCTCAACGGCAACAACACCTGGAGCGGAGGGCTGCAATTGCAGAGCGGTTCGTTGCTGGTTGGCAGCAACACGGCGTTGGGCGCAGGTACCTTGACCGCCGCAGGCGGTACCGCACTGGATGCAAGCACCGCCGTGGCGCTGGGCAATGCAGTCGCCTTGAATGGCACGTTGACCCTGCCAGGCACGCAGGATATTGCGCTCAACGGCGTGCTCAGCGGCATCGGTGGCATCGATAAGCAGGGCAACGCCACCTTGACGTTGAGCAACGCCAATACCTTCACCGGCGGCGTTGCGCTGGACGCAGGCAGGCTGGTGCTTGGGAACAATGCGGCGCTTGGCGCGGGTGACGTGCTGGTCAACGGCCCTGCCGAACTGGATGCCACTGCCGCGTTGACGGTAGGCAACAACGTCGTGTTGAACGATCAACTGACGCTGGTCGGCAGCAACGATCTGGCCTTGAACGGCAGCATCGGCGGCACCGGCAGCCTGATCAAGAATGGCGCCACCACACTGTCGCTCACTGCCAACAACAGCTACAGCGGCGGCACCAGCCTGACCGCAGGCACCATCGCGGTGGGAGCCGACAATGCGCTCGGTACCGGCGGCCTGTCGGTGCTCGGCAATTCGGTATTGAGCAATGCCGTCGCCGTGGCGCTAGGCAACGATATCGCGCTGGGCGCCGCGCTCACCGTGGATAACGCCGCAGACATGCTGGCCAGCGGTGCCATCAGCGGAAGCGGAAGCCTGATCAAGACCGGCCTCGGCACGCTGACCTTGAGCGGCAACAACAGCTACACCGGCCCGCTGGCGATCCAGGCCGGTACCGTCGTGGCCAGCACTTCGGCCTCGTTGGGCAACGCCAGCACTGTCGATGTCGCGGCAGGCGCGCTGTTGAATCTGGCCAACGGCGGCCTGATCAACGCGCTCAGCGGTGCGGGCGGTGTCGATACCGCTACCGGCGCCACGCTGCAATTGGGCGGCGGCGATTTCGCCGGCAGCCTGGGCGGTGGCGGCAACCTGGACAAGGTGGGGACCGGCACCGTGCGTTTGCTCGGTAGCAGTGCGATCGGTGGCAGCACGCAGGTCAGTGCGGGCACGCTCGATGTGGTCGGCAGTCTCGGCACCAGCGTCTTGAACGTTGCATCGGGCGGCACGCTGACCGGCACCGGCGCCGCCGGTAACGTGGGTGCGGCGGTCACCGTCAGCGATGGCGGCAGGCTCGCACTCACCAGCGGTTCGTCGTTGAGCGTGGGCGCGTTGACGCTGGCACCCGGCGCATTCGTCGATGTGGCATTGGCCGCGCCAAGCGCAACCCGCTTGCTGGCCGTCAATGGCGATCTCACCCTGGACGGTACGCTCAACATCACCGATCTCGGCGGCTTCGGCACCGGCGTGTATCGCTTGATCGACTACACCGGCGCGCTCACCAATAACGGCATGCTGATCGGCCTGTTTCCGGGCAGCGTGGACATCAGCCAGCTCGCCCTGCAGACCGCCATCGGTCAGCAACTCAATCTTGTGGTGACCGCGCCGGGCAGCATCGTGCAGTTCTGGGATGGTGTGCAGACCACGGCCAATGGCACTGTCGATGGCGGCGCCGGCACCTGGGGTGCGGCCACCAACTGGACCGGCCAGGACGGTAGCGCCAACAGCACGTGGCAAGGCGACTTCGCCGTGTTTTCCGGTACGGCGGGCACGGTGGGCGTGCAGGGCACGCAGAACATTGGCGGCTTGCAGTTCGTGACCGATGGATATCAGCTGACCGATGCCGGCGCGGGTGCACTGGCGGTAATCGACCCGTTGACCGCCATCCGCGTCGACCCGGGTGCTACGGCGAGCATCGATGTGGCCATCACCGGCACCGGCGGTGTGCAGAAACTCGACACCGGCACGCTGGTGCTGAGTGGTCCCAACATCTACACCGGTGGCACCGCGCTCGGCGGTGGCAGTCTGGTGTTGGGCAATGCACAAGCGCTGGGCACCGGCACGCTGACCGCCGCAGCGGGCACCACGCTCGATACCAACCAAGCGTTGGCGATCGGCAACGCGGTGGTGCTCGATGGTGCGTTGACCGTGCCCGGCAGCAACAATCTGGCACTGACCGGCGCCATCAGCGGTGCCGGCAGCTTGATCAAGAACGGCGCCTCCACGCTCACGCTGGATGGCAGCAACAGCTATCTCGGCGGCAGCGTGTTGAATGCCGGCACGCTGGCGGTGGGCAACAACGCCGCACTCGGCACAGGCAGCCTGTCGGTGCTGGGCGATGCGACGTTGAGCAATGCCATTGCCCTGGCCCTGGGCAACAACGTCAACCTGGGCGCCAACCTGACCATCGCCAGTGCGGATGATCTGGCGTTGACCGGCGCGCTCAGTGGCGCGGGCGCGCTGACCAAGACGGGTCTGGGTACCTTGACCTTGTCTGGCAGCAACCTGATCAGTGGCCCGGTGTCGGTGCAGGGCGGCGTGCTTGCCACCACCGCCACCGGCACGTTGGGGACGACCGCCAGCGTGGATGTTGCGGCAGGGGCAGGGCTGTCGCTCGGCAGCAATACCGCGTTGAGCAGCCTGACCGGCCTGGGCAATGTCGCGATCCAGGGTGGCAGCACCTTGCAACTGGGCGTTGGCAACGTCAGTAGCACCTTCGCAGGTGGGTTGAACGACGCCGGCAATCTTGAAAAAGTCGGCACCGGCAACGTGCAGCTCACCGGCACCAGCGCGATCGGCGGCACCACGCAGATCACGGCGGGCACGCTGGATGTGGATGGCACGCTGGGCAGTGCCGGTGGCGTCACCGTGGGCACCGGCGGCACGTTGAGCGGCAGCGGCGTGGTCAACGCCGCGGTCACGGTAAATGACGGTGGCCGCCTGGTGGTGACCAGCGGTGCGCTGCTGACCACCGGCAGCCTGAGCATGGCGTCCAATGCCACGCTCGATGCGTTCCTGGGAATTCCCAGCCAGACCGGGGTACTTGCGGTCAACGGCGACCTCACGCTGGGGGGCACGCTCAACATCACCGACATCGGCGGCTTCGGCACTGGCGTGTATCGCCTGATCGATTACACCGGCACCTTGACCAACAATGGCATGGGTTTCGGCACACTGCCGGGCACGGTCGATCCCACCCAGCTCACGCTGCAGACCTCGTTGGCGCAGCAGGTCAATGTGGTGTTGTTGGCTTCTGGCAGCAACGTGCAGTTCTGGGATGGCGCGCAGACCGTCGCCAACGGCAGCGCCGATGGCGGCACCGGCGTGTGGACCGCCGGCGCCACCAATTGGACGTCGGTCGATGGGCTGACCAACAGCGATTGGCAGAACAGCTTTGCGGTCTTCGCAGGCGCCGCGGGCAACGTGGGCGTGCAAGGCACCCAGGGCATCACCGGCATGCAATTCATCACCGATGGCTATGTGCTGAGCGATGCAGGCGGTGGCGCATTGAGCGCCAATGCAGCGAACACCATCATCCGTGTCGACCCCGGCGTGACCGGCACCATCGATGTCGCCATCGGCGGCACCGGCACCCTGCAGAAGCTCGACACCGGCACGCTGGTACTGTCTGGCGCCAACACCTACACCGGCGGCACCGCGCTCGGCGGCGGCAGCCTGGTGTTGGGCAATGCGCAAGCGCTGGGCGCCGGCACGCTGACTGCCGCAGCAGGCACCACGCTCGATACCAACCAAGCATTGGCGCTCGCCAACGCGGTGGTGATCGATGGCGCGCTGACGCTGCCGGGCAGCAACGATCTGGCATTGACCGGTGCGATCAGCGGTGCAGGCAGCTTGATCAAGAACGGCACGTCCACGCTCACGCTCAGCGGCAACAACAGCTATGCCGGGGGCACGGTGCTCAGCGATGGCAGCTTGGCGGTGTCCGGCAACAGCGCCCTGGGGAGCGGCACCTTGTCGGTCACCGGCGATTCGGTGCTGAGCAATGCGGTTGCCGCGGCATTGGGCAACGCGGTCACGCTGGGCGCGGCGCTTACCGTCGACAACCCGGCCGACCTCACGCTTGCCGGCAACATCAGCGGTAGCGGGACCTTGATCAAGACCAACACCGGCGTGCTGACGCTCGACGGCAGCAATACTTACAGTGGTGGCACCACGATCGCAGCCGGCACGCTGGTGGGCGATAGCGCAAGCCTGCAAGGCGCCATCGTCGATAACGCAACCTTGGCGTTCAACCAGGTGACCGATGGCGTGTTTTCCGGTTCGATCACCGGCACTGGCACTGTGATCAAGCAGGGTGCCGGCGCACTGCTGCTCAACGGCGCCAATGGCTACACCGGTGGCACCACCATTGCGGCCGGCATCCTGGTCGGCGACACCGCCAGCTTGCAGGGCGATATCACCAACAATGCAGCGTTGGTGTTCAACCAGGCCGCCGGCGGTGTGTATGCCGGCGCGGTCAGCGGTAGTGGCTCGCTGGAAAAGACTGGCAGCGGCGTGCTGCAATTGCTTGGCGCCAATACGTATACCGGCGGCACCGTCATCAGCGCCGGCAGCCTGGTCGGCAACACCACCAGCCTGCAGGGCGATGTGGTCGACAACGCGACGTTGATCTTCGATCAGGCCAGCGACGGCGCGTTCGCCGGCGTGGTCAGCGGCACCGGTAGCGTGATCAAGCAAGGCGCCGGCGCGTTGACCTTGGTGGCGCCCAACACCTATAGCGGCGGCACCACCATCGCCGGTGGCAGCCTGATCGGCACGACCGACAGCCTGCAGGGCAACATTGTCGACAACGCAGTGCTGGTGTTCGATCAGGCGACCGATGGGACCTACGCCGGCAACGTCACCGGCAGCGGCGTGCTGGTCAAGAACGGCACCGGTGCGCTCACCCTGGATGGCGTCAACGGTTACCTGGGCGGTACGACCGTCAACGCGGGCACATTGATCGGCGATACCAGCAGCCTGCAAGGCAATATCGCCAACAACAGCGCATTGGTCTTCCAACAGGCGGGCAATGGCACCTATGCGGGAACGCTGTCTGGCGCGGGCAGCTTGCTCAAGGACGGCGCGGGCACGCTGCTGATCACCGCAAACAGCGGTGGTTTTACTGGTCCGACCACCATCGCGGCAGGCACCTTGAGCGTAGGCAACCCCGCCAACCCGGGCGCCGCGCTGGGCGGACCGGTGACGGTGGGTCCGGGCGGCACGCTCACCGGCAGCGGCAGTGTCGGCAGCCTGGTGTCGTCGGGCACGGTCGCCATCGGCGGTGCCGGTGGCACCATCAGCGTCGGCGGCAACGCCACGTTTGCGCCAGGCTCTACGTTGCAGGTGACGCCCGGCGACGGCGGTGTGGTGACGCCAGTGACGGTCGGTGGCGCAGCCACCGTGGCCACCGGCACCACCCTGGCGTTGGTGCGTGCGACCGACCTGCCGCTGTTTACGGAGATTCCGGTGATCAGCGCCGGCGGTGGCCTAACCGGGCAGTTCACCAACGTCGTTTCCGACTACGCGTTTATCGAGCCGAATGTGAGCACCACCGCCACGGCGTTGTCGGTGACGTTCGGGCGCAATACGGTGGGCATGGTGGACGCGGTCACCACGCCGAACCAGCAGTCCGCTGCGGCGGCTGTGGACGGCCTGCCGAACACCAGCCCGATCTATCAGGCCGTCGTGCGCTTGCCCGACGACCCGGAAGCGGTGCGCACGGCGTTCGCCTCGCTGTCGGGCGAAAGCCATGCCAGCACCGCAACCGCGTTGCTGGACAGCCGCTTCCTCAACAGCGGCATCGGTAACCATCTGCGTGGCGACAGCCAGGACACGCTGGTCGGCGACACCACGGTGTGGATCACCGGGCGCAGCCTGCCCAACCGCGTCGATGGCGATGCCAATGCGGTGTCGGTACGTCGCGAGGACAACGGCGTGATGGCCGGTGCGGAACGTCGCTTCGGCGAACGCAGCGTGGTGGGCATCGCGGTGGGCAACCAGGACATCGAGAGCTGGTCGCGCGAATGGGGCGACCGTGCCGACGTGGACGGCACGCATGCCGGCGTGTATGGCCGGGCCGACTGGTCTGCGTTCTCGCTGCAAGGTGCGGTGGATTACGCCAGCTATCGCGTCGACAGCACGCGCCGGGTGATGTTGCCCGGCGTGCTCGAAGAGCGCCTGGACAGCAGCTACGACGCCACCGCGGTGACGGTGTCGGTGGAAGCGGCCTGGAATCTGCGTACCAAGGGCGCGGTGTACAGCCCGTTCATCGCGGCCGATTACACCCGCCTGAAGACCGACGGTTTCACCGAACGCGGCGGCATTTCCGGGCTCTCGGTGGATAGTGCCAGCGACACCTTCAGTACCGCCACGCTGGGTATGCGTGGTCATTGGGACCTCGGCCAGAAGGCGGCGTTGTATGCGTCGGCAGGTTGGCGGCATGCCTTCGGCGACCGTTCCGTGCAGCGCTCGGCCGGCTTCGTCGGCACCGCCTCGGAGTTCTCGGTGCAAAGCGTCACCCTGGCCAAGAACGCGGCCATCGGCGAGCTGGGCGTGAGCCTGATCACCTCGCCCCGCAGCCGGCTGGCACTGTCGCTGCAAGGACTCAGCGGCGACGGGCAGACGGCGTACGGTGGTCAGGTGACCTGGGGAGTAAGCTTCTGAGCCTTGTCTTGCGGCGTGCTTGACACTGGAAATGAGAAAAACGCCCCGGATGCCGGGGCGTTTTTTTGCCTGCATTCCTGTGCCTGTCGCGCGCGTCGCAAGATGCGCACCGGAACATTCGTGTGCGTTGCGGTGACCAGGTCAATGCATGACATCGAGAGCCGAAAAAACGCTGCGTGGATACCGCTTCATGGCGCGCTGTCATCCGGGAGCACGCAGGCCGTCACGGCGGCGGGATGCCCGCCGATGGCGCGTGCGCGGGCATGCAGCACAGCACGCTCGCACACCGGTCACATCGCGCGCATCACAGCCCGATGCGTTCGGCCAGGCGCACCAGTTCGGCCAACGAGCCAGCCTGCATCTTGCGCATGGCTTGGCCACGCCGCACCTTCACGGTGATCTCGCTCAGATGCAGGCGCGCGGCAATCTGCTTGTTCAACAGGCCTTGCACCACCAATCGCGTGACATCCTGCTCGCCGCTACTCAGCGACTCCCAACGTGCACGCAGTTCTGCGGCGACCGCCTCGTTCTGGCGACGCACGCGGTCGCGGCGGATGCCGTCCTGAATCGCGTCCAGCAAGGCCTGATCGCGGAACGGTTTGGTCAGGAATTCGATCGCGCCGTTCTTCATCGCCTCCACGCTCATCGCGATATCGCCATGGCCGGTAATGAAGATGGTGGGCAGGGCGAAGCCGGAGTCGACCATGCGCCGATGGAACTCCATCCCGCTCTGGCCCGGCATCCGGATGTCGAGCACCAGGCAGGCGGGTGCCTCGTGCAACCGATGCGCGAGGAATTGATCGGTGGAACCGAACGCATAGACCTGCAAGCCGACCGAGGCGAACAGATCCTCCAGCGCGGCGCGCATCGAGGCATCGTCGTCGATGAGATACACCACCGGAGCCAGCTCGCTCATTGCCTGCGCTCCGTCGCGACCAAGGGGAAACGCAGGCCGAAGCGCGCGCCGCGGACACCGGCCGGCTCGGCCCAGATCTGCCCGCCGTTGGCTTCCATGATGGTGCGGCTGATGCTCAAGCCAATGCCCATGCCATCGTCCTTGGTGCTCCAGAATGCCTCGAACACATGCGCCAGTGCGTCGTCGGACAACCCCGGGCCGGTATCGTCGATGCACAGGCATGCCCACGCACCATCGATGTGCGAGCGTATGTGGATGCTGCGCGCCTCGTCCGGCAAGGTGGCCAGTGCCTCCACTGCGTTGAGCAACAGATTGCCGATGACCTGCTGGATCTGTACGCCATCGGCCAGCACCGCGGGCAGGGCAGGGTCCAGCTCCAGCGACAGCGCGATGCCATGACGCTCGGTTTCGCCACGGGTGAGGGCAATCATGTCGAGCACGGTGCGGTTCAGATCCAGCGGCTGGCGTTGGCTGGCTTCGCCACGCGCCAGCGCACGCATGCGCGCGATGATGGCGCTGGCGCGGCCGGCGTCGGCGAGCATGCGTTCCAGAGCGGCAGCGGCCTTGGCCAGGTTGGGCGGTTGCTGCGCCAACCAGCGCTGGCAGGCATTGCCACTGGTCACGATGGCGGCCAAGGGTTGATTGACTTCGTGCGCGATCGATGCGGCCAGCCCGCCCATGCTGCCGCTGCGGGTGAGCCGCAACAGCCGTGCCTGTGCGGCATGTGCGCTGGCCTTGGCCGCTTCCATCTGCACCGCTAGATACGTGGTGACCGCCACCACCACCGCGCTGATGCAGGAGTTGATTACGCCCACGCGGTAGCTGCCGGCCGGGGTGAGATGGAAGCTGAGCACGATCAGCACCAGGCAGGTGCCCGCCAGCAGCACCACGCCCGTGCGCGTCAGCAGACGCACCGACAGCAGCACCACCAACGTATAGAACAAGGCTGCCGCCACCGCGTAGTCGGTGAAGGTATCGGCCACGAAGATCGCCGCCATGCCCGCCACCAGCCCGACCATGCCAAGCAGGTCGGTACGCGTGGGTGGCGAGCGGAAGAGAAAGGTCATGCGCATGGCGGCGATTGTCTCAGCTGGCGGCGCCGCCGTTACGCAACCGGCGCTGGATGCAGCGCGTGATTCATGGAACCGCGGGCTTGGGCGTCCGGGCCGCTGGCGACCACCACGGCCCGCCACCCAGGGCCTGATACAGCGCCACGGTGTCGGTGTAGCGCGCGGCCTGTGCCTGGACCGTGGCGGCCTGCGTGCTCTGGTAGGCCTGCTGCGCCTGCAGCAGATCTGCCATGCCCACCGCACCGACCGCCTGTTGACGTTGCACCAGCGCCAGCGTGCGCTCCGCCAGCGCTTGCGCATCGGCACAGGCGTGCAGGCTCTGCGCGTCGCTCTGCAGCGCGGTGAGCGCGTTGGAAACCTCGCCAAATGCGTTCAACACCACGCTGCGGTACTGCGCCATTGCCTGCGTGTAGCCAGCTTCGGCCGCCCGTTGCTGATGCGCAAGCGCGCCGCCATGGAACAGTGGCTGCAACAGGCCGCCGGCCACCGACCATTGCGTATTGCCGGCCGCGAACATGCGCCCGACACCGGATGCAGAGCCGCCGCTGGCCGCACTTAAGCTAATGGACGGCAAGCGCGCAGCCGCCGCCACGCCGATCAATGCGCTGGCAGCATGCGCCTGCGCTTCGGCGGCGCGGATGTCCGGGCGGCGATCGAGCAACCGCGAGGGCAACGATAACGGCAGTTGCGCCGGAAGCTGCAAGGTATCCAGCGTAAATGCCTCACCCGCAGCGTCGCCAGGCAGTTGCCCGCCCAGAATCGCGAGCAGGGTCCGTTGTTGTTCCAGCTGCTTTTCCAGTGCCGGCACCGCGGCCTGCGCCTGTGCCAGCGCAGTGCGTTGGGCCAGCACCTGCGCTGCGCCGAGTGCGCCAAGCGTCTGCTGGCGCTCGGTGAGCGTGCAGAGCTGCTTGGCGATGGCGACCTGCGCACGCGCCGCATCCAGTTGCGCGCGCACGGCCGCTTCGCCGATGGCCGCGTTCACCACGTTGGCGGTGAGGCTCAGGTACGCCGCATCGCGCTGATCGCGCTGCGCCTGTGCCTGCGCACCGGCCGCTTCCACTTGCCGCCGCGTGCCGCCAAACACGTCCAGCGTATAGCTGACGCTGAGTTGGGCGGTGCGTAGCGCATACGGTGTGTCGATGCCGGCATCCGGCGCTGGCACCACCGAGTCGCGTTGCCGGCTGGCATCCACACGCAGATCCGCTTGCGGTCGCCAGGCACCGCGTTGCGCGGCCAGCGTCTGTTGCGCCTGGCGAAGCGCTGCGTCGGCGGCTTGCAGATCCGGATTGGCACGCAATGCCCGCTCCACCACAGCATTCAGTTGCGGCGAGCCGAATGCGCGTCACCAGGCGGCCGGCAGTTCCTGCCCAGGCTCGAACTCTTGCGTACCACCATGTGCTACGTCGGCGGCTGCGGTCGTTACCGGTAACGCGTTGGCGGTGTAGCGATCGGCAGCAGGCGCAGCGGGGCGCTGAAAGTCCGGTCCTACTGCGCAGGCGGCGAGCGATGCCGCCACGGCACTGGCGAGCAATGCGTTGCGAACGTCTGTCATGGTGTCGTCCACTGGCGGCCCTGGCGCGTTGCGACGAAGGCTTCCATCAGGTAGTAGAGCGATGGCAACAACACCAAGGTGAGTAGCGTGGCGGTGACCAAGCCGCCAACCACCACCGTGGCCAAGGGGCGCTGCACATCGCTGCCCAGGCCAGTGGCGAGCATCGCCGGTGCCAGGCCGAGCGCTGCCACCGTCGCGGTCATCAGGACCGGACGCATGCGGCTCACCGCGCCGGCCACCACCGCCTCCCGCAAGGACATGCCCACGTCTTGGCGCAGTCGGTTGATTTGCGCGAGCATCAGCACCGCGTTCAGGACCGCGACCCCGAACAAGGCGATGAAACCTACCGCGCTGGAGACATTGAGCGTCATCCCGCGCAGATGCAGTGCAGCCAATCCGCCGATCATGGCCAGCGGCACGGCGGCAAGCACCAATGTCGGTTGGCGCAGGTTGCCGAACGCGCCGAACAGCAACACGAACATGATGCACAAGGTGGTCGGCAGCACCACCAGCAAGCGCGCCTGGGCGCGCTGCAGGTTCTCGAACTGGCCGCCCCACACCAGCTGCATGTGCTGCGGGTCCAGGTGCACTTGCCGCGCGAGCGTGGCCTGCGCATCGCTCAGAAAACTGGACAGATCGCGGCCGCGCACGTTGAGCCGCACGATGATGTTGCGCCGGCCCATCTCGCGCACGATCACGCTCTGGCCGCTGGTGGTCGCGATGCTGGCCACCGCCGAGAGCGGTATCTCGGCGCCGGCAGCGGTGCGCAGGCGTAACGCGCCAATGGCCTGCGGATCGTTGCGATACCGTTGCGGAAAGCGCACGGTAAGGTCGTAACTCTTCTGACCGAGATACATCTGCCCGATCGGGCTGCCGCCGATGCCGGTGGAAATCAGATCCGACACATCGGCCGCATTGATGCCATAGCGCGCTGCCGCCTCGCGGTCGAAACGCACCTGCAGGTTGGGCAGGGGCGGTTCTACATCCACGGCGATGTCCGCAGCCCCGGGCACCTTGTGCAAGGCGGAGGCCACCTGGTCGGCAACGCCGCGAACCTGCTGCAGATCGTCGCCGAACACCTTCACGGTCAGGTCGCTGTGCGCGCCGGAGAGCTTGTCCTGCACGCCGTCGATCATCGGCTGCATCATGCTCACCGTGTAACCGGGCATCCGGGCATAACGTGCGCCGAGCGCAGCGATCAATGCCTGCTTGTCCATGCCGGCGGGCCATTCCTTGTAGGGACGCCGGCCCACGCTCGCTTCGATATGCGAAGGCGTCCAGTAGTCGGTGCCGTCGTCGTTGCGCCCGGTCTGGGTGACCACGTACGACACCTCTGGAAATTCCAGCGTGGCCTTGCGTAAGGCATTGGCCATGCTGGCGGCCTTGTCCAGGGTGATGCCCGGCGGCATCTGCACCTGCAGCCACAGCGATCCTTCATCGATGTAGGGCAAGAAGTCGCGGCCGATGCTGCCCCCCAACACCGCCAGCACGCAAAGCGCCAGCGCAGCGCAAGCCAGCAGCCAACCGCGTCGGCCCACGCTGCGTTCCAGCACTGCGCGATAGCGCTGCCCAAGTTTTTCCAGTACGCGGTTGTGCAGCATCTTGCGCGGCTTGCGGAATGCCAGCCACGCCAGGCCAGGAATCAGTGCCAGCGCCACCAGCAGCGCACCGATCAAGGCCGCGCCCACCGCGTAGGCCATTGGCGAAAACAGCTTGTATTCGATGCGCTCGAATGCCAGCAGCGGCAGGTACGCACACCCGATCACTGCCATGCCGAAGAAGATGGGCCGCGCCACTTGCAGGGTGGCGTCGATGGCAACGCGCGCCGTCAATGCACGCTGGCTGTTTTCTTCGCGCAGGCGCAAGACGTTTTCCACCAGCACCACTGCGCCATCGACCAGGATGCCGAAGTCGATCGCGCCCAACGACAACAGATTGGCGGGAATCTTGAGGTGGTGCATGAAGCTGAAGGCGATCAACAACGACAGCGGGATGGTCAACGACACGATCGCCGCCGCGCGCGGGCTACCCAGGAAGATCAACAGCACCACGCACACCAGCAGCATGCCTTCGGTCATCGTGGCGCTCACCGTGTGCATTGTGGCGTCGATCAACGCGGTGCGATCCAGATACGGCACCAGCTTGACGTCCTTGGGCAACGCGCTGTTGTTGAGTTCCTCCACGGCGCTGTGGAGGCCTTGCAAGGCCACCGAGGGGTTACTGTCCTTGAGCAGCAACGCGATGCCTTCGATCGTGTCCGGGTTGCCGTCCTTGCCCAGAATGGCGCGTCGCTCGACATTGTCGTAGCGCACCTCGCCCAGGTCCTTGACCAGGACCGGCACGCCATTGCCGCTGCTCACCACCACGTTGCCGATGTCCTGCAACGAATGCAGCAGGCCGATGCCGCGGATCACGTAGCTTTGTTCGCCACGGTCCATCACGCTGCCGCCGCCATCGGCGTTGTTGCTGGTGATGGCGCTCTTGACCTGCTGCAGCGACACCCCGTACCGGGTCAAGCGGTCCGGCTCCAGCGCCAGCGAAAACTGCGTGGTAAGGCCGCCGAAGTTGGTCACATCGGCCACGCCTGGCACCTTCTGCAGGCGCGGAATCACCGTCCAGAATTGCAGATCGGACAGCTCGCGCAGGCTGCGTGTTTTCGATTCCAGCGTGTAGCGATAAATCTCGCCGGTGGGCGAGGTATATGGGTCGAGCCCGGGAATCGCGCCGTAGGGCAGGGTGACCGCCTGTATGCGTTCCAGCACGCGCTGCCGCGCGAAGTAGCCTTCCGTTCCATCGTCGAAGACGAGCGTGATCAACGAAAGAGCGAACAGGCTGCGCGAGCGCAACACATGCAGGCCGGGCGTGCCCATCAACGCACGTTCCAGCGGCACGGTGATCTGCTGTTCCACTTCTTCCGCACCCAGGCCCGGGACCTGCGTGACCACCTGCGAGGTGACATCGGCGATGTCCGGGTAAGCCTCCACCGGCAGCTGCGTCCAGCTACATGTGCCGTATAACGCAATGAGTACGAAGACCAGCCAGACGATGCCGCGCCGCTGGAAGCAGGTGGTGGTGATCGCCTCAATCATTGAGCAAGGCTCCGTCCTGGATCACCACACGCTCGCCGGCCTTCAGGCCGGACAGGATCTCGGTATACCCATCCATCGCGCGGCCGGTGGCCACGATGCGCGAGCGATAAGCGAACGGCGCGGTTTCGATGAACACCCGCGTGTACAGTCCCATCTGCAAGAGCGCGCTGTCGGGCACCAGCAGGGCCTGTTGGGGACGCGAGTGGAACTGGGCGCGCGCAAACATGCCCGGCTTGAGCAGGCCATCGCGGTTCTCTAAGGCCACCCTGACTTTCAATGTGCGGGTGGCGGGGTCGAGCAAATCATCCAGGTGTTGCACCTGGCCGACGAAGCGTTGGGCTGGATAGGCCTCCAGGCTGGCAGTGACCGGCTGACCTTCGAAGACCTGGCCAATCTCGCGTTCCGGCACGCTGGCGGTGAGCCACACCTGCGAGATATCGGCCACCGTCATCAGTGACGCTGACGTGTCGTTCCAGAAGCCGCCCAGCGCAGCGCTCAGGTCCACCACGCGGCCTGCAATGGGCGCACGCACGACATAGCGCCGGTGCGAGCTCGCCTGCGCAGCAACACCCAGCTGGGCCAGGCGATCGCTGGCCGCCCGTGCATCGTTCTGCGCGCTGTCGAAGGCCTGCTGCGCTGCCTGCAGATCGCGTGCGGCGGAAATGCTGTCCGCTGCCAGCGCCTTCTGCCGGGCAAGTTCCAGACGTGCCTGTTCCAGCGTGGCGCGCGCCTTGCCGGCATCGCTGTAGGCACTGGCAAGTTCGGCAGAATCCAGCACGCACAGCACATCGCCAGCACGCACGGTGTCGCCCAGGGGCTTGGGCAGTGCGACCACGCGCCCGGCCAACGGCGGCACGACCCGCACCAGCCGCTCGGGCAAGACCTCGATCACGGCCGGCATCTGCAGCAGCGGTGCGATGGGTTGGCTGCGCACCGCCTGCACGCGCAGGCTGGCACGCAAGGGCGAGTGCGCCGGCACCATCACCTGCATGTTGGTGTGGATCAGCAGCGGCGAGGGAGCGGCCGGCGGCGGCGTGGCTCCGCAGCCAGCGAGCAAGCTGCACACACAGGCAGCTGCCAGCGTAGAACGCAGGAAGGGGGACGGCATGCGATGACTCGAACGGGGAGAGGGAAGGCCTTGCACCCGCGGTCGGCGATGCGCGAACGCAGGGCGCGGTTGCATCGGCGAGGGATCTACGCTCGCTGCCGGCAGCGGCGTTCATCGGCATCGCCTGGCACCCATGGCGCATCGCTACAGGTGTGAGGTTGCGCGCCAGCCACCGGGGCTGGCGCAGTTGCAACGCGTGCTGCAGCCGCGTCAATGGCGTGCATGGTGCCAGCCGTCAGTGCGCGAAACCAGGGGTTTTCGGGCGTTTTCGCCAGTCCATGGACATCGCATCGATATACCTTCGTATCGCCTGCGCGCGGTCGGCAAGCAGGACGCCGTGTCAGCCAAGCGCTTGGCAGTTCGGCATTCGCATGCGGCCGTCAACGAAAAGGCCCCGGACATGCCGGGGCCTTTCTTTTATCTGTCGCGCAGCCGTGTGCGCGACATCATCACGTGCGTCACCTGCAGCACCGCTGCATCGGCTGCGATCAGAACTGCCAGCGCAGGCCGACGTTGGCATTGATGCTGTTGGTGTCCGAACGACCGCGCTCGGCACCCACGTTGCCGTAGATGGAGAACGCATCGTTGAGCTGGTAACGCAGGCCGACCGAGGCGCGCAGCGACTGCTTGGACACCGGCTCGCCGGCGACATTGAAACGCGCTTCCGGCAAGCCGGTGAACCACGCCGAGAAGTCGGAATTCGGGTTGCCCAGCAGCGAGCGATACGCCACCAGACCATCGAAGCCCCATTTGCCGCGTGCCAGATGGCCACGCACACCCACCTCGCCATAGCCTGCGCGCAGGGTGTCGCTGTTCGCGCTCAAGCCCAGACCCGTGACCGAGGCTTCGCTGAAGGCATCCTGGGTCTGGCTCACCACACCGGCGGCCACGAACGGCGACAACCCGGCCTGCGGCATCAGGCCGATTTCCGCGCGTGCCGACCAGTTGGTGTCGTGGCGACGGTCCTGCAGGCGCTCGCCGATGCTGCCGGCCTGCACGTTGCGCTCGGTTTCGACGTTGCTCATGCCGTACGAACCGGTCGCCGACAGATACGCCCGGCCGATCGGCTGGTACAGGTAGGCGGTCATCGCATACCGGTCCGAGCGCAGTCGGCTCGACGACGCCGCGATGTGCGCACGGTCCTGGCCGGAGGTCACGGCCGCACCGACGATGGTGCCGGCGTTGCCCATCGGCAGATCCACGCCGAAGGTGGTGGCCTGCTGGGTGTAATCGGCCGAATCGAAACCGCTACGGCCCAGATCGCCGTCCAGGTAGCTGCCCTGCATCCAGGTGGTCAGCGTGGTGGTATCGGCCAGGTAGGGCAGGCGGTCGGCGGCGACACGTGCGTCGTTGAGCGCAGACTGGAAGCCCAGCGTACGCTCGATGCCGTGCACCTGGCCGGTCAGGGTCGGCAGCGATGCAGCAACCTGCGCATCGGATGCTGCAATCAGCGAACCGGTGGCGCTGATCAGGCCGCCCAGGTTGTCGGTGTCGCCCGAGGCGACCCGCGTATCCAGCACCTTGACCAGCGCGTCGGCCTGGTTCGCACCGTTGACCACCGACTGCGGCGCACCGGCCGCCTGTGCGCTGGCCGCGGAGGCATTGCGGGTCAGGGTCGCGGTGACGGTGGTCGGGTCGTAAGACAGTGCCGCGGTCCAGAAGAAATTGTTGGCGTACTGCACGCGGTCGAACGTGCCTTGCAGGACGCCCGCCTTGACGATCTTCTCGGTGCTGCCGACGGTGTAGCCGGCCGCCTCCGGCAGCAACAGCAGATTGCCCTTCAGGCTGGCCTGGCCGGTGACGGCGAGGCCTTTGCCCAGTTCGATGGCCGTGGTGCCGGTCGCGTTGACCAGGCTGTAGTTGCCGTTGACGACACCGCCGCGCGATTCGAAGGTGGCCGAATTGGCCACCAGAAGATCCGAACGCAGGCTGCCGGTGAGCGACAGCACGCCATCCTGAATCGTGGTGCCGCCGCTATAGGTATTGGTGCCGCTCAGGGTGAGCTTGCCTGCGCCGCTCTTGGTCAGGCTGCCCGCGCCGGAGATGTCGTTGCTGAAGGTGCTGTCGTAGCCAGCGGTCACATTGGCCGCCCAGTTGCTTGCGAACTGGCCCGGGCCCTTGATCGCCTTGGCCGCATTGACCAGGCCCCAGCCGTACAGCGCGTCCACGCCCGGGTCGCCCAGGTCGGTGGCGGTGGTCAGCAGGGTTTGCTGCAGGTTGGAAGCGCTCATCCACGGATACACGCCCAGCACCTGCGCAGCGACACCGCTGACGGCGGCGGTGGAGAACGAGGTGCCGGCAATCTGGCCCTGCAGTTCGGTGCCGGCCAGGGCCGGGGCGGTATAGCTGCCCGGCGCGACCAGGCACCACTGCGCAGCGGCGCCGCAATGATTGGAATAGCTGGTCAGGCCGGCGGCATTGCCGGCGCTATCGATATTGATCGCACCGACGGCCAGCCAGTTGTTGCGCACGCTGGCTTCCTGCACCGGCGTTGCGGCCGGGTAGGAGGCTTCTGCCGCCCCTTCGTTGCCAGTGGAGGCCACGATCAGCGCATCGGCCTGCACCAACGGGGTCAGTGCGTACTTCCAGGCCAGCGCAGCGTTGGCACTGGCGGCGGCATCGGGGTAGGAGGCACCGATGGAAAGGTTGGCGATCCGCACGCCGGCCGCGGCCAGGTCCACCGCCGCGCGACGGGTCTGCTGCGTGCCGCAGGAATTTTCGGCGCAGATGCGCGCGTAGAACAGGTCCGCATCCGGCGCGACGCCACCGGCAAAGCCGTCCTGCGCGGAGCCCAGCACCAGCGCAGACACAATCGTGCCATGGCCGCGCAGGGCATTGGCCGACGATTCGGGCGTGCCCGGGCTGGCGGTGTAATCGTTGAAGCTGTCGACCTTGCCGCTGATCGGCGCGTAGCTCGGCACCAGGTTGTCGTCCAGCACCGCCAGCTTCACGCCCTGGCCACGCGCGCCAGCCTGCTGCGCCAGATCCGCATTGGTCGGCACCAGCAGATTGCTGCCCACGCCCTGGTAGCGTGGCGGGGCCGGCGTCGGTGCGGGTGCGGGTGCGGGCAGCGGATCCGCTGCCGGCGGCGGGGTCGTCGGTGTCGGTGCGATCACGGTGGTCTGCGGCGCGTCGCTACGGACGTTGCCGCCACCGCCGCCGCCGCCGCAGGCGGTCAGGATGAGGCAGGAGGCGATGGTGGTTGCGAGTAGCGAGCGATTCATTGGTTTGTCGATTCCAGTTTATTGAGTGCGCCGCTACTGCTGGTGATTCAAATTTGGCGCAGAAGGTCCCCGCGCCGGCGATCGCCAGCGAAGGCATTAATTTCACGCGTTATTCATTCTCGACCGCTGCGCCTTTCGTTCCTAAGGAATGCGCTCGCGGAGCATCGGATATTGCGTTCGGCATTAGCCGAGTGCTTGCGGATTGTTTAACGGCGCTATCCACGTTCTCTAAAATGTGAATGGACAGTTGCTATTCAGAGAAATTTGCGCACATAGGCTTTGCCGATTTAATCCATAGCCAAAACGAATTAAGAGCGCACTGGCAGGTCAGTCCGCAGATTGGTGTAGGAGCGTACTCAACAATGAGGCATCACAAATCTCGGGGGGCGGCTATCCTAAATGCGACTGCGGTCTTCGTGAATCAGGGAATGGCATCAGCGTTGTCAGTGAAATCACTACTCTGGTATCGAATTCAAGCGCAGGTTAGCGGATCTAACGGACTCTAGCGCTGCGCCTTCGTGGCGGGATTGCTGGCCGCGAAATTATACTAATTTGCTCATTTCCCTTTTTTGTTTAATTGAATGTATTGCTGGGAATATACCAAGCGAGGTCAGGTGCAGACGCCCATTGTGCGTAATCCGGTGCGTTAGGCAGGTCAAATTCACCAGTTCGCCACTCTGATTAAAGATCGGGCGGGAATTTCAAATAAAGCGAGCAGCTGTAGGTCGTTGATATTTCAGACGGAGACGCAGCTGAATGGCGCGTATTTTTTTTTCACGTGTGGATTTAAATTCCGACACGCGCAGGTCCATTCCCCGACGGCAGACTGGATCAAACGCCAGCGATGGCGCTTGCCGTTATGGGCTGGGAGCGCATCGCCTGCCGCTGCGCGGCTGCGTCCGGTGTCGCCGTTCGGCGCACGCTGGCGGCCGAGTGTTGCCTCGCCCCATCGCGGTTCCGTAAGCTCCCCTGATCCGCAGACACCGCATAAGTAGATCTTTCTGGCATCGTTCCCAAGTCAGGAGGTTCCATGCGCACATCGAAGTTCACCGAGACACAGATCATCGCCACGCTGAAGCAGGCCGACGCAGGCGTTCCAGTCAAAGACATCTGTCGCCAAGTCGGCATCAGCACGGCGACCTATTACCAGTGGAAGAGCAAGTACGGCGGCTTGGAGGCGTCCGAGCTGCGGCGGGTCAAGGAGCTCGAGTCCGAGAACGCCAAGCTCAAACGGATGTATGCCGAGTTGGCGCTCGACAACGCGGC